>JANPCX010000065.1:0-33678 GCA_031431125.1 Burkholderiales bacterium
AGAAAGGGGGGGGGGCCTGCGGCGCCCTGGCAGGGGCCTTGAGGGCATAAAAAAACAGACAACAGAACACGCCAAAAATGAACCGCGTAAAGCGGACAATCTACTTGCTACAAAAGCGGACAGTTCTATTTGCTCTCAACAAGAAAATCGCGCCGGTCAGCTCTTTTTTCTGCTCAGAGCGATGAGCGCATCCGCCACCAACAAGGACCGCTCAGGCGAGCGCGCGATGGTGCCCGAGGTCCAATAGCGCCCTTGAATGCCCATGGCGGGGACCCCGTCAATCCGGTAGGCCTCGGCCAATTTCCGGGCTTGAGTGGCTTTGGTGTTGACGCCAAAGGAGTTGTAGGCGTCGCTGAACTTGGCCGCATCCACCCCATTCTTGCCCATGAAAGCAGCAATTTCGGGCAATTTGTCGAGTTTGGCGCGCTCCACATGGATGGCATAGAACACTTTGCGGTGCATGGTGCTGACCAGTCCCATTGCCTCCAAGGCGTAGAAGATTTTCTGGTGAGGGCCAAAGGTTTCTTCCCGGAAGGCCACAGGAACCCGTCTGAAAGCGACATCGTCAGGCAATTTCTTGGCCCAGGCTTCGAGCAACGATTCAAAGGAATTGCAGTGGGGGCAGCCATACCAAAAGAACTCCAGCACCTCAATCTTGCCTGTGGCAGGCAAGGGCAAGGGCTGGCTGAGGCGAATGTAGTCCTTGCCTTCAACAAAACCCGCCGGGGCCGGGGCCTGGGCCGTGGCGACCGCGGGCAACAGGCCAGCACCCAAGCTCAAGCCCAGCAGTTGGTTGGAAAAAGCACGACGTTTCATGAAGACATCCTCTGTGTGGCTGCAATCGCAGCGGAGACTGACTCGTTGGAACAAACAAAGTTCACCCAATATGTCGTTGACGGGGTGTAGCTTTGAGCTGGAAGTCTAGTGTGGTGTTGCACTCTTGATGGAACAAATAAAATCGATGCGTTTTGGGTCAGGGCAAGGCGCAAACCACAGCGATACCCAGTGGTATCGCGAGGATTTGCAACGCGGCCATGGCCCAAAAGGCGCGTTTTTATGTTCCAGATAGAGTGCAACACCACACTGGGGCCATGCGCCCACTATTTCTGTACCCGAACCAAAGCGGCTTCTACCCCCGCACCCTCGAGACTGGTTTTGGAAGCGTCGGCTTGTTCTTTGGCGTTGTAGGGGCCCACCCGAACGCGGTAGACCGTCCGCCCCGCTTGTTCGCGTTCGGTGATCTTGGCGTCAAAACCCAGCATGGCCAATCGGGCCCGCTGTTGTTCTGCGTCCTCGGTGCGGGCATAAGCACCGGCTTGAACAAAGTAGGCCATGCCATCGCCGGTCGCTTTGGCTGCGGAGGTTTCAGTCGGCGCCTTAGACGCGGCAGCGCTGGATGCAGCATCGGTCACCGCTTCCGCGCTGGTAGGTGCGGAAGCAGCTGCCTTGCCTTTGGCTGGCTCCGCAGCACTGGCGGCGGCCTCAGTCTCTTTGCCCACCGAGCCGCTGGCTGCGGTGGTTGCTCGCGGGCTCTTTCCAGCCAGCGGTGCGTTGGGGTCCCAGTTCTTGTTGCGCTCGGCCTCTAAGGCATCTTGGTCTGCGGTGCGCTGCGGCACTTTGTTGACAAAGGGCACAGGCACCTTGGTCACATACAAAGCCACGCCCAAGGCCAATGACAAACCAATGAGCAAGCCCACGATCATGCCCATCAAAAACCCGCCGCCTTGCTTCTTCATGCGTTTTGCTCTGTTTGCTGTGGATTGGGAGAATGAACTGCGGTGACGTTTTACATCGACTCAGGTGCCTGCACACCCAGCAGGGTCAGGCCGTTGCGCAGAACTTGTCGCGTGGCACCCAAGAGGGCGAGGCGGGCTTGGGTCAGTGCCGCATCATCAAGCAAAAACCGCTCGGCAGCGTAGTAGCTGTGAAAAGCAGCGCCGAGCTCGCGCAGATAAAACGCCACATCGTGCGGGGCCAAGCCCTGGGCCGCCCCGCGCAGCATGTCGGGGTACTCAGCCAACTTCAGCATCAAGGCCGACTCGCTTGGCGCGGTGAGCAGAGCCAGATTAGCTTCAGGCAACTGGGCCATCTGCCCGCCATGTTCGCTCACCCAATCGCGCAGCACCTTGCTCAATCGGGCATGGGCGTACTGCACATAAAAAACCGGGTTCTCATCGTTTTGCTTCAAAGCCAAATCGACATCAAAAACAAACTCGGTGTCAGCTTTGCGGCTGATGAGAAAGAAACGAACCGCGTCTTTGCTGGTCCACTCGATCAGGTCGCGCAGGGTTACGTAGCTGCCGGCGCGCTTGGAAATTTTCACTTCGGTCCCGCCGCGCATTACGGTGACCATCTTATGCAACACGTAGTCGGGGTAGCCTCTGGGGATACCTACCCCTGTCGCCTGCAGCCCAGCACGCACCCTGGCGATGGTGCCGTGGTGGTCACTGCCCTGGATGTTGATGGCTTGTTGGTAGCCACGCTCGAACTTGCGCACGTGGTAGGCCACATCGGGCACAAAGTAGGTGTAGCTGCCGTCGGACTTGCGCATGACGCGGTCTTTGTCGTCGCCATACTCGGTTGAGCGCAGCCACAGTGCACCGTCTTGTTCGTAGGTTTTCCCGGCGTCCTTCAAACGCTGAACAGCGGTGTCCACGCGGCCGTCGGCATACAGGCTGGACTCCAAAAAGTAGTGGTCAAAACGGACACCAAATGCCTTGAGATCCAGGTCTTGCTCGTGGCGCAAATAAGCGACAGCGAATTGGCGTATGCCGTCCGCGTCGTTCACATCACCCGAGGCGGTGAACTCGCGGTCGTCAGCGCGGACGGTCTTTTTGTCTGAAAAGTCTTGTGCGATGTCGGCGATGTAGTCGCCGTTGTAGGCGTTTTCTGGCCAACCTTCGTCGCCAGGCTTGAAACCCGACAAACGGGCCTGCACCGACGCGGTCAGCGTGGCGATTTGCACCCCGGCGTCGTTGTAATAAAACTCTCGCACCACCTCATGGCCTTGGGTGGCGAGCAAATTGCAAATCGAGTCGCCCAGCGCCGCTTGTCGGCCGTGGCCGACGTGCAAAGGGCCGGTTGGGTTGGCCGATACGAACTCCACCAGCACTTTTTGCTCTGTGGGCGCTTGTTGACCAAAGTGCGGTCCGGCTGCCAGCACTTCACTGACAACGGCCTGTTTGGCCTGCGGATTCAGCCGCAAGTTGATGAAACCAGGTCCGGCGATCTCCATAGCCTGCACCCAACGGGTCACAGCGGCTTGGGCATTCAATGCTGTGAGCAGCATTTGTGCAATGTCGCGCGGATTTTTCTTTTGCGCTTTGGCCAATGGCATTGCGGCCGTACAGGCCAAATCGCCATGGGATGCCTGCTTGGGCAGTTCAAACGCGGCCGTCGTTAGTCCCGAGGCCAAAGCGCCGGGTGAAACCTGTTCAATGGCCAACCCCAACGCGGCCAGCAGTTCTTGTTTAGCTTGGATCATGGGGGAATTCTAAGTTGGCCCTCATGAAGCGCTCGACGCAACCGCGCAAATTAGAAGCATCTTGATACCAAGGAATGGCATCATCCAATTGAAAGAAGTTGCTGCGGGCGTTATGGTCTGCGCTTATTCTCAAAGTGGTCACCCTCTGGACACTCACCTTGCCCTCCTCCACCAAGCCACCGGCCTCCACCTCTTCCAGGTCGCGCTCGCGAACCAGCAGCACGGGCACCTTCACCTCGGGTGAGACGGGCCGCTCGGGAGCCAATGTGGGTGTGCTGGCGTCCAGCACCGGGCATCCCATGGGCGATACGCCTGCAAACAGGCCGACTGAATCCGACGCTGGCTTGCCCGCACAAATTGGCAAGTACCGGGTGTTGCGCAAATTGGGCGAGGGCGCCACCAGCGAAGTTTTCCTTTGCCACGACGACTTCAATGGCCGTGATGTGGCGATCAAACGGGTGCGGCCCTCGGCCTTGGCCGACGCGCAAGAAGACCATTTCTCTGCGCGATTCTTCGCCGCCGAGGCCGCTTTGGTCGGTCGTTTGCAACACCCGAACGTGGTGCAGATTTTGGATGCGGTGGAAGACCCCGCATCGCCCTATTTGGTGATGGAGTACGTGGCCGGGGCCACGCTGCGACCCTACTGCCGCGCAGACCAACTGCTGTCGCTGGAGTTGATCGTTGAAATTGGCTTTAAATGCGCCATGGCCTTGGGTTATATGTACCGCCAAGGCCTGATCCACCGTGACGTCAAACCGGCCAATTTGCTGGTGGTGCTGAACAACGGGGCCATCACCGATGTGAAAGTATCGGACTTCGGCAGCGTGCTCAATTTGGCTGCTGAAGTGACCCAGGTACACCGCGTCGGATCACTGGCCTATATGTCGCCGGAGCAACTCGACGGTGCCACGCTCGATGCGCGGGCCGACATGTACTCACTGGGTGCCGTGCTCTACCACTTGATCGCCGGCAGACCGCCGTTCGACGGCCATGTGCACTCGGCCATGATGCACCAGATTTACAACGTGGTGCCTGCGCCACTCACCGCATTGCGCCCTGATTTGGCGCCAGCGTTCGATGGTGTCATTCAACGCGCCTTGTTCAAAAACCCAGCCGACCGTTACACCGACTGGAACGAATTTGCGCAGGCCCTGTCCAGCCTCATTTCCGCGCAATTGGTGCCACGCGGCCAGTTGCAAGGCGTGCTCGATTCCGAACGTTTCAACTTGCTGCGCAGCCTCGATTTCTTCGCCACCTTTGGTGACGTGGAACTGTGGGAAGTCGTGCACCGCGCCAAATGGCAACGCTTTAATTTTGGTCATGCGCTGTTCCGCAAAGGCGAGGAAGGCACCACCTTTCACATCATGGCCCAGGGGGAAGTCGAGGTGTTCCGCGATGGCACCCGGGTGGCACTGCTTGGCGCGGGCACCTCGGTGGGTGAGATGGCTTACCTCGCACCCAGCCCCGAGCTGCGTCGGCACAGCACCGACGTCATCGTGACCAAAGCGGCGACCACGCTGTCTTTCGTGCCCGAGACGCTGCGCCAGGTCAGCGCCAACTGCCGTCACCGCTTTGACGAAGCCTTCATTCGTGTGCTGGTGCGCCGCCTGCACGTGGCGCATGAAACCTTGGCACACCCGCGTCGCATCATGTGACGTCATGGATGTCAGCCAGAATAGCCTGGCCTGCGTTATGGGGCGGTGCTCACTGATTCATGCTCGTCACAACGCAGCTTGTGATCACCACACTCACACAACCATCCAATTCACCCGAGGAAACACCATGAAGAACCTGATGCTTGCCGTGTCTTTGTCCCTGGCCGCCATGGCTTTCTCTGTCCCCGCACATGCCAAGAACGCGGCGTGTGACGCCACCGTTGCCGAGAAAAAACTGGCCGGTGCTGCTAAGGAGAGTTTCCTCAAGAAATGTGAGGCTGATGCCATGGCCGCCGCGCCCGCCGCTGCTGCCCCCGCCGCCAGTGCTGCTGCACCCATGATGGGCGCCAGTTGTGAAGCCAAAGCCGCCGAGAAAAAACTCGCTGGTGCCGCCAAAAACAGCTTTGTGACCAAGTGCGAGAAAGACACGAAGGGCGGCTCGGCCCAAGCCACCTGTGAAGCCTCGGCTGCAGAGAAAAAACTCGCTGGTGCCGCTAAAAACAGCCACATCAAGAAATGCGTGGCTGACGCGGCCAAGTAAAACTACTTCGGCATCAACAAAAGCCGGCCCTCGGGTCGGCTTTTTGTTGCCTACGGCGAAACCTGTTCAGGCCTCGCCCACCCAATAACGCGCCTCGCCATACGTCTGTTTCAAGAAGTCAATCCACAAACGCACACGCAGTGGCAGGTGTTTGCGCTGCGGAAACACCGCGTATATGCCGTTGGAAGGGGCGCTGAAGTCATCGAGCACGCTCACCAGCAAACCTGCTTTGACTTCCCGTTCCACCTCCCAAGTCGAACGCCAGGCGATCCCCAGGCCGTCCACACACCAGTCATGCAACACCTGGCCATCGCTGCAGTTGAGGCGACCGCTGGGTCGCAGGTGCGTCACCACCCCTTCCACTTCGAAGGCCCATCCGCGGGTTTGGCTGGCTTCGCTGGACAAGGTCAGGCATTCATGGCGCATCAGTTCTTGCGGAAGTTTGGGGGTGCCAGCGCGCTTGAGGTAACTTGGCGCCGCCACACACAGGCGACGGTTATCGGCCAGGCGAACACTCACCAGGCTGGAGTCTGGCAAATCGCCGACACGCACGGCGCAGTCGAAACTCTCATTGACGATGTCAACCACCCTGTCGGAGAGGTTCAACGAAATGCTCACATCAGGGTGCAAGGCCAGGAATTTCGGCACCAAGGGCGCGACATGGCGGCGGCCAAAGCCGGCCGGAGCCGTCACTCGTAAGTAACCACTGGCTTTCACACCCCCCGCACTGACGCTGGCTTCGGCGTTGCTGAGATCGGCCAGCAAACGCTGGCAATCTTCCAAGAACGCACTGCCTTCATGGGTGAGGGTGATCTTTCGCGTGGTGCGCACCAAGAGCTTGACGCCCAAACGTTCTTCCAGCGCATCAATGCGTCGGCCAATGACAGCCGGTGCAACCCCTTCGGCCATCGCCGAGGCGGTGAGGCTGCCTTTGGTGGCCACGGCCACAAAGGACTCCAGTTGTTTGAGTTTGTCCATTTCCGGTCACCTCGCCCTTGATTGCACGCAAAAAAGACACAAATCAATCGCAAAACATCTACTTAATGCCTTGTGAAGTATGCAATAAATTCAAGTCACTGCGCACCTTGGCACCATTCGCGTCGTTTTTGCACTGCATCATTAAAGTGCTGGTACACCCTGTTTTGATTGGCAACGGAGAAACCCCATGACCACCTCGACCCTCGTTCTGCCCACCGGCATGCAAATCAATGCCCCCATCCTGCCGGGCTTTGAAACCATCCTCACCCTGCCCGCACTGGAACTCGTTGCCAAGCTGCACCGGGCTTTCGAGCCCCGCCGCCAACAGCTGCTGGCTGCACGTGTGGAGCGCACCAAACGTCTAGATGCCGGTGAGCGCCCCGACTTCCTGCCCGAAACCGCCCACATCCGCGCCGGCGATTGGAAAGTGGCGCCCATCCCCAAAGCCCTGCACTGCCGCCGTGTGGAAATCACCGGCCCGGTGGAAGCCAAGATGGTCATCAACGCCTTCAACTCAGGCGCTGACAGCTACATGACGGACTTTGAAGACAGCAACAGTCCCGTCTGGAGCAACCAAATCCAAGGCCAAATCAACCTCGGTCAGGCCATCCGCCGCACCTTGAAGCTGGAGTCCAAAGGCAAGGTTTACCAGCTCAACGACAAGATTGCCACCTTGCAGGTCCGCCCGCGCGGTTGGCACCTGGATGAGAAACACGTGACTGTCGACGGCCAGCGTGTGCATGGCGGCATCTTCGACTTTGCCCTCTTCATGTTCCACAACGCCAAAGAGTTGATCGCGCGCGGCGCCGGCCCCTACTTCTACCTGCCCAAGATGGAAAGCCACCTGGAGGCTCGTCTGTGGAACGACGTGTTCGTGATGACACAAAACGAACTCGCCCTGCCCCAAGGCACCATCAAAGCCACGGTGCTGATCGAAACCATCTTGGCCGCGTTTGAGATGGACGAAATTTTGTACGAGCTGCGCGAGCACAGCGCCGGACTGAACGCCGGTCGCTGGGACTACATCTTCAGCTGCATCAAAAAATTCAAGGTCGACCGCAACTTCTGTTTGGCCGACCGCGCCAAGGTCACCATGACCGCGCCCTTCATGCGTGCCTATGCCCTGCTGCTGCTCAAAACTTGCCACAAACGCGGCGCGCCGGCGATTGGCGGCATGAGTGCGCTCATCCCGATCAAGAACGACCCCGAGAAAAACGCCATCGCCATGGGCGGCATCATTGCCGACAAAAAACGTGACGCCGTCGACGGCTACGACGGCGGTTGGGTGGCGCACCCCGGCCTGGTGGAACCCGCGATGAAGGAATTCATGGCTGTGCTCGGCGACCGCCAAAACCAGTTCGACAAGCAGCGCGACGACGTGCAAGTGTCTGCGTCCGACCTGCTGAACTTCCAGCCCGAAACACCGATTTCCGAGGCTGGCCTGCGCATGAACATCAACGTCGGCATCCACTACCTGGGTGCCTGGCTGGCGGGCAACGGCTGCGTGCCGATTCACAACCTGATGGAAGACGCGGCCACAGCAGAGATCAGCCGCAGCCAGGTGTGGCAGTGGATACGCTCACCCAAGGGCGTGCTCGAAGATGGCCGCAAAGTGACCGCAGACATGGTGCGCGCCCTGGTGCCCGAAGAACTGGCCAAGATCAAAGCGGGTGGCTTTGAGGGGCACTTTGACCGTGCGGCCGTCATCTTTGAACAGATGAGCACGCAGGATGCGTTTGCGGAATTCCTGACGCTACCGCTGTATGAAGAGATTTGATCGACTGACGCACCACATCGTTTGATCCATCGGGCCGATTCTTCGGCCCGTATCTTTTGGTGTGTGTGGTTGGATGTGTTTCGCAACGGGCTCAGGCAGCGACGCGGCACAATTCAGACGTTAAACCGCAAAGGCGATTCATCTGGCCATGCCCACTGCCGTTCTTGTCATCGATGTTCAACAAGGCCTGTGCGAAGGGGAGGGTGCAGCGTTCGACTGCGCCGGAACGATAGCCAGGATCAACCAAGTCACGGCGAAGGCGCGGGCAGCCAACGTCATGGTGATCTTCATCCAGCACGAGTCCGCCGCCGGGTATCTGGAACATGGTTCGGCCGCTTGGCAGCTTGCGCCGGGGCTGCATGTGCACACATCTGACATGAGGATCAGAAAAACAACGCCGGACGCTTTCCTCAAAACGGACCTGGAGTCGCTGCTTCAGAAAAGCGGCGTCACCACGCTGGTGGTCTGCGGCATGCACACCGAGTTCTGCGTCGATACCACCACCAGGCGGGCACTCTCACTCGGCTACCCGGTGTTGTTGGTCTCTGATGCGCACACGTCGGCAGGCAACGCCGCGCTTGGTCCACAACAAGTCATTGCCCATCACAACGCAACACTCACCAACATCTCCAGCTTCGGGCCGCGTGCGGTGGCTCTTTCTGCTGGCGATCTGGCCTTTGCGGAGAAGCCGGTTTGAATCAGTGTTTGTCCTGCCTTCCCGCGAGCTGCGAGGTACTCATCATCGGCGCAGGCCCGGCTGGCAGTGCCGCTGCCCGCGTGCTTGCCTTGGCCGGATGGCAGGTGGTGCTGGTGGACCAGCACAGCTTTCCTCGCGACAAGGTGTGCGGCGATGGGCTGATTCCCGATGCGCACAACGCACTGCGCCAGCTTGGGGTGTTGCACGAGGTGATGCTTGAGGCCAACCGCGCGGGCCATGTGGCTTGCATTGGGCCGCGTGGGGGTCGTGTGGATGTGCCGGGGCGCTTGGCGGTGCTGCCGCGCAAGCAACTCGACGACATCGTCTGCCGCGCGGCGGTGGCGGCGGGTGCACAGATGGTGGCACCCGCGCGATTTGTGGCTGCCATTGAAGAAGAGATCAACGGGCAGACGACGGTGGTGGGGGCACGCCTGCAAGGGGTGGGGGCACACAGCAACGAGTCGCGCGACATTCGTGCGAACTGGGTGGTACTGGCCACGGGTGCGGTGCCACAAGCCTTGATCGCCTCGAACATGTGTGATCGGCGCACGCCCAGTGGCGTGGCGCTGCGTGGCTATGTCAAGAACGAGGCCATGGCCTCACGCATCACTGAATTGGAAGTGGTGTGGCACCCGAAACTGAAGCCGGGTTATGGCTGGGTGTTCCCTTGCGGCCATGGGGTGTTCAACATCGGCGTGGGCGTGGCCCACAGCCATGCCAAAGGGGGTCGCAGTGCTTGGTGGACCGGTTGGGGCCGCAAGAACATGGGGGAGGTCAACCTGCGCGAGATGTTGCAGACCTTCAAGCAGGTCTACCCGAAGGCAGCGGAGTTGGTGCGTGGCGGCCAGTGGCTGAAGGAGGCGCAGGGCTTAGAGCCTTGCGACGAAAAAGCCGCGCTCAAAGGCGCACCGCTGCGCTGCTCACTCGACGGTGCTCAGATGGCACGCCCAGGGCTATTGGTCACGGGCGAAGCGGCGGGCAGCACCTATGCCTTCACCGGCGAGGGCATAGGCAAGGCGCTGGAGACCGGCATCTTGGCTGCGCAGTTGTTGATCGATGCCAAATCGCAAGCTTGGAGCACGGCCCAGGTCGTGGCCACGTGGCCGCAGAAGCTGTTGGCCTTACGTCCCCGTTATGCCGTCTATGAAAAAGCGAACACGGTGAACGCTCACCCGTGGTTGGTGGACTTGCTGGTGTGGAGTGCCAAACGCAGCCCGCGCCGTTTGCAGCGCATGAGCGGTGTGCTGGAAGAAACGCACCTGCCCAGCAACTTGGTCAACCTCAAGAGCTGGATGCGCTTGCTGTTTGAGCGCGGTTGAAAGCGCTTTATTTTTCAGCCAAGGCCTTGAGGTTCTTCAGCCCCGCCTCGTAGTCTGGCCCCACCATGCTGTCCATGCTGACGAAGACCTGCATCAGCTTGGACACAAAGTTGTTCTTGCCTTCGAGTGACCACGTCACTTGCGTCCCGCTGCCTTGCGGTTTTAAGTTGAAGGCCGATGTATTACGCGCGGCAAAGGGTTCGATGAAGTCCAGTTGAATCACGAGTTTGTTGGGCGCCGTTGATTCGGTGATGAGCATGCGGCCCGTGCCCACCTCGCTGTTGCCTTGCCAGTCGTAATTCGCGCCGACACCCGCCGAAGGACTGCTCAGTTTTCGTTTCATGGCCGCGTCTTTTTTCTCCCAAGGCGACCAAGCGCCCCACTGACCCAAGTCGTTGAGCATGGGGAATACTTTCTCGGCGGGGGCGTTGATGACGATGTTTCGTTCCATGCGGAAGTCATCAGGCCGCGTGGCGGCTGCAACCACCAAGGCAAGGATCAACACACCGAGAATCAGAACAATTTTTTTCAACATGCTGGGTCTCCGTTTGAGTGCGCGTGCATGCGCGGTTTGTGGGCCGGCTGCAGTTTTAGCAGAAGCGCGACAAACTCAACTACGGCAAGCCGGCCGGTACGTTCTGCAGCGCGTTATTTCACCCACACCTCGACGCGCCGGTTTTTGTTGCGTCCCAACTCGTCGTTGTTGGACGCCACAGGGAGTGCGCCACCCAAACCCAGCACTTGGTTGGGGTGACGCCAGAAGCACGCAACAAATTCGCGACGTTGTCGGCACGCGCTTTGGACAATGCCGCGTTTTGCTGCGCCGATCCAAGAGCATCCGTGAAACCCAAGAGCGATACGTTTTGGTTGGGGTGGCGTGACAGATGGCTAACCAAACGGCCCACGTCGCGCGTGGCTTTGCTGTCCAGCTCGTCCGAGCCGGAACGGAATCGAAACGCGAAGGACAAACGCTGGCCCTGTGAGGCGAGCAGTGCGTATTCTTTAGGCGCATAGGCGGGAGGTTGAACAGTCTCGGCCGAGATCAGCTGCGGCACAAAACCCGTTTGCCGCACCACGTTTTGTCCAGCGTCGCTATGCACAAACTCGATGAAGTCCTTGGCTTGCGGGTTGAGTTGTTGCGCGGGGGTGTACAGAAACAAGCGTCGGGACAGCGGGTAGTCTTCGGTGGAGACGGTGAAGAAGGTGGGCAAAAACGCAGCAGTCGTTGCGGCTTCTGCCACCGGCACCGCTCGGGCTTGACGCACATAGGGCAGGCCAATGAAACCAATCGCGCCAAGGTCGGACGACACTTGATCGGACAGCTCGTTGCTGGACTCATAACGTGCCGCGCTGCCAGTCAGGCCTTGTTTCTGACGATCCAGCACCAGCGACTTGAACGTGTCCCAGGTGCCCGATTTGGCGTCACGCGCATGCAGCGTGACGGGGCGGTTCTCGCCGCCCAGTTGCTGCCAGTTCAAAACCTGGCCCGAGAAAATGCTGGCCACTTGTTCGACGGTGAGTTTTTGAATCTTGTTGCTGGGGTGAACAATGATGGCCAAGCCGTCCAGACCAATCACATGCTCGGCACCTGGCAGGCGCATGTCTCCGAACAGCGGCGTGAGGCTTTGATTCTCAAGGTCTTTGATGGGTCTGGATGACATACCGATGTCAGCGATGCCCTCCTTCAGTCCCGTGTAGGCCGTGCCGCTGCCGTGGGCATGAACCTCAATGCCTTGCAGGGGTGCTGCAGACCCCGCGCGGAAGGTGAACACTTTCTCCAAGGCCTTGTCGCTTCGCACCTCACCGGCTTCACTGTTCTTGCTTCGCAAATACGCTTGCACCAAAGCTGGTGCCAAAGCATCGCCGATGGTGTTGGAGCCGTGCATGCGAAACGCCACTTGCGCTTGGGCCAGGGGCAACACGGGTGAGGCGGATGCCTGTTGGTCTGGGGGCATGGTGGTGCCGGCCAGTTTGGGCCCACTTTGTTGCCACCAAACTACCGCTCCCAGCAGCACAAGCAGCAGGGAAGCCCAAAGCCAAACACGGGGGCTTGTCCATGCGACAGCACGGTGTTTGGATTCCTTGGGCAGGTCCTCAAGAAACTCCATGGGTCGGGTCACCACTTTGAGCCGCTCGCCCTCGTTTGTCATGTGCTCATGGATGTCGTCCAGTGCATCCAACGCAGCCTTCAGCCGGGCATGCCAACCTGCCACCAGCTCGTCGTCACTCATGGACAGTGCTGTCAACAGGTCGTTGCGGTAGGGCAGATCAAAACGCAGGCGGTCGGGTTCGTGGGCAAAAAAGGCCAACTGCGGTTGTTCGTCGCAGGCCCGCTTGAAACGGCGCAAGGTACCCAAATGGCGCAGCTCCTGAGCGTGCAGCGACAGGGTGTCTGCCATGGTGGGCTTGGGCGCCAGTGCCAGGTTGCTTTTTGGGTTCATGGGGGGTGCATAGACGGAAACAAGTTGTATGCAACTGTGCTGCATGGTCATGACAACGTCATGAAACCTTGTCCATCCGCACCGCAGCACCAGAGGGTGTCAACGACTCAAGAAGAGGTGGCGGCTATCGACTCTTCGTTTGCGCCACCGAGGTCTTGCGCCGCCGACTGGCCATCGCTTTGCTTGCGGCAGCGTGCTTTGAGCACGCGTACCAACGTTTGCTGCAAACGTTGGTTGTCGATGGGTTTGGTGAGGAAATCGTTCATGCCAGCATCAAGCGCATCTTCGCGTTCAGACACCAAAGCCGCTGCGGTCAGGGCAATGATGGGCAGGGATTCTGCGCTGTAGCGCTGGCGCAATTGGCGCGCGGCTTCGTGGCCACTCATGGAGGGCATCTGCACATCCATGAGCACGGCATCGGGACCACAGCCTAGGGCGAACGCGTCATCTACCGCTTGCACCGCCAGGTGACCGTCTTCGGCCTGGGTGACTTCAACCCCCCATTGCTCCAACAGTGCCACACCAATCATCATGTTGACGGGGTTGTCTTCGACCAGCAACACACGTGCACCGCGCAGGCTGTCGGTGTCTTCTAAGCTGATGTCCACCACCTGGGGGGCACTTTGCGCGGGCGGCAAACTGAGCTCGGCCCAAAAACTGCTGCCTTCACCGGGGCGGCTGGTGACGCCCACGCGGCCTTGCATCAGGCTGGCCAACTCGCGGCAAATCGACAGCCCCAAACCGGTGCCACCATAACGGCGCGTGGTGGACTCATCGGCCTGGGTAAAAGGTGAGAAGAGACGGGACTGAGTCGCCGGGTCGATGCCGGGGCCGGTGTCGGTGACGGTGAGTTGAACCAATCCGGCGTCGGTCATTCGCGCATCCAACTGCACCCAACCTTCTTGGGTGAACTTGAGCGCGTTGTTGATGTAGTTGCTCAGAATCTGGCGCACCCGGACCGGATCTCCCGACACGGTGGTGGGCACAGCAGCGTCAATGCGTAACTCAAAACGCAGGCCCTTGGCGTCGGCCAAGGGCTCGTAGCTGCGCTGCACATTCACCAGTTCGTCGTAGAGACTGAACACGGTGGTGTCTAAGCTGAGCTTGCCCGCTTCAATTTTGGACAGGTCCAGCACGTCGGTGATGATGTGTGAGAGGCCTTCTGCGCTGTCAAGAATTTGCTCCAAGTAACGCTGGCGGCGCGCCTCGTCCAAGCCGGGGGCCTGGGCCAAGCGGGCCAGGCCCAAGAGGCCATGCAAGGGCGTGCGCACCTCGTGGCTGGTATTGGCCAAGAAAGCGGTTTTGGCGCGGTTGGCGGCCTCGGCCGCATCACGTGCCGCCGCCAAGGCGCTGGTCATTTGCTGATGTGCGGTGTTGTCGAAATAGAGCGACAGCGTGGCAGCGCCTTGCGGTGTTTCTACCCGCGTGGCCGTGACCTGGGCCAAGATGCGCTGGCCGCGGCGCGATCGCATGCAAAAGTCCGTCACCGGAAGGCTTTCACCAGGCGCGCCTGCGTCGAGCGCTGCCACACGCGCCAAGACCTTGGGCGCTCTCGCATTGGCGCTGGGCTGTGCACCCGCACCGCTGGAGCCGGGGGGTGCTTGGATCGGCCCTTCTTCGTCCACTTCCAGCAAGTTGAACCCCAGCATTTCTCGCGGCGCGTCAAAACCAAACATATGGGCCGCAGCCGCATTGGCTTCCAACACCAGGCCGCGCCGGTGCAATACCAAGGGGGTGGGCGAGCGCGCAAACAGTTCGCGATAGCGGGCTTCGCTGGCGGCCACAGCCATTTGGGCCGACACCTCGTGGGTCACATCACGGCCGATGCCGCGGTAGCCTTGAAAGACACGGCGCTCATCAAAATGCGGCTCGCCGCTCAAACTCACAAAGTGCACCTGGCCGCTTTCGTCGCGGCGTTTGGCGATCAAACGGGCGAAGGGTTTGCGCGCCTGCAGTTGCGCGCGGTGCGCATCCATTTGTTCAGGCGTGAGGCCGAACTCGACAATGTCCCACGGTGCTTCGCCCACACGGTGCGCCAGGGCCAACAAAGAGCCTTGCCCGGTTTTCTCCGAGACATAGGTGTAGCGGTAAAAAGCATCTTGTTCCCAGTACCAGTCCACCGCAATGCGCAACATGGCACGAAACCGCTGCTCGCGGCGGCGCGCATCCAGCAGCACCTGTTGCACCGCATGGTGCAACACCATACCCGCACCCAGGCCCGCAGCCAGCCACCCCAATACCGTGAACAAACGCAACAGGATGGAGACATTGGGACGGTAGGCCGCACCAATGATCAAGCCGTGCAGTTCAGCAAAGTACAAGCCCAGCACCAGGGCAACGGTGGCCACCGTCAAGCCCCAACCCATGCGTGATCCGCCCACAGCAGCCACACCGCAGAGCAGCAGGCCCGCGTAAGCCAAAGCAGGCGTGTGTATGCCTTCTCCCAACAACACAGCCACGGCGCCCAACACCACCAAGGCGGAGATTGCAGCGCCGCCCACAGCCAAGCGCAAATTCACCGTCGGGGATCGCCAAGCTGCAAGCAACAGCAGCAGCATCAACGCGCCGCAGGCACCTGCACTGGCCCAATGCGCCGGATCATTCAGGGACAGTGCCGACGCGGCGTAGACGATGGCACCGCACGCAGCACTGGCCGCGCCTACTGCGAACAGCAGGCGCAGGCTCAGGCGATTCATCTGCTTCAGAGCAGCGTGGTCAGCAGCGGCGCGTATGGGGGGGTTCAAAACTGTGGCAACGTGAAATACAAAGCCATAGTTTTCCAGAGATCAAACCGATCGACGACAGGGCAAGCCTAAGAAACGACACCGCGCGAGCAATATCACCGCCAGTGATCGCACACTGCTCTCAGGTTTGTGCACCCCGCAACACCTGACGCGTGTCCAAAGCCACTTGGCGTGCCGCGTCTGCAAAGTCACGCCCACTGCTGGCATAGAGCACCGCGCGTGACGAGTTCACCATCAAGGGGCCTGTGGTTTGTCCAGATTGCTGGCGCCAGGCTGCGCGTACCGTGGCAGCGGCATCGCCACCTTGTGCACCGACACCAGGCACGAGCAAAGGCAAGGTCGGTGCCAGTTCACGAACACGGGCCAGCTCTTGGGGGAAGGTGGCGCCCACCACCAAACCCAGTTGGCCATGGCGGTTCCACGGGCCTTGCGCCAAGCGGGCAATGTGCTCGAACAACAGGCCACTGGGTGCGCCCGCACTGCCTGCCAGCGTTTGCGCCTGTAAGTCTGAACCACCGGGGTTGGACGTGCGGCACAGCAGGATCAGGCCTTTGCCTTCGTACTTGAAATAGGGCTCGATCGAATCAAAACCCATGAAGGGAGACAGCGTCAGCGCGTCTGCCTGGTAGCGCTCAAACGCCTCAACGGCGTATTGTTCGGCGGTGGCGCCGATGTCGCCGCGTTTGGCATCCAAAATGACGGGCACTTGGGGCGCCACGGTCTTGATGTGGGCGATCAAACGCTCCAATTGGTCCTCGGCGCGGTTTGCTGCGAAATAGGCGATTTGCGGCTTGAAGGAATTGACCAGATCGTGGGTTGCGTCCACGATGGCGGCACAAAACTCAAAAATCTTGCTGCTGTCACCGCGCCAATGCAGCGGGAACTTTGCGGGGTCGGGGTCCAAGCCCACGCACAACAAAGACTGGTTTTGCGCTTCAGCTTGGCGCAGTTGGTCGGTGAAGTTCACAAGGTGTTCCTGGTGTGTCGCATCAAGGTTTAAATGTCGGCAAATCACGCCGCCATCAAGCCAAACGCCGGGCCAACACCGCTGCCTGGCCGATGTAATTGGCTGGGGTCATGGCCATCAAGCGGTCTTTCTCGGTCTGCGGAATTTCCAAGGTGCCAATGAAAGTTTGAATGGCCTCGCGGGTGATGGTTTTGCCGCGTGTCAGCTCTTTCAAACGTTCGTAGGGGTTGGGCAAGCTGTAGCGGCGCATCACGGTTTGAATCGGCTCGGCCAGCACTTCCCAGGCGGCGTCGAGGTCGGCGGCCAAGGCCTCGTGATTGACTTCCAACTTGTCCATGCCGCGCAACAAGCTGTCGTAACCCAAGAGGGCGTAGCCCAAGGCGACACCCATGTTGCGCAGCACGGTGCTGTCGGTCAGGTCACGCTGCCAACGCGAGATGGGCAGCTTTTGGCTGAGGTGGGCCAGCATGGCATTGGCCAAACCGAAATTGCCTTCGGCGTTTTCAAAGTCAATCGGGTTGACCTTGTGCGGCATGGTGCTGGAGCCAATCTCACCGGCTTTCAAACGCTGCTTGAAATATCCCAAGCTGATGTAGCCCCAAACATCACGCGACCAGTCGATGAGGATGGTGTTGGTGCGGGTGAGCGCATCAAACAGCTCGGCCATGTAGTCATGCGGTTCGATTTGAATCGTGTAGGGGTTGAACTGCAGGCCCAGTTGTTTCTCAATCACGGCTTGGCTGAATGCTTCCCAGTTGATGTCGGGATACGCCGCCAGGTGGGCGTTGTAGTTGCCGACGGCGCCGTTCATTTTGGCCAGCAATTTGACACTGGCGATGCGTTCACGGGCATGCTGCAGCCGGGCACCCACATTGGCGCACTCTTTGCCCAGCGTGGTGGGGCTGGCGGTTTGGCCATGGGTGCGGCTGAGCATGGGCACATCGGCGAACGCATGGGCCATGGTTTGCAGCTTGGCGATGAGGCGGTCCACCATGGGCAACATTACCTCGCTGCGTGCGGCCTTGAGCATCAGGCCATGGCTGGTGTTGTTGATGTCTTCACTGGTGCAGGCAAAGTGCACGAACTCGCTGGCGGCGTGAAGCTCGGCTGTGGCCTCAAACTGTTGCTTGAGCCAATACTCCACCGCTTTCACGTCGTGGTTGGTGGTGCGTTCAATGTCTTTGATGGCCTGGGCATCGGCTTCAGAAAAGCGCAGCACCAAACCGCGCAACAAGCCGCGCGCGGCTTCCGACAGCGGTTTGAATTCTTGCAAGCCCGCATCGGACAAAGCAATGAACCACTCCACCTCCACCTGCACCCGCCTGTGCATCAAGCCAAACTCGGACAACAAAGGCCGCAGCGCTGCCACTTTGCTGGCGTAACGCCCGTCAAGTGGGCTGAGGGCAGTCAGGGGGCTGGGCAGGTTGGTAGACATGGTGGTGGGGTGGCAGTTGCCAGGTAGGAAGGCAAGCAGTACGCAGTCAATCGCGTGCCGCTGAAGAGGCGAGTTCCGAATTTTAGGCGCTTGCCCAGGGGCTGCAGCATCGCTACTGGCGTTGGGTCAACCGTACATCGGCGTCTTTGAAGAAACGAATCCGTTCTTCATCCGCCGGATGGGACGAAAAAGCAATGCCCACCGCCGACCACGGGTTGTCGCCAGCCTGTTCTTTTTTCTTGTTTTCTTCCAGGCGCTCAAACAAGCGCACCATCACCGAAGGTGGACGGCCAGCCGCCACCAACACATCGGCCGCAAACTGATCCGCTTGTCGCTCTGCATCGCGCGAATAACTGGCCTGCCCCAGCACGACAGGCACTGTGGCCAACAAACTGCTGGCATCACCCCAAATCAGGCCTGCGATCAAACCCACCGCTGAGCCTTGGATCAACATGCGCATGCCGTGTCGATGTTGCACATGACCCAGCTCGTGTGCGAGAACCCCCAAAAGCACGGCCTCGTCGTTGCCAACCAAGTCCACCATTTCATCGGTCATCACCATGCTGCCGCCCGGCAAGGCAAAAGCATTGGGCCCTATCTTGCTTTTGCGAAAGAGCAGTTCATGGGGCGGTGCCTGCGTGCCCAGCGATTGACGCAGCAACTGATCGAAGGCTTGACGCAGGGCCGCTTGTTTTTCTGCTGGCAGTTCGGTCGGGCGCATCCATTGCTCATCAATGGCACGCAAGGCGATCTCACCGGCAGCGCGGTCGACTGACAATGGCGTGACAGACAACAACGCTTGACTGCCCCAAGGCAAGCCCCAATGCCACAAGGCGAACAAACAAACCACCACCGCCACCAAAGAAGCGCCGACTCCACGCCAGCTTTGTTGCAGACGAACCACCAGCGAATCGGGCGCGACAAACTCCGCCTGCCAAGCATTCCACAGGGTGCTGTCGAGGGCTTGCAAGGACCCTCCCGTCTGCAGGTGCGCCACGGGCAGGCCATGGCGCGTGCGCTCAGGCCATTGGACCTCACCATGTGTCCACTGCGCCATCACCGCATGCGGCGCCTGTAACTCGTGCAAGGTCAATGACTGCGCACCCCAGCGCAGCAGGCCTTGCACCGGGCGTGCATGCTGCCCATCGAAGTAAAGAACCTGCAGGTCGCGGGTCGTGCTTGTCATCAAAGGCCGATGTCCACACCAAACAAGTCGCCTGCTGCATCACCCGCGGCTTCACCGTCATGGGTTCTGGCGCGGCCAATCAAGGTTTGCGGGTCCACGCGGGTGAGCACCGCCATGGCTTGCAACTTCAAACGCGCCATGGCCACTGCTGCAAAGGGCCAGTACAGACCCAGCGTCAGACCAATCAACAACCAGTTCTTGATGGTGAGCTTGAGGGCACTGCGGAAGGTGAGGTCGCTTTGAAAACGAAACTCGCGATTGCCGGTTTTGGACCACACAAGGTTTTGCATTCGAGCGGCAAAGTAAGGAATCCACACGCCATAAATTGCAATCACGCCGAGCGCAAAAAGCGGCACGGCCAGCAACAACAGCAGGAAGAGGAGCCCCTTGTTTTGCATCAAGTCGCCCCACCCAGCCCCGCTCAACCCCGCACCGGCCGCGATGGCCACTCCGATGGCCCCAACAACCCCTACCAGCACGCCGCCAACCAACATGGATGCAAAAGTGACTCCGGCAGTCTTAAAGAAGACCCCAAAGAATGAGCCGACACTGGCCTTGAATTGGGTTTCCAACCCCGCATAGGCATAGTGGTCGTGTTGGTACTTCTTGAACCTCCACCACAACCACGGCCCGAGCAGCAGCAGCATGGGAAACACTGACAGCATGGCCCACTCCCACCAAGCGGGCGGTGCTTGTTGCTGTTCGGGATCAATCATGCTGGCCAGCCCCAAAACAATGGCGCTGGGCACAAAGAGGGGCAGCAAGGCTTCATAGGCACCGCGCACCGACCCGGTGAAACGAAACCGCAGCCCACGCCAACTGGTATTGGCCAGGCGAAACTGCAACGACGACTTGAGCAGCGCAGGCCAGACCAGTGCCAAGATCAGAAACGCGATCAGGCCAGCCGTTGGCGAGAACTGCCCCGCCACCGAATACACAAGCACCATGGCACCGACCAACAAGTAGCCGCGGAACATTTTTTTGGGGTCACCGTGGAATGCCAGTGGGTGGCCATCCACCAAGGTATTGCCATGAAAGTAACGCAGCTTGCGCGCTCTGGCCCACGGCGTGTACAGCGTCAAGGTCACCAAAATGAGTAACAGATTGACAATCCAGATTCGAAAGTACTCGCTGCCAGTACCGGTGAACTCGATGGGCAGGGTTTGAATGCTGCTGCTGGGCTTCTCAGTCGGCACAGGGCTATGGCCCGCGACCGCCGTGGGGTCAAAAGTGGGTTCGTTCATTGGTGTGGTGTCCTGGGCGGGGGTTGTTATGCGGACACGTTCTCCTCCATAAATCACTTTATCACCCCCGCTTGCGCGACCCGGTGGTCGAGGCAGGCCCTAGAATCCGCCCCTGCAGGGAAGAGAAAAAAGCCAACATGATGAAACTCCTCGGATCATTGACCAGCCCCTACGTGCGCAAAGTGCGCGTGGTGATGGCCGAAAAAAAACTCGACTACCGCCTTGAGTTGGAGGATGTGTGGGCGAGTGACACTATCTTGTCCGCCAACCCGCTGGGCAAAGTACCTTGTTTGGTAATGGAAGGCGGCGAAGCGGTATTCGACTCGCGTGTCATCGTCGAGTACGTGGACACCCTGTCGCCCGTGGGCCGTTTGATTCCTGAACGTGGCCGCGAACGCGCTGAAGTGCGCACCTGGGAAGCCTTGGCCGATGGCCTGCTCGACGCCGCCATCGCCGTCCGCCTGGAACAAACCTGGGCCGGTCGCAACGAAGCACAGCGCAGCAGCGCTTGGATCAACCGCCACATGGGCAAGGTGCACTCTGCGCTGTCGGCCATGAGTAAAGGCCTGGGTGAAAAACCTTGGTGCGCTGGCAACAGCACCCACATCACCTTGGCCGACGTGGCCGTGGGCTGTGCCCTGGGCTACCTCGACTTCCGTTTTACATCACTGAATTGGCGCCAAGAGCACGCCAACCTTGCCCGCTTGGCAGAAAAACTATTGGCGCGGCAGAGTTTCGTGGACACCGCACCCCCGGTGGTTTAACCCAGTCGGCGATCGATGGTCGCGAATCAGCGGTAAAACGCCTCGACCTTGCCTTTGAGTTTGATCATCATGGGCTGACCCTTGCGGTCCAGTGTTTTGCCTGCCGGCACATTGACCCAACCTTCGCTGATGCAGTACTCCTCGACATCGGAGCGCTCTTGGTCGTTCAAGCGTATACCTATCGGGTGTTCAAACACAGCGGCAACATGGTGAGGGCTGCGTGGGTCCACTGACAGGTGATCGGGCAGCTCAGGGCGAATTTGGGATTGAGTCATGTTAAGTTGGTCTCGGGCGGAGCGCCATTCTCGGCGATAGGCCGCCCGACAGGCAGTGGGCGGCTCAGCTTTGGATATAACTTTGCAGTTGAGAAATCGTCAGCTCGTGGTCGGCAATGATGTCGTCCATCAAGTCACGAATCGAAATCATGCCCACCACCTTGTCGCCGTCCACCACGGGCAGGTGACGGATTTTTTTCTGGCTCATCAAGGCCATGCACTCGCGGGTGCGGGTGCTGGGACTGACGGTGAAGACATTGCTCGTCATGATCTCGGCCACCGTGGTGTCTTTGGAGTTGCGGCCTTGCAGCGCGATCTTGCGGGTGTAGTCGCGCTCGGAAAACACACCGACGAGTTTTTCGCCTTCCATCACCACCAAGGCACCCACCTCATACTCAGCCAGCAGGTGCAAGGCGTCGAACACGTTGTCACTGGGGGCGACCCGTTTGACGGTGGCGGGGGCGCGCTTGAACAATTCTGATACGGGTTTCATGGGAACATCTCCTAAGAGGCCTTGCATTCCGAGCCGGGTGCCAGCGGCCAAAGCGGCCTGGGGCGATTGATTCTGCCAGGACAGGGCGCTCCTGACCCATCGAGCTGCCATTCATTGGGGAAAAAGCCGTCGCCCGAATCTGCACGGAATGCAGCGCTGATCAAGCGGCTCTGAACTAGGGATGGACGCGGCAAGTCGGCCGCTCAACACTGGTCCTCTTCGGACAAACTAGGAGACCAGCACCATGTCGGACACCACTTATTTCTGGCAAGGCGGTCGCAAGATTGCCATCGAAAAAGACGCCAACGCCATCACCCTGCAAGTGGCCAGCGAAGCCGCGGCACAGGCCGCAGCCACACGTGCCGGAGTGGCCTTGGGGCCTGTGCGCGCGGCCACACCCAGCCTGGTGCGGGCCACCGTCAACGACGACAGGGATGCGGCGGTTGCCAAACTGCGGGCACAAAACCAGGTCGTGCACCATGTTTACCGCGACGCGCCGAGCGCGGGGCGTCGCACCAGCGATGCGGGTGAGTACCTCATCACCGACAGCTTTTTCGTCAAGTTCAAGCCCGACACGCCCGCGCAGCGCATCACCGACTACCTGGCCCGTGAAAGCCTGGTGGTCGAGCGCGACATGGGCGAGCACACCTTCTTGGTCCGTGTGACCGATGCCACCGGCAAAAACCCCATCCGCGCCGCCAACGCAGCGCACGACACCGGTGACGTGGTCTATGCCGAGCCCAACCTGGTTCGCCAGCTGGAACGTTTTTTCATTCCTTCGGACGACTTGTTCAGCACCCAGTGGCATTTGCATGCACCCACGGCGGGTCCGGACTTGGTCGCCGGTGCGGGCATCTTCGCCCCCGAAGCTTGGGACACGACACGCGGTCGGCGCGACATCGTCATCGCCGTGGCCGACGATGGCTTCGATCTCACCCACCCTGACTTCCAAGGCGATGGCAAGGTGGTGGCGAGTTTGAATGCAACCTTGCGAGCCGGCGGCAACAACGCCGTCATCGACTGGGATGCGAATGTGCAGCCCCGCCCCGGCGACTACCACGGCACACCTTGCTTGGGGGTCGCGGTGGCCGAGGGCAATGGCAGTGGTGTGGTCGGTGTGGCGCCCGGCTGTTCCCTCGTCGCCGTGCGTTTCCCCTTGGCAGCGATGACAGATGCCCACTTCATCACCATGTTCCAGAAGATATCGACGCTGGCCGATGTGGTGTCGTGCTCTTGGGGCGTGGGGCCGGCCAATGCGCCCATGAGCAGCGCCTTGCGCGACGCCATGAGCCAACTCGCGCTCACGGGGGGCAAACGCGGCAAGGGTCTGGTCTTTTGCATCGCCGCCGGCAACAACAACTGTCCCGTGCAAGACTTTGACAACACCCGCACCTACCAATTCCGCACCCGCTTCGGGCTGCGCAGCTACAGCGGCCCCATCGACCGCTGGGTGGCCGCGCATCCGGCGGCCATCACGGTCAGCGCGGCCACCTCGCGCAAAACACGTTCGGCCTATTCATCCTGGGGGAAACAAATCAGCGTCTGCGCGCCATCGGACAACTGGGACGACCTCGGCCAAACCAGCCCGCCCGGGCGCGGCGTGGTCACCACCGACAACGAAGGCGCGGGCGCCGGTTCCGACTTCACACCCGGCTCGCGTTTCACCAACCGTTTTGGTGGCACCTCCAGCGCCACCCCCACCGTGGCGGGTGTCTGCGGTTTGGTGCTGTCGGCCAACCCCACTTTGACCGCCACACAAGTAGCCGGCTTGTTGCGCCAAACGGCTGACAAAGACATGTCCTTGGTCACCGACACGCCTGTCAACGAGCCCGGCAACTTCAACGCCACCGGTTTCAGCTTGTGGTTCGGCCACGGCAAGGTCAATGCCTTCAAGGCCGTCAGCGCCGCCAGCCAAGGGGCGGCTCAACCCCAGACCGTGGACGTGGGCATCGCACCCGGCATGGTGATTCCCGATGCGGGCACCGCCATCACAAGCGGCATCGACATTCGGCAGGGCGGCACGATTCAAGAGCTGCGGGTGCAGGTGAACATTGCCCACACCTTCATCGGCGATTTGCGCGTGGACCTGCTGGCCCCCGATGGCACCGCTGTGGCCCTGCACAACCACAGCGGAGGCTCGGCCGACAACTTGGTCGAAACCTACAGCGTGCAAAACAAACCCGCCCTGCGCGGCCTGCTGGGCAAACCCGTGGGTGGTCTGTGGCGGCTGCGGGTGGTGGACACCTTTCGGCTCGACGAGGGTCGTTTGGTCAGCTGGCGTTTGGTGGCGAAAATTTTGGCCGCCTGAGCGCGGCGCGAGGGGGCGTGAAAGCCGGGGTAGGCAATGCGAAACTCTGGCCTTCGCGGCCACAGGCTGCACGGGGGGTAAGCCCATGACCTTCTCGCGTCTTCACCTTTCACGTTGCTTGGCCCTGGCCCTGTGTGTTTGCGCCATGTTGGCGCAAGCACAAGGCACACTGCACAAGGTGCCGACACGGGAGGGCATCACCACCACCGTGTTCTGGGAGGCCGCTGCCCAAGCCAAAGGCACGGTCTTGCTCTTTCCCGGTGGGGGCGGCGGTTTTGGGCCGGTGGAAGGCGGCAAGGCGCAGGGACACAACTTTTTAGTGCGTTCCGCCACGCTGTTTGTGGAGGCGGGCTACAACGTGGCCATTCTTGGCAGACCGAGCGACAGCAGCAACCTGGATTACGCCGACCGAATCGGCGAACCCCACTTGCGCGATGTGCAACAGGTGATCAACTTCGTCAACCAACAAAGCGCGCTGCCGCTTTGGTTGGTGGGCACGAGCCGGGGAACCGTCTCGGTCGCGGCCACCGCCATCCGCCAACCCCGCGGCATTGCGGGATTGGTCTTGGCCTCCAGCATCGTCAACCCGAACAAGGTGGGTTCCTTGCCGCAGCAGAACCTGGCTGCGATTGAGCTGCCCGTGCTGCTTTTGCACCACCGCAAAGACGCCTGCCCCCAGTGTCGGCCGGCAGAGGTACCGAACGTTCTGCGCGGCCTGCAAAACGCCGCATCGAAAAAACTGGTGATGGTGGACGGCGGCAGCAACCCCCAGGGCGAGCCCTGCGAAGCCCTGCATTGGCATGGATTCATCGGCATGGAAGCGCAAGCGGTGCGCATCATCACCGACTGGCTGGAGGCCCCGCGCTGAGCCGGGACGATCACCGCGCTGGTGACAACCAGTTGATCTCACGCGCCGTTTCTTCGCCAATCAACACCCGCTTCAAATTGACAGGCTGTTCCGACTGGCTGGGCGACAGCGGCGTGCGGCCGCCCATCACCTCGGCGAAAGCCTGCGGAAAACGCGGCTCTTTGTTCGGGTCGGCATAACCGTCGGGAAAACGGGGCTGGTTGCTAGAAAAATCGTACTTGTCGGTCGCCCCCAAGGTGTGCAAAAACTCGTGGGTGATGACGATGTTGTTGGGCCCCGCCATGGCGGGTGTGGCAAACACCTGCGCCAAACCGATCAACCCTTTTTGCAGCGCGGTGGAGTGGTCCAGACGCTGCCGCAGCGCCGGGTCGAAATAGAGCAAATACATCTTCACCTGCGGTGCAGGCCCGGTGGTGTCGCCGTGGCGCCAAGCCCACCAGCGCATTTTCAAGCTCCATGCGGCCACCTGCAGGGGCCCACCGCGCACCGGGGCCAGTGGTGGCAAGCTGTTGACCATGGGCCCCAAGCGCACCTCCACCGACGCGAACGAATCCCGCCCATACCGCTTGGCCTCGGCCTGCATGAAGACCTCCAGGGGCTTGAAGTCGTCCACCGTCAGGCTTTGGATGTAAGTCTGCGTGGCGGCTCGGCCATCGGCGTTGATGGGGTAAATGTTCACCGGCAAGGTGTACTTCCACTTCACCGAATTCACCTGTGTACGCCAAGTACCCCAGGCCACGGCAATGAGCACGAACAACAACACAATGATTCGAATGGTTTTGAACATGGCGCAGAACAAGGCTTAAAACGGGTGCATTGTGCGGGCGTTCACCTGGGGTTACGGCCAAGGGCTGCGGGTGCGAGAGAATGCAAAAACAAAGAACACCTCAAGCCGCACACCGCCATGCCCTCACTCGACTTCGACACCGAAAAAGCCGCCTTTCTGATCGCCTACGACCGCGACATGCCGTTGTTGGAGAAAGCACGCACCTCCTTCACCACGTTGTTGACCAACCTGGTCACCCACGCTGGCCACATCCAGGTGCCAAAAATCGAAGGCCGCGTCAAAGACCGCGAAGAGTGCATACGCAAGTTTTCGCGCAAATACCGCGCCGCACTGGAAGAGTCCAGCACGCCCTATGAGATCGCGCCCTACATCACCGACCTGATCGGCATTCGCATTGTTTGCCTTTACGAAGACGAGCTGGACTTGGTGGCCGAGGTGGTGCGCTCCCACTTCGAAGTGATCGACATTTCCAACCGCGTGGCCGCCGTGGAGAACACCGAAAGCTCATTCGGCTACAAAGGCCTGCACATGGACCTGCGGCTCAACGCCACCCGCGCCCCGCTGCCCGAGTACGCGGCCTACGCGCCGTTTCGTTTTGAGCTGCAAGTGCGCACCGTGATTCAAGACTCTTGGAGCGTGCTGGACCACAAGATCAAGTACAAAAAATCCATCCCGAATGCGCTGAAGCGGCGCATCAATGTGCTGTCGGCTTTGTTTGAACTGGCCGACCGCGAGTTCCGGCAAATTCGCGACGCCACCGAAGCCGCGCTGCGCGAAGCGCCCGACGAAACCGCCACCGCGCAACCACTGCAAGGCCCCGAAAAACAAGAGCGCCCTTCCAGCGCGGGCAGCGAACTCAACGCCTTCACCTTCCTCAAAATCGCCAACCACTTTTTCAAAGACTTCGACTTCGAGCCGCACAAGGTGGACGGCTTCGTTCAAGGCATCCGCGACTGGTCCCCCGACATCACCCGCGTCTCCTTCAACGACCTGCTGAAAGACAACATCACCACGGTGAAGAAATACAAACTCGCCTACGAAGAAAAGAACCCCAGCGGCAAGTTCAACGCCTACACCGTGATCCGGCACTGCCTTTACCTGGGCGACAAAAACAAATTCAGCCGCGCGCTGACCAAAGTGTCGCGGGAGGCGTTTGAGGGGTGGTTGGTGGGAGGTGGGTGAAGTCTCGGTGTCTAGGAATAGATCACGGTAACAAGAAGCCCTGCGCTAAATATGGCACCGATCACAACGTATTCGCCAATGCGCTGAGCGGCCTTTGGTTCTAGGTGAAAGGTGCACCCAGCGACTCTCCCCGTCAAATAGGCGGCAGCTTCACCAATGGCGTAAGCGGTTGCATCGAAAATGCTCATAGCAACAATCCTATTGTGGGAAGACAGCTTTCCGGTTCTGCGCCAAGCAGTCATGCAAATGCCGACTGATGGGGCGCTTCCAGGGTACTCCAGCTTTGTTTGCCAAGGCTTTGAAACACCGACAGACGCACGGCCACTGGCCATGATGCGTAGCGACTCATCAAGAGTCAAGCTGACAATCTACTTCTCCGCACAGCGCATGCGCTAGCCTGACCTCCCGATTCACGCTCACCGTTTCCCAGAAAGCCCCCCATGCCCATCCAATGGTTTCCCGGTCACATGCACACGACCAAGAAGGCCATCAAAGAGCGCTTGCCTGACATTGATGTGGTGATTGAGTTGCTCGACGCGCGTTTGCCGGGCTCGAGCAGTAACCCGCTGTTGGCCGAGATGACGCGAGGCAAACCGACGCTCAAGGTGCTGACCAAACAAGACCTGGCCGATCCTGATCGCACGGCGCTGTGGCTCGCCCATTACCAAGCGCAACCCGGCACCCAAGCCCTGGCGCTGGATACCAGCATGGCCGGCCCGGCCAAACCCTTGATCGCGGCCTGCCGCAGCCTGGTGCCGGGGCGCGGTGGCATGGTCAAGCCGGTACGGGTGTTGATTTGTGGGATTCCGAATGTGGGCAAGTCCACCTTGGTCAACACCTTGCATGGGAAGGTGGCCGCCAAAACCGGGGACGAGCCTGGCATCACCAAGATAGAACAAAAAATTGTGCTGGCCAACGACTTCTATTTGTTCGACACACCCGGCATGCTGTGGCCGCGCATTGTGGTTGAGCAAAGCGGCTACCACCTGGCCGCCAGCGGCGGCATTGGGCGCAATGCCTATGACGAAGAAGAAGTGGCCTTGGCGCTGCTGGCCAGTGTACGGCCCATGTATACCGAGCGTTTGCAGGCGCGCTACAAGTTGGGTGGCATGGGTGATCTCAGCGACGATGCCGTGTTGGCCGACATTGGCCGCAAACGCGGCGGCCTGATGGCAGGTGGGCAAGTGAACCTGCAAAAGGCCGCCGAGATCGCCCTGAACGATTTTCGCGCCGGGGCCTGGGGGCGCATCACGCTGGAAACGCCCGAGCAGTACCACCAGTGGTGCGCACAGGCCGAGGCTCTGGAAGCCGAGCGGCAAGCCAAACGGGCAGCGGGGAAGAAGAAGACCAAGGTGCCGCAGCCTGGCGCAGATGAAACCATAGACGGCGCGGATTGAAGGCCCCTGACGCGGGATGCTTCAGCGGCGCGCCGCCGAAGCATTCGCCGCCAATCAATTACACCGCCGCCAGCGCCGCGTTCAAGTCGGCCAACAAATCGTCGATGTGCTCAATGCCCACGCACAGGCGCACGGTGTCTTCGGTGACACCAGATTGCACCAATTCATCCGCCGACAACTGGCGGTGTGTGGTGGACGCGGGGTGGGTGGCGAGGCTCTTGCAATCGCCGATGTTCACAAGCCTTGTGAAGAGCTGCAGGGCATCCAAGAAACGCGCACCCGCCACGCGGCCTTCACCAACCGCAGCTTTGACACCAAAGGTCAAGAGGCCCGACGCGCGGCCACCCATCAAACGTTGGGCCAGCGCGTGGTCGGGGTGCTCGGGCAGGCCGGCGTAGTTCACCCAGGCCACTTTGGCGTGTTGTTGCAAATGGCGGGCCACGACCAAGGTGTTGCTGCAGATGCGGTCCATGCGCAAGGCCAAGGTTTCCACGCCTTGCAGAATCAAGAAGGCATTGAAGGGCGAAATCGCTGCGCCCATGTTGCGCAGCGGCACCACGCGCGCGCGACCAATGTAGGCGGCCGGGCCCAGGGCCTCGGTGTAGACGACACCGTGGTAGCTGACGTCGGGTTCGTTCAAGCGCTTGAAGCGCTCGGGGTATTTCGCCCAGGGAAATTTGCCGCTGTCGACAATGGCACCGCCAATGCTGGTGCCGTGCCCGCCGAGGTATTTGGTCAGGCTGTGCACGATGATGTCGGCGCCGTGTTCGAAGGGCCGGCACAGGTAAGGGCTGGGCACAGTGTTGTCCACGATCAAGGGCACGCCGTGGCGGTGGGCGATGGCGGCAATGGCGGCAATGTCAGTGAGGTTGCCCGAGGGGTTGCCCAAACTCTCGACGAACACGGCCTTGGTGCGGGCGTCAATCAAGGGCTCGAAGCTGGCCGGGTTGCGGCCGTCGGCAAAACGTGTGCTGATGCCGTACTGCGGCAAGGTGTGCGCGAAGAGGTTGTAGGTGCCGCCATAAAGCGCGCTGCTGCTGACAATGTTGTCGCCCGCCTCTGCAATGGTTTGAATCGCATAGGTGATGGCAGCCTGGCCCGAAGCCACTGCCAGCGCTGCAATGCCACCTTCCAGCGCCGCCACACGTTCTTCGAGCACCGCTTGGGTGGGGTTCATGATGCGGGTGTAGATGTTGCCCGCCACCTTCAGGTCAAACAAATCAGCGCCATGCTGGGCGCTGTCAAATGAATAGGCCACGGTTTGGTAGATGGGCACCGCCACTGCATGCGTGGTGGGCTCGGGTGAATAACCCGCGTGGACGGACTTGGTTTCGAATCGCCATTGGCTGGTGTCGCGTGTCATGGGGGGTCTCCTGGATGGAAGGAGAAAGTGCCTGCTGCGAAGAGGCGAAACGGTGACTGTAGTGGTTCGGTTGGTCTATTTTTGCCGCCGCCTGATGGTAGGAACTGTCGGGGCTCTCACACAGCGGTCTTGGCCTCGCGCAATTTGTCTTTTTTGCTCTTGCGCAAACCCTTGACACCACCGGCCGCGTCCAGGGGAGCAGCGATGCAGCTGGGCTCAAAGCCTTCGATTTGCTCACGCGCGACCCGCTGCCCTTGGCGTTTTTCGATCAAACGGAAATGGGTCTCTGCACCTGGCGCGTCGGTGCAGATGAAACTCAGCGCGAGACCGCTTTGCCCGGCGCGGCCGGTGCGGCCTATGCGGTGGGTGTAGTCGCTTGCTGAACGCGGCAAATCAAAATTCACCACCACGGGCAACAGCGGGATGTCGATGCCGCGCGCGGCCACATCGGTGGTCACCAGCACTTGGAGTTGGCTCCCCTTGAAGTCGGACAGCACTTTGTTTCTGGCGCCTTGGGTCAAGTCGCCATGCAGGGAGCGGGCGTCAACGCCGTTGCGGCAGAGCTTGTCCGCCACATGCACAGCCGCATAACGCGTGGCCACGAAAACCAGCACACGCGGCCACTGGCCTTGTTCGATGAGATGGCGCAACAACTGCAAGCGGCGTTTGTCGTCCACCTGCACGGCACGTTGTTGGATAGCGGCCGAGGCCAGGTTTTCAACTGGCGCGGCCGGCGCTTGCAGGTCAATGCGCTGCGGCTCGTGCAACAAGGCCCGAGCGCGGGCATTCAAGGCAGCAGGCGCCGTCGCTGAAAACATCAAGGTTTGGCGTTGTTGGGGCAAGAGGCTGAGGATGCGGTCCAGCTCCTCTGCGAAACCTGCGTCCAGCAAACGGTCGGCCTCGTCCAGCACCAAGGTGGTCACTTGCGCCAGCGACACAGCGTTGTGGGTGACCAAATCGAGCAATCGCCCAGGGGTGGCGACGACCACTTCGGCGCCGCCGCGCAATCGCATCAGCTGCGGGTTGATGGACACGCCGCCAAATGCAGTGACCGTCTTCGGCCCGGCAGACCCGGTCGGTACCAAGTCCTGAAACAAAACTGCTACTTGCACCGCGAGTTCCCGGGTCGGGACCAGCACGAGTGTCCGCAGGACGCGAGTGGGGCGCTTCTGAGTTGAGGTGGCGCTCCTGGCCGTCAACAAGCCCTGCACAACAGGCAGCACATATGCGGCCGTTTTGCCCGAGCCGGTTGGCGCGCAGACCCACACGTCACGCCCTGCCAACACGGCCCCGATCGCCTCCTTCTGTATGGCGGTGGGCTCATGCAAGCCACATCGCGAAGCAGTCTGAACAAGGTCTGGCGCGAGACCCAGGGTTTGAAACGGCATAGGTTTTAGTCTTTTCAGTGAAGGTGGCGTTGTGAGACCACAAGTGTCCACAGCAAGCCGAGTCGCCCGACTCGTAGCCGCCGAATGATTTGACTGCGCATGATACGAACGTTGCCTTGTGGGGCCACTCGGCCCCACAAGGCAACGGGCAAACCACCATCAGGTGGGCCGATTCCGACGAATGACAGGAAGAGTCTGATGAAAAATACTATGCAAGCGAGCGCTAACTATTAGTAAAAAGCCGTCGAAAACTTTTACACCACTCGCGCGTTCGAGCCCGATCTGAAAATAAGGCATTGATTTAAAAAGAAAAAATGGCAACGAATTGACTGGCACACAAACTGCATGTTCCACGACGTGATGCCACTCAACTAAAAGGAGAGAACATGAAAAATTCACTTTGCAAACTGTCCCTGGCCGCCGTGTGTGCCATGGGTCTGGGTACCGCCAACGCTTTGGTGGTCACCAATGAAATCAATGCCACCGCCTTGGCAAACGCCATCGTCGGCACCGGCGTGACCATCAGCAATGCCGTCCTCACCACCAACACAGAAGCGCCTTCGGCCACCTTCACAGGCGGTGCTTCGTCTGTGGGGTTTGACAGCGGCATCGTGTTAACCACGGGCACCACAGCTTGCGTGGCAGGTCCTAACAACAACAGTGGCTGCACCGGCACCGGCAACAGCACCTCTTTGCGCTTTGACTTCACGTCAACCACCGGTGAACTCTTCTTCCGCTATGTGTTCGGTTCCGAGGAATACACCCAGTTTGTAAATTCCTCCTTCAACGATGAGTTCCAGTTGCTGCTCAACGGCGTGAACATCGCTGTGCTGCCGGGTGGTGCTGGCGTCGTGTCCATCAACAATGTGAACTGCACGGCCAACTCCAGCTTCTACCGCAACAACGTGGACGGTGAATCCAACCAGCCTCCTGGCTGTGTGAACCAGAACCTTGACGTTCAGTATGACGGCCTGACCACCGTCCTGACCGCCAGCGCCTTGCTCAACGCAGGCGTGAACACCTTCGAGTTTCTGATTTTTGACCGCGGCGACAGCTCGCTGGACTCTGGCGTGTTCATTCAAGCCGGCTCCTTCACCGGCGTGAACGAAACACCGGAACCCGCCGCATTGGCCTTGATGGGCTTGGGCCTGGCTGCTGCTGCCGCAGCTCGCCGCCGCAAGTCGGCCTGAACGAACAGTCGGCCCGCCGACCTGCAAAAAGCGCACCTTCGGGTGCGCTTTTTTATTTGCCTTGTTTGGGTTGGGTTTGATCGAACCACCCGGAACATGGCAACATCTACGCCATGAATACATTTTCCACACCACCAGCCGCATGCCGGGTGGCCTTCATCGGGCTGGGTGTCATGGGTTACGCCATGGCGGGCCATTTGGCCAAAGCCGGGCACCAGGTCACCGTCTTCAACCGCACGGCAAACAAAGCAGTGGCCTGGGTCACGGAGTTTGGGGGCCAACATGCCCCCACGCCCCATGACGCAGCGAAAGACGCAGACTTCGTTTTTTCTTGTGTCGGCAACGACGACGACCTGCGACAAATCGCTTTAGGCGGCGAGAGCGGTGGCGCGTTGTCGGCCATGAGACCAGGCGCTGTGTTGATAGACCACACCACCACCTCCGCGACGGTCGCGCGTGAAATGGCCGTGGCCGCGCAAAACAAGGGTTTGTTCTTCATTGACGCGCCGGTTTCAGGCGGCAATGTCGGTGCCATCAACGGAACACTCACGGTCATGTGTGGTGGTGATGAAGCGGCCTTCCTGCGCGCTCAGCCCGTGATGAAGGCGTTTGCCAAAGCGGTCACACGTTTGGGCGACAGCGGCGCCGGTCAATTGGCCAAAATGGTGAACCAAGTGGCCATCGCGGGTTTGGTACAAGGCTTGGCGGAAGCCATTGCCTTCGGTCAAAAAGCGGGGCTGGACATGAAGGCCGTGTTGGCGGTCATTGGCCAAGGCGCGGCCCAAAGTTGGCAGCTGGACAAGCGCGGCCCCACCATGGTGGACGACGAGTTCGACTTTGGTTTTGCTGTGGACTGGATGCGCAAAGACCTGGGCCTGGTGCTGGACGAAGCCCGTCGCAACGGGGCACGTTTGCCCGTGGCAGCCCTGGTGGATCAGTTCTATGCCGACTTGCAGGCGCAAGGCGCTGGCCGCTTGGACACTTCCAGCCTAGTGCGCCGCTTACGTTGAGGCTGTAAAAAAACATCTGCCCAGGGTCATTCCCGTCAGCCGCCGCGTGGTCTAAAGCGTTGTGTTCGGATTCCCAACGAACCTTGCAGAACATGGCCCGCTACAAACCCCAGGATCGCAACGGCATGTTGCTGCCGGTCGTCTTGTCTGAACAAATCGTCCCGGGAAGTTTTGCTTTCGCACTG
>JANPCX010000066.1:0-29961 GCA_031431125.1 Burkholderiales bacterium
CAGTGCGAAAGCAAAACTTCCCGGGACGATTTGTTCAGACAAGACGACCGGCAGCAACATGCCGTTGCGATCCTGGGGTTTGTAGCGGGCCATGTTCTGCAAGGTTCGTTGGGAATCCGAACACAACGCTTTAGACCACGCCGGGGCTGACGGGAATGGCCCTGGGCAGAGGTTTTTTTACAGCCTCAACACCTACAGGGACTTCCCTTGGGGCGCCTTGAGGTGCGCTAGACACATATACGCCCGGGGCGTATAGTTCGCTAATGCTCACCGTTGTCGAAACCCTCCTGTTCCAGCGCCAGTGGCCGATGTACTGGACTGAAGAAGAAAGAGGAGCTTTCGCTGCCTATATCGCGGAGCGCCCCACTGCCGGAGATGTCGTGCCCGACTCCGGTGGCATTCGCAAGGTCCGCTGGGGCCGAGCAGGTTCGGGCAAGTCGAGTGGTGTTCGAGTGATCTACTTCACTCGCACCGCTGAAGGTGAAGTTGTCTTACTCACGCTGTACGCCAAGGCGAAAACAGACAACCTCACTGGCCCTAAGTTGAAGGAGATCCGCCGTGCCCTCGAAGAGTAAACCCCTGACAAAAGCTGAACTTGCGGCCTACGAAGCCAAACGCGATCTCGCGGCTGAGCTTCTGCAATCCGTGAAGGAAATGAAGGCTGGCCAAGTTCACGTCGTGTCCTCGCCCGTCATTGAGGCACGCCAGAAAACCGGTCTGTCTCAGTCGCAGTTCGCAGCACTCATGGGCGTCTCTGTCCGCACACTGCAAGGCTGGGAGCAAGGCCGCAAGCAACCCAGCGGTGCCGCCCGTACGTTGCTGGCGATTGCGAGCACCAATCCGAAGGCATTGCTGGCTGTGGCAGGTAGGTAGCCCTCCTTGCACGAGACGCCCAATCGGGTAGGAAACGGCTTCTCACCGTCGCCCCACACCACCCACCATGCGGGTCCTTCGTTCAGCGGTTCAACAAGTCGGCACGCTCGACGAAGCCTTTCCTTTCTTGGCCGTGTAGCCCTGCGCTTTGCACCACAGGTCTTTAGTTCCGGCGTAACTTGAGTACAAGTTAGCCTTCTCTGAAACTTCGTTCTCAGGCTGAGCAAGGCCAACTCCACTACTTTCATTTGTGCCGTTATTTCTGAACCGCGACACTAGCGCGCCCTGCGCCTAGCCCGGCGCGCCACACGCCAGTGGAACCACGCAGCGGACGACACCCGCACCAGCAGATAACCCAAAGCCGCGCCACCGACCGCAAAAATGCCCATGCCGACCACCGTGGGCCAGCCGAAGGACTGGATGGTGGCCAGCCAACCGTTGGCGCTGCTCAAATTGGGGGCGGCGCTGGACTCCACAAACAGTGAGCCCGTCTTGTAGGCCAGGTACAACCAGCCGCCTATCGTGAACGGGTTGGTGATGAGGGTCACGCCCGCCGCCACCGGAATGTTGCCGCGCCACCAAACACAGTGGGCCGCAGCGAAGAGGATTTGTGCAAAGGGCACCACAAAGGCCCAAAACATGCCGATGGCCACACCGCGTGCCACCGATTCGGTCTTCATATGCCAGAGGTCATATTCCGCCAAACGGTGGGCGATGGGCCCGAGCCACCGCTGCTGCGCGAGTGTCTCGCGCGTGGGCATTTGGGATTTGAACTGGGTTTTGAATTCGGTCCAGAACGTGGGCTGCGCTGGGGCATCACTGGGGTCCTTGGGCGGCATGGATTGGGGCATGGGATTGAGGTGTGTGCCGGCCAAGAAGACAGCATGATGACAAAAGCTTGCAAGTATCGCGGTTGAACTTCGCCCCTGCGAGGGCCAGGGACTCTGAATGAACGGCCTGTCTTTGCTGGCGACCCAGTGCAGAGACGCCAACAACAAGGCAGGTCGTCCGTAAGGAGACCGTGTTTTCCGCGACCAAAACCTGTAGCTTAACCAGGAACACCGTCATGACCTCACAACGCACTGCGCTCATCACTGGCTCCACCAGCGGCATTGGCCGCGGCATCGCCACCGCCCTGGCCCGCCAGGGCCACCACATTGTTCTCAACGGCTTTGGCGATGCTGCCGAAATTGAAGCCTTGCGCCTGCAGCTCCAAAACGAGCATGGCGTGCAGGTGCGTTACAGCGGTGCTGATTTGTCGCAGCCCGATCAAATTGAAACCATGATGAAAACAACCATCGACGAGTTTGGTGGCATCGACGTGTTGGTGAACAACGCCGGCATTCAATTTGTGGCCCCCGTGGACGAATTTCCGGTGGACAAATGGAATGCGATTTTGGCCATCAACCTCAGCGCCAGTTTTCACACCGTGCGTTTGGCTTTGCCCATGATGAAAAAGCGCGGCTGGGGCCGCATCATCAACATTGCTTCGGCCCATGCCTTGGTGGCCTCACCCTTCAAGAGTGCCTATGTGGCGGCCAAACATGGCATTGCCGGTTTGACGAAAACGGTGGCGCTGGAAGTGGCCGCGCAAGGCATCACCATGAATGCCGTTTGCCCCGGTTATGTGTGGACACCTTTGGTCGAGAAACAAATTCCGGAAACTGCACGGGTGCGTGGCATCACCGAACAGCAGGTGATCGACGATGTGATGCTGGCCCACCAGCCGACCAAAAAATTCGTCACCATTGAAGAGGTGGCTGCACTCACCGCCTTCTTGGCCAGCGATGCAGCAGCATCCCTCACCGGCGCCATCCTGCCGGTGGACGGTGGATGGACCGCGCAATGAGCGCCGCAGGTGCAAACAAAGGCCGCCGCGCCGCCGCGCCCAACGCTGCGGATGCCGTCGCCGTGCCCGGCCAAGTGGTGCTGGTGCTGCAAGGGGGCGGTGCACTCGGTGCCTATCAGTTGGGTGTCTACCAATCCATGTGTGAAGCGGGCATTGCACCCGACTGGGTGGTGGGCACCTCCATTGGCGCCATCAATGGTGCGCTGATCGCAGGCAACCGCCCTGAGCATCGACTGGAACGTCTGCACGCGTTTTGGGATCGCATGGAAATCCAAGGCACCGGCGGGTTCTGGGGCCTCTTGGCACCCTCTGGCAATACGCTGGCGAACTTGACCACGGTCATCTCCGGTTTGCCGGGTTTCTTTCGCCCCAACCCTGCAGCCCTCTTGGGCGCGCGGGCTGATGTGGGCATTGAACGTGCGGCCTATTACGACACCACGCCGCTGCGCCAAACCCTGACCGACCTCGTCGATTGGGACTACCTCAACAGCGGTGTCACCCGCCTGACGGTGGGCGCGGTCAATGCCCGCACCGGCGTGATGACGTATTTCGACAGCCGCAACGAGCCCCTGCGTGTCGACCACATCATGGCCTCGGGGGCCCTGCCACCGGCTTTTCCTGCGGTGCGCATTGACGGCGAACCTTACTGGGACGGCGGCATTTACTCCAACACCCCGAGCGAGGTGGTGTTCAACGACAAGCCGCGCAAAGATTCGGTGATTTTTGCGGTGCAGTTGTGGAACCCCGAAGGCGCTGAGCCGCGATCGTTGTGGCAAATTCAAGACCGGCAAAAAGACATTCAGTTCTCCAGCCGCGACACCACCCACGTGCTGGAGCAGCAAAAGATTCACAAGCTGCGCCACATCATTCGCGAGCTGGTCAAGCACCTGCCGGACAAACAAAAGGCCTTGGCCGAGGTGAAGGAATTGACCGGTTGGGGCTGCGGCACCACCATGCACATCGTGCAGTTGATTGCACCCCGCATCGCGGGCGAAGACCATTCGAAAGACATTGACTTCACCCACAACGGCATCAAAACCCGCTGGGAGGCGGGCCAGCTGGACGGCCGCCTCGCGATTGAACAAGCGCCGTGGCGAAAACCGGTGGACCCGCGTGATGGCGTGGTCATCCACCATCTGAGCTGAAACCTGCCATGCAAGCACAAGAAAAAAACATCGTCATCGTGGGCGGTGGGTTTGCCGGCGCGACCCTGGCCCGCACCCTGCAGCCGCGTTTGCCAACAGGCTGGATGCTGACGCTGATCAGCGAAGAAAGTTACACCACCTTCAACCCGATGCTGCCCGAGGCGGTGGGTGCCTCGGTGTTTCCTGAGCATGTGGTGGCGCCTCTGCGTGAGGTCGTCAATTTGCAAGCCAGCGGCCGTTTCATCATGGGCCGTGTGGTGGCTGTCGATACGAAAGCGCAGACGCTGTCTTGCGACACCTTGGCGGGCCCCATCCGCGTGCCCTACGCCCATTTGGTGTGTGCCTTTGGCTCGCGTGCACGGCTGGACATGTTGCCCGGCATGGCGCAGCACAGCTTGCCGCTGAAGACGGTGGGCGACGCCATGGAAATCCGAAACACCGTGTTGCGCCGCCTGGCCCGCATTGAGCTTGAAAGCGATCCTGCCCTGCGTCGTCAACTCGGTCATTTTGTGGTGATCGGGGGTGGCTTTTCGGGTGTCGAGGTGGCGGGTGAGTTGGTCGACTCCATCAACGGCATGCTTCGTTACTACCCGCGTGTCGCGAAAGACGAAGTACGCGTCACCGTGGTGCAGGACATCGGCGGCCTCTTGCCGGAGCTGCCTGCCTCCCTGGGCCTGTCGGCAAAGCGCTCTCTGGAACGTCGTGGTGTGGTGGTGCGCTTGCAAGAGCGCGCTCAAGAATTCACACCCACGGGTGTGCGGCTGGCAAGCGGTGATGGGTTGGTGGCCTCCACCATCATTTGTACCGTGGGCACCCGGCCCAATGGGCTGGCCGATGTGTTGACGCAAGCCGGTGCGGTTGTGGAGCGCGGCCGCATCGTGACGCGCAGCGACTTGTCGGTTCCTGCATTGCAGGGCGTGTGGGCGGTCGGTGATTGCGCCTTGATCGTCAACGCCAAAGATGGCAAGCCCTCGCCCCCTACCGCTCAGTTTGCGGTGCGGCAGGCCCAGCACTTGGCCCGCAATTTGCTCGCCCACATTGCAGGCCAAACCACCTCGGACTTCAGTTACCAAGCACGCGGCATGATGGCGGCGATTGGGCACATGAAAGGCGTGGCGCTGGTGTTTGGCATCCCCCTGGGCGGTTTGCCCGCCTGGTTGTTGTGGCGTGCCTACTACCTGTCCCAAATGCCGACCATGCGCCGCAAGCTGCGCATTTTTGTGGAGTGGACTTGGGGCATGTTCTTCCCTGTCGACGTCACCCATTTGCGTTTTTTGCGCAGCAAAGATGTTGCGCCTGCTGACTCCGTGGTTGCTTCAACCCCAAACAATTCAGTCACGACCCCATTGCGCGTTTGATCCGCGCTTCACGAACATGGCCTGGTCTTTGTTGGTTTTTTCCGCAGCATTTTTTTTGGCAGCGTTGATGGGCTATGCCATTCAACGCGGGGCGACCTGCACCGTTGCCGCAGTGGACGAGTGGATGACGACGGGGCGCGCCACCCGCTTGGCGGGCATGGTGGAATCTTCGTTGTGGGTGGCGGGCGGCTTGTTGATCGCCAAACATGGCGGATGGTTGGGTCAAGTGCCCCATGGTTATGCAGTGGGCGTTGCGACCGTCAGTGGCGCAGTCCTGCTGGGCTGGGGCGCGTATATCAACCGTGCCTGTGTGTTTGGCACGGTCGCCCGTCTGTCCGGCGGAGACTGGGCCTACGCATTCACCCCTCTGGGCTTTTACCTCGGCTGTAAGGCTTTTGTAGAGTTGCCGCATGCGATGACACCCCAGCCACTGCCCGCTGGTTCGGTATGGTTCGACGTGACCCCGATGTGGGCCTGGTTTGTCGTCGCGCTCATGTGCATTCGCCTGATCGTGGCTGTGGTTCGGTCTCACCAAATGCAACCGTTCATGAGCGGGGCAACCCTGGGGCAGTTCGGATCTCGCTTGTGGGCGCCTCAACCGGCCACTGTGATCATCGGCGTCGCCTTTCTTTTGTTGTGGCTGCTCGTGGGGTCATGGGCGTATACCGACGTTTTGGCGGAGTGGGCGCGGGCGATGGCCGGTGCTGATGGCGCACGCGCCGCATTGGCGGTGGCGTTGTTCGCGGGGGCATTGTGGGCGGGACGATCCAGCAGTCGATGGCGCAGCCGCCCGCCTCAGGCGACTGCCTTGTTGCGTTGCACTCTGGGTGGTTTCTTGATGGGCTGGGGTAGTCAGTGGATCCCAGGCGGCAACGACGGCTTGATCCTCATGGGCATGCCGCTCTTGTGGCCTTACGCATGGGTGGGGTTCCTTGTCATGTTCGCCACCATTGCTGCGTTGATGCGTGCACAACGTTTCATCGGCAACCGCACCCCTGGTTGATTTGGTTGAAATCGATGGAGGCCGCCTGCTACCAACAAACTTCACTCGGCTACCAGGCGTGTGCCATGTGACCCAATCGAAGGACTGATCGAATACGTTTGACGGCTTGTGCGACACCTTTGGAAGAACAAGAAAGAGCCGAAGGCAACCCGCGATCTGGACTGGGGTTTCTTCGGCTCTTGATGGCGGTCTTTCATCGCGTTAGGCGATGAAAGACTCATGCTGGAGCTTGATCAGTTGCCGCTGCCGTACAAGGCTTTGTAAAAGTCTTTGAGTTGGGCTTCAGTCATCTTCATGTCTTTGGCTTTCATTTCCTTGGCTTTCATGTCGAACATTTTGCCGGCCATTTCCAAGAACTCGGCTTTGGACACCATGCCGTCTTTGTTTTTGTCCATCATCTTGACGGTACGGGCTTCTTCAAACCACCTCATGCCGTTGTCATCGGCCTCGCCAGCAAAGCTGTTGAAGCTCACGAGGGAAGCGGCGGCGAGTACCAAGGTAGAGGTCAATTTTTTAGCGTTCATTCATTTCTCCATTCATGTGGGTTGTGCAAAAAATACTTACAGTAGATGACGCGGCGTCTTCGTTGTGGCCGACGACGTATCCAGCGTTAGTCGACCGAAGTTGCTCAAACTTACGGTCGTCATAGAAAGTTCTCTGCATCAACGTTCACCTATCACTGGCGTAGCACTGCCCACCAGCAACCCCCACCAACAAGAAAGAACGGGGCTTGTAATACTCCTGTGCTCGAACAGGACCAAACCCAAATTGCATTGGTCTAAACCCATGTTCGGGTTCGACATCAACACATGTTTCGCTGGCATGGATCAAGTAGAGGCCATGCGGTTTGAACAGCCTGCGATCCCCGCCATCGTTTGTGCCCGCAAAACGTTCGTTCACTACTCAAAGAGAGTCCCTTGAAATCCTTGTGTCGCAATGAGTTCTCAGAACAAGTGGTCGCCTTGCAGCCCTACCTGATGCGTTTCGCGCGCTCGCAGTTACGCAACGAAGTTTGGGCGGAAGATGCGGTGTCCGAGACCATGCTGGCTGCGGTAGAGAAACCCGACGCATTCGCCGGACGTTCGCAGCTAAAAAGCTGGTTGGTGGGCATCCTCAAATACAAGGTGATTGATCAACTGCGCCGCCACGCCAAAGTAGCCAGCACACTCGGCAGCGACGACAACGAAGACCTGGAAGAGTTGTTGTTCCAGAAGGACGGGCATTGGCGCGAAATGCCCGCGGATTGGGGTTGTGGAATGGCACTCCTAGAAAAACGCCAATTCTTCGAAGTTTTGGAGCGTTGCCAAGAATTGTTGCCGCCGGTTCAAGCCCGCGTGTTCTTGATGCGCCATTGGCTTGAACTTGAATCTGAAGAAATCTGCAAGGAATTGATGATCACGTCGACCAACCTGTGGGTGCTGCTGCACCGCGCGCGGCTGCGATTGCGCGAGTGTTTAGAAAACAACTGGTTTGACAACGGCGAGAAACAACCACGTGGCGGCTCAGGAACCAACTTGTCGGGAGGTGGCGCGCTGGCTGTTTAGCGAACCGGAAAGAAAACTATCCGAAGCACAGCGTGAGGTGCTGGAACCCCACATGGCCATTTGTGATGCCTGTGTTCGGGTTCGTGTTCAAGTCAAACTCATGAACGAGGCCATGGCGGCTTGGCGCCGTTATCGCGAAGAGGATGACGAGTTGCCATTTCGGTGACCCACCCCGGCCCGCGCCCCGGGTCAATGCCGCTTACTGCACAAACCCCATCGGTGTTCTCCGGCCCGCCGCTTCGGGCAAATCAACGGCCACCACATGGTCGCGGTGCGCCAATTTGGCATTGCCAAAGGCGGTCATCCAAGCACGGCGCATGTCGCGTGGTGCCATCTCGCACATGCGCTCAAGCACCTCGCCGTCGGGCTGTGGGTTGAAGCGTGATCCCCAGTCGTGTTCCGAACGAATGCTGCGGTAGAGCTTGGCGGCGATGCGCATGGCGGCTTCACGGTCGGGTGCTTGCACCTCGTAAACATTCATGCGGTTGAGGATGGGATCGGGAATGCCACGTGCATCGTTGGCGGTGGCCACCCAAATGACTTGGCTGGCATCAATGGGCACTTCGGCGAATTCATCGGTGAAGCTGCCAGCGGTGTCGTGTTCCAACAGGCTGTACAGCGCACCGAGAGGGTCGTAGCTGTGCTCGCCACCGGCTTTGTCGATTTCATCCACCACCATGACGGGGTTGGCGTACTCGCCATCGACCAGGGTTTCAAACACCTTGCCCGGGCGCGCACCTTTCCATTGGCTGGAGGCGCCCGAGAGCACCCAGCCCGCCGTCATCGACGACATGGAAATGAAACCCATGCCGGTGCCCAGCAAAACAGAAAGTTCACGCGCGAAATGGGTTTTGCCCACACCGGGAGGGCCGAGCAAGAGCAGTGGGGTGATTTCCAGTGCATCGCGGCTGTCCTCGCACAAAGCGAGCTGGCGTTTGATGTCGTCCAGCACCTCGGTGAAATTGGGCAAGTCGTCGTAGAGGTGGTCCATCACCGGCAGGCCCGAGGGTTTGACTTGAAAACGCTCAGGACCCTTTTCCAGCATGCGCTCGTAGGTGGCGCGCAAGCCTTCGTGTTCTTTTTGCGGCAGCTTGTTCAGCTTGCGGCCGACTTCGTCCACGCGGTACATGGGCCGCATGCGGGCAATCGGGATGCCACTGCGCGATGTGGGTACGGTGACCAGCTCGTTTGAAACACCAGGGGTTGCGTTCATCGCTGCCTCCAATAAAACTTGCCGCTAGTACTGCGTTTCACCAAAACGTTGACAAATGAAATCGATGGATTCGGTTGCCAGGCTAGGCGCAAACCACAGCGATACCCTGTGGTATCGCGCGGATTTGCAACGACGCATGGCGGGCGAAGACGCGATTTCATGTCAACGTTTTGGTGAAACGCAGTACTGGGATCATTCAAGCACAAGCCCGTTGTAGCAAAACGCCGATCAAGCCGTGCTTCTCCGCCCAGTCCCAAGCATGGCTTGTGCCAACTTTCACCGGCATTGGGCAAAAAACGGTGTGCATCCAGGATGCCGCGACATGCGTAAAGGCTTTCACAGCCCTTGCGTGGCTGCTGCGGATGGGGTTTGGCCCCAACCACCACAACCCTGACGAGGAGTGCCCCATGAATTCATCCCTGATCTTGTCTGCCGCTGCAGCGGTTTTGTTGTCGGCCTGTGCCAACAGCCCCATGTTCTCGCAAGCCAATTTGCCCGAGGCCGTCAAAGTACCCGCTGGCCACAAAGTCAGCATGGAAACTGTCGGTGTGGGTCGCATCACCTACGAGTGCCGCGAAAAAGCGGCCATGGCTGGCAGCTTCGAGTGGGTGTTCGTCGGCCCCGATGCGGTGTTGAACAATCGCGCTGGAAAAGCGGTGGGCGCGTACTACGGCCCACCGGCCACGTGGCAGAGCGCTGACGGCTCCAAAGTCACAGGCACCCAAGTGGCCGTGGCGCCTGCCGCAGCCGGCGCGATCCCGCTGCAGTTGGTCAAAGCCAATCCGGCCATGGGTTCGGGTGCGATGACGGGCGCTGCCTACATCCAGCGTGTCGCGACGCAAGGTGGTGTGGCACCAAGCATGGCTTGCGGCGCAGACAACAAAGGCAAACGGGAAATCGTGAACTACCAGGCCGACTACATTTTCTGGACGGCGGGCTGAACGCCATAGGCCCAGGCTTTCAATCGGGCTTGCGTTTGGCCCGCGGATGCGCAGCGTCATACACCTTGCTCAGATGTCCGAAGTCCAGCTGGGTGTAGACCTGGGTGGTGCTGATGTGGGCGTGGCCGAGCAACTCTTGCACGGCCCTTAAGTCACCGCTGCTTTGCAAAAGATGCGAAGCAAAGGAGTGGCGCAGCATGTGTGGATGCACATGGGTGGGCAGGCCGGCTGCAATGGCTTGTTGTTTCAGTCGCACGCGCAACTGACTGGCGGTGAGGCGGGTGCCACGTTGGCTCACGAACAGCGCGGCCTCGCCGTGGTGGGCCAGCAGCGGACGCTGTTCAAGCCAGGTGACCACTGCGGCCAATGCCGGGCCACCGATGGGCACACTGCGGCGTTTGCTGCCTTTGCCCAGCACATGGGCGGTGGCGTCTGGCGTGTCGATCCATCCAGCGGCTTGCGGGCTGGGGATGGCGTCCAGTCCCAGCAGCTCTCCCACACGCAGGCCGCAACCGTAAAGCAGCTCCACGATGGCGTGGTCGCGTGCGAGCAGCGCCGTATTGCCTTGAGGGGCTTCATGTTGAGCCAAAGCCACCGCGTGGTCGACCGCCAGCGCTTTGGGCAAAGGTTTGGCGGCCTTGGGTGCGCGCACGCCGTCAACCGGGTTGGCTTTGACCAAACCGTCGCGCCCACACCAGCGGTAAAAACCGCGCCAGGCCGACAAGATGATGGCAATGCTGCGCGGGGCCAAGCCCTGCTGGTGCAAGCTCGCCGCCCAGCGCCTGACATGACTGGTTTCGACTTGAAGTAAATCCAATTGCGCGGTTTCGGCAAACCGCTGCAGGCGCACAAACGCCTCGGTGTACATCGCCCGCGTGCGCTCGGCCAGGCGGCGCTCCACTTGCAAGTGGGTGAGGTGCTGTGTGATCCAGCCGTTGAGCTGAACCTTGGGTTCAGTGCGTTCGTCCATGGCGGCATCCTAACAAGGGCGGTGGCCGTGCAAACGTCACTTTGTGTGGGTACCGCCATTGGATGATTTCAAGCGGCATTGCAACGCCGCTGAACGATGCCGATCAACCCCTGGCCCGGCTGCGAAACAACTCGGGTATGCCAACGTCGCGTGGCCCCGGAATCAATTCAAAACTTTCCCCGGCTTGAATCCGCCCGGGCACGCGCACCGCCAAATAAAAACCGCACCAGCCGCTTTGCACCATCAATTTCGCGGCTTGGTTGAAGCCCATGGCGGCGTTGAATTTGAAGCAAGGTTGGCGTGGCTCGCTCACAGCGAGTGCGCAGTGGTTGAAGCGCAGCAGGTCGCCGACCCACACTTGGTTTTCTAGCAAACCCGACAAGGTGAGGTTTTCTCCCATGGCGCCAGGTTGTAGGGCCTCGTCCCACAAGGCCGCCTGCGCTTGAGCGCGCACGGTTTGCCAAAACGGATAGTGTTCGCTGGGGTAGGCGTAAACAGCTTTGGACAGGCCGCCGTGCACGGTGAGGTCCGCTTGTTCATCGCCTTGCAGCCCCATGGGGCCGACCTCGACGGCGCCGTCGACCGCTTGTTTGTAGATGGCGGTGAGCACATCGCGGCCACTGATGCGCACGGTGCGGGCCGTGGCCCGGTTGACTGACAGCAGCTGCAGCGGCGCTGTCATGCGCTGCGGTAGCCGCGCTGGGCTGCGACGACACGTCGGCCGCGCCGGCCCGCAATCCAGTTGACGAACAACTTGCCGGCGGGGTGGTTGCCGCGGAAGGAGCGCATCACATGCACCGGCATGGCGAGTTTGTCGTCGCCTTCCACGAGAACGGCATAACCGCTGCCGCCGCCTTGCGCCATCCAGGCCCCGGCTTCCACCAGCATGCAGGCTTGTTTTTCCTTGGCTTGGGTCAGCATCGTGGCGTCGGCGGTGGGCGGGAAGTGCCACGCGGGATCGGGCACGATTTCAGCGGCGCGCCACAAAGCCTGTTCGGCCAGTTGGCTGCCCGAACCCGGGCTGCCGCTGATAAAGGGGACTTGCGCTTGCGACAGGCGCTGCAGGGCCAATACGATGTCGCGTTTGGCGTCGAGGGCTTTTGCCAGGACAGCAGGCCCCACCAGCAGCAAGCCGCCCGTGGCGATGGGACGCCTGTCGTGCACCAGGCCTTGTTTTTCAAGGTGCGCTTCGAGCCAACTCACATTGGTGAGTGCCGCGTCGGTGTCACCGAGTTCAGCGGCTTCCAGCATGGCCAGCGCGGGGCCACTGGTCAGGTTGACGGCGACGCCCGTGTCCACGCCGAAGGCCCGCTGCAATGCGCGCGCCAAACCCGACTTCATCAAAGCTTCGTCAACCCCGAGGCGCATGGGGTCTTCAAGAGACTGTTTTTGGGCGGCCTGGGTTTCGCCGACGCCCAAAACACCCAGAGCCCCCGCCAAAACCAGGGACCTGCGGTGGATTTTGTTTGAAGAATTCATATGGTGACGATACCTCCATCAACGTGAAACGATCTCATGCATGAGGCTATGCAAGATAAACATGACCCCCTGACATCGGGTGGTTACAAGCGAATTACACTGATTTCACAATCACCAACCCGCCGTGCTGGCCCACCCTCAACCAGCCGCCATGATGCCAAATTCAACCCCGCTGGCGTCAAATTTCGGGTGAACACGAGGGATCAGCCGCCGCGCTGATCCCACAGATTTTTGACTCGACTGGACGCACCATGAACCGACCCGTGATGGAGGGCTTGCGCTTGAATACGCCCGCTACTGTTCGCCACACCCGCTTGATTGAATGGGTGGCCCAAATGGCCGCCTTGACGGAAGCCAAAGACGTTTACTGGTGCGATGGCAGCACCACTGAATACGACCGCCTGTGTGCCCAGCTGGTAACCGCCGGCACCTTCAAAAAACTCAACCCCGAGTTGCGCCCCAACAGCTACCTGGCTTGCAGCAGCCCGAGCGACGTCGCCCGCGTGGAAGACCGCACCTATATCTGCAGTGCTAAACAAGAAGACGCCGGCCCCACCAACAACTGGATGAACCCAGCTGAGATGCGGGCCTTGCTGCAAACCGGCCGCACTGACGGAACACCGGCGTTGTTCAAAGGTGCCATGCGCGGCCGCACCATGTATGTGGTGCCTTTCAGCATGGGGCCGCTGGGCTCCCCCATTGCGCACATTGGTGTTGAGTTGTCGGACAGCCCCTATGTGGCTGTCAACATGAAAATCATGACCCGTATGGGTGCCAAGGTGCTGGATGTGCTCGGCGAAGACGGCGAGTTCGTGCCCTGCGTGCACACCGTGGGCGCACCGCTGGAGCCCGGCCAGAAAGACGTGTCTTGGCCCTGCAACAGCACCAAGTACATCGTTCACTACCCCGAAACCCGCGAGATCTGGAGCTACGGCTCGGGTTACGGCGGCAACGCCTTGTTGGGCAAAAAGTGTTTTGCGCTGCGCATTGCCAGCACCATGGGCCGAGACCAAGGCTGGTTGGCCGAGCACATGCTGGTGCTGGGCGTCACCTCGCCCGAAGGCAAAAAACACCATGTGGCGGCGGCTTTCCCCAGCGCCTGCGGCAAAACCAACTTTGCAATGTTGATTCCGCCTGCGGGCATGGACGGCTGGAAAGTCACCACCATCGGCGACGACATCGCCTGGATCAAACCGGGAGCCGATGGCCGCCTGTACGCCATCAACCCCGAGGCCGGTTATTTCGGCGTGGCGCCGGGCACCAACACGCTCACCAACTTCAACTGCATGAACAGTTTGCAGCGCGATGTGATCTTCACCAACGTGGCCCTGACCGATGACGGCGACGTGTGGTGGGAAGGCATGACGGACACGCCGCCCGCCCATTTGATTGACTGGCAAGGCAAAGACTGGACCCCAGCCATCGCCAAAGAAACCGGCGCCAAAGCGGCCCACCCCAACGCACGTTTCACAGTTGCTGCCACCAACAACCCGGCGCTGGACGTGGCCTGGGACGACCCCAAAGGCGTGGCGATTGACGCCTTCATCTTCGGCGGTCGCCGCTCCACCACCGTGCCCCTGGTGACCGAAGCGCGCAACTGGGTCGAAGGTGTTTACATGGCCGCCACCATGGGCTCCGAAACCACGGCCGCAGCCGCAGGCCAACAAGGCGTGGTGCGCCGCGACCCCTTTGCCATGTTGCCCTTCATGGGCTACAACATGAGCGACTATTTCCAGCACTGGCTGAATTTGGGCACCAAGCTGCAAGCCTCTGGCGCCAAGCTGCCCAAGATTTACTGCGTCAATTGGTTCCGCAAAGGCGCCGACGGCAAGTTTGTCTGGCCGGGTTACGGCGAAAACATGCGCGTGCTCAAGTGGATGCTGGAGCGTGTCGAAGGCAAAGGCCAGGGCGTGGAGAATATTTTTGGCGTCACGCCCACCTACAACGACATCACCTGGGCGGGCCTGAATTTCACAGCGGCCCAATACGACCAAGTGACCCGCATTGATGCGCCCGAGTGGCAGGCCGAGCTGCAGTTGCACACTGAGTTGTTCACTCAACTGGCCTACCATTTGCCGTCGGCGTTGACACAAGTGCAGGCCAGTTTGCAGGCCCGTTTGTCAAAATAAGAAAAGCGTTATTGCTACCACGCCTGAGCCCCGCAGAGCGGGGCTCTTTTTTTGCACGCTGTCATGAATATGTCATGCCGTTAGAGTGCGACCATGATCCGTTTGGTTTACTCGGCGCCAGAACCTCCCGCCGCACTGCAGGGGCTGCGCATTCTTGAGAGGGGTTGGTTGTCGGCCAACAACGTCGTATTGCACGGCGAACAAGACCATCCCGGCGCGGCCCTCATTGACACCGGCCATGCCGCCCATGCTGATCAAACCGTGGACTTGGTCAAACACAGCCTGCAAGGCGAGGCGCTGCGCTGCGTCATCAACACCCATTTGCATTCCGACCACTGCGGTGGAAATGCGCGTATGCAGCGCGCTTTCAGCGTGCCGGTGTTCATTCCACCGGGCGGCTTTGAAGCGGTTCGACGCTGGGATGCAGCAGCGCTGAGTTACCGCGCCACCGGTCAATACTGCGAACGTTTTGAGGTGCATGGCAGCGTGCGGCCGGGGGAGCATTTTTTTTGGGGCAAACGGCGCTGGGACATTCTGTCCGCACCGGGGCACGACCCCGACGCCATCATGTTGTTTGACGCCGATAGCGGGGTGCTGATTTCAGGTGATGCGCTGTGGGAGAACGGATTTGGCGTGGTGTTCCCTGAATTGGACGGCGACCATGCCTTTGACGATGTGGCCTTTGTCTTGCAGCTGATTGAAACGTTGGACGTTCAGTGGGTCATTCCCGGCCACGGCGCCCCCTTCGCAGATGTGACAGCCGCCTTGGCGCGCGCCAAGAGCCGCTTGGCCCGGTTCCGCGCATCACCCGCAGAACATGCCGTGCATGCCGCCAAAGTGCTGCTCAAGTTTCATTTGCTCGAAATACAAAGCCAGTCGTTGCCGGCCCTGCACTTGTGGGTGGGCGACACCCCTGTGATGCGAAGCATTTGGGAGTCCTCGGGACGACCCTTTGCAAGCATTCACCTCTGGTGCGATTTCCTCGTGGAAACCCTGGTTGAACGACAAGTTCTGCTGCACCGTGATGGCGTGGTGAGCAACCCGACCGTGACAGCCTGAGCGCATCCACGTGAATTTGTGAGCAACTGTGAACCAAAGCCATTGTCGGCATTGAGTTTGCATCAGAGACACTGTTTCGCACTCCCGAACCAAGTTTCCGACGTTTTCTGGCGTTCAACACTGCCTTACGTGTTTCGATCTCTTACAAGATTGACGTTGCCTGGCAGCGGTATCGGGTCAAATCCGGAGCCAGGCCCACTGTGGGACCGGGTGAGCGTCAAATTCTGTGCTGGTCTCAGTCAATGAAGGTAGTCAATATGCGTGTCAATGCTCCTTGGATCCATGGCCTGTTCGTGGCAGTCGCTGCAGTAGGCTGTGGCGGCGGTGATACCGGGTCTGGAGGTGCAGGTGTTGCTTTGAGCCCAGCACCTGCCCCAGCGGAAAGTGTCGCGGTGACTTCCTCTCCTGCCCCCGCACCCGTGAGTGTGGTGACGCCCGCGCCCACGCCGGCACCGATGACGCCCGTGGTGGTGACAATGACGCCGGCCCCCGCGCCGAGCGCCACACCAGCCCCGGCACCAGGCGCAAGCCCTGCGCCTGCACCTTCAGCGACACCGCCGCCTCCGCCTGCACCAAGCCCGACTCCTACACCCCCGCCTCCGCCGGCACCAAGCCCGACTCCGACACCCCCGCCCCCGCCGGCACCACCCCCACCCGCACCGCCACCCGCACCGGCTGTGTCTCAGCGCAACGCCGTGCGATTGGCCGAGCAGGCCACCTTTGGCGCGACCGAGGCTTTGCTGGTGGACATGAAGTCCAAAGGGGTGGAGGCTTGGGTCGCTGAACAAATGACCCTGAACACCTCGGCTTACACCACAGGCGGCGGCGATGGCGTCCACAAGGTCACAAGCAAAACCCAGGGCTTTTGCGACATGCCTGCCAACGCGGGTCCGCAGTGTTGGCGTGACAACTTCTCTTCTCAGCCCTTGCTATGGAATTTCTACGGCAATGCCATGAACCAGCCCGACCAATTGCGTCAGCGGGTGGCGTTTGCCTTGCAGCAAATCGTGGTGATCAGCAATCTGGAAGTAGAAGGCACCTATGGGATGCGCTACTACTACAACACCTTGCTGCAAAACGCTTTTGGCAACTACCGGCAAATCCTGAAAAAGGTGTCTTTGTCCCCTGTGATGGGCGACTACTTGAACAACGCCAACAACAACAAGTCTGCTCCCAACGAAAACTTTGGACGCGAGTTGCTGCAGCTGTTTGCCATCGGCACCTGCGAGCTGAATTTGGACGGCAGTTTGAAGGGTGGTGCCTGTGCCCCCACCTATGACAACGACGTCGTGCGGGAATACGCCTATGCGCTGACAGGCTGGACCTACCCCGCTGGCGGCACCTCGGGTTGGGGCTGCTATCCAACCGGGGCCAATTGCCGCTATTACGGTGGCGACATGGTGCCTGTGGACCAGTACCATGACAGTGCCTCGCGCAAGTTGTTGTCTGGCGTCACCTTGGCGGCAGGACACAAAACCGATGCCGCGCTGGAGCGTGTGCTGGACAGCCTGATGGCGCATCCCAACATCGCGCCTTTCATCAGTAAACAACTGATCCAGCATTTGGTGATGAGCAACCCGTCGCCAGCCTATGTCACCCGCGTCGCCACAGCGTTCAACGCTGGCAAGTTTGGCAACTTCGGGACTGGACAAAAAGGCGACATGGCGGCTACGGTGGCGGCCATCTTGCTCGATGCGGACGCCCGCGGCACCACAGCCACCGCCACCGGCGGTCGCCTGCGCGAGCCGGTACAAATGTTCACTGGCGTCTTGCGCGCGCTCAAAGGCCGAACGGACGGCGACGCACTGGGCTACTGGTGGGGTACTGATCTCAAACAAATGGTCTTCAGGCCCCCCTCGGTGTTCAATTTTTTCCCACCTGATTACCCGGTGGCCAACACCGGCAACTTGGTGGGGCCGCAGTTCGGCATTCACAGCGTGAACTCAGGGCTACAGCGGTTGAACTTCCTCACCTACATCCTGGACTGGAACGGTTCCAACGCCGATGCCAGTGTGCCCAACGCGGTGGGCACCAGGGTGGACTTGACGTCCTTCTTGGCCGACGCGCCCGACGCTGCCAAACTCGTGGACCGCATTTCACTCCTGGTGCTTGGTGTCCCGCTGCCGGATGCGTCACGCACCAAGACCATTGAAGCGGTGTCCTGGTGGACGTCCTCCAGAGATTCCACCAATTGGCAACTCAACCGAGTCAAGGCGGCGGCCTACTTGGTGTTTGCTTCTCCCCAGTACCAAGTTTTGCGTTGAGGTTGCCATGTCCCATTCACACCATCACGACCACCCCTCACGCCGCTCCTTTTTGCGCCACGCCTCCACTTTGGCAGGTGCATTGGGTTTGGGCAGTACAGGGAATTTGCTGTTGACCTCAGGCGCTGCGGCCCAAAGTGACTACCGCGCCTTGGTTTGTATTTTTCTGTACGGCGGCAACGATGGCATGAACACCATCGTGCCTGCAGAAGTGGCCACGCATGCCCAGTACAACGCTGTGCGCGCGGGTTTGGCCATACCGCGCAACGAGTTGGTGGCCATGGACGGCAAGCTGGGCTTGCACCCCGCGTTGTCGGCCCTGTCCACAGCCTGGGGCGCTGGGCATTTGGCACCTGTGGTCAATGTTGGGCCGCTCTATCAGCCCCTCACCAAAGCACAGTACCAAGCGGCACCCTCAAACTCACCGCTGCGGCCTGACGGCTTGTTTTCCCATTCCGACCAGCAAATTTTGTGGGAAACCGGCACCAGCGATTCGCTCGAACGTACGGGCTGGGGTGGGCGTGCTTCGCAGCAAATTGGCACCACCAACCCGGTCATTTCTGTGGGTGGTACCGCTCGTTTTGGAACCACGGCACTGACCGCGCCTTTGGTATTGCCGGGCCCAGGCGCTACCTTCGGTGCTAACGGTTTGCAAGGCAACGACTTGAACCAAGCCTCCAACGCGGCACGCAAAGCCGCCATTGACGCCATGTACAACCCGGCCCAAGAAACCGTGTTGGCCGAGGCCTATGCCAAGATCCACCGCGATGCGTTTTCTGCCTCCACCCGCTTGGGGCCGATTGTGAAAATGCAGCCGGGTGATACTGGTACATCGGCCGCCATCAACGCAGGTTTTGCCCCTTTGATTGCCAACGGCAAAGTCAATACCGGCATCGGCCAGCAGCTCTATCAAATCGCCAAGTTGATCGAAGCACGGGCCACGGTGCAAGGCAATCGTCAAATTTTCTTTGCCCAAATTGGCGGCTTTGACACCCATGCCGACCAAGTCATCACCGGCACACCGAGCCTAGGCGCCCATGCGCGTTTGCTCAAGCAAGTGGGCGACGCCATGGCTGCGTTTTACGCGGCCATGAACCAACTGGGTTTAGGCAACTCGGTGACAGCGTTCACCCAAAGCGACTTTGGCCGCACCTTCAAGCCCAACAGCAGCACCGGCACCGACCACGCTTGGGGCAACCACCACCTGGTGATGGGCGGGGCGGTCAAGGGCGGTAAGAGTTATGGCACCTACCCCGATCTGGTGCAAGGCGGCGCCAACGATGTGAGCAACTCCGCCACCTCGGAGGGGCGCTGGATCCCAACCACCGCGGTGGATCAATACGCCGCCACGCTCTTGCGTTGGTGGGGCGTGCCCGATGGCCAGCTCAACGCCGTGCTGCCCAACCTTGCCAATTTTGGTGCGGCCCGTAATGTGGGGTTTGTCTAGCCGCATCAAACTGCGCCAACATTTGTTCCGCTTCACCGACAAAAGCAGCGCGTGCCGGTGCTTCAAGGTCCTCACTCATCCCATGCGCTCGAAAAGTGCCGCGTGGGTATTGAGCAATTCGTTGATGGGCGCAGGGTGGTGCAGCAAAAAGCCCTGTGCATAGTCGGCGCCCATGTCACGCAGGCGCTGCAGCACCTCGGGGTTGTCGACAAACTCAGCCACGGTTTTCATCTTCACGATCTTGGCCACATCAATGAAACAACGCACCGCGGCTTCATCCAGCGGGTCGGTCAAAAGGTCGCGTACAAACTGGCCGTCAATCTTCAGGTAGTCCACCGGCATGGACTTCAGGTAGCCGAAAGACGACGCCCCGGCGCCAAAGTCGTCCAGCGCGGTTTTCACGCCGAGTGCGCGCAGCTTGTCAATGAATCGCTGCGCATCGGCGAGATGGGTCACCGCAGCGGTTTCGGTGATTTCCAGGCACAGGCGGGAACAAATGTCGGGGCCGGCCTCGCTCAACACCTGCAGAGCCCATTGGTGGAAGCTGCGGTCACCCACCGATTGGCCTGACAAATTCACGCTCAGGTTTTCAATCATCTCCAGGCTCGGAATGCTGCACAGCCAGGCCACGCTGTGGCGCAGTACCCAGCGGTCGATGCGCGAGGCCAAATGAAAACGTTCCGCCGCCGGCAGGAAGGAGCCCGGCGGGATCAAGCCCCCATCGCTGCCGCGCATGCGCAGCAAGACTTCGGCGTGCAAACCTTCCGTGCGGTCGCCCAAGGCGTCAATGCGCTGCGCGTACAGCTCAAACAGGTTGTCGTCCAGCGCCTGTTCGATGCGGGTGGTCCATTGCACCTGGCAGTCGCGTGCCAGGCGAGCCTCGTCGGAGTCATACCAAGCATGAACCCGGTTTCGGCCCGCTTCTTTCGCTGCATAACAAGAGGTGTCGGCGGCCTGCATGGCGGCAGCGGCGGTGGTGAAGTTCGGGGTCAGTGGTACCAAGCCGATGCTGGCCCCAACGCGGAAGCGGTGTTCGCCATGCAAGTATCGGAAGTCGTCCATGCGGTCGCATACCTGTTGTGCCACGCGCTGTGCTTGGTCGGGTTGGCAGTGCTCCAAGATGACGGCGAATTCGTCGCCGCCGAGGCGGGCCACGGTGTCGCGGTGGCGCACTGCTTCTTGCAGCAGCTTGGACATTTGTTTCAACAACTCGTCGCCAGCCGCATGGCCACAGGTGTCGTTGACAATTTTGAATTGATCCAGGTCGATGAAGAGCAGGGCGTGCTCACCGCGGTTGCCCCCCGTTTTGTCCAGCAAACGCTGCAAACGGCTTTCAAACTCGCGGCGGTTGACCAACTCGGTCAAAGCGTCGTGCGTGGCGCGGTAGATCATCTCGCCCGACAGGCGGCGCTGTTCGGTCACGTCTCGGAACACCAGCACCACGCCCAAGACCTGGCCTTGCGCGTTGCGAATGGGGGCGGCCGAGTCTTCAATGCCGTACTCGCGGCCTGAACGAGAAATGAGCAAGGTTTGGTTGCCCAAGCCCAGCACCTTGCCTTCGCTCAGGCAAATGGTGACCGGGTTGATGGCCGGTTCGCGGCTGTCTTCACTGACGATGTGGAAGACTGCTTCCAGCGGCTGCCCCACGGCGGCGTCGACGGCCCAGCCTGTCATTTGTGTCGCCACGGGATTGAGCCAGGTGATGCCGCCCAGAGCGTCGGTTGTGATCACTGCATCGCCGATCGAGCGCAAAGTGACCTCGAGCAACTCGCGCTGTTCGGCCAACGCGGCCGCCAGGGTTCGTGGTTCGGTGATGTCCCAGTTGACGCCCACCATGCTGACGGCTTGGCCTAGTGCGTCGCGGTGCACACGGCCTGAGCCGCGCAAGTGGCGCAGCGAGCCGTCAGGCCAATAAATGCGGAACTCGGTGTTGAAGGCCTCGCCGGTGTCAATGCTGCGCTGCAAAGCCAGCTCGGTGGCGGCCACGTCTTCGCGGTGCAGAGCACGCGACCACACTTCATAAGTGGCTGTGTTTTCTGGGCGTGCCAAGCCATAAAGCTGGAACATTTTGTCGTCCCAGCTCAACTTACCGCTGCCGATGTGCCACTGCCACACGCCTATGCCGCCGCTTTCGGTGGCCAGGGCAATGCGCTCCTTGGCTTCTTGCAGCGCCAAACGTTCGTTCACCCGCTGGGTCACGTCTTGAAAAGCCCCGACCAAACGGACGGCTTGACCGTCCACCCGCTCCGCCGAGCCGATGGCACGGACCCAAATTTTTCGGCCATCGGCGCGGATGAGGGGCAACTCGAAGTCCCAGTCTTCCGACGCTTCGATGGCACGTTGGACGGCTTGTTCCACCACAATCCGCGCTTCGGGGGCGTAGAAGCTGATGGCCTCTTCCAGTGTGGGTTGGTGGTCGGGATCGACACCGTGAATTTGGCAAGTCGCTGGTGACCAATATACCTTGCCCAAGAGCAAGTCCACCTCCCAGCCACCGACACCGGCCATCCAGCCGCTGCGCTCCAGAAAGTCTTGGCTTTTGCGCAGCGCCTCTTCCTGGCGCTTTCGCACCGTGATGTCTTGGCGTGTGCCAAACACGGTTTGGGGGCGCATGCCCGGCCCCCAAGCCATGACTTTGCCAACGTCCAGCACCCATATCCAGTGTCCGTCGCGGTGGCGCATGCGAACTTCGGTCTCGAACTTTTCGCTGTGGCCTTCCACATGCCACTTCAGCAGGCGGGGTATTTGTTTCCAGTCCTCCGGGTGGGTGTGGGCGGCCCAGGTGTCGGTGCAGGGGGTGCCCAGTTCGTCCGGGCGGTAGCCGAGCATCTGGGCCCAGCGCTGGTTCAAGCGCAAAAGGCCGGTATCGACGTCCCACTCCCAAGTGGCCAGTTGGGTGCCGTCCAGTATGTTCTCCAGGCGCTGCCGCTCCAGCGCCAGTGCTTGTTCCGAACGATTGCGTGCGGTGATGTCCTCCAGCACCGCCAAACCTTGCACCATCTGGCCATCGGGATCGCGGTCTTGAATGGCCGACAGCAGCACGTCAACCACCTCGCCCGACTTGGTGAGCATCTGCACTTCAAAGTTGTCGTAATGACCCTTCTTGAGAAAAGCAGGCAGCGCCTCGTCCAGTGCGCGCTGGCGTGAGGCGGGAGTGAGAAAGTCGGTGGACGGGCGGCCAATCACTTCATCGCGCGAGTAACCCAGTTTGGCCAGCCACTGGTCGCTCACCGTCACCAAACGGCCTTGCTCATTGATGGAATGCATCATGGCTGGCGTGGCTTCGTACAGACGCCGCAACCGTTCTTTGCTGTCGGCCAGCTTGAGCAAGGCCGCGTGGCGCATGGTGACGTCGTCTACCGAGCCGATGTAGGCCTCGACCGCCCCGTCGGACCCGCACATGGCCCGGGCCGTGGAGCGCACCTGCCTGACCTTGCCCGAGGGGTGCAAGATGCGGAACTCCATGTTGAAGTCCATGTTCTTTTCAGTGGCGCGCTGCCACTGTTCATGGACGGCGGCCTGGTCTTCGGGATGCAGGGTTTTGCTCCAACCCGTGCCCAGGCTTTCTTGCAGACTCAGGCCATAAATTTCTTGCCAACGCGGGTTGGTATAGGTGCAGTGGCCCATCGCATCGGCGTGGTAAACGCCCAAAGGCGAGCCATCGCTGAGTGCACGAAAACGCGCTTCACTGGCCACCACAGCCTGGGCGCTTTCGGCCTGCAGCCGCACGGCCCGCCTGCCCTCCAGCGCTTGGGCTGCGGCCAAAGCCAGGCAGCGCAGCACCTCACGCTGCATGTCGTTGAGCTGGCGGGCTTGGCGGTCAATCACGCACAGGGTACCCACATGGTGCCCATCACTCAAGACGACGGGCGCACCCGCGTAAAAACGAATGTCGGGGCTGCCACTGACCAAAGGGTTGTCGGCAAAACGCGGATCCAGCAGGGCGTCGGGCACTTCAAATAGAGCATCACCCAGAATCGCGTGGGCACAAAAGGCCACATCACGCGGTGTTTCCAGCGCACCGGGCAGGCCTACATTGGCTTTGAACCACTGCCTCTCGACGTCAATCAGGCTGATCAGGGAGATGGGCACCCCGCACACCAAAGAGGCAGTGCGCACCAAGGCGTCGAACTCGGCCTCTGGGCCGGAATCGAGCACGCCGAGCGCTCGCAGCGCCGCCAGGCGCTGGGACTCGTTGTCGGGCAGGGGAGCACTTTGCATGGACGCAAATTCCGTTCGCAGTCGAAGTCGACGCTAATCTGTGGATTATGTGAGCGGCTGCTTAGCTATTTATCGATAGAACAATGGGTGAAACCTGTGTTTTATCTGAACCTGGCAGGGCTTGCAGCGCAGGCGGTTTTGTTGCTTCAGGCGCTCGTGACCTGCCTGACGGCACGCTCCCATCCCGCCATCAATGCGGTGGCTTGGTCTGCCGCCATCTGGGGTTCAAATCGGCGTTCCAACTGCCAAAGTTGGGCCAACTGATCGGTGCCCCGGTAAACGCCGCAAGCCAGTGCCGCCAACCAAGCGGCCCCCAAGGCCGTGGTTTCGCTGACCTGGGGCCGCAGCACCGGAATGCCCAGCACATCGGCCTGAAACTGCATCAGGCTGTTGTTGCGGCTGGCACCGCCGTCCACGCGCAGCGCCGAAATGGGAGGCAAGCCTGCGGCGATGGCATCACTGTTCATGGCCATGAGCAAGGCAGCGCTTTGAAAGGCAATGGACTCCAGTGCCGCGCGGGCAATGTGGGCCTGGGTGCTGCCGCGTGTGAGGCCGAGGATGGCGCCGCGCGCATCGGCCTGCCAATACGGTGCGCCCAGGCCAACAAACGCAGGTACCAGGATGACGCCGCCGCTGTCGGGCACGCTGTCGGCCAACGCTTGCACCTGGTCGCTTGATTCAATCGCCTTCAAACCATCACGCAACCACTGCACCACGGCGCCGCCCATGAAGACGCTGCCCTCCAATGCGAACTGCGGCGAGGTGGTTTGGGCCGCCTGGGTGCTGATCAGCCCGTGCTTGGAGACCAGCACCTGCTCGCCGCTGTGCATCAGCATGAAGCAGCCGGTGCCGTAGGTGTTTTTTGCCATGCCGGGTGCAAAGCAGGCTTGACCGAAGAGGGCGCTTTGTTGGTCGCCCGCCAGCGCACCAATCGGCACCGCGGCGCCGAACAAATCGCTGGTGGTGTACCCATACACATGGCTGGACGGCCGCACGGTGGGCAAGACCTCGCGCGGGATGTCGAGCAAAGCCAGCAGCTCGTCATCCCAGTCTTGGGTGTGCAGGTTAAACAGCATGGTGCGCGAGGCATTGCTCACATCGGTGGCGTGCACGCCGATGCCACTTTGACCGCGGGTGAGGTTCCACAGCAACCAGCTGTCTACCGTGCCAAAAGCCAATTCACCTCGCGCGGCGGCGGAGCGTGCGCCGGGCACATGGTCCAACAGCCACTTGAGTTTGGTGCCTGAGAAATACGGGTCGATCACCAAACCCGTTTTCTCGCGCACCAGGGGCTGCAAGCCCTGCTGGCGAAGCTGCGCACACAGCGGCTCGGTGCGCCTGTCTTGCCACACGATGGCGTGGTGCACCGCCTGCCCCGTGTGCCGGTTCCACAACACCGTGGTTTCGCGCTGGTTGGTGATGCCCAGGGCCGCGACCTTCTCCGCCCGCAGCCCCGCTTGGGCCAGTGCATCTTGTGCGGTGGCAAGTTGGCTGGCCCAAATGTCATCGGCGTTGTGTTCTACCCACCCGGGCTGCGGAAAAATTTGTCTGAACTCGCGCTGGGAAGAGGCCACCATGCGCCCTTGCAAGTCAAACACAATGGCACGGGAGCTGGACGTGCCTTGGTCCAGGGCGAGCAGGTGGGTGGCGGTGGTCATGGCGGGCATCCGGGCAAAAACACCGCGCCATTGTTGAGCCTGCAACGGGTTTTCTGATTGGGGGCATCCCGGGGAGGCGCTGCAGCGCCGTTGCGGCGAGAATCAGCGCCCATGAGCACCCAAGCCGTTCTGGATGTAGCGCCCTGCGATGCACGTTGTGATGTGTTGGTGGTGGGCGGCGGCATCAACGGCGCAGCGATTGCACGCGACTTGGCCGGTCGCGGCCTCAAGGTGGTGCTGTGCGAGAAAGACGACCTGGCCCAGCACACCTCGTCCAGCAGCACCAAACTCATCCACGGCGGCCTGCGTTATTTGGAGCACCGCGAGTTTTTGCTGGTGCGCAAGGCGTTGGCCGAACGCGAGGTCTTGCTCAAAAGCGCACCCCACATCATGTGGCCGCTTCGTTTTGTGATGCCGCATGACGACGGCATGCGCCCGGCCTGGATGATTCGCCTGGGTTTGTTTTTGTACGACCACCTGGCCCGCCGCGAGGTGCTGCGCGACTCACGCAGCGTGAACCTGAGCAAACACCCGGCGGGCGGGCCACTCAAATCGCGCTACACCCAAGGGTTTGTATATTCCGATGGGTGGGTGGATGACGCGCGGTTCGTTGTACTCAATGCCTTAGATGCCCATGAGCGCGGTGCCCAAGTGCTGACCCGCTGGGCTTGCACACGCGCTGAACGCGGACCCACGGCGTGGGCGGTTCAACTCACCGCTGCCACGGGTGAGACCCACCCGGTGCAAGCCCGCGCCATCGTGAACGCGGCCGGGCCCTGGGCGGCCCAGTTTCTCAACACGCTCTGCGTTGATTCGAAAAAAAGCACCCCCCCGCGCAAGCTGCGTTTGGTCAAGGGCAGCCACATCGTGGTCAAGCAGCAGTTCACCCACGACCACGCCTATATTTTTCAGAATCCCGATCAGCGCATCATCTTCGCCATTCCCTACGAAGGGAATTTCACTTTGATCGGCACCACCGATGTCGAACACCTGGGGCCGCCCGGCGACCTCAGCATCGACCAAGCCGAGATCACCTACCTCTGCGAACAAGCCAGCCGCTACTTTGAAAAACCCGTGTTGTCGAGCGACGTGGTTTGGCACTACAGCGGTGTGCGGCCTTTGCTGGATGAAGAGGGCGGGGCGGGCGGCAAAGCGGCCAGCCAAGTCACCCGCGATTACGCATTGGAGTTGACACAAGACGGCGCGCCGCTGCTCTCGGTGTGGGGCGGCAAGATCACCACCTGCCGCAAGCTGGCCGAAGAAGCCGCCAGTTTGCTCGCCCCGCTGCTGGGCTCAACCCAAGGCCCCTGGACCCACGACAACGCCCCCCTGCCTGGCGGCGACCTGAGCGCATGGATACGCGAGGCGCATCGCCCCGACACCGATTTCTCCCGCTTTGAACAAGCGCTGGCCCAGAAATACCCCGCGCAGCCGCGCCCCTTGCTGCACCGCTTGGCGCGTGCTTATGGCTCACGCGCGGCGCTGATCCTGGACGCCGACTTAGGCACTGCGGTCGCAGGCGATTTACACGAGGGTGAGCTGCGTTATCTGCACGACCACGAGTGGGCACGTTCCAGCGACGACGTGCTGTGGCGACGCAGCAAGTTGGGGCTGCATTTGAGTGCGGCGCAGCGGGAGGCGGTGGCGGATTGGTGCCACCGACAGTGGTCCGGTTGACAGCCGAGACTGCGCTGAACACGTCAGTGCGCCGTATACCCCCCATCAATGACCAACTCCGTCCCGGTCACAAACTTGGCCTCGTCGCTGGCCAAGTAAACCGCGCCCCAGGCGATGTCGTCGGGCTCGCCCATGTGGCCCAGTGGGTGCAGGGCACCCACCGCTTGGCGTGCGGCGTTGAGGTCGGGTGCTGAACCCAGGTGTTTTTCCACCATCGGCGTCCAAATGAAACCCGGGTGGATGGAGTTGACGCGTATCTTGTCGGCTGCATACAAGAGCGCATCGGTTTTGGTCATCAAACGCACCGCGCCCTTGGACGCGTGGTAGGGCGGCACATCGGGGGCGCTGACCAAACCGTAGATGGACGACAGGTTGATGATGCTGCCGCCACCGGCCAGTCTGAGGTGGGCGATGGCGTGTTTGGTGCCAAAGAACACGCCTTTCACATTGATGTTCTGTACCCAGTCCCATTCGGCTTCGGTGACCTCGTGGGTGGGTTTGTTCACACCTGCCACCCCGGCGTTGTTCACCACGGTATCGAGGTGGCCAAAGTGCTTGGCGACTTGGTCGAACACGGTGTTAACTTGCGCTTCGCTGCTCACATCGCAATGCCAATACTCGGCTCTGAGGTCACGGGCTTGTAAGGCCTGGGCCAGGGCTTTTCCTTGCGCATCGAGTTGATCCAACAAAGCGACAGCGGCACCTTCTTCGGCCATGCGCGTGGCCATGGCAGCGCCCAAACCCAATGCGGCGCCGGTGATGATGGCGACTTTTCCTTTGAGACGGTCCATGGTGATCTCCTGGTTGTGCCTCGCCATGAGACTGCGTTTGCAGCCATGGTGGCTTGATGTGGGTCAAACTTATTGATGCGGCCCGATGAAGTTTGAACTGCCGGACAGGTTGAGTCTCTCTCAAGGGAGCCCCGGTGGACGGGAGCCTTGACTTGAAGCACCGCGCCGGGTCTCGGCCCGGCAAGCCGAGTAACTTCTTTTGCTGGTGCAAAATAAGTCACCAAGAAAACACCTCAACACCAGCCTATTTGAGTGATGACGGATCGGACCGGGACCAGGGTAGATGCCCTGGATTCGGCTTGGTGCCACTGGCCCTCGGGCGACGTTTTCTCGGCGGCTAGTCGAACCAAGCGTTGAACGCATCCGCCGTCATTCTTCACGCGCCGCCCTCTCGTGGCGCTTTGCCGTGTTGGGAAAAAACGCCGAGAAAACGTCGCCCGAGGGCCAGTGGCCACAGGTCGAATCCAGACCCCACGTCTGTGCTCCTGCATCAAACCACCTTTCCCCAAATAGGCTGGTGTTCAGGTGCTTCTTTGCTTACTTTCTTGCACCAGATAGATAAGTGAGTCGCCCTGCCGGGGCGAATTCCCGGCGCGGTGCTTCAAACAACGGCTGTCCTCCAACGAACGATGGTTTCCCCCAGACCGGCAGTTCAGACTTCATCGGGCCGCATCAATAGACCTCTCAAACCGTTCTTGAGCAAACGGATAGGCGGTTGTCATGGCATCTCTGATGCATAGACGTTGAATCGGATGTCTTTCAAAATCAGTCGGCCATAAACAAAGTCGCCCTCCGGGTAGTGCCAAATCGCCTCGCCCGCAGTCGGCACCCGTCGGCCTTCGAACTCACGGTAGTCGCGCACCGGCGTCGACCAGCGCACCAAGCGCAGCGAGCCGTCGCGCTGCAGTGCACCGCGGTCGTTGGAGATGAAATTCACCAACTCACCCGCTTCGTTGAACACCAGTTCGGCGCTGACTTGGTGGGGGCCGTTGGTGAAACTCACACGCGCATGGTGGTCGTCCAACGCTTGCCACACCAAACGGGAATCGACCAAATTGGACGGTGCATACAGACAGAGGTCGTTGAGCACGGTCACGGTTTCGGTGCGTGCCAGTGCGTCGTTGTGCAACTCCACCACGTTGAAGAGGGAGGCCAGGCGCACCGTCATCGAGGCATGGATGTCGTGGTAGTCATGCAGCACCATCACGGGCAAAGCGAACATGGTGGTGCGCATGAAAAAAAGGCGCCGCAAGCGGTGAACCGTATTGAATTGCCTTGCCGGGCCACGCATGCCGGCTTGACCAGGCTTTTGAAACATTTCGGCATCAAAGCTCAGTTGCATGGTCTGCACGGGTGGTTTTCCGATGGCGCCGGTGATGCGCAGGTAGCGCTGCACCGGCGCCGGAAGGTGGACGATGTGCGCCTCGGTCAACGGGGTGGAAGAGGGTGACGGTGCCTCAGCCAAAGCGCTCCGAAACCGTGTGGCGTACTCCGCATCCAGACCGGGCAAATACCGTATCAAGACAAAGAAGGCCCACCACAACAACACCAAACCCACGAAACCACCGAGTAACCATTTCATAGAAACCTCCTGTTCGTCTCAACCCCCTGGCAATGAAGCGTTGGCACCGAAACCACTTCCTTTTCCACTCAGCATGAACTCACATCCAGATGAAGTTTTATCCCCACCACCACATCCCCCATTGCGCTGCATCAAAGAGTGCCAGCCTTGAGCCAGATCAATTGACAGCCGTGGCTGGCAGCGCAGTATCAAAACCTGACAAGGAGAAAAGCATGCTGTTGTCTGAGGAACTGAACAAACTGCAGGAGTTGCACCAACGCGGCACGCTGACGGACGAGGAGTTCACGCGGGCCAAGGCGCGGTTGCTGGACAGCGCCATTCCGACAGGAAACGACCCGCCACTTCAAGCCCTCGCCTCACTGAACGCTTTGCGGCGCCGCCGCAGCGACCGCTGGATCGCCGGGGTGTGTGGGGGCATCGCGGCGTCCACCGGCATGGAGTCTTGGTTGACCCGGTTGTTTTTTTCCGTGTTGTTGTTTGGTGGCGCCGGCTTGTTGCTCTATCTGTTGCTGTGGCTGTTTGTTCCGAATGAGTAGGTCGCCACGATCACACGAATGAACACGAGCATTTGTTGACATCGATCAAGGCCTAGAGGCCAAAGGGGGCCAAGATGAAACCTCTGTCTCAGCTTCCAGGTGCAACCATGGTCATGGTGTCTAGGGCCTGTCATCATTTAAATCTCCCCTGCGCCGGTGCGACAAAACGCGCAGGGGTAGGCGCGGTCCGCAGCCCGGGGTTCTTCCCCCGGGCAAGGGCCG
>JANPCX010000067.1:0-22751 GCA_031431125.1 Burkholderiales bacterium
GCCCCAGGTTGCTCGCGCGCTTCACGGCGCAGGGCAAGAGTCACGATGCTGAGGTGACTCAAACGGATCAGCGCTTGGCTGCGTGAGCATCGCCTGTACCAACGGGGGGCTAAAAAGCAGCGAAGAAAGGGGGGGGGGCCTGCGGCGCCCTGGAAGGGGCCTTGAGGGCATAAAAAAACAGACAACAGAACACGCCAAAAATGAACCGCGTAAAGCGGACAATCTACTTGCTACAAAAGCGGACAGTTCTATTTGCTCTCAACATTGATGCAATTGGCGACATAAGCGCAACGCACCCTGCACCTCTACAATTCAAAACAACCGAGGAGCGTTGCGACTACCACCCTGCACAGGAGGGTAGCCAGGCTCGGTACATGGACAATCCTGCTGTTTTCCGTGTGAAACCGCGCTCACCCGACCGCCCTCTCGGTGCTGGCCGCGGTGACGCTGGCTGGTCATGAGGGCTGCGGTTGATCCAACCCGAGCCTTGATTCCCTATGAACGCTACCGTAAAACCCGCCTCCCCAGCCACACCGCCCCCCTTGCGTCTGTCGGGTCTGGAGCCCGTCACGCTGGACACCAGCAGCCTGTTTGTGAACGTGGGTGAGCGCACCAACGTCACCGGCTCCAAGGCGTTTGCCCGCATGATTTTGAGTGGCAACTTCGAGCAGGCCTTGAGCGTGGCCCGCCAGCAAGTGGAAAACGGCGCGCAAATCATCGACATCAACATGGACGAAGCCATGTTGGACAGCCAAGCCGCCATGGTGCGGTTTTTGAACCTGATTGCCTCCGAGCCCGAAATTTCGCGCGTGCCCATCATGGTGGACAGCTCCAAATGGAGCGTCATCGAGGCTGGCCTCAAATGCATCCAGGGCAAAGGCATAGTCAACTCGATCTCGCTCAAAGAGGGCGTGGAATCGTTCAAACACCAAGCCAAACTGATCAAACGTTATGGCGCGGCCACCGTGGTGATGGCCTTTGACGAAAAAGGCCAGGCCGACACCTACCAGCGCAAGATTGAAATTTGCGAACGCGCCTACCGCATCTTGGTGGACGAGGTGGATTTCCCGCCGGAAGACATCATCTTCGATCCCAACATCTTCGCCATTGCGACCGGCATTGAAGAACACGACAACTACGCCGTCGATTTCATCAACGCCACACGTTGGATCAAAGAAAACCTGCCCGGTGCCCGGGTCAGTGGCGGCGTCAGCAATGTGAGTTTCAGTTTCCGTGGCAACGAACCCGTTCGCGAAGCCATTCACACCGTATTTCTTTACCACGCCATCCAAGCCGGGATGGACATGGGCATCGTCAACGCCGGGATGATGGGCGTCTATGACGCCTTGGAGCCCGTGCTGCGCGAGCGTGTGGAAGATGTGGTGCTCAACCGCAAGCCCGTCTACCGACCGGGCGAAGCGGAGCTCACACCGGGCGAACGTTTGATCGAAGTGGCGGAAAACGCCAAGGGCGCCGCCAAAGACGACAGCGCCAAATTGGCCTGGCGCGCCAAAGAGGTGGACGACCGTCTGAGCCACGCCCTGGTGCACGGCATCACCGACTTCATCAACGTAGACACCGAAGAGGTCTTCCAGCGCATCAAAGCCACCGGTGGCCGCCCCTTGCATGTGATTGAGGGCCCGTTAATGGCGGGAATGAACATCGTGGGTGATCTGTTCGGCCAAGGCAAGATGTTCTTGCCCCAGGTGGTGAAAAGCGCCCGCGTCATGAAACAGGCCGTCGGCCATTTGTTGCCCTACATCGAAGAAGAAAAGAAAGCCCTGGTGGACGCCGGCGGCGAGGCCAAAGCCAAAGGCAAGATCGTCATCGCCACGGTCAAGGGTGATGTGCACGACATTGGCAAAAACATCGTCACTGTGGTGCTTCAGTGCAACAACTTTGAAGTGGTCAACATGGGCGTGATGGTGGCCTGCAAGGACATTCTCGCCAAGGCCAAAGAGGAGGGGGCCGACATCATTGGTTTGTCGGGCCTCATCACACCGAGCCTGGAAGAAATGCAGTACGTGGCCGCAGAAATGCAGCGCGACGACTACTTCCGCGAGCGTAAAACGCCGCTGCTGATTGGCGGCGCCACTTGCAGCCGCGTGCACACCGCCGTGAAAATTTCACCGCACTACGAAGGCCCCGTGGTTTATGTGCCGGACGCCAGCCGCAGCGTGGGCGTGTGCAGCGATTTGCTCTCAGACGAACGTGCCAAAACTTTTGTAGACGACTTGAAAACCGACTACGACAAAGTGCGCGCCCTGCATGCGGGGAAAAAGTCGACGCCTTTGGTCACGCTGGCACAAGCCCGGGCCAACAAGACACCCCTGGACTGGGCGGCCTACCAACCCGCCAAACCCAAATTCCTCGGTCGCCGCGTTTTCAAAAACTACGACCTGGCCGAGCTGGCCACCTGCATCGACTGGGGCCCTTTCTTTCAAACCTGGGATTTGGCCGGTGCCTACCCGGCCATCTTGAATGACGAGGTGGTCGGTGAGTCCGCGCGGCGTGTCTTGGTCGATGGCCAACAAATGCTCAAACGTTTGATCGAAGGCCGCTGGCTCACCGCCAATGGCGTGATCGGCCTCTACTCCGCCAACACGGTCGACGACGATGTGATCGAGGTCTACACGGACGAGTCACGCTCCGAGGTGCTGCTGCGCTGGGCCCCGCTGCGCATGCAAAGCGAGCGGCCGACGGTGGATGGCCCGGATGGACAAAAAGTTAAGCGCCCCAACCGCTGCCTGGCCGACTTCATCGCCCCCAAAAGCAGCGGCGTGGCAGACTACATCGGCCTTTTTTCTGTGACCTCGGGCCTCGGTGCCGAGAAGAAAGAAAAGCAGTTTCACGATGCCCAAGACGACTACAGCGGCATCATGTTCAAAGCCTTGGCCGACCGCCTGGCCGAAGCTTTCGCGGAGCGTTTGCACCAGCGCGTGCGCACCGAGTTGTGGGGTTATGCGCCCGACGAAGCACTGAGCGTGGAGGCGTTGATTGCCGAGAAGTACCAAGGCATACGACCCGCACCCGGCTACCCCGCTTGCCCCGACCACACGGTCAAATCCGACATGTTCCGCGCCTTGGCATGCATTGATATCGACATGGGCCTGACCGAGAGCTGGGCCATGACACCGGCGGCCAGCGTCAGTGGTTTTTACCTGGCCCACCCGCAGGCGGCTTATTTCAATGTGGGCAAGGTGGGGGACGACCAGTTGTTAGAGTGGTCAGACCGCCAGGGGCTGGATGTGGCGGTGGTGAAGCGCTCGTTGGCGGTTTGGGGCTGAGGCAGCAGTAGAACGATGCAGCAGTTGAAGAAATCCGCCTTGGCTTGCTTGATGAGCTGCATCCCGGCGCTCACTGGTGCGCAGGGCAGCTGGACGCCCACCGAGCAGCAAAAATTGAACCTCAACCTGGCCACACAGCAGTACTTCCACCTGAGCGAGCGGGGAGAGTTCCCTGCCGCCTATTCCATGTTGTCCAAAGACCTGCAGCAAAGCATCAGCCTGGAGCGTTGGTCGATACGGCAGGCCGAATTCAACGCCCGCATGGGTGAGGTGGTGGAGCGCGGCATTCGCAACATCACTTGGGGACAGGAGCCCGTCCCAGCGGGTCCGGTCAAGGTCTTGGCTGCGGTCGACCACAGTGGCAAGTTTCGCAACGCCGACATCCACTGCGGCAAGTTGTTCTGGCAGCAACAAGCCGATGGTTCGTTCAAGCTGTTGCGTGAAATCGAGAACAGCATCGACAAAAAAGCACAGTCACAAATGACGACCGAGCAACTGGCGGAGGCGCGGAAAAAAATGCGTTGTTGAGCCGTGGTCGTTCATCCTGCTGTGTCAGTAGGATGAAGGCCTGTCAGGTTGACGCCATCAACGCGGTGATTTGCGCCCTCAAGCTCTCTACCGGTGCGTAGCCGCGGCATACCAAATGCAGCTCGTCACCCTTTTGCGCGATCACGGCCGGGAAGCCGGTGATGCCCCAGGTTTGGCTTTGCGCGAAGTCTTTCGCGGTCGCCTCGCGTAGCGCGGATGAGGCAAAGGTTTTGGCGAAGTCAGCGCGTGGCAGGCCGATTGACTCGGCCACGTCAGCCAGCACCGCCGCTTGCGTGACGTCTTTTCCTTCGGCATAAAAAGCGGTCTGCACCGCTTTGAAGTAACGCCAGGTGTGCTGCGGCCAGAGTAGGCGCACCGTGATGGTGGCGCGGCTGGCAGGTTCGGTGTCGTAGATGAAGCCGGGCTCGTCCAAGGCTGTATGCGGGCTGGCAACAAAGGGCAAGCCACTGGCTTGTGCGACATGGTGCCAGTGGCCAAAAATTTCTTGCGCGCGTTCTGGCTTCAATAGCTCGGTCGTGTAGGGCCGCAAGCCACCCATCACCAGCGCCAGCTGCAAGGGCTGCAGATCGCCTGGTTCAGCCAGCAGTTCAGAGATGGTGCGGCCAAAGCCATAACACCAAGAACACATGGGGTCGGCGACGTAGATGAGGTTCATGGGCTTGACGAATGGTTGGGGCAGTGAAGGGCTGTGTTCGATAGTCAAACAATTGCCAGCGAATGTAAGTAACTTGTCATTTGAGAACAATTCCCGCTTTTTCCACTGTTGATGCGGTCAACATGCGGTCCTGGCGCTTGGGTTGGCGAGGCGACGGCTCTCTAGAGCGCCCCCAGACCTGTCGTTTTGCACCAGGGCCCCCAAGGGGGATGAAAAACCTTGGGAGCGGCCCGGCGTTTTCTCATGAGGAGATGAATGTGATCGTGATTTTGCGCTCCCTGGCCCCTAAGGGGTCCTCCATGACCTACCTGCGGGCGGCAACAGCCCTGGGTTTGGCGTTGGTGTTGGCCGCCTGCGGCGGCGGTGGTGGTGGTACTTCAACGACCAACGTCTCACCGTCGGGTGAGCCCGTCGCTTCGCGCTCTGAAGCAGCCCGGTTCTTGAACCAAGCCACTTTCGGCTCCACCGAAGCCGAACTCAACAAGCTCATGGTCTCGGGCTACAGCAACTGGATTGACGAACAGTGGGCCAAACCACGCAGCACCCACCGCGCCAACTGGGAAGCCTGGGACGCGGCCATCAAAGCCGTCAACAGCAGCAACAGCATCGGACAAGACGGGGTCACGAACTCGTTCTGGAAAGCAGCCCTGGTCGGTGAAGACCAGTTGCGTCAACGTGTGGCCTATGCGCTGTCGCAAATTTTTGTGGTGTCTTTGGTGGACAGTGCAGTCGCCAATGACCCACGTGCAGTGGCCGCCTACTTGGACATGCTGGCCGACAACACCGACGGCAACTACCGCACATTGCTGGAAGCCGTCTCTCGGCACCCCATGATGGGCACCTATTTGTCCCACCTGCGCAATCAGAAGGCGGATCCCCGAACTGGCCGCGTGCCTGACGAAAACTATTCGCGCGAGGTGATGCAGCTCTTCTCCATCGGCGTCCACGAACTTCAAGCCGATGGTCGCCAGCGTTTGGTGGGCGGTAAACCCGTGGACACCTACACACCCGCCGACATCAGCGGTTTGGCCAAGGTGTTCACCGGTTTCAGCTGGGTCTGCCCGGCCATGAACAACAACTGTTTCTCCAACGGCAGTTCGGGCGGGGTGAGCGATCCCGATCGTGCGTTCAAATCCATGGTGGGTTACCCGGCGTTTCACAGCCAAGAAGAAAAACGGTTCTTGGGCACGGTGATCCCCGCGCAGACAACGGCCAATCCCGATGCCAGCTTGAAGACTGCGCTGGATGCGCTTGCCAACCACGCCAATGTGGGGCCCTTCATTGGCAAACAAATGATTCAGCGCCTGGTCACCAGCAACCCCAGTCCCGACTACGTTGCCGCAGTTGCTGCCGCCTTCAACAACAACGGTCAGGGCGTGCGGGGTGACATGAAAGCGGTGATCAAGGCAGTGTTGCTGCACCCCCAAGCCCGGGCCACGAGCAACAGCTCGGGGCAGTTGCGGGATTCGCTATTGCGCACCACGGCCTTCATGCGGGCCTATGGCTTCAATTCCGACACCGGCAACTTTCGCATGGGCAACACCGACAACCCAGGCACATCGCTCGGCATGTCACCCATGCGCTCGCCCTCGGTGTTCAATTTTTTCCGCCCGGGTTATGTACCACCGGGTACACAAACAGCGGCGGCCGGTTTGGTCGCGCCCGAAATGCAATTGGCCCAAGAAACCACCGCCGCGGGATATGTGAATTTCATTCGGGATGCAGTGGCCTTTGGTTTGGGGCAAAACAATGCCCAAGTCAACGGCGTGACGGTCAACCGCCGCGACTTACAAGGCAACCTCGCAGCCGATTTGGCCCTCGCGGACAAACCGGCGGATTTGGTGGCGCGCGTCAATACCTTGCTCTTGCAAGGCCGCATGTCCAACGCCTTGCGCGATGAAATTGTGGGCGCGGTGAGTAAGTTGGCCATCCCCGCATTGGCGGCCAACGGCTCCAACCAAACCCAAGTCGACAGCGCCAAACGGGCGCGTGTCAACGCCACACTGCTTTTGGTGCTGGCGGCGCCTGAATACCAAGTCACTCCTTGAGGTCAAGATGAGCAAACACCACGATACCGGCCTGCAAAAGGCCTCCCGCAGGTTGTTTTTGCAACAAGCCGGCGCTTTGTCCACCTTGGGCGTGGCCGGCGCACCGCTGGCGCTGAACCTGGCCGCCATCGGCTCAGCCGCCGCACAAACCGCGTCCGACTACAAAGCCTTGGTTTGTTTGTTTTTGTTCGGCGGCAACGATGCCTTCAACATGGTGTTGCCCACCGACGCCGCGTCGTGGGCCAATTACTCGGCCATTCGCAACCAGGCGCCCGACTCCATTGCCTTGCTGGCGCCGGGCACTGCGGTCAATGCCGGCGCGGCGGCGGCTTCGCCAGCGCGGCTCGGCGGCGTGCTGCCCATCATTCCCACCAATGCACAGGGCCGAACTTTTGCACTGCACCCGTCGATGGGCACCCTGCGCGACATGTTCAACACCGACAAACGTTTGGCCGTGATTGCCAATGTTGGACCTTTGATATTGCCGACCACCAAAACGCAGTACGGGCAAAGCAGCCACCCCAAACCGGCAAGTTTGTTTTCGCACAACGACCAGCAAAACACCTGGCAAAGTTTCAAAACCGAAGGTGCCACTGTGGGTTGGGGTGGGCGTTTGGGCGACCTGCTCGCCGCCCAAAACAGCCGCGCCATCTTCACCAGCATTTCCGCCGCCGGCAACGCGGTCTGGTTGTCGGGGCAAAACATCAAGCAGTACCAAGTCAGCACCAACGGCGCGATTCGTTTGGGGGCCGACAGTGGGGGCCGTGTATATGGTTCGACCGACGTGGCGGCGGCATTGGAGCGCATCGTCAGCACCAGCCGCTCCGGCCACTTGATAGACACCGACTTGGCGGCGATTTCCAAACGGTCTTTGGACGCCGAGGTCGCCTTGCGAACCACGCTCAAGGACCCAGGCAATGCGCTGTTTGGCACCGCACCCGCCAGCGGCGGCTACAACGCCAACAACGATCCCAAACTGCAGTATGACAACCCGCTGACAGGCACCAAATCGTTCAACGGTTTGGCTCAACAGCTGCAGGTGGTGGCGCGCATGATCGATGCCAGCAGCGCGGCTGGCATCGGTGCCAAACGTCAGGTGTTTTTTGTGAGCATGGGCGGTTTTGACACCCACGATTTCCAAAACCGCAACCAAGCCGACCTCATGGCACGTCTGTCACACGCGCTGCGTTACTTCGACACCACCTTGGCTGCGATGGGCGCACAAAACCAAGTGACGACTTTCACCGCCAGCGACTTTGGCCGCACCTTCACCAGCAATGGCGACGGCACCGACCACGGCTGGGGCTCCCATCATTTTGTGATGGGCGGCGCGGTCAAGGGCGGCGACATCTACGGCACCTTCCCGGTGCTCGGCAGCAAAAACGCCAACAACAATAACTTTGACAGCAGCCCCAACCAACTCGGCAATGGCAGTTTGTTGCCCGAGGTATCGGTCGATCAAATGGGCGCCACCTTGGCGCGTTGGTTTGGCGTGGCTGACGGCCAGCTCGGCGATGTGTTCCCGAGCTTGGCAAACTTTGATGTCTCCAAGCGGAACTTGGGGTTCATGAACACCTGATTCACGGGTGCAACCACGGCGCTGCGGCGGATGACGATTGTTGAATGAACCGTCATTCCCGCCTGCGCGGGAATGACAACGCGTTGAATCGCACCCGTTGATCTACTTCACCTGCAACACCCGCCGGTACTGAATCGCTTCGGCAATGTGGTTGACCTGCACTTCGGTGCTGCCGGATAAATCGGCAATGCTTCGGGCCATGCGCAGCACGCGGTGAAAACTGCGGGCGGACCAACCCAGGCGTGCGGCTGCTGTCGTCATGAACTGGCTTGCGTTGCTGCTCAAGTGGCAGTGCTTGTCCAGCGCATCGCCGCTGAGTTCTGCGTTGGTACATGCTTGGCGGTGCAATTGACGAGCGCGTGCCTGCGCGACCCGGTTGGCCACGGCAGCGCTGGTTTCACCATCTGGTGCGGCTTGCACTTGTTCGGGCGACACGGCGGGCACCTCCACCTGCAAATCAATGCGGTCCAGCAGCGGGCCACTCAAGCGGCCTTGGTAACGCGCCACCCCATCTGGCGTGCAGCGGCAAGCACGCAAGGGACTGCCCAGGTGGCCGCAAGGGCAGGGGTTCATCGCGGCCACCAGTTGAAAACGCGCGGGGAACTCCGCTTGCCTAGCGGCACGCGAGATCACGATGCGTGCAGTTTCCAGCGGTTCACGCAAGGCTTCCAGCGCGGCGCGCGGGTACTCGGGCAGTTCGTCCAGAAACAAAACGCCATGGTGGGCCAATGAAATTTCACCGGGGCGCGGTGGAGAGCCACCACCGACCAGCGCAACGGCCGATGCACTGTGGTGGGGACTGCGGCAGGTGCGTTGTGCCCAGGCCTCGGGTTTGAAGTGCCCGGCGAGACTGAGCACCGCTGCACTGGCCAAAGCTTCATCTTCATTCAATGGCGGCAGCAAACCGGCAAAACGCTGCGCCAGCATGGACTTGCCTGAGCCTGGCGGCCCCACCATCAACAGGCTGTGCCCACCGGCAGCGGCCACTTCGAGCGCCCGTTTGGCTGCGGCTTGGCCTTTCACTTCGCGAAGATCAGGCCCCGGCTCGGCGGCCCCACGCGGCGCAGCTTGCGCCAAGGACAGCGGATGCGCGTTGACCGCATCACCTGGAACCAGTGCGCGCACCACATCCAACAAATGGGAGGCCGCATAGACCTTCAGCCCCTGAACCCAGGCCGCCTCTTGCGCGCTGGCCGTGGGCAAGACCAGACCGCGCTGGTTGTTCTGTTGGCGCATCGACAGTGCAGACGCCAATGCACCACGCACGGGACGCAGTTCACCCGCCAACGACAACTCGCCCGCAAACTCCAAGCCCTCTAGCAAACGCGCATCAATTTGTTCGCTCGCGGCCAAGATGCCCAGCGCGATGGGCAAATCAAACCGCCCTGACTCTTTGGGCAGGTCGGCCGGCGCCAAGTTCACCGTGATTCGTTTGTTGTGCGGGAAGGCCAGGCCACTGGTTTGCAGCGCGGCACGCACCCGCTCGCGGGCTTCTTTGACCTCGGTGTCAGCCAGCCCAACCAGGGTAAAGCTGGGCAAGCCATTGGCCAAATGCACTTCGACCGAGACTTCCGGAGAGTTCAAACCGTCCAGGGCGCGGCTGTGCACCAGGGCGAAGGTCATGGTGGAGTTTCCTTTGTTGAGAGCTTGGGGAGGCTGCGGTTTTTGCCTAACCTTGGGCATTTTGTTCAGCCTGCTTGATGGCCGCATCGCCCAAAAGGACGAGCTGAAGAGCGCCCCCGAAACCGCCCGTTTCGGTGCATGAATGCACCACAATGGGGCCACTCTGGCGGCTGCACCTCTTTGGCGATTGGCTTCGTTGGTGGCGAGCCCCGGGTTCCGCGCCTGGCACGGAAGCTGCTGAAGACTGTCCCGCAACCTCAGTTTCTTTCACCCTTGGAGTCATGCAATGAAAAAAAGCCTGTTTGTGATCGCAAGTGCCGTCGCCCTCACCGCCATTCCGACGCTGAGTTTCGCGCAGGACAGCCCTTTGACCTTCAATGCCGCCGTGACCAGTGACTACCGCTACCGTGGCATTTCCCAATCACGCCTGAAGCCCGCTGTGTCGGCCGGTGTGGACTATGCGATTCCTGGTGGTTTTTATGTCGGCGCATGGGCGTCTTCCATCAAGTGGATCAAAGACTCCGGTGAGATTTTTGGTGTTGGCACCGGCAGCAGCAAACTGGAGCTGGACATCTATGGCGGCTACAAAGGTGAAATCTCCAAAGACTTCACCTACGACGTTGGCGTGTTGGCATACATCTACCCCAGCAACAAATTAGCGAATCTGAGCCCATTTTTCAAGAATGCCAACACGACTGAGGTCTACGGTGGCCTGACCTTTGGACCGGCAACGCTGAAGTACTCCCACTCAGTGACCAATCTCTTCGGCAACCCTGACAGCAAAAACAGTGGCTATGTGGATCTGTCGGCCACCTTCGATGTGTCGGGTTTTTCGTTGACGCCTCACGTGGGCTACCAAAAGGTGAAAGGTCCCTACGATGACGTGGCCACCTACACCGACTACTCGTTGACGGTGTCGAAAGAAGTGACTAAAGGTTTGACACTGAGTCTGGCTGTGGTCGGTACCGACGCTGACAAGAACTGGTACGTCAGTCCGAAGGGCAAGTTCCTGGGCAAAACCAGCGGCGTGCTTGGTCTTAAGTACAACTTTTAAGGAGCCCTACCATGAAGATGGTGACTGCCATCGTCAAGCCCTTCAAGCTTGATGAAGTACGTGAAGCCCTGAGTGCCATTGGCGTTCAAGGTGTCACAGTGACTGAAGTAAAAGGTTTCGGCCGCCAAAAGGGCCACACCGAGCTCTACCGAGGTGCCGAATATGTGGTGGACTTTCTGCCCAAGGTGAAGATCGAAGCGGCCGTGGACGATTCCATCGTCGACCGCGTGATTGAAGCCGTGGAGAACGCAGCGCGCACCGGCAAGATTGGCGACGGCAAGATTTTTGTCTCGCCTTTGGAGCAGGTGGTTCGCATCCGCACCGGTGAAACCGGCAAGGACGCGCTCTAAGCCCAAGCAGCCTACAACAAGAGATAAACCATGAAAAAACTCATTCAATTGATCCTGGTCTGGGCCGCCCTCGGGCTGGCCAGCCTGGCCCATGCGGCGGATTTCCCCGCGGCCAAGGTGCTGTTTGAAACAGGCAAAGCCGATGTGCCAGCGGCTTCGGGCGACAGCCTGAAAGCCGTGGCGGCGTTCTTGGCCGCTGATACAGCAGCCAAAGTTCAACTCTCCGGTTTTGTTGACTCCACCGGCACACCGGAAGCCAACAAAGAAGTCGCCAAACAACGTGCCTTGGCCGTGCGCGAAGCACTGAAGTCCATGGGTGTCGCAGAAGACCGCATCGTTTTGCAAAAACCTGAGGACATCACTGCGGGCGTGGGTGATGAAGCACGCAAGGTGGAAATCTCCTTGGCAGGCATGGCGGCAGCCGCTCCAGCTGCGGCAGCGGCTGCTTCTGCAGCGCCACCCGTGCCGAACAAAGGCGACACCGCTTTCATGACCATCGCGACAGCCTTGGTAATTCTGATGACCATCCCGGGCCTCGCGCTGTTCTATGGCGGCTTGGTGCGCAGCAAGAACATGCTGTCGGTGCTGATGCAGGTGTTCATGATCTTCTCGCTGATCTCGGTCTTGTGGGTGGTCTACGGCTACTCCATGGCCTTCACAGCGGGCAACCCCTTCTTCGGCACGCTGGACAAACTCTTCTTGAAGGGCGTGACCCCCGAGTCGATTGCGGCCACGTTCAGCAAGGGCGTGTACCTGCCTGAGTTCACTTTCATCGCCTTCCAAGGTACTTTCGCTGCGGTGACGGTGGCCTTGATCGTCGGCGCGTTCGCAGAACGTATCAAGTTCTCGGCCGTGTTGCTCTTCGCAGTGTTGTGGTTCACCTTCAGCTACATCCCCGTGGCGCACATGGTTTGGTACTGGGACGGCCCGGACGCCATCACGAGTGAAGCCGCACTGGCCACAGTCACCGCCAACGCCGGTTTCATGTGGGCCAAAGGCGCACTCGACTTCGCGGGCGGTACGGTGGTACACATCAATGCGGCGGTCGCTGGTTTGGTCGGTGCCTACATGATTGGCAAGCGTATTGGGTACGGCAAAGAGTCCATGGCCCCACACAGCCTGACGCTGACCATGGTCGGTGCATCCTTGCTGTGGGTGGGCTGGTTCGGCTTCAACGCCGGCTCCAACCTGGAAGCCAACGGCATCTCCGCCCTGGCCTTCATCAACACCGTGGCAGCCACCGCGATGGCGACACTGGCTTGGGCGGCTGGCGAAGCGCTCATGAAAGGTAAAGCCTCCATGCTCGGCGCAGCCTCTGGCGCGGTGGCTGGCCTCGTGGCCATCACCCCGGCCTGCGGTTTTGTCGGTGTGGGTGGTGCCTTGGTGATTGGCCTCTTGGCCGGTGTGATTTGCCTGTGGGGTGTGAACGGCCTCAAGCGTTTGCTGGGCGCTGACGACTCGCTCGACGTGTTCGGCGTGCACGGTGTGGGTGGCATCTTGGGTGCTTTGCTGACCGGCGTGTTCGCAGCACCAAGCCTTGGCGGCACCGGCATCTGCAACTACGTCACCGACAAGTGCGGTGAATGGGTTGGCATCGGTACGCAGGTGTGGATTCAAGCCCAAGGTGTGCTCTACACCATCTTGATCTCTGCCGTGGTGTCCTTCATTGCCTTCAAGATTGTCGACCTCTTGGTCGGTCTGCGTGTGCCTGAAGAAGACGAGCGCGAAGGCCTCGACATCAGCTCGCACGGCGAGACGGCCTATCACAAGTAATTCGTTGCAACCGCTACTCCAGCGGCTAAGGCCACCTTCGGGTGGCCTTTTTTTTGGGCAGCCCAAAGCGGCCTTGGGTTCTGCAGGTTTAACCTCATCTACCTAGAATCTCGCAAACTTCAGGTCGCAGATCCCATGGTCCCTCACCTCGTCACCGCACTCACAGGCCCCATCAACGAGTTGGAACAGCGCATTTTGGAGTCGCTGCCAGCCATCGAGCGCTGGTTTCGTCTGGAATGGATGGAGCACACGCCGCCCTTCTACACCTCAGTGGACTTGCGCAACGCGGGCTTCAAACTGGCCCCGGTCGATACCAATTTGTTCCCAGGCGGGTTCAACAACCTCACACCCGAGATGCTGCCGCTGGCAGTGCAGGCCGCCATGGCCGCCGTCGAGAAAATTTGCCCCGAGGCCAAAAACCTGCTGCTCATTCCCGAGAAGCACACACGCAACACCTTCTATTTGATGAACGTGGCGCGCCTGAAGCAAATTTTTCATCAGGCCGGTTTGAATGTGCGGCTCGGTACTTTGGACGACACCATCAAAACGCCCACCGACATCGAGCTGCCCGATGGCAGTTCCCTCACGGTGGAGCCCTTGGTGCGCACCCGGGGCCGCATTGGCCTGAAAAACTTCGACCCCTGCACCGTGTTGCTCAACAACGATTTGTCGGCGGGCATCCCCAAAGTTTTGGAAAACCTGCACGAGCAGTACTTGCTGCCGCCCCTGCATGCTGGCTGGGCGGTGCGCCGCAAAACCAACCACTTCCAAGCCTATGAAGAAGTGGCCAAAAAGTTCTCCAAGCTCTTGGGCATGGACCCCTGGCTGATCAACCCGATGTTCTCAGGTTGCGGCGAGGTGAATTTTTCTGACGGCACCGGCAGCGAGTGTTTGATGACGCACAGCGAAGCCTTGCTCGCCAAAATCAAACGCAAATACAAGGAATACGGCATCAACGAAAAGCCCTTTCTCATCGTCAAGGCCGATGCCGGCACCTATGGCATGGGCATCATGACGGTGCGTGACCCGAAAGAACTGGTTGATCTGAACCGCCGCGCACGCAACAAAATGAGCGTGATCAAAGATGGGCAAGAAGTCTCTGAGGTCATCCTGCAGGAGGGCGTGCCCACTTACGAACGCGTTAACGACGCGGTGGCCGAGCCCGTGGTTTACATGATCGACCGTTATGTGGTGGGTGGCTTTTACCGCGTCAACGCCGAGCGCGGCATTGACGAGAACCTCAACTCGCCGGGGGCCAGTTTTGTGCCGCTCGCTTTTGCAGAGTCCAACCAGTTGCCCAAACCGGGTGTCAAACCCGGCGCCAGTGCGCCAAACCGCTTCTACATGTACGGGGTGGTGGCCAGGCTGGCCATGTTGGCGGCGAGCTACGAACTGGAAGCCACCGATCCCGAAGCCGAGGTTTACGAATAGCTCAAGAAGTGAGCGCCTGCCCTCGGTCTTGAGCATGTTTTGATGGAACCGCAGAGCGGAGCGGCCCAATTGTCGAAAAACGCGGGGGCAAGGCCTCAGTTGCTGCATCGCAACAATGCCCGCTGAAGAGATGGTGGGAAGGCGGCTGGCCGGGCGCACAATCTGATCCCCTTGTTGTACGGCCACCGCTCGTCAGATGGCCCCTCTCACGTGAATCAGTCCCGTCCCGCCTCTAACCTGGCCGCCCTGACACTGGGCGCTGTGGGTGTCGTCTACGGCGACATTGGAACCAGCCCCCTCTACGCGCTCAAAGAAATGTTCGCACACGGCCGTGTGCCGCTCACGAGCGAAAACATTTACGGCATCTTGTCTCTGGTGTTTTGGACACTCACCGTGGTGGTGTCGCTCAAGTATGTGTTGCTGATACTGCGCGCGGACAACAACGGCGAAGGCGGTTTGATCGCCATGCTGGCCTTGGCCTCGCAGGCGGTGAAAGACAAACCGGTGATGCGCAGGCGCTTGTTGATTTTGGGCATCTTTGGCACCGCGATTTTTTTCGGTGACGGCGTGATCACCCCCGCCATCACGGTGCTTGGCGCAGTAGAAGGTTTGGAGGTGGCCGCGCCGGGATTGCATGCCTACGTGGTACCTGTGAGTTTGGCCATCTTGACTGGCCTCTTTCTCGTGCAACGCCACGGCACCGCCAGCATCGGCAAGTTTTTTGGGCCTGTGACGGTGGTGTGGTTTTTAGCCCTGGCCTGGCTGGGCGTCATTCACATCATGGACAACCCCGCAGTGTTTGCGGCCTTGAGCCCGCACTATGCGGTGAACTTCATGCTGGGGCATCCCGGCATCACTTTTATTGCATTGGGCTCCATCGTTTTGTGCGTCACCGGCGCGGAGGCGCTGTATGCCGACATGGGGCACTTTGGCAAAAAGCCGATTCGCCTGGCCTGGTTCTTACTGGTGATGCCCTCCCTGGTGCTGAACTACTTTGGCCAAGGGGCCATGCTGCTGGCGCACCCTGAAAAAGTGAGCAACCCGTTCTTTGAAATGGCACCGCAGTGGGCGCTTTACCCCCTCATCGGTCTGGCTGCTTGCGCTGCGGTCATTGCTTCGCAAGCCTTGATCACAGCCGCGTTTTCAGTGACCAAACAAGCGATTCAGCTGGGCTATTTGCCGCGCCTGCGCATATTGCACACCTCGGTGCGCGAGACCGGACAAATCTACGTGCCCTTCATCAACTGGAGTTTGTTCTTGTGCATCGTGATGGCGGTCACGGTGTTCAAGTCCAGCGGGGCCTTGGCCTCGGCTTACGGCATTGCGGTGACGATAGACATGCTCATCACCACCACCATGACCTTTTTTGTCATTCGTTATGGCTGGAAATACCCCTGGTGGTTGTGCGTTGCGGCCACTGGCTTTTTCTTTGTGGTTGACTTCACCTTCTTCGCGGCCAACATCATCAAGGTGCTGGACGGCGGTTGGTTCCCCTTGCTCATCGGCGCCGTGGTGTTCTTGCTGATGATGACCTGGAAACAAGGCCGAGCCTTGATGAGCGCACGCTTGCGCGACGACGCCATTGAACTCAAAGGTTTCTTGGAAGCCGTGTTTGTCAGCCCGCCCACGCGGGTTGAAGGCACGGCGGTGTTTTTGGTCGCCGACCAAGGCATCACACCCAATGCACTGCTGCACAACCTCAAACACAACAAGGTGCTGCACGAAACGAATTTGTTCGTCACCGTCAAAAACCATGAAGTGCCGTGGATCAGTTTTGACAAACGTTGCGCCGTGGAACCTTTGGGCCACGATTGCTGGCAAGTCACTTTGAACTTCGGTTTCAAGAACGAGCCCGATGTGCCCGAGGCACTGAAGTTGCTGCAAGGCCGCGGCATCAATGTGGAAGCGATGGAAACCAGCTACTTCTTGTCCCGCGACATCGTCATCCCTGTCATGGGTGAAGGCATGCACTTGTGGCGCGAGAAATTGTTTGCCAGCATGCACCACAACGCCGCCGGCGCCGCCGACTTCTTGAGCCTGCCCACCAACCGGGTGGTGGAGTTGGGGTCCAAGGTGGAAATTTAAGGTCGGCTGACGAATGGCGGCGACGTGACCAAACGCAACCGCATCTTCATCGGCATCTTGCTGGCCTACGTGTTGGGCGTGGGCTTTTTGATGTACCGACTCCTGGGTGACATCGACCCGCGCTATCGGGAATCGGCCGAAGAGTCTTTGGTCGAAACCGCCCACCTCTTGGCCTCAACCGTGGAAGTGGCCTCCAAGGACGGTGCCTTGCAGCCCGAAGTGCTGCGGCCGGTGTTTCAGTCGCTGTACACCCGGCGCTTTGCAGCCAACATCTTTGGTTTTGAGAAAACCCGGGTCGAGTTGCGTGTCACCGTGGTCAACCGACAAGGCGTGGTGCTCTACGACTCCTTGGGTCGCCAAGAAGGTGCCGACCATTCACGTTGGCGTGATGTGCGCTTGGCCTTGAGCGGCATTTACGGCGCACGCACCACGGCCGATGTCGAAGGCGAGCCGCTGACGAGCGTGATGTACGTTGCTGCACCGATTCATTGGAACAACGAGATCGTGGGTGCTGTCAGCGTTGGCAAACCGGTGCAAAGTTTTGGCCAGTATGTCGAAGCGGCCCGCCGCAAGACCATGCTGGTGGGTTTGACCTCGGTGGTCGCCATGGTGCTCTTGGTGTTGATCCTGTCGGTGTGGTTGGTGCGCCCCTTTGGACTCATGGCCGACTATGTGCGTTATGTGCGCGCCCAGCGCAGCTTCAGCCTGCCCCGCCTCGGCCGCCGCGCCCTCGGTGTGCTCGGCGCGGCCTACGACGAAATGCGCGACGCCCTCGCTGGCCGCAACTACGTGGCCGACTATGTGCAAACCTTGACCCACGAAGTCAAAAGCCCGCTCTCCGCGATACGCGGTGCCGCCGAGCTGCTGCAAGAACCCATGCCAGACGCAGACCGTGCCCGCTTCACCGCCAACATCGTGAGGGAAACCGAGAGGGTGCAAGAGCTGATCGACCGCATGATGGAGCTGACTGCCCTGGAGTCACGCCGCCAACTCGACCACCCGAGCAGCGTTGATTTGCGAGCTTTAGCGCAAGACGTCGTGAGCAGCCTGCAAACCAGCGCCGGTGCGCGGCAAGTGGGTGTGCAGTTGCTGCCAGCCCAAGACGCTGGTGATGCGCCCACCGTCGAAGGCGACGCCTTCTTGCTGCGCCGCGCCCTGAGCAATTTGATCGACAACGCGGTGGATTTTTCGCCAGCGGGTGGCCGCGTGACCGTGACCCTGACCACACGCCGCCACATCGCCGAGGTCACCGTGCTCGATCAAGGCCCTGGCATTCCCGACTATGCGGAAGACAAGGTGTTCGAGAAGTTTTACTCCTTGGCCCGGCCGCATTCACACAAAAAGAGCACGGGGCTGGGGCTGTCTTTTGTCAAAGAGATTGCTGACCTGCACCATGGGCGCATCAGCTTGAAAAACGCTGAAGGGGGTGGGGCGCGGGCGGTGTTGGCGTTGCCGCTGGGGGGGTGATGTGTCGTATGTCGTGTCGCTGGACATTCATCGTGATCAGTGCAGACTCGGCACGTGCCACCGCTCTAACATCTACTGCCCACTCCCGAGACTCGAACTGAGCAACTCAACCTGCCACGTTGGATTCTGAAACGGGCAATGGGTAAAGCTGTCTCGCGTGGACCACAACCAATCTCGCCAGCAGTGCGGCTTCATGGCGCAGCATTTTTTCCTCGCTTGACCGGATACAGTTTTCCGGTGAGATTGACGACAGCGAGGATTAGAAAAAGAGTGTAGGCACCGACGGTCGCAAGCAACAGGAGTTGTGCGTCTAGTGGTAGCCACATCGCAGTCACGAGGCTACTCACCAAAGCAAATACGGCATGTGTCGAAAGGTTCAAGATCCACATGCCAATGATTGCGCGACGCTTTTCTGAGCCCTCTATGCGGTAGCCACTCTTCACAGTGAACCAAACACAGGCTATCGCCACTGGACCAGCCAGGGCCACCAAATGATTCCAGCGCGTTGGGGTTGCGTGGAGCAAGGTCAGCACAAGTGCGTCAGCGACGATCCAAGCGCAGTACAGCGCCAAAAAACGGCACAGCAGACCAGTAACTGACATATTGGTAGTCCAGGGAAGCGTGTTGGCGAAATGCCGTCGGGTAACAGTATTCTCCGAGTCTGCAGGCGGTGCGAGGCGCTACTCGAGTGAGGTCAGTGACGCGTTGAAAGCGTCAACGAACTCACAGGGTACTGAGGCGGTTCCGAGCTTCAAGCCATGGCACCGCTTGAGTCGCACCTGAGCGTGAATCATGTTTGCGCTGGCGAATTTCATTGGTCCAGGCGTTGGCGACAGGCGCTTCGTCGTCGCCGTCCAAACTGTCCAGCAAGGCAATCACGACGACTGAACGTTCGCTCGGGTCCAACGCCAGGGCTTCGTCGATGAGGTGGTCTACACGGGCATTCATGAATTTCAGTCTAGCAGCCTCGATTGACCATGAGCCGGTGTGACGGCGATTCAAAGGGAAGCACGAACCGCTTCCACGGAACGTCATTCCCGCGAAAGCGGGAATCCAGGCAGTGCGTCTGGTCGCATCGACCCGATCATTTGCCGCCACCGAATGGATTCCCGCCTTCGCGGGAATGACGAGCGGTACAACACCCCCCTCTGAATCGCACCCCTTCACATTCACTTCACACACGCCACACCCACTTCTCCCCCTCTTCCTACCGCATTCGCATGAACCCCTGATCCTCTCGGTCATGCCGCCACACCTTTTGAACGGTGGCGGTTTTGATCCCACAGGAGGCAGGCCATGCAGGCGTTGTTTGACACCACCGATACCCCCCATTCCAACGACCCCAACGACGCGATGGGGTCGCCACAAAGTGCCACAGCGCGTGTGCTGTGGTGCGTGCTGCTGTCGCTGGTCGCGGCCCTGCTGATGGTCTGTTTGCCTGCACAGGCGGACGACTCGCAGGCGCCCAAGGCGGAGAGTCCCTACTTTGTGGTGAACAGCCAAGAGCCTGGTGTAGACCGGCTGCCGCTCAAGTCCACGCAAGTCGATGTGCGCATCAACGGGGTGATTGCCGATGTCACCGTGACCCAGCGTTACCGCAATGAAGGAAAGCAGGCGCTTGAAGCGCGTTATGTGTTTCCGGGCTCAACCCAAGCGGCTGTGTATGCCATGAATGTGCGCCTGGGCCAGCGTTTGCTCACGGCGCGCATCAAAGAAAAACAAGCGGCTCGCCTGGAGTACGAAGCAGCGAAGAAGGAAGGCAAAACCAGTGCGCTGCTGGAACAACAGCGACCCAATGTGTTTGAGATGAATGTGGCCAACATCCTGCCCGGTGACGAGGTGGCGGTGGAGTTGCGTTACACCGAACTCTTGGTGCCCACAGAGGCGTCCTACGGCTTTGTTTTCCCCACCGTGGTCGGCCCGCGCTACAACTCGCCACAAGCGTCCATGCCGAGCGACACCAAGGTGGTCAGCCCTTACCTGAAAGCCGGTCAAGACGCAGCGGCGCCTGTCGACATCCGCGTGCAAATCGATTCCCCGGTGGCCGTGAAAGAGCTGGCCTCGCCCTCGCACTTGATTGAAACCGTGGGCCTGGGCAGCCAGCATGTCGAGGTGAGCATGGCGCCCAGCAGCCGCGCCAGTAACAACCGCGATTTCATCTTGAACTACCGCTTGGCCGGTGACCGCATCGAGTCGGGTGTGATGCTGTTTCGCGGGGTGTCGGAAAACTTCTTTCTGGCCATGGTGGAGCCGCCCAAGGCACCGCCCGTCACGCAGATCAACCCGCGTGAATACATCTTTGTGGTGGACATTTCGGGTTCCATGCACGGCTACCCGCTGGACACCGCCAAAACCTTGCTGCGCAACCTGATTGGCAGCCTGCGCCCGAACGACACCTTCAATGTGATGCTGTTTTCCGGCAGCAATCAAATGTTGTCGCCGCAGTCGGTGCCCGCCACCCGGCCCAACATAGACCAGGCCTTGCGCACCATTGAACGCATGGGTGGCAGCGGCAGCACCGAAATCGTTCCGGCTTTGAAACGTATTGCCGCTTTGCCCAAAACCAGCGACGTGTCGCGCAGCGTGATTGTGGTGACCGATGGGTATGTCTCGGTGGAAGCCGAGGTGTTTGCCTTGGTGCGCCAAAACCTGAACCAAAGCAATGTGTTTGCCTTCGGCATTGGCCACAGCGTGAACCGCCACCTGATTGAAGGCATTGCACGGGCCGGTCAAGGCGAAGCCTTTGTGGTGACGAAACCCGACCAAGCGGCTGCTCAAGCCGAGCGCCTGCGCCGCATCATTGATTCGCCCGTGCTCACCCAAGTGAAAGCACGTTTTGAAGGCCTGGACGTGTATGACGTGCAACCCGCCCAGTTGCCCGATGTGTTGGCGGGGCGGCCGGTGTTGTGGTTTGGCAAGTGGCGCGGTTCACACAACAACGCGCCCGGCCAAGCCGTGAACGCGCAGCTGGTGATTGAAGGGCAAACGGCCACAGGCCCATGGCGCGCCGCGCTGCCCACCAGCGGCCAAGTCAGTGAAACGGCCTCGGCCCTGCGCCACCTGTGGGCACGGCACCGCATTGCAAGTTTGAGCGACGAAGAAGCGCTGCAAGGTGGCACCGCGTTCAAAACACAAATCACCGACCTGGGTTTGCAGTACAGCTTGCTCACGCAATACACCAGCTTCATCGCGGTGGACCAGGTGGTGCGCAACCCCAACCCTGACCAATCCACCACCGTCAACCAAGCCTTGCCTTTGCCTGAAGGTGTGAGCCCCTTGGCGGTGGGCGCCGAGGTGCCGAGCACGCCGGAACCTTCGGCTTGGTTGGCGCTGATCGTGGTGCTGGGCATCGTCGTCGTGTCGCTGGTGTCACGCCGTGGTCGCTGAAGAAGAGGGCCCTGCTGTGAATGCGATTGCCACCTGTTCCACCGGCCGCTGGCAACAGCGCCTGCTGTCCGCTCCGCCTCTCACCTGGCTGGCCCTGCTGGCGGCTGCGCACTGGACGCACTGGCGCTGGGCCGCAGCGCGGCTGTCCGATGGCTCGGACGATCCTTTGGGCCTGGCTGCCGTGTTGGTGTTGCTGTGGGCCTTGCTCAACCAGGCGGGGGATTTGCGCGCTCAGCCCCGCCCGCTGTGGTTGGGTGTCTCGATGGCACTCAGCGTGGCGGCCACAGCGGCGGTGTGGTGGCTGCCGCCCCTGGTGGGTGCGCTGCTGGCGGCCTTGGCACTGGCCAGTGGCGTGCGCGCTTTCATGCCCTCGGGTCGGGCCACTTGGCCGCTGGCGGGCTTGGCGGTGCTGGCCTTGCCGCTGGTGTCGTCGATGCAGTTTTACGCCGGTTACCCGCTGCGTGTGGTCACGGCCGAACTGAGCACTTGGGGCCTGCGTGCTTTGGGTTTTGTGGCCGAACGCACCGGCAGTGCCATGCAGGTGGATGGCCAGCTCATCATCGTCGACGCGCCCTGCTCTGGCGTGCAAATGGTCTGGATGGCTTACTTTTGCGCCTGCACCATGGCGCTGTGGTGCGAGGTGCGCGATGCGCAGTTTCTGCGCCGCTTGCCCTTTGTCGGCCTCTTGGTGCTGCTGGGCAATGTGCTGCGCAACACGGTGCTGGTGGGCTTGGAGGCCAGCCATGTTGAGCTGAGCGAGTGGGTCCACCAAGGCGTGGGTTTGGTGGTTCTGGCTTTGGTGTGTGCGGCGGTGTGTGGGTTGATGGCCGTGCGGCCAGCGCAAGCGGCACCCGCTGCACCCGCCATGAGGGGCTTGTATGGACTGGATTGACATGAAGGCGACGCTGAACAAGTCCCTCGCGGAGCGCAAGGCCTCGCTTGGGGCGGTCTGCGGCGTTGAAAATCCTCGCCATAGCGGGGCTATGGCTGCGGTTTTCGCCTTGCATTCCATCCCAAATCAGGGCGCGCGCCCGCGCCGGGACTTGTTCAGCGTTGCCTTGGCGCAGCCCGGCCCGTCCACAGCCAGTCAGCAGCAAGAGAGCGACAAGAAAGCGGCGAGAATGCATCGCAGGGCCGTCTGCCCACCCCAGAGCATGCCGCCTGTGCCCTTACCACTTGCCAGCCTAGCCGCTTCTTTGCTGGCATCCATTGCGCTGGCCTGGCCACTGACGCTGGCAGCGCAGGGTGCGTCGGCGGAATCGGGCTCGGCAGGTCGCCTGGCGCCTTCGCCGCTGGGTGGAACGGCAGCCACCTCGGCCATCACCCTTGGCACACCTGCCCAACCGGTGATCTCGCCACTGGGTGCACCCGTACAGCCGGTGCCGGTGGTGATTGGCTCGCCGGCACTGGCTGACCTGGTGCAACGCTCGCTCGACGACCCCCGCGCCGCGCTCGCCCACGGG
>JANPCX010000068.1:0-1636 GCA_031431125.1 Burkholderiales bacterium
GAGCGCGCGATGTGGCGCATGTACGCGCCGCACAAGGTGAAGTTTGCAGTCAGCGGCTGCCCGCGCAACTGCGCCGAGGCGGGCATCAAAGACGTGGGCATCATCGGCGTGGAAAGCGGCTGGGAGATGTATGTGGCGGGCAACGGCGGTATCAAAACCGAGGTCGCGCACTTTTTCACCAAGCTCAAAACACCCGCTGAAGTGCTGGAATACACCGGTGCATTTTGTGAGCTGTACCGCCAGGAGGGCTGGTATCTGGAGCGCACCGTGCATTACGTGAACCGCGTCGGCCTGGATTACGTCAAGAAGAAAATTCTGGAAGACCATGAAGGGCGAAAGGCGCTGTGGGAGCGCTTGCAATTTGCGCTGGATGGCGAACCTGATCCTTGGTTTGAGCTGGACAAAGCACACGTCGATGCGCGGCAATTTGAGGCGATTGCAGCATGAGCGCACTGACCCCTGCAAACACGGCCGACTGGAAGCGCATTTGCTTCGTGACCGACATCCCCATGCTGGGTTCGCGCCGCATCGCTCGTGCACAGGGCATGGACGTGGCCGTGTTCCGTACCAGCGAGGACAAGGTTTTTGCCCTGCTGGACCGCTGCCCGCACAAAGGCGGGCCACTCAGCCAAGGCATCGTGCACGGCGAGAGTGTGGCCTGCCCGTTGCACAACTGGAATATCGGATTGGGTGATGGTTGCGCCAAGTCGCCCGATGAAGGGTGCACACCCAAGTTTGCCGTTCACGTCAATGATGGCGTTGTGCACCTGGATGCCATCGAACTGAAAACCCTCGCGCTGGATTTGCCAAAACCCCTTGCTGGGCCTGCGCTCAAAGCCGCTCTGGCGTGAGTGCACGCATGAGCGCACGAGAGACCCAATCCACCTGCCCTTACTGCGGCGTGGGTTGCGGTGTGATCATTGAGTCAAAGGACAACCAGATCACCGGCGAGAGAATTGTCGGAGTCCGGGGCGACCCCGATCACCCGGCCAATTTTGGGCGGCTTTGCACCAAGGGCTCCACGCTGCACTTGACGGCGACCAGTGCGGTCACTTTGCAAACGCGCTTGCTCCAGCCAATGCAGCGTTTGCAGCGAAGTGACAAGCCTGCGCCTGTGAGTTGGAATCACGCGCTGGATGTTGCAACTCACAAGTTTGCGCAAGTCATCCGCGACCATGGCCCTGATGCGGTGGGTTTCTATGTGTCAGGCCAACTGCTGACCGAAGACTATTACGTCTTCAACAAGCTTGCCAAAGGCTTGATCGGCACCAACAACATCGACACCAACTCGCGCCTGTGCATGAGTAGCGCGGTGGCGGGCTACAAGCAGACGCTGGGGGCTGATGCGCCGCCCACCTGCTACGACGATGTCAACCACGCATCGTGCATTTTCATCGTTGGCTCCAACACGGCCTATGCCCACCCGATTCTGTTTCGCCGGATTGAAGACGCAAAAAAAGCCAACCCAGCGCTCAAAATCATCTTCTGCGACCCCCGCAAGACCGACACTGCGGGCATTGCCGACCTGTACCTGCCCTTGCAGCCCGGCACGGATGTGATGCTGTTCAACGGCATGCTGCACATCATGCTGTGGGAGGGCTGGACAGACGCGGCCTACATCAGCGCGCACACGAAT
>JANPCX010000069.1:0-6649 GCA_031431125.1 Burkholderiales bacterium
AAAGGGGGGGGGGCCTGCGGCGCCCTGGCAGGGGCCTTGAGGGCATAAAAAAACAGACAACAGAACACGCCAAAAATGAACCGCGTAAAGCGGACAATCTACTTGCTACAAAAGCGGACAGTTCTATTTGCTCTCAACACCCGCTCCCCAAGACAAGGGTCGATCCTGGCAGATGACGGCTGTCACTTTCGTGTCATACCTCGGTCATAGTGGCGTCATGCAACGACGGCACCATGGCTGCGTCTTGACGGAGAAAACTATGCGGGAAATCCCCTTGCCAACACTGCCTTTGTCTGAGCTGCTGACCCCCGCGCTACCCCGGAGGTCACTTCATCGACGAACCCACTTCGATGACAGCGTCGCGGTGGCCGACGAGCGCGGCGAGGTTCGCTATGACGTGGTTTGGGCGCGCGATCAAGAAGAGGTAAGGCAGGCACAACAGCTGCGGCATTTGGTGTTCGTTCAGGAGATGGGCGCCCGATTGACCGTGCCTTCAGGGACACCGGATGGTCATGATGCTGACATGTTTGATCCTCACTGTGAACACCTGTTGGTGCGCGCGGTGATGGACGGTGGGAACAGTGATGAGGTGATCGGCACCTACCGCGTCTTGACCCCAGAGGCGGCCAAACGCGCGGGCGGGCTCTACAGCGATACCGAGTTTGATCTGACTCGTTTGCGTCCCTTGCGAAGCCGCATGGTGGAACTGGGTCGCTCCTGCGTGCACCCGCAGTGGCGCAGCGGTGGCGCCATCATGGCGCTGTGGGGTGCGCTGACCGAATTCATGGTGCGCAATGACCTGGACACCATGGTGGGATGCGCCAGTGTGAGCATGCGTGACGGTGGCCACATGGCTGCCAGCCTGTGGCAGCGGCTGCGCGCAACCCACCTGGCACCCATCGAATGGCAGGTTCACCCGCGTTTGCCCTTGCCGGTGGAAGAGCTGCGGCAAGACTTGCCTGTTGAGGTGCCTGCGCTGATCAAGGGGTATCTGCGCTGTGGTGCCAAGGTGTTGGGTGCACCAGCGTGGGATCCAGATTTCAATACGGCCGATCTGCCGATGATGATGCGCATGCAGGACTTGCCTGCGCGCTATCGAAGACACTTTTTGGGACAGTGAGCTCGCGGCACTGTCAAAGGCGATGGGGCTATTGCCCCTCGCCGAACTTGTCTTCGAAAAGCTGAGCCAAAGCCTGTGTGGCAGCGGCTTCGTCTTCTCCGTCGACTTCAAGCTCCACCTCGGAACCCAAGCCCGCGGCAAGCATCATCACGCCCATGATGCTTTTGGCGTTAACACGTCGACCGTTGCGACTCATGAAGACTTCACTCTGAAAGCTGCCGGCTAACTTGGTGAGTTTGGCCGAGGCCCGGGCATGCAGGCCGAGCTTATTGCTGATCGTGATCGGGGTTTTGATCATGGGCGTTCTTGTTTTGACTGGCTTTGTTGCTTTGATTTTGTGGCTTGGACACCGCGACCTGCATGATGCCCTGGTTGGCCCCAGCCACCGCGCGAGCAACCAAAGCGTCTAAGGCATCGTCCGCATAACAAAGCGAGCGCCAAAGCATCGGCACATTCACGCCGGTGACTACTTTGATCGAGCCCAGGTCGTCGGACAAGGCCAATTGTTGCGCCACATTGCAAGGGGTGGCGCCGAACACATCGGTCAGCACCAGCACCTCTGGGTCGTTCAAGCTCAGCACCATGCTGCGCATCTGGTGGGCTATGTCCTCAGGCGACATGTCCGCGGGTACATCCATTGCCTCGAGCCGACGTGAGCAGTCGGGGAAGGTGTGCATGGCCACCGCCTTGAGGGCAGAAGCCAAGGGTGCGTGCGCGACGATCAACATTGCAGTCATGGTGCAGGCATTATCGGTAGTTTGGACGCCGCGATGCGCATCTCAAGGTGACAACTTCAAGTTATCGAAGAAGAAATCCAAGGCTTCGGCAGTCGGTGGTTCGCCCATCACTGTTGCCTGGAAAACCCAAGGCCCCTGGGAAAAGAACATCATCTGGGCGCGCAGCAGGGTGCCATCGCTACGCCGCAACTCGGCAGCAACCATTTGCGCCTGACCGCCCCTGTCCGCAAGAGCCATGGTGCGGGACGGCAACATTTGCACGGCGCCGCCAAAGTTTTGCTCGGCGGATTGCCGCAGCAGAACCAAGCCCTCACCGGCGCGGTGCGTTTGCTGCATGTCCATCGCTGCCGCCGCGAAGGTCTGGCCATCCGCTTTGCACGAGGTGAGCGCCACCACCTGTGCTTGTCCCGCCAAACTGACGGGCCGAGAAAAGTGATCGGGTTTACAGGGGAAAAGTGCCGTCAAAGCGGTGCCTGGAACAGGTACGGTGCGCCAATCCAAGGCGGGCGAGCAGGCCAGAAGGAGGCTAGACAACGCCACAAGCGCGCACAGGACGGCGTTGGTTGGCAGCTTGCTTGGGTGTGTTTGCACGGGAAAATTATGAGCGATTCCCCCTTTGGGAGCGCTTTGCGCCAATAAATCACGCAAGACCGCCCCCTCATTTCAGTGATTCCAGCGCTGGAATCCATGTTCACCCGATGGTGAAATTGAAACGGGCGGGTAATATGTCCCGAAGGCGTTGCAAATCCAGCGCCCTTCGAACAAAAGCGTGCCCGTGGCAGACCACGGTGTGCGAGGGATTTCGGGAATATCCATGACTCCATCTGAGAACCGGGCACCCCATAGGGAGGGAGCTTTGGCTGACGCGGCCAGCAATGAGCAGGCAAACCGTTGGCGCGAGTTGGTCAATGCCGTGGGTGAAGAGATCTCCACACCCCTGACCCACGCCCTGGAACGTGTTCACGCACTGACAACCAGTGGACGCATCGATCGCAGCAGCTTGCGTGCCCTTCGCGAAGAGGTGGAAACGGCACGCGCGGTCGGCATCATCGCCCAACAAATCACGCGCCTGGCATCGGGACGGCTGCGGCAGTCGCATGAACGCCTGGACGTCGCGGAGTTGCTGAACAACGTGCTCACCCACCGGGCCAGAGAAACCCAGGCTCGAGGTATCGGCATCAAACCTCGTCTTCAAGCCCTGCCGGTGATTGTTGACGCGTCGTTGTTGTTCGGCTTGCTCAACACCTTGTTGGATTGGGCGCTGCGCCACAGCAACTCGGAGATCGAATTCAAAGTGGAGATGCTGGCCCGAGAGCGCATGGGTCGCCTGACCTGCCGTTTTGCACCGTTTGCTGCTGAGCAGCTCAACGACGGCGCAAGCGTGGACGCCTCGCGCGCCAAACTGGACTCCCTCACCTGGCGCTTGCTGGAACAAACCGCCTGGACCATGGGCCTGCCGCTGAGCCGTTTGGAAGAAGCGGGTGTCGCGCTGCTGACCGTCGATTTCCCACGCACTGCGCACGAAGCCATGGAAGGCGTCACCAGCATCGAGTTGGACGAGGGATTCGCGGTCTCCACCAATTCCAAACCACTGGCTGGCAGCCATGTGCTCATCGTGGCCTCGCGGCGCGAGGTGCGCATGCAACTCAGAGAGTCCATCAAAGACATGGGCCTGATCATCGACATGGTGGCCTCGGTCGAAGAGGCGGCTGACTTCTGCCACGAAGGCCTGCCACATGCCATCGTGGTGGAAGGTATTTTGCGCGGCGAGCGCCTGAAACAACTGCGGCTGGAAATCATCGCGGAAGTGCCCGACTTTGCCTTCGTGGAAATCGTGGAAGAAGGCAGCCAGTTTGAAATGTCGGGTTCGGGCAACCGCAGCGTGGCGCGGGTGGGACGCGGCGCGATTGAGTCCGCCTTGCCCTCGGTGCTGATGTTTGAGCTGTCGAAGAGTTTGTGAGCCGGCCGCGGCCGACTCACCACATCATTTCAAACCGCCAAACACTTTCTTCAGAATCGCGCTGCCGGTGCCAACCGGGTCTTGGCGGATCTTGCGCTCTTCCTCGGCAATCATCAGGTAAAGGCCGTCGAGGGCCTTGCCGGTGACGTATTGCTGCACGTTGGCGTCTTCCTTCTTCAGCAAACCCAGGCCCGAGGCTTTGGCGGCCAGCGAGTTGTACTTCTCTGCCACCGCCAAACGTTCGGTGTGTTTGGTGACGATCGGGAGAAACTTTTCTGCCAGTGGTGCGCGGGTTTTTTCGGCGAAAAAGCGGGTGACGGAATCGTCACCACCGCTGATCAATTTGCGTGCATCGTCGATACCCATGTTTTTGACCGCCCCCTTGAGCAAGGCCTTGGCCTCAGGTACGGCGGCTTCGGCGGCGCGGTTCATCGCCGTCACCAGTTCATCCACCTTTTTTTGCTGACCCATGGCTTTGAGCACTTTGGCGGCGTCGTTCAGCACGCCAGGCAATGGAATGTGAACTTTGGGGTTGTCCAAGAAACCGCCGTTTTGGCTTAACAACGACACCGCCACGTCGGCGCCACGCTCCAACGCGGTTTTCACGCCCGACAGTGCATCCCCCTGGCTGAACTGAGCCCATACCCTGCACGGAAAAACGCCCACGGCCAAAACTGCGAAAATCTGCTGCAAATGGTGGCGTCTGTCGCTGAACTTCAACATAGGAACTCCTCGATGAATGTCAAACATGTGGCGGCGGCCGTCGTGGCGGCCTCAGCTATCGGGGTTGCAGCTTACTTCGGTTTGCCGATTTTGTTGACCCCCGAGCGCGCGCCTGCCATCAGCTACACCCTGCTGAGCGCACCAGCGTCCAGCTCGGCACAGTGGCAAGGCAAAGTGACCCTGGTCAATTTTTGGGCCACCAGCTGCGTCACCTGCGTCAAAGAAATGCCGGAGATCGTCGCCACGCACAACAAGTACAAAGCCCAGGGCTTCGACACCTTGGCGGTGGCCATGAGTTACGACCCGCCCGCTTACGTGGCCCGTTTCGCAGAGTCACGCCAACTGCCCTTCGGTGTGGCCATCGACAACACCGGTGAGATCGCACGCCAGTTTGGGCATGTTCAGTTGACACCCACCACCTTCATCGTCAACAAACGCGGCGAGATCGTCAAACGACTTGTCGGCGAGCCCGACTTCAACGCACTGCATTTACTGATTGAGAAGTTGCTGGCCGAGGTCTGAGGATTGGTCTCAGCGGTCAAACCAACCCAGCCACCAGCCGATCAGCGCGGCGAACAGCAGCCAAGTGGCAATGCTTTCCCACTGGCGTGTGGTGTCGGTGTCGAAACGGTCACCGAGCAAACGGGCCAGCCAGTGACCGCTTGACGTCTCCTCACGTCGCGCGTTGGTGCTGGCCTCCATCTCACGCACCCAGTCGCGACGTTTGGCGGTGTCTTGCCGCAACACCCCCAAGCGCTTGGCGACAACATGGGGTGCGGGCTGGTTGGCATGGCGGTGCAGTGCCGGGGTCAATCCGCGCAGCGCGAGGTGGGCTTGCTGCAAACCCGTGCCGACTTGCGTGGCACCGCATTGCGAGCAACTCAGTGCATGTTCGTCCATCAAGGCGGCACCGCAGGCGTGGCAGTTGAGCACGCGGTGCTGTGTCGCTGCGCGGTGCGCGGCTTGGTGTTCGGGGTCGTGGGCGGTGGCGCCTTCGGGATCAACCGCGCGGGCCAGCCGTGCAATGTCGAGCAAGGCCGGTACGCTCTCGCAGTAGTGGCAGGTGGCTGCGTGCGCGGCTTCTTGTTCACTCGGCAGCGATGCGCCACAGTTCAAACAATGCAGCACCTGTCCTTGGCGTGACAACAAGGTGCGGTCCATGGCTGTCAGCGCACGCAGCAAACCCTTCTCATACAGAAACTGCGCAAAGGTTTGGTAGATGCCATGGCCTTTGAAACACTCCAGCTGCCGTGTGGATCCCCAACGGGTTTGGTTGTGGATGAGCTTGAGGCCGCCATCGCAACGCGGGCAATGGATCTTGGCCGACAAGGTTTGGTGGGGATGCTGCTGCGCCGCCGCCATGGTCCCAATCAACTCCAGCATGGAAGCACCGGTGAGGCGCACCGACTCGACAGTGTCGAACCACAGCAAGTGGCAAGGAGCGCAGCAGTCGATTTCAACCGATTGGCCGTAATGCCCCGCGAGCTTGAAACTCGACATCGGCTGACCGCAGTTGCCGCAGGTCAGCGGCGGGTTGGCAGCGGTCGGCGAGGTGTTGATGTTCACGCCCCTCGGCCGGGCCTGGTCAGCTTAGAGCACCCGCCACGCCCGCCGCATGGGCTTGCTGATCCGCGTGGTAGCTGGAGCGCACCATGGCACCGACGGCGGCATGGGTGAAGCCCATCTTGGCGGCCTCGACTTCGAACATCTTGAAGGTGTCGGGGTGCACATAGCGGCGCACCGGCAGGTGGTGGCCACTCGGGGCCAGGTACTGGCCGATGGTGAGCATGTCGATGTGGTGCTCACGCATGTCGCGCATCACTTGCAAAATTTCTTCGTCGGTTTCGCCAAGGCCCACCATCAAGCCGCTCTTGGTCGGCACTTGGGGGAAGAGGGCTTTGAACTTCTTGAGCAGGTTCAGGCTGAAGGCGTAGTCGCTGCCAGGGCGTGCTTCTTTGTAGAGGCGGGGCACGGTTTCCATGTTGTGGTTCATCACATCGGGCGGCGCGGCCTTCAGGATGTCCAGGGCGCGGTCGTCGCGGCCACGGAAGTCGGGCACCAGCACTTCGATGGTGGTGTTGGGCGACAAGGCGCGGGTCTGGCGTATGC
>JANPCX010000070.1:0-33032 GCA_031431125.1 Burkholderiales bacterium
CGTTCTACAACCATCGCCGGCTTCACTCCACGCTGGGTTACATCAGTCCAATGAAGTATGAAGAAAACTGGCACGCGGGCCAGGCTAAACAAGCCGCGTAACCGAGTGGCTATGCACTACGTCGAACAGGGGCAAGGTCACAGGTCACAAAGACGACGTAATTGGTGTTCATTGCATCAACGGCCTTTTGGGGGAAGTCCTCTGCATCCCAGTGACTTCCCCAGCCCCAGCTTGCATGGAGCACCTGCGCCAACCCTCCGCACAAAGCTGGGTAGCTGGGTCTTCTAAAGAACCCCACCACCATTCGGTCGCCATCGACGTGACTATAAAAACAGCCATACGAAGCAAAAAACTCTCTTAGTTCCGGCGGCAAGGGCATGCCGATGCGCTGCTCAACCTCGCTGAGTTTGGCCTCAGTTTCGGTGGATTGCCGACTGAAATTACCGTGAAACAAGCCCCCCGGGCATACCGGATGTGCGCTGAATCTCCTCGGACAAGGTTTGCATTTCGTGCAAGAGCGAGGCTACAAGTTGCATGTTCAATCCAGCCTTTCCGTTCAAAGAAATTTCCGATGATGCGCAAGTGGTCTCCTGTGCGTCCTGCCGTTGGCGCTCCGCTTGAGCGAGGGGCTATGCCTCATTGGCTACTTCGCTACGGCGGCAGATGCAAGCCATTGCTCCAGCGCTTGCGCGACAAGCGCGTTCACTCCGCCCTCATGCGCCACCGCTCGTTCGCGTAGACGATTGACGAGATCTGCCGGAAGCCTGCATGACACTGCTACGAGCTTGGCGGCAGCAGGATGCGGGCTTTGCTCGACCTGTTCCTTCGGCGCCGCGGAGCCCTGGCCGAAGCGATGAGGTATTGCGCTGGACTTCATACGTCCGTCCAATTTCTTGGCAAGGTGCTTCTCGAGGTCGGTTTTCTTCATGTTCATGGCTGGTGCCCAGGTGGTTGTGGCGCCATTGTCCCTCTCGGCATGCCGCGCGGCGTTTTGCAAGGGGTGGCCGGCGCTGATCGATGAGCCGAAACGACGGCCAGGCTTTGGGGGCAAGGTCAGCCTTCAATGCATAGCGCTTGCCGCCATACACAGCGTCGGAGAACATTTTGTGGAAGCGTGTCTTGCATCGCTGCAGTCTCACGAACCAAGCGTGGGTGTGGTTTGTCTCGCTATCTATGCGGCTGATGTTGTGTAAGCGACTCATTCTTGAATGGTGCGAATCGGGCTTTCATCGCATTGTTTCAACACGCCCTGATTCTCATTGAATCCCAAAGTCGCTACACCTTTCAACTTTCCGATCTACTTGGCAGAATCGCGCTTCGTTGGAGACAAATCGATAGCCGCGCGCATCACCGAAACAGCGGCTGAAAAGTCTGCATCGATCTCTTGCTCAAGTACGACCCGATCGGGCTGGATCGGGGCTTGATTAAAAGACTTACCCCCGGGGGACACCCAATAGGCACTCGTGTACTTAATCGCTCCACTACCGGGTATCGGAGTCACTGTTTGAATGCTCCCTCGACCAAAAGTCGGTCGTCCGACAATAAGAGCGCGACGGTGATCTTTCAGCGCCGCGACGACGATCTCGGCACCAGAAGCTGTTTGACCATCTACCAGCAAAACCAGTGGGACCTTTCGGAGATCTTCGGGTAAAAAAGTCAAGGGATCTTCGGCCACCTCATCGGAGTAATCTTTTGGACTCGCCCTGAACACACGGCTGTTGCTTGGATCTCTGCCGTTAATTGAAGCAACAACACTGTCCCTAGGCAAAAAGGCCGAGGCCAGCGCGACTGATGACTGAACAAGGCCCCCTTGATTTCCGCGCATGTCGAGTACCAACCCAGCGAAGCGCTCTTTCAGCCACGATTCCTTAAGCAGTCTGAAAGCAGACTGCAATTGGTTAGGGGATATTGATCTGAGTTGCAAGACTCGAAGATTGCCCTCGAGAACGGACAGGCTCGGCATCTGCTGAGGAACGACCGCTCGTTGTACGGGGACTGTCTTCAGCTTTTCGCCACGATAGACCGTAAGCACAACCTCACTTCCAACCGGTCCTTGTATGCGTCGAACAATTTGCGTGGCGCTGAAGGCGTCAATTTCTAGGCCATCAATTGCTCGAAGTTGGTCTGCAAACCGGATTCCTGCCTTAAACGCTGGTCCGTTCTCGACCGGACTGAGTAACCACACACCGTCTCTCCACCTCAGCTCGGTTCCGATACCGCCTGTTCCCGGTGGTGGGCCCCTGCGGAACTCTTGATATTCATCTTCAGTCCAGTACTCTCCACTCTGGGGGTCAATCTCGCGAAGCATTCCTCGAATCGCGGCATTCACAACATCGGCTCCGTCAAGAGGTTTGACAAACGAACCTCTGAGAACACCAAACGATGCAGCAAGTGCGCGCATTTGCTGCGTCGGCAGAGGCTCGCGCTCCGGTGAGGTCTGAGCCGCGACTGGCCCGAACGTAACGAGAATTGCAATTAGAAAGACGAGTCGCTTCATATTTTTACTACGTTGCATGATTTGAGATCAAGAAACTTTCCGAGTTATCGCTTCGGTTTCCAGTCGCGTGCTTTGGCCTGGACAGCGGCCCGTTGCTCTGGTGTAAGGAGCCCTGCAACGTAGTTACGATTCTTGGCCGCATCCCGATCGCCTTGAGCGCTCGCCAAGAGCCACCAGAAATAGGCCTGCTGGTCATCCGTCGCGACCCCGGTTCCCTTGGCGTACGCCACGCCGAGTTTGAACTGCGCGTCGGCGTGCCCCTGCTCAGCCGCTTTGCGATACCAAGCCAGCTCTTGCTTCGCATCCTTCGGAACACCGGCTCCATTTTGGTACATCACACCGAGGTTGTACTGCGCGCGGGGAAGCCCCTGCTCCGCTGCTTTGCGGTACCAGGCCACCGCCTGCTTTGTATCTTTCGCAACCCCGGTACCGTTGTCGTACATCACACCGAGGTTGTACTGTGCGTGGGCATACCCCTGCTCCGCCGCTTTGCGATACCAGACCACGGCCTGCTGCTCGTCCTTCTCCACGCCCGTTCCGTATTCATACCTCAAGCCTAGTTTGTACTGCGCACGCTCATCTTCCTGCTCAGCAGCTTTGCGATACCAAGCCAATGCCTGCCGATCGTCCTTTTCAACGCCGGCCCCGTTTTCGTACATCTCGCCGAGGCTGGCCTGTGCACCGGCATTTCCCTGCGCCGCCGCTTTACGGTACCAAACCAATGCCTGTTGGATGTCCTTCTTTACCCCGGTTCCTGTTTCGTACATCCGACCGAGCTGTCCCTGCCCCCTGTCATCTCCTTGCCCCGCCGCTTTGCGATACCAGAGCACTGCCTGCTGGTCGTCCTTGGGTACATGGACTCCGTGTTCGTACATCACACCCAGGATCAGCTGCGTGCTGATGTGCCCCTGCTCGGCTGCTTTGCGATACCAGAGTACTGCCTGCTGGTCGTCCTCCGGGACTCCGGCTCCATTTGCATACATCCCACCGAGATGGAACTGTGCCCGGGCAAGCCCCTGCTCCGCCGCTTTGCGATACCAGACTACTGCCTGCTGATCGTCCTTCGGGACTACTTCCCCCATTGCGAACATCACACCGAGGTTGTTCTGCGCGCTGGCATGCCCCTGCTCCGCCGCTTTGCGAGTCCAAGCTAGGGCCAGCTGGTCGTCCTTCGCAACACCGGTTCCCTCGAGGTACATCACGCCGACGTTGTACTGGGCGTCGGCATCCCCTTTCTCTGCCGCTTTGTGAACTTCCGCCGTCTTGGCTTCCACCGTGGGATTGAAGTTGGCACGAAAAACAAAAACAACAGTCAAAACCAAAGCCAAGACGGCAGCGAACAATAACCGCTTCAACCTAGGCAGTGCCATTGATCTCTTCCCTTTCCGAGCTTAGGAACTGGTCGAGCCAGAGCGCTCGGCCCAAGCGCCGGTGGCCACCGGGCCGACGATCAACGACACAAGGCTGTTGGCGCGCTTCATGATGGCGTCGGCCTGAGTTTGCGACTGCGCACGGGCAAGGTCTGCCGGGTCAGCCTTGTTGATGATGTTGACAGCCACGTCGTACTTGCGGCCCTGGGCTCGGTAGAACTCCAGGGCCAGCAACTCCTGTTCGTTGAGTGTGGCGAAGATTCTGCCGTCAAGCGATTGGATGGCTTCAAGGGTGGGGATGTTCATGCTGCATTCCTTTCAAGTTACCTTTCGATTCTTGTGGTCCTGAAACAAGCCGCGTGAGCAGCGCCGCAAGCGGCGTGAAATCGGACCGTGCCGCGGGCCCTTGAGAACTTCAAAGCGGTGCCGTGGAGTTACCGGTTGCGCTTGCGCCATACGCTAGCCAGCCAGGGCTGTTGCTCGATAGGTAGGCCGGGCGGACGGTAGAAGTGATCCAACTCTACAAAGCCGGCGGCTGTCACCAAGCCGCGCCAGGTTGGCCAGTCGTGAAATGCGCCGTAGCGCTCGCCATTGCAGCCCTCTTGGCCATCGCCGCGCGGGTTGGAGCTGAACAGCACGCCGTGCGGCCGCAGGCAGACCTGCAGTTGTTGCAGCACCTGCGGTAGCACCTGGGAGGGCACATGAAACAGCACGGCATTCGCAAAAACACCGTCGTAGCGCTGCGCGGGCAGTTCGAGGTGCAGGAAGTTTTGCTCCAGCACCTCGCAGCCGCTGTGGATCCGTGCCAGCGCCGCCGCGCTGGGAGCGCCCTCCAAACCCACGGCGCGGTGGCCCAGCGCCTTGAAAGTGTGCAGGTCGCGCCCGGGTCCGCAGCCGAAATCCAGCAGGTCAAAGGGTGGAGGCCCGGGTATATGCTTCAGCAGCGCCTCGATGTTCTGGCTGACATCGTGGTCGCGCGTGCCTTCCCAGTAGCTTTGGGCGTTCTGCTCGTAGTGCCCCAGGGTGCGCGCGGCGATTTGTTGGAGGTCTTCGGAACTCAATGGCATGCCGCATCATTTCATACGACGCCGTGCTGTTCCGAAACACCGGATGCGAGCCGCCTTCAGCGGTTCTGTCGCGTTAGTGGAGTCCAGCCGAAAGAAGTTGCGTCGCCAGCGCGATGATCAAACGGCGAGGCTGTAGACCTGCTCGGTTGCGGACATGGTTGACCCTTCGGGGCAGCTCATCTGCCCCTTGCGAATCATGTGCAAAGTTTCAATGCCTGCGATGAGAATTCGAACACTCCGAAACGACTTCTTTCCGATTAACTGGGCAAGGCGGGCAGCGAGGCGAGTTGGGCGATGGCCTCACGGTACTTTGCCATTCGCTCCAGATCGCGTTCCGTAGGTGACGGGAGCCTTGCGAGGTCGCTGTTGTCGATGAGGTCTGCCAGCTTGACCGCGCGGCCGAGCCGATTTTCTCCGGCTCGAGCGACGAACGCCGAGTAGGACTCACCCGGCTGCTTGGTGACTGACAGGATGCCGTCCAGAACTGGCTGCGTGAAGCCCTCACTGCGTAGAGCGTCGATGGAGATGTCGCAGTCCTCCACGACGTCGTGCAGCACCGCCACGATCCGCGCCTCATCGCAGGCCTGGGCGAGCATCACGCGTAGAGGGTGAAGGATGTAAGGCGCACCGCCCTTGTCTACCGCGCCGGCGTGGGCACGCGCTGCAATTTCGATCGCTCGCTCAAGGGTGGTCATGCTGGTTTCCGTTCTAAGAACTTTCCGATGTGTTTCGCACTGCCGGCCTTGGGGGCTGAGGCCCCGTTACTTCGCGCGCTCGAAGCGCAGCAGCGGAACCGTCTCAGGATCGATGACGTCTGCACTGATGTCACCCTCGATGTGATAGCCGAAGAACTCGCCCAGGGCCGCTTCACCCAGGTCAAGCGGGTGAAACACAAACGGGTAACGGTCTTCGTCGTCGATGTCCTCGACAGGGTCATTGACCGGCCACCCGTGCCCGCGCCGCGTGGATCTTGCGGTAGCTGTCCATCAGGTGCTGATGCCTGTCGAGAGCTTCCATTTTCATGCTCGTCGGCGTCAGGCCGAAGAAGCGCACGCTGCCATCGACCGCCCCCATCACGGCATCCATGCGCGGGCCGCCGAACATCCGCCGGAAGTTGGCCTCGTAGTCGTCCAGCGCCAAGTCCTCGTCCAGCATCACTTCCAGGACGGCCTCCATCGCCTGGTAGAACAGGCCGCGCTCGACCGTGTTGTCGTTGTATTGCAGGAAGGCGCCCACCAGCTCCTGCGCTTCTTCGAACTGCTTCAGCGCAAGACGGGTCAGCAGTTTCAGCTCCAGCACGGTGAGCTGGCCCCAGACCGTGTTTTCGTCGAACTCGATTCCGATCAAGGTGGCGATGTCGCCGTATTCGTCCAGCTCGTTGTTCTCCAGCCGCTCGAGCAGCAATGCCAGGCTGGCGTCGTCCAGGCGATGCAGATTCAGGACATCGGTACGGAACAACAGCGCCTTGTTGGTGTTGTCCCACACCAGGTCTTCCACCGGATAAACCTCCGAATAGCCCGGCACCAGGATTCTGCAGGCGGTGGCGCCCAGCTGGTCGTACACCGCCATGTACGCCTCCTTGCCCATTGCCTCCAGGATTCCAAACAATCCGGCGGCTTCGTCCGCATTGGAATCTTCGCCAGCGCCGGAGAAATCCCATTCGACGAAATCGAAGTCGGACCTGGCGCTGAAGAAGCGCCAGGAAACCACGCCGCTGGAATCGATGAAGTGCTCGACGAAGTTATTGGGCTCGGTCACCGCATTGCTGTTGAAGGTGGGCCGCGGCAGATCGTTCAGACCTTCAAAACTGCGGCCCTGCAGCAGCTCGGTGAGACTGCGCTCCAGCGCGACCTCCAGGCGAGGATGGGCACCAAACGAGGCGAATACGCCGCCCGTGCGGGGGTTCATCAAGGTGACGCACATCACGGGATATTGCCCCCCCAGGGAGGCGTCCTTCACCAGCACGGGGAAGCCCTGCTCCTCCAGGCCCTTGATGCCGGCCACGATGCCGGGATATTTGGATAGCACGTGGTCCGGCACGTCGGGCAGCGCGATTTCCCCGTTCAGGATCTCCCGCTTGACCGCGCGCTCGAAGATTTCGGACAGGCATTGCACCTGGGCTTCGGCCAGCGTGTTGCCGGCGCTCATGCCGTTGCTGACGTAGAGGTTCTCCACCAGGTTGCTCGGGAAATAAACCTCCTCGCCGTCCGACTGCCGGGTGTACGGCAGCGCGCATATGCCGCGTTCCAAATTGCCGGAATTGGTGTCCCGCAGATGCGAGGCACGCAATTCGCCTTCCGGGTTGTAGATCTCCAGGCAGTGCTCGTCCAGGATCCCTGCCGGCAGCGTGTCGTCCGCGCCAGGCTGGAACCAGCGCTCGCTGGGGTAATGCACGAACGCCGCGCTGGCGATTTCCTCACCCCAGAAATGGCCGGCATAGAAGTGGTTGCAACTCAACCGCTCGATGTATTCCCCCAGGGCCGACGCCAAGGCGCTTTCCTTGGTCGATCCCTTGCCATTGGTGAAGCACATGGGTGAATGGGCATCGCGGATATGCAATGACCATACGTTGGGAATGATGTTGCGCCACGATGCAATCTCAATCTTGATGCCCAGATTGGCCAACACGCCGGACATGTTGGCGATGGTCTGTTCCAGGGGCAAATCCTTGCCGGCGATATAGGTGCTCGCGCCGGCGGCCGGATGCATGGTCAGCAGCGACTGGGCATCGGCATCCAGACTCTGCACCTCCTCGATCACGAACTCGGGCCCGGCCTGCACCACTTTCTTCACCGTGCATCGCTCGATGGAACGCAGGATGCCTTGGCGGTCCGCTGCAGAAATGTCTGCGGGCAGTTCAACCTGGATCTTGAAGATCTGTTGATACCTGTTCTCAGGATCGACAATATTGTTCTGCGACAGGCGGATATGTTCCGTGGGGATGTTCCGGGTGACGCAATACAGCTTCACAAAATAAGCCGCACACAACGCCGAAGAGGCCAAAAAATAATCGAACGGACCTGGCGCCGAGCCGTCGCCCTTGTAGCGGATGGGCTGATCGGCCACTACCGTGAAATCATCGAACTTGGCTTCGAGTCGGAGCTTGTCGAGAAAATTGACCTTGATTTCCATGGAACTCCAGAATGACGCTTCAAATGACTTGCTTGTGATTGTCGGTATGCACGCTTGGTAGAACCGAGAGCGCTACTTCTCAGCGCTTAGGGGCTCGGCGCATGAACGGTACTGCTCTATCCAGCTCAAAGACTGTGCGTAGGCCTACAAATGGAAAGAAATACAGACTTACTTTCAATGTGCGTCTGTCAGGACGGGGTTCGAACCAGCAACCCCCGGCGTGACAGGCAAGTGGCCACACAAAAATTCGTAGAAATTTTTGATCTTTACCGGAACTCAAGTTTTCGCGAATGCGATCATATTTGACGCTGGACCAAAGAGGACATCACCTTCAAATCACCTTGGCGTCGACACGTAACTTGTCCAAATAATCGGCCCATGTCTGCATCAGAGTTCTACGTTGCTCCAGATATTTTGCTCGGTTGTACGCATCGCCCAGCGCGTCCTTTACGACATGCGCCAATTGGGCCTCAATTTCGGCTCTGTCGCATTAAGCCTGCAGGGCGAAAATGGTTGGATGATTCCTATCCAAAGCCAGATGATGAGTGCGGTGGTCAAGAAGGTGCTCAAGCGCTTGCACTACCCACTGGAGGTGATATTGCTGTGCGTACGTTGGGATGCACCGCCTGGTTGAAAGCGCCGCAACGGCCCACACCGTTGCCAACAGGCCCGACGTCACTGCATCCGGTACTCAGGCACCAATCCAGACAAATGTTGCCGATGTTCTGCTGCAGGCTGTTGTGCCGAATCGCTGTTCAACCAGGCCATCATGGCCTCCATCCAGTCGGGCCCGGCGTGCTGATGCAGCTGCGCAATGCGCAGGCGAGGGTGGGCAGACGGCAAGGTGTGATCGGCGTCGGAGAGCAACTCTTCAAAGAGTTTTTCGCCGGGCCGAAGGCCAGTGAACACGAGCTCAATGTCGTCTTCGCCACGGCCCGAGAGGCGAATCATGTCGCGGGCCAGTTGCACGATTCTGATGGGCTCGCCCATGTCCAGCACATAAACCTGGCCGGTTTGCGCCAGTGCTGCCGCTTGTAGCACCAGGCGGGAGGCCTCCGGGATCGTCATGAAGTAACGGGTGATGTCGGGATGGGTCACGGTCACCGGGCCGCCTTTGGCGATTTGTTCTTTGAACTTCGGAATGACACTGCCGCTGGAGCCCAGCACATTGCCGAACCGCACCGCCATGAAACGGGTGGAGTGGTTTTGCGTGGCCAGGTGGGACAGCACCATTTCAGCGGCGCGTTTGCTCGCGCCCATCACATTGCTGGGGTTGACGGCTTTGTCGGTGGAGATCAGGACGAAGGCCTCCGCCCCGACTTCTGCGGCGGCGATGGCCGCGTGGTAGGTGCCGAGGATGTTGTTTTGCACCGCGGCCCAGGCGTTGTCGTTTTCCATCAAGGGCACATGTTTGAAGGCAGCGGCGTGGAAGACCAGTTGCGGTCGGTGCAGCTGAAACGTGGTGCGCACGTGTGCGAGATTTTTCACATCACCCATCAAACGGAGCAGGGGCAGCTGTGGATGCAACTCGCCGAGTTGCTGTTCGATTTGGTAGAGGGCCAGCTCACTCAATTCGTACAGCACCAAACGCGCGGGGCCATATCGGGCAATTTGGCGGCACAGCTCGGAGCCAATAGAGCCGCCCGCGCCGGTGATGAGCACGGTTTTGCCGCTGATCATGTCGGCGATGCCCGCTTCATCCAGCGCCACAGGCTCGCGGCCCAGCAAGTCTTCGGGCTCGATGGCGCGCACGCGTTCGATTTCGGCACCGCCACGCTGCAGCTCAGCCATGGAAGGCACGGTCAGCACCTTCAAGCCGGTGGCCGTGGCCAATTCGATGGCGCGGCGACGCTGCGAAAAACTCGCGCCTGGCATGGCGGCGATGATGTGGGTAGCGCCCGCGCGCACCTCGGGTTGGGCCAGGTCGCTCAAGCTACCCAGCACGGGCGCACCCAGCACGCGCGCGCCATGTTTGGCGAGATCGTCGTCGAGCAAACCCAACACCGTCCAGCCTTGTTGGTGCAGCCCGGGCATCATCCAACGTGCGGCTTCGCCCGCGCCGAGCACGATGGCACGCCGAACTTCACCCTCACCGCCCGTGATGCGGGAGCGTGCATGTTCATACAACATGCGGTAGAGCAAACGCACCATGCACAAGCCCATCAAGGCCATGAAGGGGTGCAGGGCCAACACAGCCCGTGGCACCTTGGTGAGCTGGGCCATGAGCACGGCCACCGCTGCAACAGCCCCCGCCAACAAGCATGCCCACCCGAGTCGCTGTACTTCACCAAACCCGGAGAAGCGCCACATGCCCCGCGGTATGCCCGCGACTTTGAAGATCAACAAATAAAGCAGCACGACCGCGAGCATCACCCAGTGGTCGTAGCTGGGCCTGGCACTGAACCAGCGGTCAAAGCCCAAACGAAACAGGTAGGTGAAGTTCCAGGCCAGCGCGATCACGAGGCCGTCCACCAGCAGCGACAAAGGCTGACGGTGGGGCCGCAGGCGTGCGAGGAGGCGGTCGAGTTGATGCCAGAACATGGCCCGAATTGTCAGGGATGACGCTGTGGGATACTTTTGAACGTGAGTTCGACCTTCCTACCCCGATGTACCTCAGGACCATGAAGGCCAGAAGGTGCGAATGGCAAAGACGCGAGGCAAATGAAAAACTCTTCAATCGAGTGCCGTTTATGCGGCCAAACGGCGTTCTTTCGTTACACCAGGCGCGACGTGGATGGCGATGAGATCAGCAGCTTCGAATGCTCATCTTGCCGATCACTGCAAACACAGCTTCCGTATTGGCTGGAGCAGGTTTACGCTCCACCCTCGCCATCGTCTCCCCCTGATCTCGATACATGGGCCGCCGAGCGAACGGTGAACTGTCGAAAAGCGGTTTACTTCCTTTGGAAGTTGAGCGGCAAGATGAACACGGCGGATAAGTTGCTCGACTGGGGTGGCGGGCCTGGCTTGCTGGTGCGTATGCTCAGGGACGTGGGGGTTGATGCTTACAACCACGACAAATACGTCAAGAATCACTTCGCGTCGGGTTTTGAGCGATCTGCAGAAGAGCACTACAAGTTCGTCACGGCATTCGAAGTTTTCGAGCACTTCGCCAATCCTTCATCGGACATCGATCTGGTGTTTTCGCTGCAACCCGAACTGCTGCTGATCTCCACGGGCATTTACTCTGATCAGGGGCCAGACTGGACCTATCTTGGGGGCGCCAAGAGTCAGCATATCTTCTTCTACTCCAAGACCGCATTGAAATTCATTGGCGAAAAGTACGGCTACCACGTCACCTTTTTACCCAACGACATGACGCTGTTCGCTCGCCAACCCATCGCCGGCTCCAGAATGGCCTTCATCAGTTACCTCATTGGTAATCGCCGTGTTTCCGATGTGTTGTTCGCGTTGAAGAAGAAGTACTCGTTGGCGGGCAAAGACAACGCCATGATCCGCGCGATGCACGAGGAGCGCCGCAATGCCAGTGGGCCGTCACACTGAAGCATGGACATGGGTTGTCGATTGACGTGCGAGCCGGGATGCGCAGCGGGTCGGCAGCCCACAGCGATAATCCCCCTGTGAAGCAAGCCAGACCGCCGCTGGTGCAAGGCCCGAAAGGGCGCACTGGAGGAAGGTCCGGACTGCACAGGGCAGCGTAGCAGCTAACGGCTGTCCACCGTGAGGTGAGGATCAGAGCAACAGAGACGAGTTCGTGTGGGGCTCCTAAACAGGGTGGTCTATGTGGGACACGCGCAAGCGGGTCCCCCGGGTGGCGCAAGCCGACCGGCCACGGCGCAAGCCGTGGGTCGCATAGCACCTCGTGCGGGGCCAAGCCCCGCACGAGGTGAAACGGGCAATCTCTACGCGCAGCAATACCAAGTAGGCCAGCGTTGATGTGGCTCCGCAGAGCTGGCGGGTAGGTAGCACCGAGCCGTGCAGTGATGCACGGCCCAGAGGAATGGCGGTCACGGCTTGAAGCCCGCAAGGGCGACAGGCTGCACAGAATCCGGCCTATCGGCTTGCTTCACATTTTTGTTTTGCCGATGGAGCACTATTTGAAAGACATCAAAGCGCTGACCCGTTTGAACTGGTCGGCATTGGACACCTTGGTGTTCGCGGGCGGCGGTAACCGCTGCTGGTGGCAGGCTGGGGCGTTAGCGACCTTGACTCAACAGGGCTTGGCCCTTCCCCATCAGTTGGTGGGCACCAGCGCCGGGGCGGCCATGGCGGCGTCTTTTTTGACCGATGGACCCAGGGCCGCATTGGAGGCGTGTGAGCGCCTCTTTGCGCGTAACGCTCGTGTGTTTGAGTGGCGTGGTTTGGCTCAGTTCAAGCTGCGTTTCGCGCAACAACACACCTACCCCGCATGGTTGGCGTCGTTTGTGAACGCCGACAACTTCGATGCGATTCGGGCCTCGCGTTTGCAGCTGCGCGTCGCGCTCACCCGGCCCGCGCGTTGGTTGGGCCTGCAGGGCTCGATGGTGGCGGGCACCTTGGCATATATCGTGGACAAACATGTGAGCCACAGCATTCACCCGCGTCTACCGAAGTGCTTGGGTTTGCGCCAAGACTTTCTCGATTTGCACGAGTGCGTTGATGCCTCAGCGGCCCAAGCCTTGCTGGCGGCTGCCGCCGCAGCGCCACCTTTCATGCACGCCACCCGCATTGGCGGCCAAGGCGCCCTGGACGGTGGCTACACCGACAACGCGCCCATCCCCGCACAAACAGAATCTGAAAAAGCCAAGACGCTGGTGCTGCTCACCCGCCACTACCCCCGCTTGCCGCAGCTCTTCAGCTGGAATGGCCGAAGTTACTGGCAACCCAGCCGGCCTGTGCCAGTGTCGACCTGGGATTGCACCGCGCGCGCCACGGTGAGACAGGCTTATGCACTGGGCGAAGACGACGCAAAAGCCCTGTGTGGCAGTGCACTGCGCGCAGGTTGATGGACCCTGAGTGCCTGCCGGGCCTTTGCCCGTGAACCCCAACGCGAGCGAACTGTGGCGCGGTCCGCGCTGGGCCTTGGCGGTGCTGCTGGCCTGCCTGGGCATGCTCGGGCCGTTTTGCATTGACACCTACTTGCCCGCGTTCAATGGCATCTCGGCCTCCCTCGGGGCCACGCCGGTGCAGATGCAGCAAACCTTGTCCGCCTATTTGTTTGGTTTTGCGCTGATGAATTTGTTCCACGGTGCCTTGTCTGACGCGCTGGGCCGCAGGCCTGTGGTGCTGTGGGGCCTGGCTTTGTTTACCTTGTCGTCTGCGGGTTGTGCGCTTGCAAGCAGTATTGGGGAACTGGTTTTCTGGCGGGCGATGCAGGGTTTGACCACCGGCGCAGGTATTGTGGTGTCGCGTGCCGTGGTGCGTGACATGTATGCCCCGTTTGACGCACAGCGGGTGATGTCGCAAATCACTTTGTTTTTTGGTGCTGCACCCGCCATTGCGCCCTTGGTGGGCGGTCTCTTGTTTGTGCATGTGAACTGGCAGGCCATATTTTGGTTTTTGACTTTGATTGGCGTTTTGCTTTGGTGGGCGAACCACCGCTGGTTGCCTGAGACCTTGCACCCAGCGCAGCGCCAACCTTTCGGTGTACGCAACCTGATGCGAGGCTACCGCGACCTCGGCGCCGACGCGCGTTTTTGGGCATTGGCCCTGGCCAGCGGTGTGCCCTTCAACGGCATGTTTTTGTATGTGATGGCGGCTCCGGTATTTTTGGGCGAACACCTGCAGCTGCACCCGCAGCAGTTTTTTTGGTTTTTCTGCTTGGTGATCAGTGGCATCATGGCGGGCGCTTTCATTTCTGGTCGTTTGGCAGGCCAACTGCCTCCTGCGAAACAAATTCGCCTCGGGTTTTGGCTCATGGGCGTGACCACCGCAGCCAACCTCGCGCTCAACTATTTTCTAGCCCCAGATGTGGCTTGGGCTCTCTGGCCAATTGCACTGTTTGCCATGGGTTGGGCGTTGATGACGCCCGTGGTGACGCTGCTGGTGCTGGATGTCGTGCCCACACGGCGTGGCATGGCCTCGTCCCTGCAGATTTGTATCGCCAGCAGCGTCAACGGTGTGGTGGCCGGCGTGGTGGCGCCGCTGGTGATGCATTCCACCACGGCCTTGGCGGTGACCTCGGGCTTCATGATGTTCGTGGGCTTGCTTGCTTGGCGCTGGGTGCGTGGGCGAGTGTCTTGTTGACGGATAGCTTCTTAGCCACCTGACGAAGCAGAACACTTGGGAGGTGCTTTGAGCAGTCCCCAGCCGTAAAGTGGGTCATGTCCACGCGCACCCAAGTCGGTGGCCCTGAGTTTCAAAGCGTTGTTGAGTTCAGGCAAGGTTTTTGCGCCTTGTTGTTTGAGCACGGCCACACTGGCGGTGACGAAGGGTGCGGCAAAAGAGGTACCGGTGTGGAAGGTGCCATTTCCTTGTGTGGGGGCGTACACCTCAACACCCGGCGCTGCCAGGGTAATGTGACGCCCGCGATTGGCTCGTGAATACAAGCGGCGGCGAACATCCAGTGCTGTCACGGCGATGACATCAGGATAAGCCGCAGGGTAGGCCGGTGTAGCGCCTGGCCCGTCGTTGCCAGCGGACGCCACCACGGAAACGCCCCGAGCCAGTGCTTTTTCAATGGCACTTCGCAGCAAGTCGTTTTTGGGGCCAGCCAAACTCATGTTGATGACTGCTACACGATGCGACAAAAGCCAGTCGAGGCCTTCGGCAATGAAAGTGGCAGAGGCCACCTTTTGACCGTTTTTCAACGTGACAAACACGTCAGCAGCGTACAGCCGTGCGTGGGGCAGAAGGCCTTTAGTTGGGTGGTCGCGCCCGGCGAGCAATGCAGCGACGGCGCTGCCGTGGCCGGTGTCTGCACTGGCGCTGCCGCCATGAAATGATTTGCTCTGCAACCGCCCGCTGGAGACGCCGGCTTGTTGTGCGTTCACGGCCCCGTCGATCATGCCAATGCGTGTGGTGATCCGGCAGCGTTCTGTTTGTTCTTCGGGCCAGTTCACCATCGAATATGACGCACATTGTTTGCCAGTGCACCGCACGGGCGTTGGCCCTTGTGTCAAACGGTAGACGTGGTTCAGGTCAAATTGTCCTGGGGCCACCTCTCGGTTGAGCAAACGCACTGCGCGCATCTCGCTCATGCCAGAAGGCACTTGCAGGCGGGTGTAGTCGATACCGACGGCGGGCAAGGCCTGAGAACGGATGATGCTGAAGTTGCGTTTCTGCAGCTCGCGGATCTGGGCCCGCGTCAGGTTCAATCCCAATACCTCGCCCCGCACCGCGTTGCCACCGCCTTGCAGTGTCGGTGCAGCCAGGGTAAGCACTGGAGAGATATCGGTTCCGCCGCCGCCAGTCCCGGCGCTGCTGTCCGCACTGCTACCGGGGGAATCCGAGCTCGTGCCGGTGTTACCACTGCTGCCGGGGGAACCAGAGCTCGCGCCAGCGTTACCACTGCTGTCGCTATCGCTATCGCTGTCGCTGTCGCTGTCATCGGCCATGGCGTGGCGCAATCCGAAACTGGCTTGTTGCGGCCAAAGCCAATGTGCGCACAGCGACATGCACATCCAAACAAGGCAAAGAAAAAGAATGCGCATCGGTGATTTCATGGCTTGTGTGCTCAAAAGAATGACGTTCTTGAATGTTTCATTGGATGACTCGAAGCATAGATATCTTCTCGCGAGCACGCATGCAAATAGCCAATCAGGTCAGTCTCGCGAGACCAGTTGGCCGCGTTGGCGAATGGCCTACAGGATCGTGGCGATCTCGAAGAACATCGTTGCAAGAGACGTGCAGCACATTGTGTTCGAGCTGCCAGCGTTCGTGGTGGTGCAAAGATACCGTGGAGTCGCGGCTGGCATACACGACCGTACTGGGACTACTGACCAACCAGGCCTCAAAGGGCGCGAGATGCTCGTTGTCCAGCAAGTCATCCAAGTCATCAATGAGTACCAAATCGGCTCCACACAGCATCGCACGAACGAGCAGTATGCGCCGTGCCTCTGCGGTGGACAGGTTGCTACCGCAGCGTGACACCCTGCCTTGCAGCCCACCTAAACGCCGCCACAAGGGTTCTAGCCCAAAGGCCACGACGGCCGCTTGAATGCTGTCATCGTGGGGACGGGTGACTGCTCCCAGTGTCAGGTTGCGTCGTAGGCTGCCTGACAGCAAGACCGACTGGGCACCCAGGTAGTGGATGGACAGTCGAGAGCGTTTGTCGACCTTGCTGCTGTTTTGCGTGTCTGCATACTCCACGAGTCCGCTGTCAGCGCTGACCAGGCCAGCCAACAAGCGCAACAAGCTGCTTTTTCCAGCGCCCATGGGGCCCTGCAGGCCAATCTTATTGCCACGCAGCAGCACATGGGTGATGGGTGCCAGCGCGGCGACCTGCACTTGCAACAAGCGCAACAACGTGGGGCGAGGTCGATTTCGGTCGCAGGAGTCGGTTCGTGTTTTGTCCATGTGTTGTGGCGACCGAGGAGGTGTTGCCAACACTTCCCACAAGCGGCGTCGAGAGGCGGCCCAGGCGGCTTGTTGGTCCAGCGCCAGCGCCAGATCCCGCAGTGCGGGCATCAGCAAACCTACGGCGGCCAGTGTGGCGGCCATGTTGGCTGCTGAAGTGCCGGTGAGAAAACCAGTGGCCAATACCAGGGGGATGGCCAAAGCGCGCACCACATCGGGAACCAAACGCAGGCCGGATGAGCGCCACCGCCGCGCCACGGCTAAGCGTGCGAGGCGCTCGGCGTGGCGATTCATCGATTCGCCTTCGCGCCCCAGCCTGCGCGCCAGTTTGAGCGCTTGGGCATGCATCACCCTTTCGCTGACAAAGGCTGACAAACGCGCGCGTCCGCTGCGTAGACGTCGGTGTGAGGTGGTCAGCCCCCGAGCCATCAGCAGCAGCGCCACCACGCCCAAGACCGCCGTCAGCGTGACGCCCAGCGCCAGCCAGGGGTGAATCCACACTATCAACAGCGTCAACACCACAGGCAAGGTGATCGCTGCGGAGAACATCCTCACTTGGCCCCGGCTGACCCAGGTGCGCAGCGCACCCATGTCGCCGAGCAAGCGCTGGGTTAACAGCGAAGTGGTGCGTGGTGTTGTGTGGACGGGGCTGGTCACGTGGGCCAGGCACACGAAGAGCTGTGAGCGCACTGCATTGGCGTAGTGATGCCCCAACTTTTCGGCCAGGCCGCGTTCAACCCAACGACTCAGCGCAATGGCCGCCCCGGCCGCTGCAATCAGCAGCAGTGCGTTGACCGGCATATCCAGTCCATCGTGCAAGGCCACAAAACTCCACCGCACCCCCAGCGCCAACAAACCCGCCGCCAGCGCTTGGCACAGCGCCAACAGCGCAATTTGTGCCAACAGCAGTTGGCGCCCTGCCGCCCACAGCGCTGGTGGAGATGGTGCAGCCTCGGTGCCGCCGCTATGCCGCACGGTATGAGGGATGGCGCTGAACCATGCTGCATTCCATCTGGTTTTGATGGCTTGCAGCTTCACCGGCCACTGGCTGCAAAAGTGGCGCAGCACGGCGCCGGCGCCCGCCAGGTCAGGCGTTTTGTCAACGCTTGGTCCCGACATGGCCCTTGTGGCAGGCCCGGGGTGAAATCTGCGCGCCAGATTCAGCATGACGTGGCCACCATGTTTTCCATTTGGTGCAGCAGGCTCGCTGCTTGCGCCGGGTCACGCAGGGTTTCGCGGGACAGCACTTTCAAGCCGGTGGCCGCTTCAGCCTCCAGCGCGTTCAATGGTGATGCGCTGATCAGGCCCGTCAATGCCGTCGGTTTAAGTCCCAGCGATGCCATGTGGTGCTGACCCCCCAGGGCGGCCAGCGCATCGGGTGCGGCAAACAAAAATCCGGCGAATTTGTCGCGCACATCGGCGCGTTCCAACATGGCCTGGGTTTCACGTTGCAGCACGCCATCGGCAAATTCCACCACGGCCACTTCACAGTCTGCTTGTGAGGCGGCTCCCAACATATCGTTCAGCCCATTCACCAACCGTGGCAGGGGCTGCAAGTAGGTGGAGACCATGCCGGCGTCGGTGAAGTCCGTCACAAAGCTGGCACCGGCATCGTGGTAGGCCAACCAATCACCAAACGCACCGGTGCCGGTGACCTTGATCGCCGCGACGCGGTAACCGGCTCCTTCCAAGCCGTGAACCAAGGAGGCTACCGCCGAGGTTTTGCCTGCGTTCATCGAGGCCCCCACCACGCCAATCACTGTGAGCCCGGCAGATTTGGGAGGGCTCGGAGCGGCGTAGCGCTGCAAATTGAGGGTCTGGCCCGCGCTGTCGCACAACAGTCCCAAGGGCTCCACCCGCGTGGGTGCTTTCATCCGGGCGTGTTTTTTTCGCATCTGCCCGAGGCAGCCACCGCCTGCCAGCAAGTCACTGCCGTCGGCCGACAGCAAGGCCACGCCTTCAAACTGGTCGCTGGCATAACGCGCACCGCAAGCCACCACGATGAGGTCGCCATCGTACAAATCACTGGGGCGGCCATCGGCCAGTTGCAAGCGGGGGTGGGAACCCACCGACATGATCCGGCCGATGACCAGGTCACCAGAAATCGCTTCCTCCACCCGGGTGGAGCAGGACACAGCATCGGTTTTGACGACGCGGCGAGTGGAGAAGGCCCACTTGGCCGTTTTGAGCGTGTTTTGCAAGATGCGGGTTTGTTCGTTTTTCATGACAGGTTTCCTTGATGAAGAATGTCTTTTCAGACGAGGGGGTGAAATAGAGACCAGTAACAGTGGTGTGAGCACCGAGGCATCGAGCCTTCTCACGCCACGCACATGGCCCGTGGCTCGGCAAAAAACGTGTGGACCTTAGGCAGCGCGTGCGGGGCCAAGTGGGCTGTTTGCGGTTGAGGCATGGCCAGTCGACTGAGCAAGCCTGAGCGCATGCACTGCCGAAAGTCGTGCCCGGCCTCGGGCAGCACATGCAGATCAATCTGCGCCTTGATGCCACGTTGCAATGCGCATTCACGTAGCACCGTGGACCAGCGTGTGGCACGCGCCAAACGGTGGGCACCCTGTTGCTCGTTGAGGGCATCGTTGTCTCGGGTCAGTGGATCCACCTGGTTGTCCAGTTCGCCCACCGCCACGTTGATGGGGATTTGCAAGAACCGATCCAAATTGCCAGCGGCAATGCCCCCCAGGCTGAGGCGGCGGCGTGGCGGGGAGCCCAAGCCGCATGGGAAGAGTTGCTCGTCCGGCCAGGTGTACCAGCCGGCGGAGCACACCGTGAGACCTTCCAGGCGGTGGGGGTGCAGCATGGCAAAGCGGTGCGCAAATTGCGCTCCGCCCGAGTAACCGAACAACGACACTTTGCGTGTGTTCACTCCCCACACAAAAGACACGGTTTCCAACAAGGTGAGCAGCGCCAGATCGGGGCGACGGCCACGGGTGGCCATTCGCTGGTAGCCCGCCCAGGCTTTTTCATCAAACAACGGTGCAATCACCATGCGTCCTTGGGCGGTGGCGCGCTCCATGTGCAACGCGGCTTGGTTTTTCGCACCCCGGCCCACACCGTGCACGGCCACCAGCGGGGGCAGGTTGCGCTTGAGTTTTTCGGGAACCACCACCCAGCAGTCCAAGCCTTGCGTCAAGCGGGCTGGTAAGCGCTGCAGGGCCGTGGGGGCCACGGTGGGCAGGTTAGAGTTCAGCACGATCGGGTTCATGATCAGTCCTTTCAAAGTCACCCAGCGAGTCGGGTTGTTGAGCGGACAACGGTCACGCAGCCGTGCTTATTCCGAGCGTTTCATTTATTTACGATTCGGCAACTGGGGGGGGCGCAGGCCTTTTGTTTGTTGATCACAGCTTGATGGAATTTTTTTCGTCCTGGCACGTTTTCATTTCAATACAACTTTTCATTCATGACCGACGTTCGCGATGACATGGTGGCCCTGTTGCCCCGACTGCGCCGGTTTGCCCGAGGGTTGGCCGGGCATCCCGAGGACGCCGACGACCTGGTTCAAGAGGCCTGTGAGCGGGCGCTGGCGCGACTGGATCAGTGGGAAGCCGGTACGCGACTGGACAGTTGGATGTACCGCATCATTCAAAACCTGTGGTTTGACCGGGTGCGTGGCCGCAAAGTGCGCGGCGAGCAGTTGGATGAGGAGGCGCTGGAGCACCATGCCGATGACCATGCCCACCGACTGCCCGAGGTGCGCAGTTCGGTGGCCAAGGTGCTTGCCTGCATGGAACACCTCAGTCCAGAACACAAGGAGTTGGTGATGTTGGTCTGTGTGGAAGAGTGCTCTTACAAAGATGCCGCCGAGGTGTTGAGCATTCCCTTGGGTACGGTGATGAGTCGTTTAACCCGCGCTCGGCTCCAATTGCATGACTGCGTGCAAGGGGTGTCCAACAAACTACCAACGTCGGGGATGAAGGACGGATCATGAAACCGCAGGACGTTGAAAAATTGATGGCTTACGCGGACGGCGAGTTGGACAGCAAGGAACACGCTGAGGTGCAGGCTTTGCTCGCGAACGACCCACAGGCCCGCGAGACCTTGCAAGCCTTTACGCAAAGCAAACCGCTGTTGCAGGCGGCGTATCAACCCGTGCTGCAAGAACAGGTGCCGCAGCGACTGCTGGATGCGGTGCGAAGCGCTGCTGGCGCAGCGCCCCTGCAAACGCCAATCCCTCGTCCCTTGCCTGATGCACCACAGATGCTTCAAGGTAGGCCCGCGGCGCGCCACGGCGCAGACGTTCCACCAGCCATGTCCGCCAACCGGCCCGTCTACTGGCCGCAACTTGCCACTGCCGCCAGCGTGGCACTGGTGGCGGGCCTTTTGGGTGGGCATTGGTGGGGCGGCCAGGGCGGTAGCCCGCAGGATGTCGCTGCGCAGCAGTTCCAGCAGGTGATGCAAACCGCAGCCAGCGGTGAGTCGGTGCGGGGTGCGAGTCAGCACATCACACCCATGGCCAGCTTTCAAAATAAAAGCGGCCAGCTCTGCCGCGAGTTTGAACAAGACACGGGCGAGCGCTTGGCCCACGGGCTGGCCTGTAAGACCGCCGACCGATGGGTGGTGGTGATCGCGGTCGACCGTGGTCCGCCAACAATCCATGACCCTAAAGCCACCCAATTCAAGCTCGCGGCGGGGGAGGCCGACTTGTTGGCCGCGGCGATCAAGGGTTTGGATCTAGACGCTGCCCTTTCGCCAGCCGAGGAGCAGGCATGGATTCAAAAGGGCTGGAAAACCGCGCCTTGACGAGCGCCCCCCGAATCCAAAGGGCCGACCAGTGAGTGGACGCATTAAGAAATGGCCTGGCTGGTCGATAACCGGTTGAATGCGTCCGTTGTTGGGGGCGCTCTGCTGGAGATGCTGTGCCCATTGCCAAGATTGTTGATCGTCCCGTAGCAGCCTTTGTGGCTGCGCGTTGGGTCGTGTTTTGCTTGCTTGGCAGTCTGGGCGGCGGTGTGGCGGCAGAAAAAACACCGGCTCCCGCTGCTGCAGCGCCAGCCAACCCTGAAGCCACCAAAGCCCCCGCGCCCAAAGCCGCCAGCAACGACGTGTTGGCGGACAAACGTATCAACCCGCGTACTCCACCGGTACCCGCTACCCCGGCCGCAGTGCTGCCCAAAACGCAAGACCCGCTGGAGCGCCTACAAGAAAGACTGGCAGAACGTTTGGGCGCGCGCATGGCCACCGCCGAGGCCAAGGACGGCAACGAGTTGCGTGTGGTTTCCAGGCCTACAGGCGAAGCGGCCATGATCAAACCCGTGTCGACGGCGAGGACCGTGGTGCGACCGCGTGTCGCCACAGGCTCCGCCGCTGCCAGTTCCGCCACAGTCAAAACAAACGGCTCCCCGGGCACTTGGTCGGCGCAAGCGTGGAGCTATGACGGTGCGACTGGCCCTGAGGCGTGGGCCCAACTCAAGCCTGAGTACGCCGCTTGTGGCAAGGGCGAGCGGCAAAGCCCGATCGATGTCAGTGACGGCATCAAAGTGCAACTGGACGCGGTGCAGTTTCACTACCAAGCGCCCGATTTCCGCGTCATTGATGATGGCCGGACGGTGCGCGTATTGGTCGATGCTGGCAGCTCAATAGAAGTGATGGGGCGGCGCTACGAACTCAAACATTTGCAGTTCCACAGACCATCGGAAGTGCATCTCAATGGCAAGGCCTTCGACATGGCGGTGCATTTGGTGCACCAAGACGCGCAGGGCCGCAGTGCCATCGTTGCCGTGCAGCTGGAGCGTGGCAGTGCGCATTCCGTGGTGCAGGCGGTGTGGAACAACCTGCCACTGGAAAAAGGCGTGGAGCAACCGGCACGCTCACCGCTTGATTTGCTGGCCCTGTTGCCCGCAGACCAGCGTTACATCGCCTTCATGGGCTCCATGACCACGCCGCCTTGCCAAGAGGGTGTGCTTTGGGTGGTCATGAAACACCCTGTGGGCATTTCCAGCTACCAGATTGATGTGTTCAGTCGGCTCTATCCCATGAACGCCAGGCCGCTGCAGGCGATGAATGGGCGCATGGTGAAAGAGTCAGAGTAACGGGGTGTCCGCTCCACGCTTGGAGCGCTGAACTGTGTTGTCAATAACAATTGCGCGGCAAAAACCGTTTCTCGATGTTGGTTTTGTCGTTGCCCTTGAGTGTCATTTTGTCGGGCACCTTGGCGCTGGAGCAGACCCAGGATGCGGGGACGATGGGCGCGTCCTCCACCACAGCAGGTCGAAGCGTCAAGATTTTCCCCTTGATGGCACCGTGGGCGCTGTTACCAAACTGCAGGTGCAAGGCGCCGTTCTCCACCGTGACCGAGCTGATGTAGGTGTTGACGATTTTGTCTGCGTTGGGCAAGGCCGCTGCCGCATTGTCAGTAGGCATCTTGCGCACCGTGCTGGGCGGCACGTTTGAAGTGACCCAGTAGATCACAACGGGGCCTTTGGCGATGTCGGCGAGTTTGGCTGCTTCAATAATTTGGTTGCGAACAATTCTCTCGGTGAAGTTGGGCACGGCCAGCAGCGCCAAGATGGCGATGATGCCCACAACGACCATCACCTCAATGAGGCTGAATCCGCGAGCAGGGATGGTGCTGGGGTTTGAAGGTTTGATCATGGGGCAATGCTAAAGCAGGTCAGGGCGGTCGCTCAGGGAAAGGGTTCAGCGCGCCTTCTTGTCAGCTTTTTCGACAAACAACTCCACCACTTGCGCCTGCATGCGGTAGCCGCTCACACCCATGAAGCTGTCGTGGCGAAATGCTTGGAGGGGGCCCTGGATCCACACCGCTTCCATGGAGCGCAGGCCGCGCACGGGTTGGCTGGTTTGCACATGAATGATTTGGTTGGCTGGGGGTGGGGGGCTGTGGATGCAAGCGCCGAAGTAAGGCACCAGCAGAAACTCTTTCATGCCCTCCTTGCTGTCTTCCAAGGGCACCACGTAACCCGGAATACGCACCAGCACGCCGTCCATTTTTTCGTTGATGGGCGCTTGGTCCCACACCTCACGCATGCGGTTCAGCAAGGCGGTGGCTTTGGGGTCGCCGTCTTTGAGCATGCCCAGATTCATGCCTTGGAACTCCTTGAGCGGGTTCCAGTTGGGGGGGATCAAGTCGTCCCAAAGAATTTCTATGGCCTTGTTTTTGCCTGTGGTGTTGGCGGTTGCTTTTTTCCCACTGTCTCGGGAAGCTGGTTTGTTCGTGCTGGTTCCAGCGTCGCCCAAGGGATGCATGAGCACGGGTGGCTGGGCTTTTGCCGGCGCCGTGGTTTGGGCTTGTGCTGGCAGCGCCAGCAGGCTCAAGCACAAGAGGAGCATGCTCCAGCGGATACGGTGACGAAACGACCACATGACGATTCCTTCAACTCAACGCGGGCTCAAGCCGTCGGCCAGCGACAAACGGTAGGCCCGCCAAGCGGGCAACAAACTGGCAACGAGACCGGCCACGAAGATGGCCAGCAACCAGCCTCCTTGAACTGCCGAAATCTCCGCCCATCGCAATTGGACACCATAGTGGGCCTGCAACCAGGGTGCGCCCAGGGCCATCAGCAAGGTGGTCAGCAGCGCGCCGCAGGCAACGCCCAGCAGCGTGACCAAACCCCCTTCCAGCGCCAACAGCCCCAAGAGGTGCCCAGGCTTGGCCCCCACCGCACGCAGCACGGCGAGCTCACGGCGCCTTTCGTTCAAACCCGCCAGCACCACGGCGATCAACCCGAGCAAACTCACCACCCCCACCATGACCGACATGGCCAGCAGGGCTTTCTCGCCCGTGCCCACCACACCCCACAACTCATCGAGTGCCACGCCGGGCAAGACGGCCATCAAGGGTTCGGCCTCAAAACTGTTGACGTACCGCTGCACGTTGAACACCGCGGCGCGGCTTTTGAGGCCGACCAAGGCCGCAGTGACTTGTTTGGGCGCCAAGTCGAATTTGCGCGCTTGTTCGGCGGCGATGGCCATGCCGGGCATGGGCGCACCGCCCGCCCAGTCCAGGTGGATCGCTTCTATTGCTTCCAAGCTCACATGCACGGTGCGATCTACCGGTGTACCGGTACGGGCCAAGATGCCCACCACGGTGAAAGGTTTGTCGGCATGCTCCAGCGCCATCGGGCCGCTTTGTCCAACACCACCGCTGCCGTGGCTCAAGATGATTTTTTGGCCCAGCTTGTAGTTCAACGCCTCGGCCACTTCAGCGCCCACCACGGCTTCATAAAGCCCGTCCAGTGTTCCCGCGAAGGCCGCACCTTGTTGGAGAACCAAGGCTTGCTGGTCACCGTACAAAAAATGTTGAAAGTAAGCGGTGGTCGTTCCCAGCACCGGAAAGCCACGGTGCGAGTCGCCCAGCGACAGCGGCACCACCCAGCGCACAGCACGGTGTTCGGCCAGGGCTTGCACACTGCTGTAGCTGATGTTGTTGGTGGCATTGCCCACGCGGAACACGCTGTAAAGCATCAAGGGAACCGCTCCGGTGCGCGCGCCCACAATCAAATCGGTGCCGCTGACGGCTTGCAAAAAACTGCTGCGCAAGTCGTTGCGCACCCGTTCAAATGCCAGCAACAAGCTGGTGGACAGGGCGATGCACACCAGCACCCAGACCAGCGTGCCACGGCGGTTCCAACTGCTGCGGGCGGCCAGGGTGAAGAGGGGGCTCATGCCGCGGCAACCTCCATGGCGGCTTGGTTCAATTGCGGCAAGGAGATTTTTTCATCGAAACCTTCAGCCAAGCGTTCATCGTGGCTCACAAAAACCAAGGTGGTGCCGTGTTGGCGGCACTGGTCACGCAGCAAGTGCATGAACTGGTCGCGCCGGGCTGCATCCAGCGCCGAAGTGGGTTCATCGGCAATCACCAAATCGGGCCGACCTATCAGCGCACGTGCTGCAGCCACACGCTGTTGTTGACCGACAGAGAGCTCATTCGCTGATTGCTGCCACACCGAGCGCGGCAACCCCATGTTCGCCAAGAGCTGTTCGGCTTGTTGCGCCGCACTGCCGCAGGCATCCACAGCCTGCTGGGCGCGGCGCTTGGAGAAACGGCAAGGCAGCAGCACGTTGTCCCGCACACTCAAATAGGGCAGCAGGTTGAACTGCTGGAAGATGTAGCCCACATGGTCGGCCCGAAAGCGGTCGCGCTGGCTGGCGGAGCGTTGTTGCCAGTTTTGGCCCAGCACCTCCACCCGCCCCGCTTGGGGCAAGAGCACGCCCGCCATCAGACCGAGCAGGGTGCTTTTGCCGCAGCCACTGTCACCGAACAAAAAAACCTGGCGTCCGGCGGCGATGCGCAGGCTGTTGATAGACAGCACGTCGCGCTGGCTGCCCGGCCAGCGGTAGCGCAGCTGCTCGATGTGGATCACTTGCCTCTCGTCAGCAGCAAGGTGCTGGGGCCGCTCTGGCTGCCGCGGCGCAAGGTGCGTTTGATTTGACCGGCTGGTGTGGCGGCTTGAACATCAATGCGCTTCATGTTCGGGAAGGCGTCAAACAACGACACGTCAATTTGGCGCACTTGGTTCGCATCTTGGCACTCAAAAACAAACTCGCCGTCTAAGTCACCATGCCCGGATTTGTCAGCAACGGGGGCTGGCACACCCACACCAATGACCGGTGCCTTCAAGGTGGTTTTGCTCAAGCGGCAAGCGGCAGCCGCATCGACCTTGAACAGACTTTCTGCAGTTTGCAGTCGAGCCACGGCGGCGTCCACTTTGGCCTTTTCAGCAGCGTTTTTCGGCGCGCGCTCAAAGCCCACGACGCCGTCCAGCGGTGACTCCAGGGTGATGGTGAGTTGTTTTCCCTCGATGGTCACGTTGAGTTTGACGGCGCCATGTTCATGGGCTTTGCTCGCCCACACCAGTGCAGGCCACAACACAAACGCGGCAAGGATGAGATGCTTTTTCATGAATAGGCTCCGTTGAAACGATCAGGGTTTGGCCCGCAGCGCAGTCACCAACTGCTTGAGGTTGTGCGCATAAAGTTTGAGATAGCTATCGGCTTCGGTGCCAGGGAGAGACAGTGCATCCGAGTACAAAGTTCCACCCACCACCGCGCCCGTCTCGGCGGCGATGCGGTCGATCAAGCGGCGGTCGGTGATGTTCTCTACAAACAAAGCCCGCGCTTGCTTGGACTTGATTTGCCGGATCACGGCCGCCACGGTGCTGGCCGACGCGTCGCTGCCGGTGGTCCAGCCTTGGGGGGCAATGAAGGTGATGTTGTAGGCATCGCCCAAGTAAGCAAACGCATCGTGCGAGGTGATGACGCGGCGCTGCGCTTCAGGCACGGCGGCGAGTTGCTTGCGTGCATCCATGTCCAGGGCTTGGAGTTTCTGGCTGTAGCTGCTGGCCCGTGATGCAATCGCCGCGGCCTGGTCTGGGCGGGCGCGTGACAAAGCGTCGGCGATGTTCTTCACATAGGTTTGTGCGTGCTCCAAACTCTGCCAAGCATGCGGGTCGGCTGAGGTGCGCACCAGGCGCGGTTTGATGCCGCTGGTGGCCACCACCAGGGGGCCTTTGTAGCCTGACGACTTCACCAGCCTGTCCATCCATCCCTCAAACTTCAACCCGTTCACCACCACGAGGTCGGCGGTTTTCAGGCGCTGCGCATCTTTGGGCGTGGGCTCGAACACATGGGCGTCGGCATTGGCGGCAACGAGGCTGGTGACCTCGGCCACGTCACCAGCGATTTCACGGGTGATGTCGGCGAGGATGGAAAAGCTCGCCACCACCTGCAGCGGTTTGTTGTCTGCGGCGTGGCTGTGCAGGCTGGTTAGGAAAAGGGCCGAGGCGGCCAGCGAGAAAAGGGTCAAACGGCGGTTCATGAACGTGCTTTCAAAGGGTTGAGTTGTTGATGGTGTTCAGGCGACGCGATGCGCACCTTGCGCGAGGCAACGGCTGAGCCAGCTGTCGCGGCGGCCCAGCAGCAGCGAGACGATGTAAAAGCCGCCCGCCCACATCACGATGCAAGGCCCCGACGGCAAATCGAAGTGGTAAGACAGCAGCAGCCCACCCCAACCACTGAGCATGGCCATGAAGGCAGCGACGAGTGACAGCGGCCCCAAACCCACCACCCAAAAACGGGCGGCTGTGGCGGGCAACATCATCAAACCCACGGCCATCAAGGTGCCCAGGGCTTGGAACCCTGCGACGAGGTTGAGCACCACCAGCACCAGAAAGCCCAAATGCACCACGGCACCGGGGCCACCGGCGTGGCGCAAAAAACCGGGGTCAAAACACTCCACCACCAAGGGCCGCAGCATGACCGCCAGTGCCAGCAAGGTGAAAGACGATACGCCCGCCACCAGGTAGAGCGATTCATCGTCCACCGCCAAGATGCTGCCAAAGAGCACATGCATCAGATCCACCGGACTGCCGTGGGTGGAAATGATCATCACCCCAGCGGCCAGTGCAATCAAATAGAAGGCGGCAAAACTTGCATCCTCACGCTGCGAGGTCACGCGCGTCACCCAGCCCGCGAGCAAGGCCACCGTGAGTGCGGCGACGAAGCCACCGCCCCCCATGGCCACCAGAGAAAACCCCGCCACAGCAAAACCCACGGCGGCACCGGGCAAGAGCGCATGCGCCATGGCATCGCCCATCAAACTCATGCGGCGCAGCACCAAGAGCGTGCCGATGGGCGCACTGCCCAGGGCCAAGGCCAAGGTCGCCACCAGGGCGCGGCGCATGAAGCCGAACTCGACGAAGGGTTGGAAGAGTGCGTCGTAGGGACTCATGCTGTTTGCTGCGCTGAGGGTGCGTGCGCCACAACCTGCCTGTTGTAAGCAAAAAAAACGTCGTCGCGAACCCAGCCGAGGGACTCGTACAAGCGCTGCGCCGAGTGGTTGGTCTTGGCCGTGGTGAGGTCCAAACGTTTCACACCGTTTTCCAGCGCATGGTGATGGGCGGCCAGCATCAAGGCTTTGGCCGTGCCGCTGCGCCGGACAGGTGGGGAGACGAACAGGTCGTAAAGCGCATAAATGGGCGCAGCGTCCACGGAGCAAAATGTCGGGTAGAGCTGACAAAACCCAAGCATGTGGTCGTGGTCATCAAGCGCCAGCAAGATGATCGATTCCTGGCGCTGCAAGCGGTCATGGATGAATTGACGGGCCAAGGGCAGGTCATCGGCTTGTTCGTAAAAACAGCGGTAGGCGTTGAACAGTGGCGCAATGCGGTCCACGTCTTGCAGTTGGGCAATGCGGATGGGCATGGTGTGATTTCGGGTCTCGGACAACGCACAGTCGCTCAGACGGTCGTGGCGGGCAATTTGCACCAGTCAGCGTGACTGTCCCAGTGCAGGGAAATTTCCCGCGCCCGCGCCAGATGCTGCGGGCTCAAAGCGTCGTTCGTCGGCCCCCAGGCCACCACCTCGCGGGCCAAGAGCAAGGTTTCGGGAAAGTGGTGGCGCACCTGGTTGATGTCGTGCAACACGGCCACGATGGTGCGACCTTCGGCGTGCCATTGCGCCACCAAACCCAGCAAGTCGGCACAGGTGCGTTCGTCAATCGCGGTGAAGGGCTCGTCCAGCAGGATGACGGGGGCGTCTTGCAGCAGCAGCCGTGCAAACAGCAGGCGCTGAAACTGGCCCACCGACATTTCATTTGTCCAGCGGTCCTCAAACCCCGACAAGCCCACTGTTGCCAAGGCCTGCAAGGCTTGCTCGTGTTGTGCTCGGCTGGCGGCTTTCCACCAAGGCAAACGGCCCCAGTGGCCGAGTTGGGCGGCGTCCAGCACGCGCACTGGAAAACTGCGGTCGATCTGGGATTGTTGGGGCAGGTAGGCGATGCGGCCCAACAAGTCTTCGGCGATGGTGATACGCCCACTGGCAACAGGCAATCGCCCCACGATGGCGTCGAGCAAACTGCTCTTGCCTGCGCCATTGGGGCCGACCACAGCCGTGAGCGAGCCACGCGCAAACTGACCGCTCAGGTGGTGCACAGCAGGGTGGCGGCTGTAGGCGACCGTGAGGTCGTGCAAGGTGATGGCGGCTGCAGTCATCTCATTCAATCAATGAACAACACCGCCCAAGCGACGGCCAACCACAGCAGAGCGATCAACACAGAAGCACCCAGCACACGGTTCAAGCTGCTGGTCATGAGCAAGCCTCTGCCAAATGCCCCGTCATTCCCGCGAAGGCGGGAATCCAGTTCTTGGTGGTGTGTGGAACCGTTGGTGCTGTGGGCTGAAGTGCTTGGATTCCCGCTTTCGCGGGAATGACCGGGAGGGGCCGTGTCGGTTGACGGGTGGTTCACCGCCGCAGTGGTTTCCTGGTGCTCACGCCCGCCATGCTCGTGGTGGTGTGGATCTCCACGGCCGTGCTCGTGGTCGTGGTGTTTCATGCCGCACCCGCCACACAAGTGGGGCAGCGCCCATGCAAGGTCAGGTCGTGGCGCTGCACCTCGTAACCGCGGGGCACCAGTTTCTCCATGCCGCCCGGGCAAGCATGCAAAGGAAAAACCTGCTCACAGGCCACACAGTGGAAGTGGTGGTGGTGGGCCGAGGCAGGCGCACCAGGGCCGGTGCCGGTGTTCAGTGTGATCACACGGTGTCCACGCCTAACGACCGGTGGCGTCAATTGCGCGGCCTCAAAACGAGGTGTCTGGCCGGGCAGATGCACCCGCAGCACTTGCCCTTGGATTTGCAGGTTTTTGAGTTGCCTGTACACCGTCGACAAATTGATACTCGGCACCACCTGCTGTGCCAAAGCCAACACCTCCTGCGGATTCAACGACCGCCCGCTGCCGTTGATGACTTGCATCACAGCACGTTGTTGGCGGGTTTGGCGTTCCATGGTCGGGGTGTTCTTGCAAATGCAAATGCGTTTGCAATAGTAACCGATGTGGCTCGGGCCATGACCACTCCGACCGACTGGACGGAACCACCTGGTGCCGTCGCTGAATTCTCACAAGAGCACTGATGTTGCCGCTACGCCCATGCCGGCGGATGAATAAGAGCGCGAGCAGACGCTGCACAGCGTCCTGCGGCTATAGTGTTTTGCAACAAGCTTAGTCGCTCGGGAACTTCGGCCAATGCGTCGGAGTGGCGGATTCGGCGACGGGTTTGGTGGAGGTTCAACTGCATGTCCATCAACACCTTGATACTGCCAGACCCAAAGCGGCTAGCGGCTTTGCGCCCCATCCCGGATCAAACCCCGCTCGTTTCCGTTGTGTTTATCCTGTCGTCTAAGCTGGTCGCGCCAGATTAGGCGACGATCTAAATTACGTTGAGCCAAGCCGCTGATCGCGGCAGCTGGAGCGATGCAAGCAGTGCGCGTTGAGATGAACGATGGATGCGTGCGTAGGCCGCTGATGCGAGGGGAGTGATGTGCGTAGTTCGTTGCAGACGATCTTTCGAGAGCACTTTGCGAGTTATGCGCAGGGGCGTGATTTGCATGCACGCGAGTGGCGTGCGGCGAACTCGATTCGAGACTGCCGAAGCGCAGCACTTGGTGGCCAAGTACTCAGCTGCGAGTCAGGACACTACAGCCGTATTCAATACAACGCGTGTCGTCATCGCAGTTGCCCGACCTGCGCCGATCGACCCCGTCAGCAGTGGCTGCAACAGCAGCTGCAGCGTTTGTTGCCCTGCGATCACTTCCATGGCATCTTCACATTGCCACACGACTTCATCCCGTTGTGGTCCTTCAACCGCACAGCCATCAATAGCTTGCTGTTCGACTGCGCGCGTGAGAGTCTGCTTGAGCTGTGTGCAGATCAGCGCTTTCTCGGCGCCAAGCCTGGCTTGCTGATGGCACTGCACAGCTGGGGTCGCACGCTCAGCCAGCACCCCCATGTTCACTGCCTCATCACCGCAGGCGGACTCAACCAGCAAGGCCAGTGGGTGACCTCACGCCCGGACTATCTATTGCCCGTCAAGGCTCTGTCGGCCCTGTATCGCGGCAAGCTCTTGCATCATCTGAAGCAGGCGCTGCGTGCGCAGCGGCTGCATTTGCCGCCCCAGCAAGATCGCGAACACTGGATGCAACGCATCAAGGCTCAGTACCGCAAGCACTGGAACGTTGAGATCAGCGAGCCCTACAGACATGGCCGTGGGGTTGCGTTGTACCTGGCCCGCTACGTCAAGGGCGGCCCACTGAGCCGTGATCGCGCGCTCAACGTGTACGACCAAAGCGTTGAGTTTGGCTATACGGATCACCGTGATGGTCAGGCTAAGCAGCTGCGCTTGAGCACGCACGAATTTATCGCCCGCATTCTTTGGCATGCGCCGCCACGCGGCCAACATATGGTGCGACACTGCGGGCTGTACGCCACTGCCGCCCATGTGCAACGCCAACGCAGCACACAAATGCTGCGCCCCGTTGCCCCTGCTCGCATCGAACCCGCACTGGCACGTCATGACTTCAGCGATCCGCCCATGCCCAGCTGTCCTCATTGCCAAGCCACTCTCAAGAAAACACTCAGCCTGCTGCCCGCGCACCGAAGTGGTGAATTTTCCATACGCCACAGACCGCTCGCTGCGGAACCGCTTGGCCCAACGCAGCGTTCGAGCGGAGGTCCGGTGGCGACTAGCAATCAAGCACTTCGGAGGCGTTCTTTGCGCCACCGAACACCGCTCAACTAAACTACAAGGGCTTACCCACTTTTGTCAAACATCATCCTGCCGTGGTGAATCGCGCAGCGATTGACCACGGAAATTGATTTCAGCTTTTCTCTGATGTCTTCGGTGCGGCGTGTCGCTGCGGTCAAGCAAAAGGGTGTGGATGGCGAAACTACAAACGGTCATTCGAGGCTGCGTTCATTGCAGCGGACCCTGATGAAAGACGCGCGCCGAGGGCTCCATTCGTTAGTCGAGACTCAGTGTTGTTTGCACAACCCTGTTGATCTCCTTGAGCTAAACGAGCATTCCCCGGCGCAGGTCCAAACCTTTTACTCATCAACGACAAGTCATCACACGGTGACATCTACATCTAAAACTTCAGTGCCGGCGGTGCAGCTCACACCGGCATCTTGAAATCCTCGCCCCGCTGCAACATCGCCCAGCACAGGCGCGCGTTCTTGGCGGCAACAGCCACCACCGCTTTCCAATACCCCCGCCGCGCTTGAATCTGAACCGCCCAGCGGCTCACCGGGTCGGCCTTGTTCTTGGCAGCCGACAGCACCGCCTTGGCACCCATGATCAGCAGCGTTCGCAGGTACGCATCCCCGGCCTTGGTGATGCGCCCGAGCCGCTGCTTGCCGCCCGAGCTGTATTGCCCGGGCACCAAACCCAGCCAGGCGCAGAACTGGCGTCCGCAGCTGAAGTCATGGCCCTTGCCCACACTGGCCACAATGGCGCTGGCGGTGATGGGGCCGACGCCGCCGAGTCGCATCAGTTGCCGGGCTTGTGTGTCTTGTTTGGCCGCTTGTTCAATGTACTGGTCGTATTCTTTGATGCGTTCATCCAGGTGAGTGTTGAGAGCAAATAGAACTGTCCGCTTTTGTAGCAAGTAGATTGTCCGCTTTACGCGGTTCATTTTTGGCGTGTTCTGTTGTCTGTTTTTTTATGCCCTCAAGGCCCCTTCCAGGGCGCCGCAGGCCCCCCCCCTTTC
>JANPCX010000071.1:0-143355 GCA_031431125.1 Burkholderiales bacterium
CCTGGCAGGGGCCTTGAGGGCATAAAAAAACAGACAACAGAACACGCCAAAAATGAACCGCGTAAAGCGGACAATCTACTTGCTACAAAAGCGGACAGTTCTATTTGCTCTCAACACCGTACCAAGAGTCAGCACCCACACCCGCACCACCCCCTTTCAAGATGAACGCTTGAGGGGGTTTTTCTTTTCACGTGACGTTTCAGCTCACGTGCCAATCTCCACATGTCCACCAACCGCATCTCCGTCCTGGTCTCCCTGGAAGGCCAAGACACCCAACTTCGTGGCGCACTCAATCGGGCCGAGAAGGGCCTGGCGGACCTGTCGGCCTCAGCCAAGACCGCAGGCCAAAAAGCCTCCGAGGGCCTGGCTCAAGTCAAAGCTGGTGTGGGTGCCTTCCAGGAACAATTCGGCCGCGCCAAGACGCAGTTGATCGGTTTTCTGGCCGTCTTCGAGTTCGCGGGCCAGGTGCGCCAGATCGTCCAGGTGGCCGACGCCTGGAACCTGATGCAGGCCCGGCTCAAACTCGCCACGGCGGGCACCCGCGAGTTCACAGCGGCCAAGGCCGAACTCTTCGCCATCGCCCAGCGCGTCGGTGTGCCGATCCAGGAGGTCACCACCCTCTACGGCAAGCTGCAGCAGGCCGTTCGGCAATTGGGCGGCGAGCAGCGCCTGGCCTTCGACCTGACTGAAGCGATCTCGCAGGCGCTGCGGATTTCCGGTGCATCTGCCACGGAGGCGCAGTCCTCGCTGTTGCAGTTCGGCCAGGCCCTGTCCTCGGGCGTGTTGCGCGGGGAAGAATTCAACTCGGTGGTAGAGAACTCGCCGCGCCTGGCCCAGGCGTTGGCCGATGGCTTGAACGTGCCGATTGGCCGCCTGCGCGTGATGGCGGAACAAGGCCAACTCACGGCGGATGTGGTGGTGCGGGCTTTGATGTCCCAGAAGGACAAGCTGGCCAGCGAATATGGCCAGTTGCCCGTCACCGTGGGCCAGGCATTTACTCGATTGCAGAACGCCTTCGGCCAGTGGATCAGCAAGGTGGACGAGTCCACCGGTTTCACGCAAAAGCTGGCCGGGGCCATGGACTTTCTGGCGCGCAACCTGGACACGGTGATGTCCTGGCTGAACGTGATCAAGAACGTTGGGCTTTCGGTATTGATTTACCGCTTCCTGCCAGCTTTCATCACCGCTTGGCAAACCGCAGGCGCAGCAGCGGTCACGGCGGCGCAGTTGACGTCTGCGGCCTGGGCCACGGCCAATATGTCGCTGACTGCGGCCATTGCCAGCGCGGGGGCGATGAAGGTGGCCTTTGCTGTTCTGGCCGCAGCCTACGCAGGCTGGGAGATTGGCGCCTGGTTGTCCGAGCGTTTCGAGATCGTGCGCAAGGCAGGCATCTTCATGGTGCAGGTCTTGATGACCGGCTTTGAGAACCTGCGTTTCCAATGGGAGCTGTTTTCCGCCCTGTTCACCAGCGACACCCTGGCTGCGGCCACCCAGCGCCACCAGGAGCGCTTGGCCCAGATGCAATCGACATTTGCGGACATGTACAGAGATGCGGCGAATCAAGGCACCGCAGCTACCCAAGCCATGGACAGCGCCGCCTCCGCCGCAGAAGAAATCAACCGCCGCCTACAAGCCGTGCAGCAAGGCACCCAGGAAGCTGTGGGTCGCGGGGTAGAAGCCGTCCACGGCGCGCTGGAGAAGCTGAACGGCCGCATCTCGCAAATCGAATCCGCCGCCAGCAAGGCACAACAAGTGGTGTCTGATGCGATTGCCAAGATGGCGGCGAGCTACCAGGGCCTCACCAGCTTGATTCAATCCGGCCTGGATGCGCAACTGGCAGCGATTCAGCGGAGTAGCGATGCGCAGAAAGCAGCGCTGGACTCCTCCAATGCAAGTCAGGCTCAATCGATTGCGAAGGGCATGGAGATACTGACCACCAGCCTGGCCCAACAAACCCAGCTTCGCCAACAGGCCACCACTCAGACCCTGGCCCTGATCGAGCAGGAGTCGCGATCCCGTCTGGACGCCGCCGCACGAGAAGGTGCCACCCAAGCCGAGCGCCGCGCCAACGTTCTGCGCGTAGAGAATGAAATCCTCGCTGCCAAAAAGGCCACGCTGCAAGAGGCGCTGTCTGCTTACATCAGCCACATCAACGCGCTGAACGCCGAGGCCAACCGACATTTGGCTGAAATCAAGCAGATCGAGGAACAGAAGCGGCTCCTGCACCAAAGCACCTCGGACCGCATCCGCGAGTTACAGCGCTCGGCCATGACCGAGGTGCAGGCCTACCAGGACAAACAGACCCAGATCCAGGAATTGCAAACCAGGGCCCGGACTGCCTTGCAGCAAGGCGAGTTCGACAAAGCCAAAGAGTTCGCCAAACAAGCCTTTGAGCTGGCCAGCCAAACCGCACAGGCCGTCAAACAAGGCGACCAGGAAGTGGTCACCCAGAAACAAGCCGTGCAACGTGCGATTGAAGCGATTCGCACCAGTGAAGAGCTGACCATCAAAGCCCTGGATGGGGAGAAAGCCGCCCACAAAGCCGCAGCCGACGCCGCCATTGAAGCCCGAAGCGGAATCGAGGGGGCACTGCAAAAGACCCAATCGCAAATCGAAGCCATCACCGCCCAGCTCAAGGACGGGCTCAAACTCAGCATCGATATCGACCAGGACCGACTGCAAAAGGGCCTGGTGGAGCTGGACAAGCTGATCACCGAACGGGAGCTGTTGTTGCCCATCAAGGCAGACCTGGAGGCGGCACAGAAGCAGCTTTCGGAATATGAGCAACTGCTCAAGGAAGGCAAAACCCTCCCCATCGATGCGGACACCAGCAAAGCCGAAGCAGCCCTGCAGCAAATCTCCAACTACGCCAAGGAGAACGCGCAAATCGAACTCAAGGTGGACAGTGACAAGGCTCTCACGGCGGTGCAGAACGTGCAGCGCTCAATCGCTACGCTCAATGAGCTGAAGACCCAGTCGCAGCACCTGGTGAACAACAATGTGAATGAAGCCCGTGCGGCCATTCAAAGCCTCAACGGCCAGAACACCCAGAGCACGCACACGATTGTGGTGCGGCGCGTGGAGGCCAATGCATCGGGTGGGCTGGTGGGCGGTGGTGTGGAGGCGGTCAACACATCAACAGCAGTGGCGGCATTTGCGCAAGGCGGTGCAGTGGGTACGGGCGCAAACGCCTCTTTCCCTCGCATGGGTGGGGGCAAGGTGCCAGGGTCCGGGAACGAGGACACCGTGCCACGTACCTTGGAGGCAGGGGCCTTTGTTCTGCGCAAGGCGGCGGTGCGCAAATACGGGGATGGCTTCCTGTCGCGTTTGATGATGCCGGTGCAGCGGTTTGCTTCTGGTGGGTCAGTGAGTCTGTGGCGACCACCCAAGCCACCCGGAAAGGACGGCTCGCAGGGGCCGCAGCAGGCAGCAGCCTTCACCACCCCACCGCTGAACCGCAACGTGGCCGAGTTGCTCAAAATGATCGAGCTGGGGCTTCAGTCTCGCGGTGACTATGCACAGTACATCGCCTCCAAGTACGGCTCGGCCGTGAGCCTGGACTACGTGCGCAAGACGGTGCAACTCGGTGAGCAGGACGCTCTTAAGGACCGCCAGCGCCTGGACACCTTCAAGTACCGCAAGCAGCTCACCAGCAATGAACAGCAAAGCCTGGATGAGATGAAGCAGCGCTGGCGCACGGCCATGGCACAGACCCTATTGATGGGCAAGGATGCCGAGCGAGAACTCATCGACTACATGGAGGAAAACGCCGGAGAGTTCCTGGCGCGAGGTGGAAGTGCCGCAAGAATTTCCCGCAGCGACACTGTGCCTGCGATGCTCACGCCTGGCGAGTACGTGGTGCGCCGCGATGTAGTGAGCCGCCTGGGTGTCGGGCTGTTCGAGAATTTGAACAACCTCAGTGTGCCCAAGGACAGTTTGCGGCAGCGGCTCGGTGGGGCGAACAAAAGCCAGGACGGCCCATCAGTGACCGGCTTCGCACGCGGAGGCCTGGTACGCGCAGGGCAAGCCGCCGCCCGCCTCGCGTCGAATGCAACGAGCGTTCTGGCACAACTGATTCCTGATACTGATCTGGCAGCAGCTGTGGCTCGGCAATTGGCGACGGCGGTTTCGGGTGCCTCGGTCGGTGCAAGCGCGCCGCAGATGGTGGTCGTTGCGGCTCAGAACGCAGCCGGGTCAGCTTCATCAAGCGGTCCTGCAACAGCAGCCAACCATCGAACCATTCGAGTGGAACTCAGCTCGGGCAGCCAGCAGGTGAACGCGCAAATCAATGCGCGGGATGAATCACGCCTTCTCGATTTGCTCAAGCAAGCGCGCTCGCGGACTTGAACGCGGTCGCAGTCACTTGACAACACGACTTTGCGCAATGACTTTGAACAATGAACCTCAAGAACCTGGCCGATGGCAACGTGCTGCCCCTGCCCGACGATCTTCTGTGGGTAGACGAACACGCCTGGACGCCTGCCGTGACCAGCACGTCCTATCTTCTGACCGGAGCCTTGCTGATCCAATCGGCCACCCGACAGGCCGGTCGGCCCATCACGCTAGTGGCCCCGTCCGACATGGCCTGGGTCACCCGGGCGGTCGTCAAGCAGTTGCATGAATGGGCCAGCAGCCCCGACAAAACTTTTGAACTGTTGCTCCGGGATGCTCGCCGCTTCACGGTGGCTTTCCGGCATGGGGATGGGGCGCTGGAGGCCGAGGCGTTGTTGGGGTTCTCGGCGCTCAAAGACCGCGAGTTCTACCGGGTCACGATTCGGCTGTTGGAGATGTAGCGGTGCATCAAGCTGACTTGCGCGGCCAGCGACCTTTGCGCAGGTCAGGGTCGCCCCCCATTCGAGTGCCAGCAGCAAGCCCTTACAGGTCACCCAGGCAATTTTCAACAGACCTCGACCCTAGAATCGCTCGCACAAATTTCACATGCAATTGAAAGATGTTGACGATTTGTCTCGCGCCATTAACTGGGACCAGTACGCACAACGCTGAATTGCTGTGAGAGCTCATTTCGCAGTCACCTACTGGAGGAAACACATGGATCAAGATAACAGCGCAACCGTTCGATCAGAAATATCAAGCCTGGGCGGAAAATCATGGACAGCGTACGTACGTGTCGTACTTTTTAGCATCGTCCTGCTTCTCATCGTAACGCCGGTGGCATGGTCTGCTTCTGTCACTGCAGGGGCCTTGGCCTTGATCGCTTCACTTGCGTTTGTGGTCTACCAATTTCTGCTTCTGAAAAGTTTCCACCTGTACTTTGATGATGTCGGCGTTTGGGTGTACTCCGGCATTCTTCCCTGGAAAAAAGGAGTTGCTGGTGTGAAATGGCGCGACCTCGATGAAGCTGTGTATTTTCAGTCTATGGGGAGCTGGCTCTTTAAGTCGTACTCCATTCGCATTGGCCATCGCTTCACAAAATCGAGCGAAATTCTTCTTAGCCACTGGGCACGCGGCCACGAAGCCGTAATGGCAATCAACGGGCAGCACGAAGGACTAGTCAGGGCGAGGGCGTTAAGTTGAGCAGCTCGGCGTCAACCCTCAAGACTTTGCACCTGGTGAATTTGGTGCTCCCAGGTTTACGACGTTTGACGACCTGAACCCATACCCGACTTCTCTCTGTCCAAGCCCCGCCCATGCGGGGCTTTTTACTTCCTGTTCTCACCATGCCCATACTCTCCGGCGACATCAAGCTGATCGCCAGCCGCGTCATGGCCGATGTGCCCGAGGGCGGTGGTGGCCCCACCGCCCACATCATCCCGGACGGTGTCAGCAATGCCATCTTCCCCGACATCTCGGAGGTGGACCGCGCCAATGGCCGCGTGCGGATGCGCAAGGTGTTTGCCCACGTTCAAACCAGCGACGTGGATCAATACCTGGGTGCCAACATCATCGTGGCCAAGCCGCCCCAAGACCCCCGGGTCAACATCACCCTCTTCAGCACCCGCAGCACCTTCGACGAACGCACCCAGGCGATTTCTCGGGTGGAGTCCTACCTGGCGGCAGGCTCCGAGTGGCAGGGTTTCATGCTGGAGAACCATATCGCTGGGCAGAAGTCCTTGGCCATCTTCCAGCGACCGAATGCTTTGACACCCCCCGCTGGCAAAACCCTGCTGCTCATCAAGAACGAAGGCGAGGTGGGCGAAGTGATCCAGTACGTCCGGGTGATTCGTGTGAGCACCTTCATCGGCATGTTCAACGATGGGGGTGAGGACTTTCCGGCCATGATCGCCACTTGCGAGTTGGCCAATGCGCTGGAGTTTGACTTTCCCGGCACACCGCCCAATCGGCGGTTTCAGCGCTCAGGATCAGCAACACGCATCCGGGACACGCTGGTAGCCGACGCCGCCCGGTACTTCAGCGTGACACCGCTTGTTTCCCAGGCCAATCTGGGCGCTCTGAGCGCCGATGTAGAAAGTGTTTACACCCAGCTGGTGCCATCCGCACAAACCGAGACAGCCATTCTGGATGCCACGCCCGCAAACGAGGTATTGGGCTTGCAACCCAGCTCGGCGAACAACCTCACGGTCACCACCTCGGTCAATTTCTCGCCGACGTCGTCCATCTATGTGGGCGGTGGCATCGCACCCAATACGCTGAGCGTGGCGGTCGGCTCGCTCACCATGGTAGATGCCAACGGGCGATTGTTGGTTGGCGGCACCGAAGTCGGCGCGGTGGACTATGGGCAAGGAGTCTTAAGCATCGCTCCCGGAGGTGCGGACTACAGCGGCACCAAGACCATAGTGTTCCGACCCGCCGCAGGCCAGCGTGTGGTGACCGAGAGCGCGTCAATACGGGTCACTGCCGAGAGCCGCTCCCAAGTCGTCACGCTCACGCTGCTGCCCATCCCCGCACCGGGCACCCTCACGGTGGACTACCTCGCCCTTGGCCGCTGGTACACACTGCGCGACCAGGGCAGCGGCACGCTCAAGGGGACGGACAGCAGCTTTGGTGCAGGCACCTTGTCCTTCACCACGGGCGGCGTGGCGGTCACCCTGGGGGCTTTGCCCGATGTGGGCAGCGAGATCATCTACACCTGGGGCTCACCGGCTTCGGCCTACCCTGTGCCGGTGGCTGCGGCCACCAAGGTGGGTTTTGCACTGGGCTTGGGCGGTGAGTGCGCGCCGGGCTCGTTGAGCCTGACCTGGACGGACACCGCTCCACGCACCGTGGGTGACAACGGCGTGGGGCTGCTTACGGGCGATGCGACGGGCACGATTGACTACGTGAGCGGCGACATCTATCTGGAGCCGAACGCCGTGGTGCCCAGCATCGGTGTCGCGTGGACGGCCCACTTTGACAACGCCATCACGCCCACCTCACCCGTCACCTCGCTGACGATGGTCGATGTGGGCCCGCAGTGGGAGGCCGACATGGGTGGCTCGGTCAAGCCCGGCACCTTCAGCGCCACGCTGCCGCTCTCGGTTCCGCAAACCGAGAGCAGTGTTTCTACGCCGCTCTATGTGAACGGCACCGTGACGGTGACCACCACATTCCCGCAGCAGGACACCGCTCGCAAGATCAAAGACAACGGCACGGGCGGCATCACCCTCGTGTACTCCGGCACCACCTCGGACACCGGCACCCCCATTGGCACGATCAATTACAGCACCGGCATCGTCCGTGTGAGCAAGGCGCTGCTGGGAATTCCGCACGACTATCCCGTAGGTTGGGTCAAGACCACAGCGGCGACCACTTGGCTGCAAATCCGAGCCGTGGGAGCCGCGACGGCTTGAGGTGGGGGTGAGTCTGCAAAAAGGATAAAACAAATATGGCAACGGTCAACGCCAATGCAGGGGGATCACTCTCTGCCATCAAATACGCTGCTGGTGGAGCAGGTTCAAGCGCCACGCCTGTCAGCGGCACCTTTGGTGACGCCAAAGTGCGGCTTAAAAAGGTGGGTGGCGGCCAATTGGTTGCGGGATCGGTGCGCTTCACGTTTGCGGGCAACGCTTACCTGGAGCGGCTGGGCCGCTTGCTCACCAACCTCAACACCGCTACAGGTTCTGCGGCTGATGTGGGTTCGGCTAACTACGCCACGGGCGATTTGACGATCACACAGCGTTCAAACAACGCACCTCAAGGCGTCGTGGTGCAAAGCGGACTGGTGCAAACCACCAGCTCACAGGTATCGAGCATCACGTTCCGAACACCGGCTGCGCCCTTGCGACCTGGCACCTTGAGCATTGCGGGAACAAAGACCCACGGAGCCGCGTTCAGCGACACCTTCGGTACCAACGGCTACCTTGTCTCGACTCATGCCGTGGGGGTGTGTGATTTTCAGACGGGGGTGGCTCGCATTTGGTTCCGTAAGAGCGCGGGGAGCAGCCAAGAAGCCCTGGACTTGTCCAGCTACAACATTCCCGGCATCAGCACGATTTACTTTGACCCGGTCTATGCAGAGACCTTGCGGTTCAACGCAACGGCTTACAGCTACCTGCCGCTGGATGCGAGCTTGCTGGGGGTTAATCCGGTTCGCCTGCCCTCGGACGGAAGGGTGCCCACCCTGCGCCCCGGTGATCTCGCCGTGGTGGGGCACACCAAATCCAGCGAAGTGACCGTGAGTCAGGGCCAGGTTTTTAATGCAGGCCGGGTGCGGTTGTCCCGGGTTCGCATTCTCGACAGCGCTGGCGTGGCCATCCACACCGGCTACGCAGTAGACCTGGAAGCAGGAACTGTCACCTTCACCGATGTGTCCAGCTACAGCCAGCCCATCACGATTGAAGATCGGATTGAAGATCTGGTGCAACTCAGCGATGTGCAGATCAACGGCCGCATCAATTTCAACCGGCAGTTGACCCACACCTACCCAGTGCCGGGCTCTTATGTAAGTGGGGCGTTGGTGGCAGGCGATTTGTTCGCCCGTACCAGTTTGGTATTTGACCAGGGAACGTGGAACGGAGCCTGGGTGGACGCCCTGGACGGCAACCCGGCCACGGGCACCTACAACACCACGCTGGCACCGATTGAGGTCAGCAACATTGGCGCGATCACCGAGCGATGGGTGATTCGCTTCACCAATACGAACACCTTTGAGGTGATTGGCGAGAACGTGGGCGTGATCGCCACGGGCAACACGTCTACTGACCTGGCGCCGCTGAATCCATCGGTCGGACATCCGTACCTGACGCTTCGGGCCGTGGGGTGGGGGTCGGGCTGGAGCGTGGGGAACATTCTGCGCGTCAACACTGTGGGGGCCATGTTTCCGCTGCAGATCGTGGAGACGATCCAGGCGGGGCCTGAGACCGGTAGCAATCACGACTTCACGCTGTTGATTCGCGGTGATGTGGATACGCCATGAAGACCGAACCCTTTGATTTGCCCCATGTCCGTCTTAGCCATGTCCATTTGAACTGTGCCCACCATCAGCATGAACACCAGCGTTAAATTTCTTCACAGCGCCATGGCGGGCGCACCCTCGCTCACGGGCCAGGTTGGCTCTCTCATTGCGGTACTGGATGCTTGTCTGGTAGACGGCTTTGGACTCAAACCTGTGGACAGCCTCGTCGTCGCGGGCAATGTAGCCACGATGAACATCGGCACCGGCCACTCGTTTGAAGTCGGTTCGGTTGCGCTGAATGCCGGAGCTGCCCCAGCCGCCTTGAACGGTCAGCACCGGGTCACAGCGGTCACCACCAACTCGGTGTCGTTTGCAACCAGTGGCCTGGCAGACCAAACCGCCACCGGGTCCATCACCACCAAACTCGCTCCCGCAGGTTGGGGCAAACCGTTCGCTGGTACGAACCTGGCTGTCTACAGAAGCAGTGAAGTGACCGGCAACCGGCACTTCCTGCGCGTGAACGACAACTACACCACCGATCCACGGGAAGCACGCCTCACCGGGTACGAGGTGATGACGGCGGTCAGCACCGGCACGGGACTGTTTCCCACGGCTGCTCAGGTCAGTGGCGGCGCGTTTTTGGCCAAAAGCACGTCGGCGGATGCGGTGGCCAGACCCTGGGTCTTCTTCGCCGACGAGAAGCTTTTTTACTTTGCCGTTCGCTACCACCCGAGTTATGGAAGCCAGACCTATTTTTTTGGGGAACCGATTGGGTTCAAGACACCAGACCCGTACAACACGGTCTTGGGTGCAGCGTCTGCGTCGGTGATCAACCAGGGCTACTTTTATGGCTCGGTTGACCGCATGGGCAACGGCACCAATGCAGCTACCTTTACCAACGGCGACAACATCGTGCCACGTGCGCCCAATGGTTTGGGCACGGCCCGCTCTGTCGGACGCACCACCGTGGGCGGGATCAATACAAGCGAATCCGGCACCCATAGCTACGTTCAATACCCCAACCCTGCGGACAACGCCTTGGTGTTTGCCGACATTCTGATGCTGTCAGACCAAAGCCTGCGGGCTCGGTTTCCAGGGGTGTATTGGGTGCCGCAACAACTTGCAGGGGCATTCACCACCTTGGACACCGTGATGGGATCAGGAAACTTTGCAGGCAAAACCTTTGTGGCGATTCAAAGCTCCAGCAATGCATCCAATGGTGGCGCGTATTTCCTTGACCGCGACGGGCCCTGGAGATAGATCATGGCGACCTTCAACCTCGGGATATCGGTGCACGGCGTGATGCAGGCCGGGGCCCAAGTTTCTGGTGGCTTGGGCACTGTGTCGTTTGCATCAGGCTTGCACAAGGTGCGCGACATGGAGCACGGTGGTGACGGATTGATCTCTGGCACCGTCAAAGTCAAAGGCGCACCAGACAACGTGCCGGTGTCACGCAAGGTACGCCTGCTCCGCGATGTAGACGCCCTGTGTATCCGCGAAACCTGGAGCGATCCCATCACCGGTGCGTACACCTTCCCAGAAATTGACCGCACAGTGAGCTACACGGTGCTGAGTTACGACTACCCCGAATCCTTCAGAGCTGTGGTGGCCGACAGGGTGCTTGCCACATGAGAAGTAAGGCATGAAAGGTGAGGCGTGAGGGGTGATGCATGAGAGAAACCCATGATTGGTGAAACCGACGCCTTCAAAGTTGCGGCGATGGCCGGACCTGGACGCCTGCCATTTTTAGACAGCGGACCAGCCGCAGCGAGTTTGCTGATCTATGCAGGAGAACGCCCAGCCACAGGCGGTGCCGCTGACAGTTCACCGCTGGCGGTGATAGGTCTAGCCAAGCCTGCGGGGGCGGTCTCAGTAGCAGGTGTGTTGACCCTCATCGTTCCTCGCGATGGATTGATCCTTATCAGCGGCACGCCGACTTGGGCCCGAATGCTCAATGGGGCAGGTGATGTGGCTTTTGATGCTGATGTGGGGGTCGAAGTGATTCTGTCGCAGACACAGTTTTTTGCGGGGGGGACGGCGCGTTTGGTGTCGGCGGTGTTGGGCTGACAGCATTGGGGTGACAGGCATTTGAGCAACGCATGGCTGACCTCGTTTTTGAAATCCCATCGCCAGGCAACCCAACTGACCTGGTGTTTGGTCAAAACACCGTGGCCGACGACTCGCCGGTGTTGCTCAATGTCACGGGCGTATTTGCACCACTGTCGTTCGCCGCCGTGGCGGGCACCGTGCTTGATGCCTCGCTCACCGGCAACTTTGCTCCTTGGACCTTGGATGCCCAGGTGCGGTATGTCTCGAATACCCAGCGGCCCACGGTGCGGCAGGTCAATGCGCGGGTTGACCAGGCAACCCATGGCGTGATGGGCTTGCAGTCGGCTATGCAGCAGGCTACACACCTGCCCGCGACGGTTCGCGCACCTTGGCAAGAGGCCACGGCGATGACTGTTGGCCGTGCTGTTGTTTGGCAAGACGCACGGCGCACGCCCCACTTAGCGCGGTTGATGCTAGAGGAAGCTACTGCAACCTGCGCGCCAACGGCCACGATGTGGCAAGACGCGGGTCGGGCACACATGCACCGCGCCGTGGTCTTGGAAGACGGCACGCGGGTTTCAAGCGGCAGACGTTTTGTGTGGCAAGAAGCCGAGCGTTTGCGCAGCCCCGTGGGGGTGGTGTTTCAAAACGCGACCGGTGTGCGTGCGTCTCTGACCGAATCGGGTGGGTATGCCACTCCCATGTCTGCATGCAGCAGGGTGCGGTTTGAAGAAGCACGCAAACCCCCAGCGGGTAGACGGACGGGCCCCGCAGCACCGCCCAACCCCAGCGCCTGCTACGTGCCCAACGCGCATCTGGTCTTAGCCGAGCTGGCGGCCCTTGATGCACACCTGATTTTCTATTGTGAGAATCACCTCAGTCCACCACCACCGGGTGGCGAGACGGTGGTCGTTCCTGTTCGCAGGGTTTATGTCGTGATCAACAACGTCACTCTGCACCGCGTGAATCCTGACGGCAGCGTGGGCCTGCCAGTGCCGGTGTTCAGTCTCTCGCTGTCACTCGATGCCGCGTCCTGGGCTTGGGGCTTCGATGCGGTGCTGCCCGCGCAAGCCGAGGCGCTGGTGGTGGCAGACTCATTCGGCCCAGTCCAGCTTGCGGCCCGAATCAACGGCACGCTGTTTCGTGTTCTGGCCGAGAACATCAGTCGCGAGCGCAGCTTCGGCGCGTCCAATATTCGCATCTCGGGGCGAGGACGCAATGCGGTGCTGGCTGCGCCCTATGCCCCGGTGATGAACTTCAGCAATCCGCAGATGCGCACGGGCAGGCAGCTGATGGACGATGTGCTGACGATCAATGGCGTCTCGATGGGCTGGACCATCGATTGGGGCCTGACGGACTGGAACCTCCCGGCGCGGGTATTCGCGCAACAGGGAACTTGGATCGAAGCGTTGACCTCCATCGCCGGTGCGGTTGGTGCCTACCTGATCCCGCATCCCTCGGCGCAGACCATCCGCGTGCGCCATCGCTACCCGGTGGCTCCTTGGGAATGGAACACCGTCACACCGGACTTCGTGCTGCCCGTGGATGCGGTTGCCCGCGAGTCGCTGCGCTGGGTGGACAAGCCTGCCTACAACCGGGTGTTCGTTTCTGGTCAAGACATTGGTGTGCTCGGGCAGGTGACTCGTGCAGGGACAGCGGGCGATATGCTGGCACCGATGGTCGTCGATGCGCTCATCACCGAGGCCGTTGCCGCGAGGCAACGTGGCCTGGCGGTGTTGGCCGACACGGGGCGGCAGATCGAAGTCAATTTGCGCCTGCCGGTGCTTGCCGAGACCGGGATCATTGAGCCGGGGGCTTTCGTCGAGTACCAAGACGGCAGCGTTTCCCGCCGGGGCCTTGTGCGCTCGACCCAAGTGGAAGCCGGAATGCCAGAGGTATGGCAAACGCTGGGGGTGCAGGGTTATGCATAACCTCTACGACCAATTCCGTCAGTTAATTCCCGAACCCGCACTGAAAGTTGGCACCGTGACTGCAATGGGCGCTGGCAGCGTCACTGTGGCGCTGCCGGGAGGAGGCCTGGTGAAGGCCCGTGGCCAGGCGTCTATCGGCCAGAAGGTGTTCGTGCGCGACAACATCATCGAAGGCATCGCTCCCAGCCTGCCCATAGAAATCATCGACATCTGAAACCCGCGTTTCGAAGACACGCGATTCAACACAACAAATTCAACCCCGAACCCACCCTGATGCTCACAGACCCGTGAGCGGATGGGTGGGTTCTTTTTTTGGAGAAAGCCGATGAATGAACAAATGAACCCACCTGTCAACCCACCTAGCGCGACCAGCGAGAGCATGGTCCATTTGCCACTGGACGACTTTGACGCCCTGCTGGACCGCGCCGCTGAACTGGGCGCGCAACGAGGTGCTGAACGCGTCCTGGCGCACCTGGGCCTGGAGAACGGCCACGCGGCCCGTGACGTGCGCGAACTGCGCGACTTGCTGTCGGCCTGGCGCGATGCGCGCAAGACGGCGTGGCAGACCTTCGTCAAGGTGCTGACCACGGGCCTGTTGGCAGCGCTGCTCGTTGGCGTGGGCATCAAGCTCAAACTCTTCGGAGCCGCGCCATGATCGAAACGCTGCTTGGAGGACTGCTGGGCGGGGCATTCCGTTTGGCCCCGGAGCTTCTGAAATGGGTCGACCGCAAGGGCGAGCGTGGCCACGAACTCCTGATGCAGGACAAGGCGCTGGAGTTTGAGAAGCTGCGCGGTGCGCAGCGCATGGCCGAGGTGGGTTCCAGCATGGAGTCCGCCTGGAACACCGGGGCGCTGGAGGCGCTCAAGGAATCGATCTCGGCGCAAGGGAGACCCTCGGGCGTGCGCTGGGCCGATGCTTTGTCGACGACAGTTCGACCTGTCATCACCTATTGGTTCATGGGCCTGTACTGCGCGGTCAAGACGGCGACTCTTTTGTCAACGATGCACTCGGGCGTTGATGGGTCCACGGCGGTGCAAATGGCCTGGACCGAAGCCGATCAGGCCTTGTGGGCGGGGGTGCTGAACTTTTGGTTTGTCGGTCGTGTTTTTGATAAGGCACGCACGTGAACACAAGTACCAACGGGGGCACCGCTTCTGCTGCTTCATCGACGGCTTCTTCGTCATTGGTTTTAGCGTCACCGTCACCGACTGCGGTGCCAGACCTGGCGGTGACGCTGGCCAAACGCTTCGAGGGCTTCCACCGGGTGCCGAAGTGGGAAATCCTGCGCCGGGCGCATCCCTATCTCTGCCCGGCAGGGTTTTGGACCATCGGGTTTGGTCATCTCTGTGATGCCCTGCACCCGCCGATCACGATGCCAGAGGCCGAGGCGTACCTGACGCAGGATTTGCAGGTCGCACTGAGTGCTGTGCTGCGTTACTGTCCGGTGCTGGCCACAGAACCCGAAGGCCGACTGGCGGCCATCGTGGACTTCACGTTCAACCTCGGGGGCGGTCGGCTTCAGACCTCGACCTTGCGCCGACGCATCAATCAGCGCGACTGGGCCGCTGCTGCTTCTGAGTTGCGGCGCTGGGTTTACGGGGGAGGGCGGGTGCTGCCGGGTTTGGTGTTGCGGCGTGAGGCCGAGGTGAGACTTTTTCTGCCCGCTTGATGCCTTGGGTGGCCTTGGCAGCCTTCAATGCGACCTTGGAGTAAAGGTAGACGCCGTCCTTGGCGGCCTCGAGCATGGCTCGTCGGGCTTGCACAGCAAGTTCAAACGCTTGTCGCTCACCGTTCGTCAAGACGGAAAAGGACTTTCTGAGTCGTTTGCCGCTGGAAAGCGTAAGACCAGCCTGCCAGATGCCTTCGGGTTGGCGCGCGGTTTTGTGGAAGGTCACGCCGGGTACACCGCTTGTGTTGTTGCTACGAACCTTCTGGCTGAACTCGACGACGGTCATGGGTTTGATCTGGGCGAGCATCTGATCGCGCCAGGCGACGGCCGCTTGGCGGGCTTGCTTGGAACCGCCGTACATAGGTTCGTAAAACCGCTTGGAATACATGGTTCCGTTGCGACTGAAGTTCACCACCCAGTACCAGGTGCCGGAGGTGGCTTGCAGGTGCTTGAGGGCGTACATCTATCTGCGCGACGAAGTGTTCTCGACGAGCGCTATGTTTTTTTAGTGAACGACTGTTGAGCGCACCTGAAGATGGCACCAGAGCGCATTCAACACGATCAAGCTGGCATCGTCCGGGTGCGAGACACCGCATGCTGCAAGTAGCCTGCTGTCTTTTTCCCACAGGCCAAAGCTATTTCGAATCCAGCTCCCGCAACTGGCATGTAGCTGGCTCAGCTCGTCTGGCGTCATGATCGCAATCTGCTTTATCTCTTGCTTGCTGAGTATCCCGAGCAGTACACGAACCGCGACGTCAACCGTCTCAGGTTGAGACACGTTGTGCTGTGAACTCTTTCTCAGTACTTCAATTTCCGCCACCGAAAACCTCACAAAAGTTTCATTCCGCGATTGAGAAAACCTTCGCTGCGTTTTCTGTATCGCGTCAATGAGAGCACCTCACTGCAGATCCGCGCAGTCCTATCAAACCAATGTTCCAAGAAGCTATTTTCGCGCCATAAAATTGGCCTTACACAGTCATTTGGTCATACGAACTCACCGTTTGATCAGCCAATATCAAGGGGGTGTTGCCATGGATTTGAGTCAGTTGACGGATGATGAGCAAAGAGCCTATTTGGCGGGCGAATTGTCGATCTCTTGTGCGCAGTCAAACTCGATTGAAGTTGAACGTGTACTGGATGGTATTGAAAGCGGCATCAGAGCCGAGATTCAAATCCGAACTTGCCAAGATTTTCCGGGACGGGTAGTTGCATATGTCGTCGGCTTTGATCCAGTCACGGGACGAACAGAAGACGGCGGACTGTTGTATGAAATCACCGAAACCGACGGTATACACAAAACAGGCGTGTTTTTCGACGCAAGTGACGTGGGGACTTTGACAAAGCGTCTGCTCAAGGCCTTCGGGGATCGCCTGCCCATTGTCGACAGGCTTGATCTGCCCAGCGTCTCAACGAGTACCGGTGGACTGGTCGAGTTCACACTGCCCGTGATTCGGCCCGCGCAACTGCAGTAACTGCAGTTACTGCGATTTGGGGCGCAGTGCCGCTGCACCCGCTGTCTTCATCGACAAACGTGATAGCCAAGATCCTATTGGCTGAGTTCACGATGATGATCAGTCGCACTTTTTTTGCCCAAGAGGCATATCATTTATGCCGCTTACGCCGCTTTCTTGGGTGCCGATCCAGCCAGGCTGTGTGTCCTACGCGGATCAATAGGCTTCACGTTGGGAGAGTGCCGGTTTGTATCAGCAGGATTCGGTGGCCAACTCGACCACATTTTGCCGCACCCCCACCGATCACTGCAGGCGTAAAAAGACTGATTTGACTTCGGATTGAATCGCAAAAGAGCTAACCCCCGCTTGCAGGCTGGGCAAATGCCGGGCAATTGGTCGCTGCCATTAAAGAGCACCGCACCACTTCGGTGGTCTCGCAGCAACTCCAAGGCATACGCTGATGGAAACTGCTGCTGCATCAGCAGCGCGACTTGGTGCTTGGCTCGAGTTAGCGCAACATAGAACAAGCGCCTCTCGTCTGCGTCGGTGAGGGCCTCTTTCTCGGGCAGCACCAATTGCAGCAGCGGGTCATCTTCACGTTCGCTTGGGAAACAGAACCAGTCGTGTCCCGCGTGAAACATTCCTACGACCATCACATAGTCGGCTTGCAAGCCTTTGGAGCTATGGATTGTCATATACAGCGTCGGTGGCTTATCTTCGTCTGAAGAGCGCAATGTGACTCGATCAGCCCATCGCTCATTGAGCGACCGGATGTCCTGCTTGCTCAAGCCACCCGCATGGTTTTCACCATATCGCCCAAGGATAAAAACAGAGGGCTTGTTGCCAATTGGATGCCGATCCACCCAGCGCTGAAGGGTTTGTTCAACCAAAGGCAAAACATCTTTGTCTGACTGATACGTTCGCACATCAATCACGCCACAGCTTGTTTTGTCGTCGGCGTTGACCTCTTTGTGGATCTGGCTTTTGTTCTTGAGCACAAAGGCGCGAGCAACGTCGGAGATGCCTTGATTGCTGCGAAACGTTCGCGTCAAATCGCATCTTGCGTCAGCGTTGATGCGTCGATTGAATGCGTTGCCGAACGCGCTGAAGAATCGCAAATCAGAGCCTGCGAAGCGATTGATTGCCTGCCAGTCGTCGCCAACAGCGAAAAACAAACTGTCTTGGCGCGAGTGCAAAATTTGACGAACCATTTCACCACGCCCCGGTGCCGTGTCTTGAAATTCGTCAGCGACGATCAGCTTGAACGGCAATAGGGCCGGATCCTTGCGTAGGTATTCCAACGCGCGTTGCATCATCTCGTCGTAGTCGAGCTGACCGTCTTTGATAAGAAGGGTTTTGACTGCTTGGGCGACAGGCCATGCGACGTTGAGAAAAAGTCTGGCCCGCGCTGGCTCGGGTTGCCCAAGCAGGCGCGACTCCAACTCCTCGTACTCCCAGCCGTTCTGCCGAATTTGGGAAACCGCTCGCCCTATCAATTCGTCGTCCGGTTTGAGACCGACTTCCTGCAATCGGTTCAACACCCCCTGTGGGTCTCTCGGGTTCATTGAAACGCCCAAGGACTCAAGTCGGTTCTGCAGCTTTTCGAACAAGCGCCCGCTTAGATATTCCGCACTGGTCGTCCAGAAATGCTGCGCATCAAGCAGCTGAAGAATTTTCTGCTTATGCAACGCCTGCTCTGCATACAGCTGCGGATCCTTGAACCAATGAGGTGCTTGACCATTGGCATCCAAGCCAAAGTGCTCATGGACGACGAAAATCTCGCCGTCCGCGCCACGTACCTTGTAGGTGAAATCTGGCTTCCAGGAAGCCCCCAGCAAGCTCGAGCCTTGCTCAAAAGTCGCCTCGTACTCAAACTCCACACCCATCAGGTAAAGCCAATTGGAGATCGCCACTTCCTCAAATGACTGAACAAGTTTGTCGGAACCCAGGGTTCTGATGCCTGTATCTTGATCTTTGAGCTTCTGACCAGACTTGCGCGCACGCCACATGCTGCGCAGGTATTCGTTGTACTCATGGGGTGAACGAAATTTGCTATCAATAGGTCTTGGAAACCGAGACACCGTTTGCAAAAAGAGATACCTGATATTGAAGTGCGGGTCATGCTGGCACAAAGCAATCGCACGGCGTAGTCTCTCCTTGCTGTCGTCGCGTATGCGCAAGCGTTTGGGGTCGGGTTCACACTGACGAATGATGTTCAGTCCAAGAGAATGAAACGTCCGTGAATGAATTTTTTGTTGCTCTTTGAGTACTGCAACAAGACGGTGCCTAATGTCTGCGTCAATGCTGGACTGGCCACTGAGCATTGCAGTCAATCGGCCCTCAATCCGCTCGCCAATTTCAGCAGCAGCCTTGCTGTTGAATGCCAGGCACAAGATATCTTTTGGGCCAGCGATTCCTTTGGCTAGCGCGTATGCCACCTTGCCAACGACCGTGGAGGTTTTGCCCGAGCCTGCGGCGGCAACCAAAAGCGTGTTTTCTTCGAACGTGACAATCGAACGCGCTTGCTCGTCGGTCAGCGGCCTGTCTTCGCAATGATCGAAGAAGGTACGCCAGCGCAACACTTCGTCCTGCACATAGCGCTGATTCCGATCACGCAGCTCTCGCTCACCCCCAACGATAAACTTTTGGAGGGTTTCGATTGCTTGGGCAGTTTCTCGGATGAAAGAGAAGCGTTGTGCATGCGGGCTACAGACTCTGCTGCGAGAAGCGTCTACCCGTTCGCGCACCTGTGCGATGCGCTCAAGAATGTCCTGTCGATCACGAGCACATAAATAGCGATCACCAAAAAGCTGCTCGTTCAGATGGGTGTGCACCGGAACCAGCGTCTGACGATCTATCTGAAGCTCGTGCTCTAGTCGCCTTAGCGCTAACTCTTTCGAGCGGGCCAATGCTGCCACAAACCGCGAAGCGTTCTGATGGGAGATGCCTCGCAATTCATACGCCTCGATTCCGTCGAGCTGAATCCGCGACCAAAACCAGCCTCTGTGGACAATGGCGCTGACCTCCAGCGCACTGGCGCTCTCAGGAGTATTTGAACTTTCAACGCGGACGAACAACTTGTCGTCTTGGAAATCTGCAAACCAACTCGACGCAACCCCCAGAACGCGGGCCCAAAGCTGTGGGAAAAATTGTTCTTGATTCAACGACGCCTCTGTGAAGTTTGATTTCAGTTTCGATGGGCCGTGGTTGCCGACGTCCTGACAAATACACGGCTAGATTCATTTTGAAATTGCACCGACGATTTTTCCGATCTACAAAAGGAGATGCGGTGCGCGCTGGCAATCCGATTGCACTGGTTTGAAAAATCGAGGTAACGGTTTGCATCGGCGCTTCAACAGCGCGTACAGCCACATCAACGACTCAATACTGATTTGAGTTGACCGGTTTGAGTTGACCGGTGGATTCAATCGATACGCTCGACGGTGGATGAGCTCGACTGAACACCTCCCGAACTCGACAGGGAGACCAAACAGGTGCCACCACCCATCGGAGGGTACGTTTCGATCACTTATCGCTCATGAGCGGGATGGTGCGATGTCGGTAGTTCAAAAAGAATCGAGGCGTCAGGAGGGCACTTTATGAACACACACTTTGCGACATCAAATGGGTCTTTTCAAGTTGACTGGGTCACACCTGACCCTTTCGGTCAGCACTTTGGCAGCAGCTATACAGCATCAAAAAAACAATCCGTCGAGATCGGAATCGAGCGCATTCATACGAGTCATTCGCTGCGTTTTGACGAAATCAGGCGTTCGTGCATCGCAGCCTTCGCAAAGCAGAACCATCTAGCAGTGATTGATCACGTGATGGACATGGTCTCTACCGAAAGCCTGATGATTCATGCCATGAGCCGATGCAGCGGCCAAGAAGAAACAAGCTTCGACGAAAAACGGCTCTTTTGTCGCGATGATGTGCAAATGCTGCGCATTGCTGCCGAGGAAGCCGACGACCACTATGCCAAAGTCTTGGCGTGGGTGCTGCGGGAGAACTTGCTCAAACAAGGACTGGCCAACATGGACGATGCTGGGCAGAGTCACTTGCCTTGGTTGTGAATTGCTCGACGCTGCGCCGAGCCAATGCTTAGCCCGTGCCAATCGCAATTCTGGCTATCTGAGTGATGAATTGATGCACCACTGAGTTACCTTATTTGGCTTGCAGGTGTTTGATCGCCTGAACATCTTCACTACTCGTCCATCGCTATTGCGCTAGACCCTGATCAAATGAATTTGAACCTACGACGGTAGGCGGGTTGATCAAAACACCAAGCCCCAGTTTGTTTGTCTTCGGACAGCAAAGCTGGGGCTTTTTTGCGTTTTGGCGAGCGACAGTACTGGGCTACTCAATTCGCCCTGCGGGCCAGAGCGGCCTCTATTTTCTTGTCGGTTTTGTACTGGCTCAGTGAATAGACGGCCCAAATGGCTGCGGGTAGCCAGCCAATGAGCGTGAGCTGCAAGATCAAACAAAAGACCCCCGCGAAGGGGCGCCCGATGGTGAAGAAAGCCAAGAAGGGCAAGAAAATTGCCAGGAGTAATCGCATGGGCAGTGAATGTAGCGACCGTCTATTCGGTCAATGGATGTCAAATATAACCACTGCGGGCCATCTGATCAGAGAGGGGCTTGGCGTCAAAGCTTGCCGGTACACCCTCGTCGTCGTGCCTGGCGCATCGGCGGCGAGTGACGCCACGGCACCGCTCAGGTGATTGGGCTTGGTTAGACTTTTGCCGTATGAAGCCCCAACGCAACATCAAACGCGTCGACCAAACCGCCAACCGAACCCATGCTTGGTTCGTCACCCTGCAACGGTGGAACCAGATCCACACCAAAATTTTCTCTGATGCTCTTCATGGGGGCAAGCGCAAGGCTTTTAAAGCGGCCATCGCCTACCGGGATGCACTGCTGAACCAGTATTCAACATTGGAACACCAGCTGTGGGTTCGCACCCGCCTTCGCAAGAACAACACATCGGGCATTCCCGGTGTGTGCCGCTATGAGCGTGCCGGAGTCGCCGCTAAATTTAACGAGCACCGCTTCGCTTACTGGCTGGCATCCTGGGTGAATGAATTCGGTCAAACCCGTCAACGCAAGTTCGCGGTTTCAGTTCACGGCGAGCGCCAAGCCAAAGCGTTGGCTATCGCTGAGCGTGCACGCCAATTGAAGCGCGTGTGTGACATCAAAGCGGCCCGCTGATCAAGCCATCAATAAGGCGTGGCACCAAGTGCTGGAGGTGGCTTGCAGGTGTTTGAGGGCGTACATACATATGAAGGCCGAGGCAACGGAGAGCCACACAAGATTAGAAGTCGGAGTATCGATGGAGTTCAATTTTGGAGCAGGTATCGTCAGATACCGCAGCATCAGCTTGTACTTATCAGCTGAGTAGCCCAGCGGCGTGCTTCGTTGACTGTTGAATAATCTATGCTCACGCCAGTCCACAGTCACAGCACCGCCATGTCCAACTTCATCATTCCCGGCCCACTGGGCACCAACGTCGGCAATGCGGCAGAGCCCAACAACGGCTTTTCCCGGCTCTCCAATTGGGGAAACGGATCACTTGACCTGGCAGGTCAAGCTCGCCCACCAACACCGCTGGGTGTGGGAAGCGCAGGAGGCCTTGGCGACACCGACAACGGTGAAACGCTGCGCCTGCTCAAGCGTTTTCCTGCCAGAGTGTCTGGCACGGCGGATGCCACGCCCAAAGATGTCGATCGCATCATCTCCGCCATCAACGGGGCCATTCGCAAAATGACCGACAGCGGCCTACGCCACCCGAATCGCATCGTCAACAACACTTGCAGCGATTTGCCTTGGTTGCCCGGTTGCCCGAGCCCAAATAGTTTTCAGAAATGTGGCGACCAGGTAGAAACCGTCAATGCAGAGTTGTCCAAGCTGCAACTGGAGGCGAACTGGCACTTCCTGATGGATGCAGGTTTTGGCCACGCTTGGGGCATTGCCGTCTCCAGCAATCCAGCCGACCCCAAAATCTGGTACGACCCGCGCTCCAACAGCATCAGCATCGGTCAGCCATGTGACTCCTGCAAACCTTGGTTAGGCGACAGCGTATACAAAGACGGCAAAGAAACCCCCGTACCCGCTGCGCCGAGGTCGGCAAAGACCCCCCAAGCAGCTGGCACGTCAGCAGGCAAACGTTGACCACGCATTCGCATGAAATGCTTCACTCTGGGATTCTTTGGTGCCTTGCTGGTTGCATTGCTAGGCATCTTTATTTGGCCGCAGTACACCAACTACACCGCACGCGCCCAAGCCATTGAATGGTTGGCTCTGGTGCGACCGATACAGGCGCAGATAGAAGCCAATGCGATTAAGCAGCAGTCACTGAACGGCGCGGGCGGCCAGATTGCAGCACCCGACTTTCATCCCCAGCACAAGCCTGCACGCTTTGAAGTCAGATCCTCTGGAGAGCTTCTGATTCTCGGCAACGACTTGATGCTGCTGCTAACGCCGTCGCTCAATTCCGCAATGTCCTCGACGCCTGCTGCTCAACAGCCTGTGACTTGGAGATGTGTGGGCGCGCCAGCTGACAACGTTCCAGCTTCCTGCCGAACCAGCGCCCCATGAAATGCTGTATGCCACTCAGCCTTGGACCCAACGCGTCTGCCAGCCCAGTGCCATCTGCCGGGCCGCCTCCTCACCGTGGCGATTGACAGAGAACTGTTTGAGCACTCTCTCCCCGTTTGGTTTGTAAAGCCGCACGACCCAGCTTGGATGCTCGCCACCTTCCTCGGGCAAGCGATACACCGTAACTCGCCCACCTGGTCCGGCCATATACCGATTGCGTTTTTTGGTCGCAGGCTCCGGTGGGGCCAGCTGCCAAAGTGCATGCTGCTCCAGCGCCAATTCTTTGGCCAGATCTTCCCCGTGGCGCTTGACACAAAAGGTTTTGCGTTTGACCACTTCGCCGTCTTGCGAGTGTTCGACCACCCAGCGCCGCTGAGGCACGGGCTGGCCATCAGCTGATCTTGTTGAATAGCTCCACACCCGTACTCCAGCAGGTATCAAACGCTGCTGCTTGTTCGGTTGCGGCCGTGCGCTTGTAGGCAAAACGCACACTCCTTCAATCGCAGGTACTTGCATGTGCTTTGGTGGCGCACTTTGTGGATGTTTGGCCATCCACCCCTGTGCTCGCTCCAACATGTCTTTACGTGCGGCCACGGCCATTTCGAACGCCTCGTCATTCCCGTACTTGCCAATGGCAAAGCTGCGCCTTTCTTTCGATCCATCGGGCCAATGAATCAGCGCCAGCCAACTGCCGCGACCTTCGCCCTTTTTGAAGGTGACGCCTGGAACGCCACTCGTGTTGTTCCTGCGCACGATGGCATTGCACTCACGCCGACTCATCGGCGGCATATCCGCCAACAACTGGTCTCTAAAAGCAATGGCTGCGGCTTGCGCAGCAGCTAAGGTCCCATAACGGTAAGGCGAAAACGTTTTTGAAACTTGCTTACCCATTCGGGTCACATTGACCATGAAAACCTCTTGGCCATTGCGGTCCCGGGTCAGCCTCACAGCAAAAGGTAGATCGCTCTTGTCCGCAGGCCGCCCCCTAATTCGGGGGGGATGCTGCAGAGCCTGACTATTAGCCCCAGTCAAAAGGGTTTTAGCAGGCACTGCAAGCTCGCCATACGAGGGCGTAACGGCATCTTCAGCCAACGCCTCTGGCATTTGGATTTGCGTCAAAGCCACCATAAAGATGTTTCATTTCGTTGCACCGACCGCAACCGTCCAACCTAGAAATTGAGGGTGTGCAGGCTATCATCATTTGGTGATTTCGGATGCTTACTGCGCCCTGCGTGAAGCCCAAAAAAACAGATCGAAATCACACTAATTTTTCTGCCTTCAACACTGCGCCTTTGCCGACATGACTACACAACGCCGAGTCACGATTGATACACCTTTAGGCAGCTTGCTGCAGTTCAGAAAGCTGGTCGGCCAGGAGCATTTGAGTCAGCTCTTCATCTTGGATGTGGACCTGCTCAGCACCAGCAAAAGCATCAACCCACATGATTTGCTGGGCCAAACCGTCACAGTCAACGTGGACAACGAGGGCAGCAAACGCCAGCTCACGGGCGTGGTCAGCCGCTTTGGCATGCAGGGCATGGATGAGCGCAAGAACTACCACTACAAGATGCGCATCAGCCCCTGGTTGTGGCTGGCCACCAAAACCACCGATTTCAAGATCTTCCAAAACATGACCGTGCCGGATGTGATTTCCGAGGTCTTAGGGAAGTATGGTTATCCGCTAGAGAAGAAACTCAGTAAAGCCTACCGCTCCTGGGAGTACATCGTTCAATATAACGAGAGCGATTATAATTTTATATCTCGCTTATTGGCCAACGAAGGTGCGTACTATTATTTCAAGCATGCCCCAGGCCAGAATACCCTGGTTTTGGCGGATGACATTGTGGGCTCACACAACCCCCTGCCGGGCAATTCAACCATTCCATTCTACCCGCCAGACCAGTTGGCAGGCTCTCACGAATCCAGGATCTACCAATGGGAGCTGGCCGAGGAAATTAACTCAGGCCGCCATTTTACGGATGATTTTAATTTCAAGAGGCCAAAGGCAGATTTATCGAGTTTGCGCAAGATGCCGCCAGGCCATACTCACGATTCTGGTGAAGTATACGAATGGCCAGGTGGTTATACCGAGTATTCTGATGGCGAAAATTACGCCCGCATTCGCCTCGAACAACAACTCTCGCCACACACTTCAATGCAGGGTTTGTCCAACCACTGCGGCCTGACACCGGGCTTCACCTTCACACTGAAAAATTACCCCCGCGACGACCAAAACCAGCAGTACCTGTTGGTGGGTGTTGCCTACGAGTTTGAAGAGAACTCCCAGGTCAGCGGCTCCAGCGGCCAAGGCGGTTCTATGCAGCGCTTCAGCTTGGTGGCGCAGCCTACCACGAGAGCATTCAACCCGCCCAAAGCCACGCCCAAGCCACTGGCTCTTGGAACTCAAACTGCCTGGGTGGTGGGGCCTCCAGGCTCCGAGATTCACACCGACCAATACGGCCGCATCAAAGTGCAGTTCCACTGGGACCGTATTGGCGCCATGGACGACAACTCCAGTTGCTGGATGCGGGTGCTGACACCTTGGGCCGGGCCCACCTTCGGCATGATTCACATTCCGCGTGTGGGCTTTGAAGTGATGGTGGGGTTTGAAAACTCTGACCCCGACCGCCCCGTCGTGATGGGCTGCCTTTACAACGCCAACAATATGCCGCCGTGGGCCCTGCCTGGAAACGCCACCCAGTCTGGCATCAAAACCCGATCAAGCAAGGGTGGTGCGGCGGGAGCAGGCATTAAAAATGGCCCAGGGGACGCCAATATCATTCGGTTTGAAGACAAGGCAGGCTCAGAAGAATTGTGGGTGCACGCGCAGAAGGATTTCTTATCGGAAACTGAGAACGATGAGAATAAGTGGGTGGGGCAGGACAGAAGAAAAGTTATTGATCGAGATGAGTTTAATACCATCCACCGTGATCGCACGGAAATTGTGGATAATAATGAAGATATCACTGTTCACAACAACCGCACCGAGCGGGTCGATCATAATGAAAAAATATCGATTGGAGATAATCGAACCGAGGATGTTGGAATAAATGAATCAGTTACCATAGGCAAGAACCGAACCAAAAAAATAGGTCGGAACGAGTCTGACAAAATCGGTAAAAACTGGTCCATCAAAGTCGGTATCTTCAAAACAGAAACTATCGGCGTCGCCTCCATGCAAAACGTAGGCATGGCACGAATTGAATCTGTGGGCGTTATGTACAACCTGAACGTCGGTGCCATTATGGCCACAACAGTGGGTAAAAACCAGAGCATCACCGTTGGCAGCAATCAATCAACCACCGTTGGCACCCAATACACCTTGAATGTCGGTGGTGGTGGTGGCGGCGGTGCTGGCGGTGGTGGCGGTGCCACACCCGGAATCAATGGCGGCAGCAGCGGCTTTGTGGCTGACTCTGGCGGTGGCGGTGGCGGTGGCGGTGGCGGTGGCTCCAGCATCACCATGGATGCTGAATCCATCAAACTGAACGTGGGCGATGCCACCATGGTGATGAACAAAGACGGCACCATCACGCTCAACGGCAACGACATCACCTTCACTGGCAAAGGCACCATCGCCAGCAACGCCAACAGCATCAAGCTCGTGGGCTCCAGCGACGTCACGACCAACTCCGGCTCCATCAACGAGAACTGATCCCGCCATTGAGCCGCTTTTTCGAATCACCAGACCACCTGCACCATGACCGCATTGCTTCGCCAGCCAACCACCCCCTCTGCCGCCACTGATCCCGCGCCAAGTACGGCCTGCACATTTGAACCAGGCACCGTGTTGAGCCTGGAAGATGACGGCCACGTTGTCGTTCAGTGTGCGGGTGCAGAACTCCGAGCGGCGGTGGCCTCTCACGTGCCCGGCCTGATTCAAGGCCAAGCGGTACTGGTGGCCGTGGTGGCCGCTGCGCAACCGCAAGACCGGATGTCAGACGCAACAGGCGCCGCTCCAGCGCCGCTTGTCATTGCTGCATGGCCCATGCCTGGTGCACCAATGTCGCCCCCCTGGCAATTCGACCGCAGCACGGGAACGCTCGCTCTGGCTGCCAACCACCTTGAACTCGCAGCGGTGAACAGCGTGCTGCTGAACTGCGGCGATGCTCGCATGCAGTTCACACGTGATGGTGTTGTGGAAACACGCGGCCAAAGCATCACCTCGGCTGCCATCGAAACCCATCGCATTGAGGGTGGATCGATTGAGCTCAACTGATGGTGCAAGCGTCTCGACCATTTCGCCACAGCGGCTGATTCCTCCTACGCCACTGGCCGGATTGGCGGAGCAGCAGTTGGCCTCTGCCATCCGGGCCTACGCTCGGCGTGCGGGCAATTTGGCCTCTGGTTTGAGCCTGCGCGGCCTCAAAGCAGTCGATCAAAAACTCGATGCTTTGATGCAGGCCGCCCGGTACTACGGGCCTGCCATGCTTCAAGATCTGCAAGGTATGGTGCCCAAGCTGGTTCCTCAAGAGCAAGTGGGTTTGGCCTTTGTCCACATCGCCTTGAGCCAAATGCATCATGCATCGTGGGCCGAGAAAAAAAACATCCTCACCCCATACTGGGCGACTCACCCTGTTGCGGTCCGCGATGCCCTGTGGTTCTTCGGCGATGCCACAACCTGCATCGCTCTACTGAACGACGCCGACCTGTCCTTGGCCCGCCTCGGCGTGGAGCTGGCTGGGCGCATGGGTTTGCCGCAGCTGCTGCCCCAAGTTTATGAAGCGGCCAACCGTGGCATTCATGTGGACGAATGTTTGCTGGCCTGCACACGTATGGGCCACTTGCCAGACAAAGCATCTGACCACATCAAAGAGGTCTTGCAAGGCCACGACCTGGCTCGGCAAATGTTGATATTGGAAGTGCTGGCGGTCGCCGGGCAAAACATTCTTCAACCCGAACTGCGTGCCTACATCGACCGCCTCACCGTGCCCGATGGCCCCACCGAAGAAAGTCACCCCGGTGCCTGGGCGTCTGTGACCGATACCGCGCTGGCCATCTGGGCCGCACGAGAGCCGCAACAAGCGCTCAATGCCGTCACCAAAGGCCTGCGAGTCCCCAACAACACCGCCCTGCGCGTGGTGGCGGTGGCAGGCCATGTTGATGGCCTATTGCCAGTGCTGGCCCACATTGATGGACTGGAGCGCGCGCTTCAAAGCGCCGAGCAAGACGTCGTTCGATTGGTCTTCAAACAAGTGCCCGGCGAACTGAGTTACACGAAAGGGGAGCAAGCCACACGCCGCTTGGCCATGCGCCATCTGGCATGCGATGTGTTTGCCGCCAATGGCTGCACGGGCCTGAAGCCCGAGGACATTCCGTTGGAACAACCCAGCCAGTGGAACAGCCCTGCGGTCAAAGAACGCCTCTGGGCTTTAGCCCCCATCCGTTTGCGCCACGGCCAACCCCTCCAAAACCAGCACCTGCTCGATGGTTGTTTTGACCTGAGCCATGCACTGCGCCGGTGGTTGTATGTCGCCCATGCCCACCAAACCGGGCAGCCATTTGTGCTGTCGCATGAAGACTTGGCTTCACGGCAAATGGAAGCCGTCGAGTCTCTGTTGCTGCTGCGCAGCCTGGAGGCTGGGGACGATGAGTAAGCACACCTGAGACCCAGCCATGAGCGGCACCCTCATCAACCACACCCCTTTCAACGCCGACCTGTTCCCCCACACCCGGGCGGATGGGCAGCGCTGTGTGGTTGTGGTGGTCAAAGGCAGCTGGACGCTGGGCACCACGCCAAGCGGCACACCCACGTTGGCACCCTATGACCGGCAAATGCCTGTCTACCGTGCACCGCCACTGGAGTCCCTCAGCGACCTCATCCAAAGCTTGGCCTTGAGCCCAGCACAAGCAGAGATCATTCGTGGCCTGCCCGCCGAGCCCTGGGCACAACATGAAACCGACTTCTGCCCGCCCAAGCCCCGGTTCGACCTCATCATCAACGCCTGGGCCAACCACCCGCAGCAGCTGGCCGTCACGCGCATGGAAGCGGCTGTTGACCACGTCAACACGCACCAGCATGTGCAGCGATTGATCCAGTTGCATGCCCATGCTCCTCGGCGCTGGATGAAACGCCTGGGCGGCTTGGGCGACCCGGTGGCCGAGTACATCGAACCCGTGCACCGCGTTCCCCTGTTCAGGTGCTTTGCCTTTGGTGGCCAAGCCTTGAAGGCGGACGGCACCACCTCATCGTTCGAAGAAAACCCGTCCGGTATGGGTTATCACCTGCTGCGCGAACACGCCAACGAAGCGCCGTTGCCTTGGATCGAATCCCCCCATGAAGCCATGAGCCATTGGAAGGACACCCCTTCTCCCGTGGCGCTCGGCACCGTCCCCATTCACCATTTGCCAAGACGCGCCCTGCAAGGCACCTACGACACCCAATGGGAGCAGCAGCGCCTGCCCAGGCCTCCGGTCGATTCAGACCCTCGCCAGCACAACGCAGCGCCTGAGCCCCTGCAACTGAAGACCCCGCCCCAGCCCGGCGAAGCCCTGGTGCTGCACCACATGGGCGATCAAGCCCAATCGCACTTCACCTGGCCCACCATCGCCCTGAGCGCCTGCCCGGAAACCAGCGGTGGCACCCGCCTGCCCGCGCACGAGCTGCTTTGGGACACCGTGATCATCGACACCGCCCGCCTCACAGCCACGCTGATTTGGCGCTGCCAATTGCCGGTTCCTCCCCTTGAAACATTCGGGCCCATCAGCCTATTTGCGCATGCCCGGTCGCCGCACTTAGCAACAAACACCCCGGCAAGCACCGGGGCCTACGCGCCAGCCCACTGACCTTCCCATCCCATGACCCCGGCTTCAAATTCCACAGGCTCCAGCAGCCCACGCCGCCCACTTTGGCGCATCGAACATACCGGTGCGGCCACCTCCGTGGGCAGCAGCGCCTGGCAATCTGCCGCCTCCTGGGTGGGCCTGCAAAAACGCTTCAGAAAAAACACCGTGCCGGGTTTGGGTGATGTGCCCGTGACCTTGTCCCCCTGCCCGGAGGTTGCTGGCAGTTGGCCCGCCACCACGACTGTCCATGCACCCAACACGCCCGCGACCCCGCTGCTCGCCCCACAGCGCATGGCCCGCCTTCTGGCAGCTGCCCTGGTCGATCTGCTCACCGGCGTTCAAAACGTTTCGCCAAGCGCCGCACCCTGGCTACAAACGGTGGTCCTGGCCCTGCCCGCGTGGCTCAGTGCCGAACAAGGGCCTGCCATCTGGCAGCAAAGCCTGGGCCTCCTGCAGCAGCAAGGTGGCGATCAATACGCCAAAGCACTGGTGAACTTGCCTTTACACATCTTGCGCTCTGGCCACACCGCCTGCTTTGAAGCCCTGGAGCAATTGAACGGCATTAGTCAAAACTTAAGTGATGTGCTGCTGCTGGCTGCCGACAGCTGGATGGACTTGGCACTGCTACAACCTCAGTTCGCAGCAAACACACTCCTGACCGACAAAAATCATAACGGCTTTATCGCGGGTGAAGCAGCCGCCGCTCTGTGGCTGCACGCGGTGCCTGACACCACAGCGCCTGACAACAAGTACTTGGTGCTTCATCCACCCTCAGTAGCTCGCTCCTCCCAAGCACACCGCGACGCCACACGCGAACCCAATCCAGAAGCACTGACAAAGGTGTTTCGCAGCGCCTTGAGCCATGCCCACTGGAAGCCGGAGCATGTGGGCTGCACAGTCAGCGACTGCGACGGCACCGCGTGGCGTGCCTCCGCAGAATTGGCCGCGACAGCACGGGCCCTGGACGGCGAGAGCCCCAACGAATGGCAACCCGTGGGCGCAGTCGGCCAAGTGGGCGCGGCCACCGGCGCAGTGCATTGGGCCTTGGCTGCGCAGCGGCTGCGTCACGACCAAACCGCGCCCAACTCTGCACTGAGCTGGGCGCTAGACGCGGGTGACCTTGCCGCCGCCGTGGCGCTGGAGCGTTGCATCTACAGCGAAGAAGCACTGGCCGAGAAAGACCGAAACCGCCCCCGTGCGGGCAGCAGCACTGGTGCCGTTCAAACGTACTCAGCCCGTTTTTTGAACACAAAATCCTAAAGAAAAAGAGACCAGCATGGGAACCCACATCTTCAGCGGCGGCAACGGCATCGTCAGCCAGATTGCCAGCGCCTGGACGTTTGACCCGGGGGCCAACGTCAAGCTAAAAACCAAGGGCAAGCCCGGTGCCGATTGGCACAAGAACGCCAGTGGCAGCTTGATGATCGCGCTGGGCACCATCAAAGAACACGGCACCCAGGTGATCAACCAATACGGGGCCATGGACACAGGGCTGCACAACCCCGCGACGGTGTTGGTGGGCCTGTTCACCAACGTGGCGAACAAGGTCAACCGCTACCAGACCTTTGTGCAAACCGTCACCCAAGAGGCTGGGAAGATGGTGGTTAATGGCGTGGTGACCATCACCAATGCCATCTTGATGGAGCTGTCAGAGAAGATGGGCAACTCCATCAAGAATGGCAAAGACATTCTCGGTGGCATGACGGCCCAGCACCTTTTGGGCGCGACCGAGGAGGAAATTGCGCAACTCATGGAGATGCTCAAAGACCCGTCCACCTACGGCGGCATTGCCGTCTCCATGGCTGCCACGGCTGTGCAGGGTGTGCCGGTGCTGGGGCAGTTGGCGGGCGGGGCGGTGGCGGTGGACCGCATCGTGGGCATTGGTCAGTCGGCCATGAATTCCGCCACCGAGCTAAAAGACATCATGGGCACCTGGGGCGACAAAATGACCGAGACCCAGAAGGAAGAAGCGCGCAAGCGTTTGGCCAAATGGATTGTGGGTGGGGGGGCGTCTTTGCTGGCTGCGCTGGCGGGTAAGAAGTGGAAACAAAGCAAGAAGTCCACCGAAGTCAAGAACGACAAAACCAATACCGACCAACACAGCGACACCAAGGGCGGCGGCAAAGACAAATGTAGCCAATGCGCCATCAGCTTCCCCGTCATCATATCCAGTGGCGAGAAGCTGATGGACGAGACCGACTTTAGCCTACCAGGCCCGATTCCCATCAACTGGCGCAGACGCTACCGTTCCGGTCACATGGAGCCCAGCCCCTGGGGTCAAGGCTGGACCCACCCTTTCACACTGGAGCTGCGCCTGGGTGCCGAAGGCCTGGTGCACATCAACGACCAAGGCCGCAGCATCGAGCTGCCCCACGTCCAAGTCGGCCAAACCCACTTCGACAAGTTCGAGAAATTCACCCTGCACCACCCGAACGACAACAGTTGGGTGATCGAACACAAAGGTGGCCTGTGCCACCACTACCGCCGGGCCAGCCCTGAGCAGTGGCGGCTGCAACTCTTTGGCATCAGCGACCGCCAAGGCAACACCGTGCGCTTGCAATGGGCCGCGCCCGATGCTCAGCAAGACGCCGCTGCCGCGCGCACCTGGAGTGCGCGGCAGTATGGTTCGACCCAAGCAGAGACACCCCCACCGCTAGACCCCTTCGCCATTGCACGGCTCGTTGGCGTGATCGACAGCGCCGGGCGCGAGCTGCGGCTGCGCTGGGCGAATGTGACTGAAGTGGGTACCCAGAGTGCCCCCCAGGGCAGCCCTGACAGCGCCCGCCTCGTCGCCGTGGACCTCATGGCCCAAGGCCAAGCCTATCCCCTGGTCACCTACCAGTACGACACCCAAGGCCAACTCACCGCTACCCACCATGCCGGTCAGCCCTACCGCCAATACGCATGGCGCAGTGGCGTGCTCGTGGGCTACCGCAAAGCCAGTGGACACCGCTACTTTGCGCAGTACGACAGCGAAGGACCCCAAGGCAGAGTGCTGCGTTCCTGGTGCGCAGACGCCCCTGTACCCGGCCAGGACGACGACCACTTCCAGTACCACCCGCTGCAAAGGGTCACGCTGCACCGCGATGGTTTGAATCGCATCACACGTTACCACTGGGACGAGCGTTTCAACATCACCGCCACCGTGGTGGCCGCAGGCACTGTTGATGAAACGCGCATTCAAACGCCCTTTGACGCCAGCGGCAATCCCAGTGGCTCGGTGGACGCGCTGGGCCGCCGCACCACCTTCCGTTATGACGCGCGCGGCAACCTCACCCAGTTGACCAATGCGCTGGGCCACAGCACGGAGCTGGCCTACAACCAGCTGGACCTGTTGGTCAGCCTCAAAGACGCCTTGGGCCATGAGTGGACGCGGGAGTACGACGAACGCGGCAACATGGTCCGCCTGACGGACCCGCTGGCGCAAAGCACCGCCTACGCCTACAACGAACGCGGCTGGCCCACCGAGGTGGTCGATGCCAAGGGCGGCAAAAAATCCCTGCAATGGGACGATGCAGGCAATCTCACCGCCTACACCGATTGCTCCAGGCAAACCACGCGCTTTGAATACAACCTGCTGGGCCAGTTGACCACCCGGCAAGATGCACTGGGCCACACCACGCAATACCGCTATGACACGGCTGGGAGGCTGATCGAAGTGGTGGAGCCTGGGGTCAACAAAAACAGCGACAAGGGCAGTGCCAACGATGGCAAAGCTGTCATCCAGCACGCCATTCATCAATACACCTGGAATGGCGAGGGCCAGTTGCTCGCCTACACCGACCCACTCGGTGGCTCCACCCGCTACACCTACGACGGCGATGGCCGCCCACTCACGCGCACCGACGCCGCAGGCCGCAGCCTGGTCTACCGCTACGACGCCGCTGGGCGCTCGACCACTTTGGTCAACGAGAACTCGGCCCAGACCCAGTTCCGCTACAACCTGCTGGACCATCTCACCGATGAGATCGGCTTTGATGGGCGGCACCAGCGTTATTGCTACAACGCGGCCGGGGAACTCACGCATTTGATCGAGACCGGTGGTTCAGACCTGGGCCCGGGCAAGGTCACGCACTTTGAGCGCGATGCGCTCGGCAGCTTGCTAGCCAAACGTTCATTTGATTCCAGCACGAGCGCAGAGACCGCCTATACATACGACTCCCTGGGCCGCTTGACCAGCGCCCGCAACGGCGCAGCGCACTTGGCGTTTGTGTACGACCCGCTGGGCCAGTTGTTGGGAGAAACCCAAACCCTGGTGGGCCTGGGCGGCACGATCAAAGGCGGCAAAAAAGCCGACGTCAAACGCAGCCTCGCCCACCAGTACGACCCGCTTGGCAACCGCACGCAAACCACCTTGCCCGATGGGCGCACGCTGAACTGGTTGTTCTACGGTTCAGGCCACTTGCACCAGATCAACTTGGCCGAGCCCGACGTATCGGGTCAAGCGCCATTGCCCCACCAGGTGCTGGCCGACATTGAGCGCGATGCATTGCACCGCGAGGTCAGCCGAAGCCAAGGGCAACTGAGCAGCCGCTTTGACTATGACCCGGCAGGACGGCTCACGCGGCACAGAGCCGCGCACGTCGGTAGTGGCAATGCGGTCAATGCCCGAGGCGCTGTGGTTGAGCGTGCTTACGCCTACGACGCCGCAGGCCAACTCGTGGCGCGGGCCGACAGCCTGCGTGGGCGGCAAGACTTCCGTTATGACCCCACGGGACGCATCCTGGCTGCGATGCCCAGTGCTTTGGTCGGGGCTTCAGGCGCTGGCAGCATCAGCACCTACAACGCAGAGTTGTTTGCATTTGACCCGGCTGGCAATTTGCTTCCGGAGAAAACCAGCGCCCACGACGGCACCAGCGCAGGTAGTGCAGACGATGGCGTGATCTTCGACAACCGCCTGCGCTTTTACCAAGACCTGGCGTTTGAGTACGACGAGCATGGCAACGTCACGCGAAGGGTTCGAGGCAATCAAAGCGCAGGCACCCACAGCGACACCATACTCTCCTGGAATGCCGACCATCAACTCACCCAGGCCAAGGTCACCCGGCATGGGGTGACGCAGACCACCTCCTACGCCTACGATGCATTGGGTCGACGAGTCGCCAAGCTAGACGCATTCGGCAGCACCCACTACCTGTGGGATGGTGATTTGATGATCCACAGCCAGCGAGGGAACAAGGAAGCGCTGTTTGTGTTTGAACCCAACAGCTTTGTGCCGCTGGCCACCGTGCAGGGGATCAGCAAAGACCAGAGCAGCCAGCAAACCTACTGGTACCAATGCGATCAGATCGGCGCGCCGCAGGAACTCACCGATAAGCAAGGGAGCATTGTTTGGGCGGCGGATTACAAAGTTTGGGGGGAGGCTAAGCTAAGAGCCATTGATTGGCAGAGAACGGGAACGGATGGCGGGTTCGCCAGAGGACCCGGGGTGAGCGCAGGGGTCGGCGGAAACTGGGGCAGTTCTGGCAGTTCATCCAAAGCAATAGCACCGCCAATCATCGAGCAACCCTTCCGATTCCAGGGGCAGCAGTTTGATGAGGAAACGGGGCTTCACTACAACCGGTTTCGGTATTACGACCCGGCAGTTGGCAGGTTTGTTTCTGAAGATCCGATTGGATTGCATGGGGGTTTGAATTTATTCTCTTATTCGCAAAACCCGTTAGTTTGGATTGATCCAAGAGGTTTGGCCGGAAGTCCTACAACAGCAACCCATATTACGTATACAGGAATGAAAGACGGAAAACCTTATGTCGGCTATGCCAGCATGCAAGGTTGTCACACTCCAGAAGATGTTTTGAAATATCGCTATGGCAACGATTTTAGTGTTTTTGACAATGGAAAAGCCCCAACGGCTATTTATGCCGGCCACGGGCAGGAAGGGAAAGATACTGCCCGAGGTCTTGAACAAAAGACATTTGAAGATATGGGCGGGATTGATAAAGATGGAAAGATTGATAAAACCAAAACATCCAACAAACAAAATCCCGTTGGAAAAAATAATAAACGACGAAATGAATATACTGCCGCGGCGGGAAAGCATTGCCCATGTGAAAAACCAACAAAACCAAAATGCTAGCATCTACTAAGCGAGAAATTGCCAAGCAATTATAATTTTCCAAGACAATAGCAAAAGTTTCTGTTTTTAGATCATAAATAACTAATTGTAAAGAGTCATAAAATGATTTGGAAAAAACTATCATCCTTCCCTGCTCAAAGAATCGTAGGGAATTACGATATAGAGTTTTGGGCAATCCGCGAGAATAAGATATGGCATCAAGGGCGAAAGTTGACGAACGCCAATCCTGAAACCTTTGAAATTTTTGAGAATCAAAATTTCATTGCTAGAGATCAATCGTTTATTTATCATGGATGGAGTCGACTCCCAAAAATTGATAGGGATAGCTTTACAAAAATCGGGGTCTATTGGAAAGATAAGAATAGTGTCTATTTTGAGCACGAAACTTCACTAAAAATTCTTAAAGACTCTGATGCAAAAACCTTTCGGTATCTTGGTGGAAGTTATGGCGCAGACGACCATTCGGCATGGTACTACGGAAGCAAAATTAAAAGCTGCATCAACAGCGCTAGTCTTATGGTAGTAAAAAATAATGAGCTTTATGCGAAAGACGACAATATTGTCTATTTTGATGGAAAGGCATTGGATGGGGTTGATGCATCGCAATGGAGCATTCTGAATACAGACTTATACTCCAGTGATGGAAAAAATGTATATTTCTCCGAGAGGAAGTTACCGCGCGTAGACATCAAATCTTGGCAGCACATTTATAAAACATGGTCAAAAGATAAGAATCATGTTTTCCACATGAATTTCATAGAAAAAGATATATTGCCAGAAACCTTTGATAAAAACCAGGCAATTAAAATATACGAAAGAAATTGAAAATTTGTTGAGGTCAGACCGGTGTCCCCTCCGACTGTCCGCAACACTTTCGTCGTCATTTTTTAAACCCGTTTTTTTGAAGATTCGGCACTCGCCAAACGTCAATCAACAAAGTTTTTGCGTTTACTGAGATCCAGCTTGATGCAACTGCTCGTTATTCAAGCAGATGAGGTGCGTTACCTCCCTGCCCTTCGTGGACAGTTCACTCTTTGAAATTTTGCTCGGTTGTTTTCGGCGTTGCTAGGATGACACCTACGACCCACTGGGTCAGTTGCTAGGGGAGACCCAAACCCTGCTGGGCCTGGGCAGCACGATCAAGGGCGGTAAGAAGGCCGACGTCAAACGCAGCCTGGCCCACCAATACGACGCCTTGGGCAACCGCCCGCAAACCCTGCTGCCCGATGGCCGCAGCCTGAACTGGCTGTTCTACGGTTCGGGGCATTTACACTAGATCAACCTGGCTGAACCGCAGGTGCCGGGACAACCCACACTGCCGCATCAAGTTCTGGCCGACATCGAACGCGATGCATTACACCGCGAGGTCTCCCGCAGCCAGGGGCAACTGAGTAGCCGGTTTGACTATGACTGTTGCGCGCCTCGCTTCCATCGTATTGCCACCCAAATTGGCATCGCACGATTTCGGCAAGGTTGAGGCCGCTTTTCCACATTGGCGTCATAGACCCGGCCGAATTCTCGTCATGCATGCAGCAGCACTCAGTTCTTGCTGAGAATAGTTCGCCCAAGCGATAGACTGCTCCACCAAGTTGTCATAGGAAGCCCCGCACGGTTCGCTGTTCGGGGCTTTACTTTTGGTGGCGCGAGGCGCCGAACGACCTCAAGGTGGTGGGCCGTACCGGCATTTGTCGCCACTGGCCGGGCGCTCGACGGTCACTGCGCAGAGCAAGGGCACCTGAGGCGCGAGCTGCTTGTAAATGTAGGCGCACAGGTTTTCCAGGGTGGCCGGACCCAGGCCCTCGACTTCATCCAGGAGGTGGTGGTCGAGCTGTTCGCGCACTTGGTTGATGATGGCGCGCAGATAGCCCAGGTCAATCAACATGCCACTGGCCGGGTCGACTTCGCCACGCACGAACACCTCGGCATGGTAGGTGTGGCCATGCACACGACGGCTGCCCTCGGCCTCGATGGTGCGGCGCAGGGTGTGGGCCGATTCGAAATAAAAACGCTGACTCAACTCGCAATGCATGGTGTCTGTCCTGTGCCCTGGGTGCGGCACGATGCGGTGCCGCCGGGCGGTTCAACGAATGCCGATGACCTTGTGGGTTTGCACGCTCAAGCGCCACTCGGGATGGGCTTGGCAGTAGGTGATGGCCAATTGCGTATTGTCTCGCTGATTCGGGCCGTCCATGGGTTGCAGGAAAAAGTGCTCAAAGTCCCACACCAGAAAGGTGCCGGGATCGACGCCCACTTGCGGAAACACCAACTTCAGCTCCTGCCCTTGTCGTTGCACAACGGGTGCGTTCGCTTTGGGGCTGACGCACAACCAGTCGATGCCGGGTGGCGCGGCCACGGTGCCGTTTGTTTCTACCGCCACCTCAAACCCGAGGGCATGCAAAGCATCCAGAAGTTCGCGGTCCACCTGCAACAAAGGCTCTCCGCCCGTCAGCACCACAAAACGGCGCTGCTGCGTGACGCTGTTGGTGGAAGTGGGCCATTGTGAGGCGATGGCCTGGGCCAATGCGGCGGCTCGCTCAAATTTGCCGCCACCGGTGCCGTCGGTGCCTACAAAGTCGGTGTCGCAAAAACGGCAGATGGCGCTTGCGCGGTCTGCCTCACGACCGCTCCATAAATTGCAACCCGCAAAGCGGCAAAACACGGCCGCACGTCCGGCCTGGCCGCCTTCACCTTGCAGGGTGTAGAAAATTTCTTTGACGCTGTACACAACAAGAAGCTTTTCAACCCAGCATGAGCGGGTCGGTGCGGCCCCAAACTTGGGGGCGTTTCATGAAACTCTCATGGCCCTTGGCGCGTAAGTCGCAGGCCGGGCAATGGCCGCAGCCGTAGCCCCAGTCGTGGCGGTGACTGCGGTCTCCCAGGTAGCAGGTGTGGGTGTGCTCAACGATGAGTTCATTCAGTGGCTCGCCGCCGAGCGCGTGGGTGAGGGCCCAGGTCTGCGCTTTGTCCAGCCACATCAACGGGGTTTCAATGGTGAGCCTCGTATCCAGTCCCAAACTCAGGGCGACTTGCAGCGCTTTGAGCGAGTTGTCGCGGCAATCGGGGTAGCCGGAGAAGTCCGTCTCGCACATGCCACCGACGAGCACACTCAATGAGCGCCGATAGGCCACGGTGGCGGCAAAACCCATGAAGAGCAAATTGCGCCCGGGCACAAAGGTGTTGGGCAGGCCGTTGTCGCGCATTTCAATGGCGCGTTCTTGGGTGAGGGCGGTGTCCGAGATTTGCCCGAGTAAGGACAGATCCAATTCGTGGTCGGGGCCGAGCCGATTCGACCAGGTTTGAAAACGCTGGCGCAGCTCAGAACGAACGACGGGCCGGCAGGCCAGCTCCACCGCATGGCGCTGGCCGTAATTGAAGCCTATGGTTTCAACATACTCGTAGCGGTTCAAGGCCCAGGCCAAACAAGCGGTGGAGTCTTGACCACCGGAAAAAAGCACCAGGGCGCGTTGGGGCAGGATCAGGCTCATGGCGACTAGGCGGATTTGGTGACCAGCTCAAAGTGCTCCACGACGGGTGGTGCAGCGAAAAAAGGCCCGACGATGGCGCGCCACTGAGGAAAGAGTGGACCTTGGCGGAAATCCACCGTGTGGTTCTCCAGCGTTTCCCAATAAATCATCAAGATGTAGCGCTCAGGCGACTCCACACTTTTATTCACTTTGAAGCCGTGAAAGCCTTTGGCCTTGGCAATGACGGAGTTGACACCATGGGCGATGGCCACTTCAAAAGCCGCTTGCTGGCCGGGCAGGATGCGGATGTCGGCGTGCTCAAGAATCATGGATGGCCTCGATTGAACCTAGAAACGGCGGTTGGACGCGCCCGAGTGGGCTGCGATGCGGTGCGCTGGCAAGGCGCAACGACGCTGCGGGCTTGTGCCCGCAAGGAGGAGCAACGCCGCCAGCGCATTGCAGCGCAGCTCAATTGGGTGGGTAGCGCTTTCACCCAGAAGGTGAAGAGCTTCGTGTGAAGAAATCGCAGTGTTCATCAGGGGTTACCAGTGGAGATAAGCGGTCAACTGCCGTTTCTAGGTTAAATCAAAGAGCGCTATTGTCGCTCGGCCTGACCAGGGACAGCCGCGGGGTCAGCCCCACAAATCCAGGGGTGGATCTGCCACCACGGCACGCAAAATGTCGCTGCGTGCAATGAAGCCCGTGACATGACCGGCCTCATCGGCCACAGGCAGTCCAGGCAAGTGCCAACGGAGCAAAGCCTCGGCCACCCGGCGCAGGTCGGCCTCCATGCTGACGCTGGGCACAGGTGTCCACATCAGCTCAGCCACGGTTTGTCGCCACAAAGCCAGCCAGGCTGCGGGTGCGGTGGCCGGATGGGGCAGGGCTGCGCCTTGCATCATGTCGGCCTGCAGCAGCAGGCCCACCAAACGGTTCTGAGCATTGAGCACAGGGGCTTGTTTGACGCCGCCATCGGCGAGGTGCTGCCAGGCGTCGACCAAAGGCATGTCGTCTTGCACCGTGATGACGCGGGCGTTCATGACATCGGCGACGAGGGTGAGAGGACGTTTATTGGCTTGGGTGGGCTGCTTTAGCGTGCTCAGGCCGGTATAGGCGGCCAGCGCAGACTGTGCAGATCCTGAGGCGACCCCGAATCCTCGCGACGGGTCGCGGGCAGCGCCCTGGCCCAAGTGGACGAAGTCATGGTCGTCTCGCGCCCGGGTTTGGTCTGTGGTTTCTTGTTCGGAACCCGTGGGGGACACACCGCGCAGTCGGCTGGCCGCGCGCACCGGCGCCACGTCACGAAGTTGCTCCAGCGTGCCGCTGACCACACGACCCGAAACACTGAACACGGCAAACATGGCCGCAGCATAACGCGGCGGTCGCCAGTTGGCTTGGCCTGCTGACTTCCTGGGCACGGTGCAGGTTGTTTTAATCATTTTGATAGATTTAAAACAAAAACTCCTTGATTCATCCAAAGCGCTGCCGATATCTGACTGGAGTCCCAAGAAAGTCTCACTTCAACGCCCCTCACCCGGCTCAAGTGAGGTGCTTTGTCCGCCGATAACGAGATACCGACGCCTTTGCCCGCCCTATTCGCCGCACCGCCCGCCCCATGAAAGAAACCCAATCCTTGCCCTTGGTCGATGTCGCTGCTTTGCAGGTAGGCATGTATGTCTATTTGGAGCTGGGTTGGATGTCGCATCCATTTCCGCTGTCGCACTTCAAAATCGCCACCCTCGATCAAATCAAAACCATCCAGGGCCTGGGTCTGAAACAGGTGCGCTGGTGCCAGGCGCAAAGTGGATCTGAGGATGCGGGGAAGTTGCCAGGTTTGACCAATGCGCCGCTGGGATCCTCTGAATTGAGCGCAGCAGACGGCAGCGCCAAAATTTCGCCAGACGCAGCCGATCTGGCCTTGACCGCCGAACAACAAAAAAAGAACGATCTCGCGGCGCAACGTGCCTCACTGGCTTTGTGCGAAAAACAATTCACCGAGGCGGCCCGCGAATGCCGGCGCATGAATGAGATCCTGCCTACCAATCCAGTACAAGCCGGTGAGCGAGCGCTAGCTTTGTCGCGCGCATTGCTCGACAAAATGGCTGGGGCGCAGGAGATGTCGATTCGTTTGCTCAGCGATGCAGCCGGTGACAAATCTTCTGCCCATGCGGTGAGCGTGGGTTTGCTGTCGCTGTTGCTTGGAAGGGCCTTGGGTTGGAGCGACGCTGATCTGATGGACTTGGGCGTGGGCGCACTGACCCACGACATTGGCAAACTGAAAATCCCCGAGCGTGTGCGTGCGAGGCAGGACCATTTTTCCCCGGCCGACTTGGCCCACTACCAAGACCATGTGGCCCACGGCGTGCAACTCGGGCGCACCATGGGCTTGTCGGCTGCAGCACTGACCGTCATCGCACAGCACCACGAAATGATGGACGGTGCGGGCTTCCCAAGTCGAACGGTTGGCGATCGACTGAGTTTGGCCTCGCGTTTGGTGTCCATCGTCAACCGCTACGACAACCTGTGCAACCCGCACATGCCGTCGCACGCGCTCACGCCTCATGAAGCCTTGGCCTTGATGTATGCCCAAGGGCAGGCCAAATTCGACGCCGGGATACTGAACGCCTTCATCAAAATGATGGGCGTCTACCCACCGGGTTCTTTGGTGCAACTCAGCGACGAGCGTTTTGCCATGGTGGTGGCGGTGAACTCCAGCCGCCCACTCAAACCTTGTGTGCTCGCCTATGAACGCAAAGTGCCGCGCGATGAAGCCCTGATTGTGGATTTGCAGGAACTTGGTGATGTCAGCATTCGCCGCAGCCTCAAACCACTGGGCTTGCCGCCGGAGGCTTTGATTTACCTCTCACCGCGTCAGCGCGTGGCCTACTTCTTTGAGCCGCTGCGTGAGCTGGCTCCCGCGGACACCCGATTCAAGGAGGCTGCGTGAGCGATCTCTCTGAAGCGCGCTTCGTGGCAGCCCAGCCATCGGCCATCGACCCGCCCGCGATGGCCTTGGCCATTGTGAGCAGCTTGCGCGACGCGGTCTGGTTGGTGGATTCCAAGACACTGAAAATTGTGGTGGTGAACGCTGCCGCCGCCGACATGTTGGGGGCGAATGCCGCCGAATTGTTGGGTGTGCACATGGCAGACTTGGCCTGCACGCCCGAGGATGTTTGTTTCTGGGACGCCGCGTTGCAAGGCACAAGCCTGGGCTTGGATGGCCAAGTGGTGTCCGACACCAGGTTGCGCCGTGCCCACCGTGGTGACGATGGGCATGGTCAAGAAACCATTCCGGTCACGCGCCAAATATCGCTGTTGCAATGTGACGGAGCATCGCCCCACTACATGGTGGTGGTGAGAGATCGCCGCGCTCAAATGCGGGTTGAAGACGAGTTGGAGATGCGCATTGCTGAACTCGCAGCGACGCTGGAGTCCACGGCGGATGGCATTTTGGTACTGGACTTGCACGGTCGAATCCGAAACTTCAACCAAAAATTCTCACAACTGTGGAACGTGCCCGGCGAGCTGCTTTCGCGCCGCGACGACGAAGCCATGCTGGACTGGATGCGCCGCTGCGTGGCTGAACCCCACAGCTATGTCCGGCGCTTGAACACCATTTGTGAGGATGTTGGCCTCCAGGGCAGCGACATTCTCAACCTCAATGACGGCCGTGTGCTGGAGCGCATGACCTTGCCGCAATGCTCGCGCGGCCGACCCATAGGGCGGGTGTTTTCCTTCCGCGACATCACCGAACAAGTGGAAGCCGCACGCCGCATCGACACGCTGTCACAAACCGACGCGCTCACCGGCTTGCCCAATTTGCGTGTGCTGGGCGACCGGGTTGAATTTGCACTGGCCATGGCCCAGCGCGATGGCACCCCATTTGCCCTGTTGTTTGTGAACCTCGACCGCTTCAACCATGTGAACGAAACCCTGGGCCACGGTTTTGGTGACCGCGTCCTGTCGCAAGCCGCCGAGCGCCTCAAAGGTTGTCTGCGCCAGGTCGATACCGTGGCGCGCTTGGGGGGTGACGAGTTCGTGCTCTTGGTGCACCAGGCCGACGCAGGCGGTGCCGCGGTGGCCGCACGCCGCGCCATCGAAGCCATGCAAGAGCCGTTCACTTTGGACGGCCTGCGTTTCAACGTGACCTGCAGCATCGGTATTGCTCTCTACCCCAACGATGGGGCCAGCATGGACGAGTTGCTGCGCCATGCCGATGCCTCCATGCATGAAGCCAAAGCAGCGGGCCGCGGCAACTTCCGCTTTCACCGGCACCAACCCCAGGGCGAAGACGGCCAACGCCTCACGCGTTTGCGTTTGGACCATGCCATGCGCCAAGCCTTGACCTTGGGCCGCTTCCGTTTGCACTACCAACCCCAAATCGACATGGCCACAGGGGACGTGGTGGGTGCCGAGGCCCTCATCCGCTGGAACGACCCTGAACTGGGCCCGGTCTCGCCCGCCGACTTCATTCCCGTGGCGGAAGAAACCGGTTTCATCGTCGCCATTGGCGATTGGGTGATGCGCGAAGCCATACAACAAGCCGCGCGTTGGCACAGCGAGGGCAAGCGCATCAACATCAGCGTGAACGTGTCTGCCCTGCAGTTTCAGCAACCCGAGTTCGTCGAAGAAGTGGCCAAGGCTTTGGCCAAACACCAACTGCCCGCCGAATCCTTGGAGTTGGAGCTGACCGAATCCATCCTGATTCAAAACGCGGAAGAAGCCTTGCAGCGCTTGAGCCAGCTCGCCGCCTTGGGCGTGAAGTTGGCCATCGACGACTTTGGCACCGGGTATTCCAGCCTTGGCTACCTCAAACGTTTCCCGATTGGTCGCCTGAAGATAGACCGCAGTTTTGTGCGCGGCTTGCCTGGTGATGCAAGTGATGCCGGCATCGTCAACGCCATCGTCAACCTGGGCCATGCCCTGCACATGCAGATCGTGGCGGAAGGTGTCGAGACCGAAGCGCAACGTGTATTCCTGCAGTCTTTGGGCTGCGGCCAGTACCAGGGATTTTTATTCGCCCCGGCACTGGATCCGCTGACTTTCGATGCCCGCCTGGCCAGCCACGCGGCGCAGCACCCATCCGGCAGCAGCGTGACGCATGTGCGTTTGGTGCATGGTTGATTCCACCCCCAAACCCAAGCGATAACGTCGCTGCAACCGTTTGCCATGCAACGCCACGCGAGCCCTACTGTGTGATCCCCCTGGGAGGGCTGAGGTGAGGGTTGGGGTTGCACATCACTTTGCTGCGCCTGAGCGCGCAGCACCCCCCTAGAACCGAACTGCTCCCCCACGCAGGGGGTGTGATTGTTGATGCATTGCGCCTACTCTCGCGGCGCCACTTGTTCAAGACTGTCGCTTGCATGTTTTTCCAAGCGTGCAACTTCGGGTGAAGAGGCAGGTTATTCCAACAATCATTTTTAGGGGGTTCAACATGAAAGTCATTTCTCGACGCCAAGTGCTGGGTGGTAGCGCTGCTGTGTTTGGTTCAAGCTTGCTCTATGGTTGCGGCGGTGGTGGTGACGATGCACAGCCCTCGCCAACCAATAGCGGCAATACCAATACCGCGCCTGCGGTGCCAAAAGCTGTCGTGGCCTGGAACAAAACAGCACTCGAAGCCATTCGTGTGGTCAAACCTGGGCCACCCATGGTGGCGCGTTCACTGGCCATTGTTCACACTGCCGTGTTCGATGCTTGGGCTGCTTACGATGCCGTTGCGCTGGGTACGCGTACCCGCGAACTACTGCGCCGCCCTGCCGCCGAGCGGACGGTTTCCAACAAGAACAAGGCGATGCATGTGGCGGCCTACCTGGCTTGCTTGGATCAATACCCCACCCAAAAGGCACTCTTCGATGCGGCCCTGGTGGCCGCGGGGTACTCAGTGGCAGATACGCTGAGTGTGGACGTGACCAAACCCGAAGGCGTTGGCGCCCGTATGGCCAAAGAGTTGCTGGACTACCGGCGCAACGACGGATCCAACCAATCGGGCTCGCTTGCAACGGGGGGGATGCCATATGCCGACTACACAGGTTATGTGCCACAAAATCCGGCCATTATTTTCAATCAACAGACGGGCTTGGCCAGCATTCCCAAACCTGATCGTTGGCAGCCCATCACTTATTTTGACGATTTGAATGCCGCCAAAACCCCTGGTTTTATTGCGCCACACTGGGGCGTTGTCACCCCCTTTGCTTTGACTTCCGGCAGCCAGTTCCGACCTGTACCACCGAAGGCTTTGGGCACACCCGAGTTCACTGCCCAAGCGCAAAAGGTGATCGACATACAAATCACGTTGACCGAAAAACAAAAGGTCATTGCCGAGTACTGGGCCGACGGTCCGGCCTCCGAGTTGCCTCCAGGCCACTGGGGCTTGTTTGCGCAAGTCGTGTCCGAGCGCGACAAGAACGACGACGACAAAGACGTGCGCATGTTCTTTGCATTGAGCAATGCCATTTTGGACGCGAGCATTGCCACCTGGGAAGCCAAACGTTTTTACGACTATGCCCGCCCCATCACCGCCATTCGATTTTTGTTTGCTGGCCAAACCCTCACAGGCGTGGGAAACAGTGGCCCAGCAGCGCCTTTGACGGCCATCCAGGGGGAGGCATGGCGCACGTTCCAAGTGGATACTTTCCCCACGCCGCCCTTTCCCGAGTACACCTCAGGCCACAGCGCATTCAGTGCGGCCGGTGCTGCTGCACTGAGGCTGTTCACGGGCAGCGACGCTTTTGGTGGCAGCTACACCCAAAAAGCCAACACCCTCAGAATTGACAACAAGCTGCCTGCGCAAGACCTCACGTTGACCTGGCCCACGTTCACCTCTGCCGCTGAAGAAGCGGGTGTGTCGCGTATTTATGGCGGCATTCACTTCGATGACGGCAATGTGGCTGGCCTTGAGATGGGTCGCAAAGTAGGCGAGCAGGCTTATGCCAAAGCCAGCACCTACTGGTTGGGTACCGCTAGCTAAACCAAGTCAGTAAGTCCGCCCACCCTTGAACTGCGCATGCGTGCGCCGAACCAGGGTGGCGGCTTTGCCCATGGCCGCAAACGACGCGCCCGCATGGGCGTGGCAAATCGCCAGGCCCAAGGCATCGGCGGCGTCCTTGCCGGGCAGGCTGGGCAGTTGCAGCAGCCGCTTCACCATTTCTTGCACCTGTTCCTTGCGCGCATGGCCATGGCCGACGACGGCTTTTTTCATTTGCAGCGCGGTGTACTCCGACACCGACAGGTCGCCCGAGACCAAGGCCGTGATGGCCGCGCCGCGCGCTTGGCCTAGCAGCAGCGTGGACTGCGGGTTGACATTGACGAAAACGATTTCCACCGCTGCACAAGTGGGCGTGTAACGGCTGCAAACTTCCCGCACCCCGTCAAAAATAATCTTCAAGCGGCTGGGCAACTCGCCCAAACTGGCGCTGCTGGTTTTGATGGTGCCGCTGGCGATGTAGTGCAGCTTGGCGCCTTCAGCTTCAATCACGCCAAAGCCGGTGCAGACGAGGCCGGGGTCGATGCCGAGAATGCGTTGCATGGTCACACCTTGAAATACCAGCGCACCGCATGGAAGAACACCGGCGCCGCAAAACACAGCGGTGCCACGCGGTCCAGCAAACCCACCGCGCCGGTGACCGAGGCTTTACCGCCCCAGTTGCGCACGCCAGCGTCGCGTTTCAAGGCCTTCATCACAAACTCACCCAAGGTGCCGCAACCACCGGCAATGAAACCCATCACCAAGGCCGGAATGGGTTTGAAGGGTGTGGCCCAGTAAAGGGCTGCGCCCACGAGGGCTGCGGCCAGCGCGCCAGCCCACCAGGCACGCCAAGAGAAAGACCGGCTGATGGCTCTGGCCGCGGGGCGGCGTCGCAAAATTCGTGTTGCCAACTCTTGCACCAGTTGCGCCACCGCCACCACGATGACCAAATAGAAGACCATGAAAGCGCCACGGTCTACATAGTTCGGCAAACTCAACAGCAACAGGGCCGGTGCATGGCTCATGCCATAAACACAAACCATGATGCCCCATTGAATTTTGGCCGTGCGCTCCAAGAACCGCTGCGGATCGTTGCCAAAGGCACTCACCACCGGAATGGCCAAGAACACATAGACCGGAATAAATACGGTGAAGAGGTCGAAGTTTCTGTTTCCCACCAATACAAACTGGGCGGGCAGCACCACGAAAAAAGCCAACAGCAAGCTGCGGTGATCGGCGCGGCGCGTGTGGCTCAAGGTGATGAACTCGCGAAAGGCCAAGAACGACACCACGGCAAACAGCAAGGTCGCCACTACGCCGCCCAAGACCCAAGACACCCAGAACAAACCGGCACCAACCCAGACCGCTAGAAGATCGCGTTTGGTCGCTTCATGCGACTCACGCTGCTCGTGTGTCTCTAACCGCAGGCTGCGCCAAAAGAGCGCGAAGGTGGCCAACACCAGCACGCCGAAGAGCGAGAAAAACAGCAAAGCCACCTGCTGCGACACGGTGAGATCGCGCAGCGCCCCCATCAGTCGACCTCTCGCAGGGCAATGACCGCTTCACGCGCCCGCGCCAAAAAAGCGCGTTTGTCTTCATCTGGTTTGATGCGCAGCGGTGCACCAAAGGTCACCGAACACAGCAGCGGCACCGGCACCACCTCGCCTTTGGGCATGACACGCTGCACGTTGTCGATCCAGGCAGGGATCAACTGCACCTCGGGGAAGGCTTCGGCCAAATGAAAGAGCCCGGCTTTGAAAGTGGCGGGGTCGGCTTTGTTGCCGCGTGTGCCTTCCGGAAAGATCACCAAAGAGTCACCATGGCGCAGCGCCTCCATCAGAGGCTCCAGCGGGTCTTCGTCAGCGCTGCGTTCCCGGCTCACATACACCGCGTTGAACACCTCACGCGTGATCCAGTGTTTGAGTTTGGACGAGGTCCAGTAGTCGCGCGCCGCAATGGGCCGGGTGGTGCCGCGCAACTCAGCAGGCAAGGCAGCCCAGATCAAGACCCAGTCAAAGTGGCTTTGGTGGTTAGCGAAATAAATGCGCTGCTCGGCTTTGGGCGGACACCCATACCAATGGCCCTGCGCGCCTGTGATCAGGCGGGCCAAGAAGGACAGCAGGAGGCCAACGGCTTGGGCAAGGGACATGGGGGCGAATGGTAGCCGGTGGCCGCCGGCGGGCGGCTTTTTGGGTTGCTGTCGTTTGGGGGTGGCGTGTTTGCGGTGCACTGCGTCGGGACGTCGGCCCGACAGCCGAGTAACTTTTCTTTGCTTCGCCAAAGAAAAGTCACCAAAAGAAAGGCGACCCCGGTTCCTCGGCCCCTTCGGGGCTGCCTTGCGCTGCTCGCGGGAGGCGCGAAGCGCAGAACTCGCCCGAGTACGGGCTCAAACATCTGCGCTTCTTTTTCCGCCTCCCGCTGCGCTGCTCAGCTCGTCTCAAGGGGGCCCAAGAGCCAATACACCACGGCTCGCTGCGCATCGCCCCGAAGAGGTTTTGGCGGTTTGCGATGTTTGGCGCAGCCAAACGAGCAGTACGCTGGTGTTGGCTTTTGGGGTCCCCGTGGGAGGCGTCGAGCAGCGCAGGGCAAGACGGAAAAAGAAGTTCAGATGTTTGAGCCCGCAGGGCGAGTTTCTGAACTTCCCGGCTTGACCGAGCAGCGCAGAGCAGTCCCGGTACCCCGGGACCGCCGCAATCGGGGTCGCCTTTCTTTTGGTGACTTTTCTTTGGCGAAGCAAAGAAAAGTTACTGCGCTGTCGGGCGCACATCCCGACGCAGTGCACCGCAAACCCACAACCTCCATAAGCGGAAAGAGAAGCGGTGCAGCACTGCCGCTTCAGTGCCTGAAGTGCCTCACCCCTGTCAGCACCATCGCAATGCCGCGCTCATTGGCCGCAGCGATCACCTCGTCGTCACGCACCGAGCCGCCCGGTTGAATGACGCAGGTGGCACCGGCGTCGATCACCACGTCCAGGCCGTCGCGGAAGGGGAAGAAGGCGTCGCTGGCCACGGCGGAACCCTTCAAGGTGAGGGACGCATTCTCGGCCTTGATGCTGGCCATGTGGGCCGAGTCCATGACCTCAGACTTTGGTGCAAGGGTGTTGTGTATGTGGCCGAGCCCTGCATTGGCTATAAAAACCGCGCCCTGCTATAGTCGCGATCCTCTTTTTCTGACTGCTGCTGCAGAAAAGGTTTGTTGCCACGGCTGATTGCCGGGGGCAGATCTTTTCGCCTGGACGTTCCAGGCCCAGGCCTCGCGCCGATGAAAGCACAGCATCATGTCCAATCTCCTTCGACTCCAACGCGCCTTCGCGCGTTCTCACATCGACCTGCGTTACGAGAATGGTGTCTACACCGTTCGCAACGAAAGCGCCGACGCGACCATTCTTCTTCCGGCCACGCTGCCGCTGGAAGAAAAAGCCGTCAAACAACTCTTGGCCTTTGCCTCGGTCAAAACACCGCAAGGTGATGCGGCGGTATGCGCGGCATGTGCCACGCCCGACTTTCATCCCGGTGCGATCGCTCCGGTTGGCTCTGTTGTGGCCACGCCCATGGATGTGGTCATTCCCGCAGCCATCGGCACCGACATCAACTGTGGCATGCGTCTCTTGACCAGCGGCGTGTCATTGGTTCAACTGGCACCTTTGCGAACCGCGCTCATGGCGCGGCTCAAGTCTGTGCTGCTGGAGAACGAGCGCAACATTCCCACGCATACCCGGGCGTTCAAGGCACTTTTTGATGAAGGACCGCTGGCCTTCATCGATCAGATCCATCCCGATGGTTTGTGGGCCAGGGTCGACCGCAGCCGTTTGGCGGATGAGGTGTCACGCTGTATTGGTCTGGACAGCATTCAGGCCCATTCCCGGCACGCGCCGGAGTCGTTTGTGGGCGGGCGGGAGGTGTTCCGCGACCCTTGCCTTGGCACCCCGGGCGCTGGCAACCATTTTGTGGAATTGCAGGTGGTGGACCAGGTGCTGGACCGGCACGCGGCCTATGCGGCAGGCCTTAGGACGGGTGACGTGGTCATCATGATTCACAGCGGTTCACGGGACATCGGCTTTTACGTCGGCGGTCGGTGGATGGACCGCGCTCGAGAAGCCTGGCCGCCTGGGGTTCGGCACCCTGAGAGTAAGTTGTATGCGCTTGCCGGTCCTTTGGCCCACGAGTATTTGCAAGCCATGGGCGTGGCCGCACGATACGCCTGGGCCAACCGTGTTGTTTTGGCCGAGCTGGTCAGGTTGGAATTGGCCCAACTCCTGGGTGCCGATAACTCGCGCATGGTGGTGGACGTGCCGCACAACGTGGTGCTGTCTGAGCAGGGACTGAACATCCACCGCAAGGGTTCGACGCCGGCTCGCCCAGGCGACCTCGCGCTGATCCCCGGGTCGATGGGGGACAGCTCCTACGTGGTCCAGGGGCTGGGCAACCCCGATTGGCTTTGGTCATGCAGCCATGGTGCTGGGCGGCGGGTGCGCAGGCAAGAGGTGCGGGGCATGAAGGTCGCTCCTCCAGGGCAAACCGAATGGCAATGCGTCACGCTCAGAGAGGAGCGATTGATTGAAGAGGCCCCTCAAGCCTACAAGCCCATCGGGCCTGTCATTGATGCGCAGGTGGATGCCGGTCTCATCGAGGGTGTTGCGCGGCTGCGGCCTTGGCTGACGTTCAAGGCATGATTTCCAGGTGAGGCAACTGCGGCTGTCGACGGTTTCGTCATCACACGGGCGCCTGCCTTTTTGGCTGCACGGTGGTGGAAACGGCCGACTTGGGCGCAGTGATCAAAGAGGGGGTGGATCTCGATTGGAAAAATCCAAACTACTTCGGTGATCCCGAGGAGCCGGGGGCGATGAATCGACTCCGTTTGTACTGACCGTGTTCGTCATTGAGTTATCAGCCCAATCTTTTTCTTGACAAGCTCATGCCGCGTCAGATTAGAATCGCGTCCCTTCTTTTAACCCCTCTCTTGGAGAGCACTGTGTCCCGTTTCGTCACCCTCATTTGACGCCGACGCCTGCTTGAATGCAGCTTTGTGTTGGCGCGGTCTGCGCCTGTGAAGGTTGCACCACTCGTTGAGACTTCTGGCTTGCCATGAAGTCCAAGCAAGTTCTCAACGAACTGTGATCCCTCTACGCGACTCGTCTTGTTTGGCCTCGGCCAACGGATGTGACCCCCCGCGCCTACAAATTCGTCGGTTCCCCATCCCCATGGGCTCTGGGTCAGAAATGGCCAGGGCGACGAATATGCATCTCCAATCTATTCCCCTTCTCAAATACCCTCGAACACCGCACCTGGAAGGCTCTCGCTTGCAGCCGGGTGACGATGTCAGTGATCAAGTTCCGCTGCGCAGCCTGGCCGGGTGCCACGCCGTGCTTGAAGAGAAAATCGACGGTGCCAATGTGGGCATCTCCTTCAGCGGCGATGCAGAGTTGTTGCTGCAGTCGCGCGGGCACTACCTTGCCGGTGGTGGCAGCGAGCGCCAGTTCAATCTGCTCAAGTTGTGGGCACGCGCTCACGAGGAGCGTTTCCTCCACCTGCTTGAAGACCGATACGTGATGTACGGTGAGTGGGCCTTTGCCAAACACAGCGTTTGGTATGACGGCTTGCCGCATTACTTCAACGAGTTCGACATTTTTGATCGTGCGACCGAGCAGTTTTTGTCGACCCGCCGCCGGCATGAACTGCTTCATGCTGAACCGGTGTTGTCTGTGCCGGTTTTATATGAAGGCCCGATGCCGACGCAGCCGAAACTGTTGTGGAAACTGGTCTACCGTTCCTTGGCCAAGACCCGCGCCTGGAAGCAAAACTTCGAAGACGCGGTGGCCCGTGAAGATTTGCCGCTGGACTTGTGCTGGCGGCAAACGGACAAGTCGGACAAGTCTGAGGGCCTGTACCTGAAGATTGAAGACGACCAGCAGGTGCTCGCTCGTTACAAACTGGTGCGCCACGACTTCACCCAAACCATCCTGGATTCAGGTTCGCACTACGCACATCGGCCCGTGATTCCCAACCAATTGCATTCAGCGGTGGACATCTACAGCCCCAGCTTGACCGCAACGTGGATGGACCTGGGATTGCAAACGGTACGAAGCCTGGACGAGTTGTCTGCGTTGCCCGTGAGCAGGTTCGAGGAGGGGCGATCATGAACAGCACGACATGGAAATACATCGAGGCCTTGGCCCCGATACCCGGTGCTGTGCCCGACTTTCAGGCCTGTCTAGAGGCCTTCCCTGTCCTGGAGCACGCCAAGACCACACCGCAAGAGCCGAAGTACCTCGGCGAGGGCGATGTCTGGACCCACACCCGCATGGTGGTGCAAGCGCTGTTGCAGTTGCCTGAGTACACCCAGGGCACGCGCGAGGAGCAGTTGATCCTCTTCCTGGCGGCGCTGCTGCACAATGTCTCCAAACACAGCACGACGGTGGTCGACCCCACCACAGGGGCCATTGGTCAGCCTGGGCATTCGGCGCGTGGTGCGGTGGACAGCCGCATCTTGCTGTGGGATGCGGGCGCGCCATTCCAACTGAGAGAGGCCATTTGTCGCATGATTGCGGTGCACCAATTGCCGTTCTACGTCATGGGCCAGCGGCGCAGTCGCCAGAGCCCAGAGTTCATCGTGCGCGAGTTGTCTTGGCAGCTGGACATTCGACTGCTTGCCGCGTTAGCCGAAGCCGACATGCGTGGGCGTATTTGTGCAGACATGCACAGCGTGCTGGACAACATCGAGCTGTTTCGCGAACTGGCGCGCCAGGAAGGTTGTTACGGCCAGCCACGTGCCTTTGTGGATGCCCACACACGGGTCAGCTACTTTCGAGGGGCGGATGTTCATCCCGACTATCCCTTGTTTCAGGAGCCGGGCTCAAAAGTGACGGTGATGTGTGGACTGCCCGCATCCGGCAAAGACACTTGGGTGGGCCTCCATCGCCCTCGGTTGCCGGTCGTGTCCTTCGATGACGCCAGGATGGAGCTGGGGTTGCGGCATGGAAAAAACGAAGGCCAGGTGGCACACCGCGCGGTCGACAAAGCCAAGGAGTTGCTTCGCAGCAAAGCCGCTTTTGTGTGGAACGCCACGCACTTGTCTCAGCAAATGCGCGACAAGACGCTGGACCTTTTGTATGCCTATGGTGCCGAGGTGGAGCTGGTCTATCTGGAGCGCCCGCGCGCTGAGTTGCTCATGCGCAATGGTCGGCGAGACACCTCACTGAGCAACAAGGCGCTGGAGGCCATGGTGCTGAAATGGGAGGTTCCGCTTCCCAGTGAAGCGCATCGCGTCAGTTATCTGGAATGACCCGTGACCGCCGTGACTTCAGGCACTGCCGCCTCAGTGCCTGAAGTGCCTCACCCCTGTCAGCACCATCGCAATGCCGCGCTCATTGGCGGCAGCGATCACCTCGTCGTCACGTACCGAGCCGCCCGGTTGAATGACGCAGGTGGCACCGGCGTCGATCACCACGTCCAGGCCGTCGCGGAAGGGGAAGAAGGCGTCGCTGGCGACGGCGGAACCCTTCAAGGTGAGGGAGGCGTTCTCAGCCTTGATGCTGGCAATGCGGGCCGAGTCGATGCGGCTCATTTGCCCGGCACCCACGCCCAAGGTCATGCCGCCACCGCAGAACACGATGGCATTGCTCTTCACATACTTGGCCACCTTCCAGGCGAACATGAGGTCGTCCATTTGGGCGGGGGTGGGCTGTAACGTGGTGACCACTTTCAACTCGCTGCGTGACACCTCGCGGTTGTCTGCGCTTTGCAGCAACAGGCCCGAGCCCACCCGTTTCGCGTCCATGGCATTGCGGCCTTGTTTCCAGGCGCTGCTCGCGTTTCGGTCCACACCATCGAGCGAAATTTTGAGCACCCGGGTGTTGGCTTTGGCGGCGAACACGGCGAGTGCTTCGTCGGTGTAACTCGGGGCGATCAACACTTCGACGAATTGTTTGGACACCAACTGGGCAGCCGCCAAGTCGACCACGGTGTTGAAGGCAATGATGCCGCCAAAGGCCGAGGTGGGGTCGGTCTTGAAGGCTTTGCTGTAGGCCTCAGCCGCCTGAGCGCCCACCGCCACACCGCAAGGGTTGGCGTGTTTGACGATGACGCAGGCCGGTGTGTCGAAACTCTTCACGCATTCCCAGGCCGCGTCGGCGTCGGCAATGTTGTTGTAGCTCAGTTCTTTGCCCTGCAACTGCACAGCGGTGACGAGGGAGCCGGGCGCGGGGTGCAGGTCGCGGTAGAAAGCCGCGGCTTGGTGTGGGTTCTCGCCATAACGCAGGTCTTGCAGTTTGATGAAGCTGCCGTTGCTTTGGCCGGGGAATTCGCTGTGGCTGCCATCGGCTTGCAGGCGCGAGAGGTAGTCGCTGATGGCCGCGTCGTATTGCGCGATGCGATTGAAGGCAGCCACAGACAGCGCGAACTTGGTTTCCTTCTTGATGCCACCCGCCTTGAGTTCAGCCAGCACCTGAGGGTATTGCGAGGCGTCGGTGAGCACAGCCACGTCTTTCCAGTTTTTCGCGGCAGAGCGCACCATGGCCGGGCCACCGATGTCGATGTTTTCAATCGCATCTTCCAACGTGCAACCGGGTTTGGCCACAGTGGCTTCAAAGGGGTAGAGGTTGACCACCAACACATCTATGGGCGAGATGTCGTGCTGCTCAATGGCCGCCACATGCTCGGGGTGGTCGCGCCGCGCGAGCAGGCCGCCGTGGATCATGGGGTGCAAGGTTTTGACGCGGCCGTCCAGCATTTCAGGAAAACCCGTGTGGTCGGCCACCTCGGTGACGGGCAGGCCGGCTTCGCTCAAGAGCTTCGCCGTGCCTCCGGTAGACAGCAGCTGAACGCCGAGCTGGTGCAGCTCGCGTGCGAAGTCGAGGATGCCGGTTTTGTCGGAGACGGAGAGGAGGGCGTACATGGTGTGCTTTCGGTGAAATCGGAACAACGCTGTCAATGTGGTTTTGAATTCTCGTCCTTGCCTCAAAGGCGGGGACGACGTTTACAAGATCGACGGTAAAAAACGAAGCTTCACTTCACCAGCTTGTGCTCGACGAGCTTGCGCCGCAGCGTATTGCGGTTGATGCCCAACCACTCAGCGGCGCGGCTTTGGTTGCCTTCGGCTTTTTTCATCACCACATCGAGCAATGGTTTTTCCACCACGCGAAGGATCATGTCGTACATGGCGCTGGGCTCGACGCCGCGCAGGTCTTTGAAGTAGCTCTCCAAGCTGTCGCGGATGCACTCTTCGATGTGTTTTTTGTTTTGGTTGCTCATGGCAATCAGTCAGGTTCTAAAAATCAGGCCTGCAGCAGACCGTGTGCATCGTTGGCTGCTGCACTGAGGCGGGTCTGGGGAAGCAAATGGTGGGCATCGGCCAACTCGTCGAACCACAGGCCCAGTCGGTGCAACTGCGCCTGGCTTGAGTCCAGCAAATTCATCTCATCGCGGAACAGCTCACCGCCGGGCAGGCCGCGCACAGCCCAGCCGATGTGTTTGCGTGCAGTGCGCACGCCAGTGTGTTCGCCGTAAAGGCTGTAGTGGTCGTGCAGGTGTTCAATCAGCCAGGCCTTGGCCTGCAGCACCTCGGGCGCAGACAGGTGTTCGCCAGTGGCCAAGAAGTGGTTGATCTCGCGGAAGATCCAGGGGCGGCCTTGCGCGGCGCGGCCTATCATCAAAGCGTCGGCTTTCGTGTAGGCCAAGACGTCGCGGGCTTTTTCGGGGCTGTGAATGTCGCCGTTGGCCACCACCGGAATGCGCAACGCGGCTTTCACGGCGGCCACGGTGTCGTATTCGGCAAAACCTTTGTAGCCTTGCTCGCGGGTGCGACCATGCACGGTGACCATGGCCACGCCAGCGCTTTCTGCGGCGCGGGCCAAACGCAGGGCGTTGCGCTCGGCATCGCACCAGCCGGTGCGCATCTTCAAGGTGACAGGCACGTTGTGCGGTGTGCAGGCGGCGACCACGGCTTCAATGATTTCGAGCGCCAGCGGCTCGTCTTGCATCAAGGCCGAGCCTGCCCATTTATTGCAGACTTTTTTGGCCGGGCAGCCCATGTTGATGTCGATGATTTGCGCGCCACGGTCGATGTTGTACGCGGCCGCCTCGGCCATCATGGCCGCCTCGGTGCCTGCAATTTGCACCGAGATCGGCGCGACTTCACCCTCGTGGTTGGCGCGGCGGCTGGTTTTCAGCGAGTTCCACAGGTCTTTGCGCGAGGTCACCATCTCGCTGACCGCATAAGCCGCGCCCAGGCGTTTGCACAGCTGGCGAAACGGCCGGTCCGTCACCCCGGCCATGGGGGCGACAAACAGCCGGTTGGCGAGCGCGATGTGGCCAATGTGCAGGGCGGTCATGAAAAGCGGGGGGAGGGGATTGCCTAAAAAGGAGGCAGGAGTATAGCGGCGTCCCGTCACCGGGGCCACCCATAATCTGAAGCATGACTGCTTGGATTGAATCTGCTCTCGCTGCGCTGCTCGCCGCCTTGGCCTTGCCGCAATTTGGTTTGTCCACCGTGTTTGTGGTGGCCTTTATTTCAGCCACCCTGTTGCCCATGGGCTCAGAGCCGGCGGTTTTTGGTCTGATCAAACTCAACCCGGATCTGTTTTGGCCTGCCATCTTGGTGGCCACGGCAGGCAATACCTTGGGCGGTGCTGTGAGCTGGTGGATGGGCTTGGGCGCTGAAAAAGTTTATGAACGCGCCACGGGAAAAACAGCAGAACACCGCGCACTGGCCTGGTTGCAGCGGTTTGGCCCCAAGGCTTGTTTGTTGTCGTGGTTGCCTGTGGTCGGTGACCCGCTGTGTGCGCTGGCCGGGTGGCTGCGACTGCCATTTTGGCCCTGCGTTTTTTACATGGCCATCGGCAAATTCTTACGTTATGTGACGATGACGACCGCGCTCTTGTGGGTGTTCCCCGGGCAATTCAACCCTTGATGGTTCTGCGCTTGGATGCTGGCGGGGAAGTCACTGGCAGCGCGGCTTCCAAGTCACCCAGCACCGCCTCCAATTGTTTCACCGCCGCGCCGACCCGCAGTGAAGTCCCCTTGGCCTGAGCTTGAAACGGTCGCGGCTTGCGCCGTTTCTCCAGCAAGTAACGGTGCGGGTCGTCCAGCACTTCGCTGTTCAAGGCAACACCATGGTGGGCCAGCAAGGGTGCCAGGGTGGCACGGCGCTGGCGTAATTGCTGGCGCGTTTGTTGGTAGGCATGTTCGGCCAACTCGTGGCGCTGGGTGTAGCTGAAGGTGTTGGCCAAAAAGAGCTGAGGATCGCGGTGGTCGGGCTCGAACAGCACGATGGCGGTGTCGGGGTAGGTTTGCTCATACCCTTTGAGGCCAATGTCTAAACGCGAATGCACCAAGGTGCGGAAGGTTTGTGACAGCACCACGGGCAAGCCAGCGTCGACCAGTTTCGGAATGCGCCCACGGCCTTTGGAAAGCACACGGTGCTGGGGCGCAATGGACGCATCGTAGGGGACCAGGGGGTTGAGGCAAATCAGCAAGTCCAGCCCTTGCTCCAACAACACCGACGCGTGCAGCGTTTTCTTCAGCACGCCATCCACATAGTGGTGGCCGTTGATTTCCACGGGCGGATACAGACCAGGCAAAGCCGCGCTGGCTTGTACGGCTTTGGAGATGGGCACGGCGTCATGGCCTGGTAGACCAAACGGCACGCTCTCGCCGGTGTTTAAATCGGTGGCCACCACGACCAACTGCCGCTTGAGCTCGCGGAAATCATTGCTGCGGCCGGGCAGTGAAAACAGGCGGCGCAACTGCGTATCTATTGCGTCGTTGGAAAACAAACCCGTGGGCAAGGCCCGCGCCACGCGTTCAAAACCGGTGGCCATCGATCCGCCCGAGGCGAGGTATTCAAACCAAGCCTGCCCCATCAACATCGGCAGTTGAGCCAAACGCTGCATGATTTCAAGCCAAGCGGGTTGCAGCAGCAGCGAGGGCTCAAATACGTCGTGCGATGGCCCAATGTTCTCAATGAAGGCGTCACACAACTCACGCGGGGTTAAGCCGTTGGCCAACCCCGAGGCGATGAAGCCGCCCGATGAGACGCCGACATAACCTTGCAAGTCGTTGAAATCAATCCCTTGCAGGGCATCGTCCAAGGCGCACATCGCGCCTATCTCATAGATGGCGCCCAGCGGCCCGCCACCCGCCAAGGCCAGGCCGATGCGCGGGGAGGTTGAGCGTTTCTTGCCCGCCTTGGCTGCCATCGGCTTCAGGCAGCCCTACGAGCGGTCTTTTTGGCTGCGGGTTTGGCGGCCTTTTTTGCCGCGGGTTTTGTCACTGTGGCGGGTTTCGCCTTGGACAATTGCGCCACTTGTTTGCTCAGCGCATCAATGCGGGCAATCAGCACATTCACGTCTTTGGCCGATGGAACACCCAGTTTGTTCAGCGAACGGGCCACACGTTCTTCAAAAATCGACTCCAGCTTGTCCCATTGCTGGCCTGCTTTGGCGCCCACTTCACCGGCCATGCTGGCCATGTTGGACACCTTGCTCGTGACCTCGGAAATTTTTCCTTCGGCCACAGACTGTGTCTTGCGCTGCAAAGAGACACCTTCTTTCACCAAGGTTTCAAACACTTTCCCGCCTTCGGCCTGGGCCTTGGCAAAGGCACCCATGCCGGCCAGCCAAATTTGTTGGGCCGACTCTTTGACGGCCCCAGCCAAGGCGCTGTCAAAACCGGATTTGCTGCTGGCGGCTTGTTTGTCTGCCATCTGTTTGAGTTTTTTGACCATGGTGATGAGTCCTTTGTAGGGTTAAAGAAGAGAACAACCTGGGCGACTATAGGCAGCCGGGTTGGAGGGCGCACCCTAGATTTCTAGTGAGTTGCTTCTACAAACAGCAAGCCAAGAAACGGCGGTTGAACGCGCCCGAGCGCCCCGCAGCGCGGCCCACTCGGGTGTGTGGCGCTTTCACCTCGCCGGTCCCTGGGGCGTGGGCAGAACTCTTTGCATTGACAGGGTGGTGCGAGCGCAAGAAAGCGATCAACTGCCATTTCTTGGGTGACACCTGGGGTAAGCGCGCAGCGCCAGAACCGAGATTTGGATGAAGAATGCATGTCTACAAAGCTTGGTGGCAGGCCAGCGGGCCGCACCACCACACAACAGCACAGGAGATCTCATGCACTACTTCGTCACCGGCGCCACCGGCTTCATCGGCAAACGTCTCGTCAAAACGCTGCTGCAACGGCGCGGTGCCACGGTTTATTTCTTGCTGCGCCCAGAAAGCCAAGGCAAGGTGACCGAGCTGTTGTCCTATTGGGGCACCACACCGGCGCGTGCGGTGCCGGTGCTTGGGGACCTCACGGCCAAGAAGCTTGGTGTGTCGGCCGAGGACATCAAAAAACTCAAGGGCAAGGTGGACCATGTCTACCACCTGGCAGCGGTGTATGACCTCAGTGCCGACGAAGAAGCCCAGGTCAAAGTCAACATCGATGGCACGCGCAACATGGTGGAGTTGGCCAAAGCCATCGACGCCGGTCATGTGCACCATGTGTCGTCCATCGCCTCGGCGGGCCTTTATGAAGGCGTATTCCGCGAAGACATGTTCGAAGAGGCGGACGGTCTGGACCACCCCTACTTCATGACCAAACACGAGAGCGAAAAAATCGTTCGCAAGGAGTGCAAACTGCCTTGGACGGTGTACCGCCCCGCCATGGTGGTGGGCGATTCACACACCGGCGAGATGGACAAGATCGACGGTCCCTACTATTTCTTCAAACTCATCCAGCGCATGCGCCAGTTGCTGCCGCCCTGGATGCCGAGCATCGGTTTGGAAGGCGGGCGCATCAACATCGTGCCGGTGGATTTTGTGGTGGGCGCGCTGGACCACATCAGCCACAGCAAGGCCGAGCTGAACAAAAAGTGTTTCCACTTGGTGGACCCACAGGGCTACCGCGTGGGTGATGTGCTCGACATCTTCAGCAAGGCCGCGCATGCGCCCAAGATGAATTTGTTTGTCAACGCGGCGCTGTTGGGTTTTATCCCCAAGAGCGTCAAAAAAGGCCTGCTGGCTTTGGCACCGGTGCGCCGCATTCGTAACGCGGTGATGAAAGACCTGGGGCTGCCCGAAGACATCTTCACTTTCATCAACTACCCCACCCGGTTTGATTGCCGCGAGACGGTGGCGGCGCTCAAAGGCAGCGGCATCGAGTGTCCGAAGCTGGGCGACTACGCCTGGCGCTTGTGGGACTACTGGGAACGCCACCTCGACCCAGCCTTGCACGTCGACCGCAGCTTGCGCGGCACCGTGGGTGGCAAGGTGGTGCTCGTCACAGGTGGTTCGTCGGGCATTGGTTTGGCCGCGGCCATCAAGTTTGCCGAGGCCGGTGCCATCACCTTGATTTGTGGCCGCGACGAAGTGAAACTTGCCGAGGCCATGAAAGAAATCTTGGCGGCTGCGGGCAAAGATGCTCAGCTCATCACCTACTCCAGCGACATTGCCGACGAAGCCAGCTGCAAAGAAATGCTGCAAGCCATCAACGACACCTATGGCGGCGTGGATTTCCTCATCAACAACGCCGGCCGATCTATCCGCCGCGCCATCGAATCCAGCTACGACCGTTTCCACGACTTTGAGCGCACCATGCAGCTCAACTACTTCGGCTGCATACGCGTCACCATGGGCCTCTTGCCCGCCATGGCTGCCAAACGCAAAGGCCATGTGGTCAACATCAGCTCCATCGGTGTGCTGACAAACGCCCCGCGTTTTTCAGCCTATGTGGCCAGCAAAGCGGCGCTGGATGCGTGGACACGCTGTGCTTCCAGTGAATACGCCGACCTCGGTATCACCTTCACCACCATCAACATGCCCTTGGTGCGCACCCCCATGATCGCGCCCACCAAGATTTACGCCAACGTGCCCACCTTGGCTCCCGAAGAGGCCGCTGACATGATTGCCCAGGCGTGTATCTACAAACCGGTGCGCGTGGCCACCCGTTTGGGCCAAGCCGGCGAGTTGCTGCATGCTTTGCTGCCACGTGTGGCGCAAATTGCGATGAACACCAGCTTCCGCATGTTCCCAGACAGCGATGCGGCCAAGGGCGCCAAGGATGGTGCCAAGCCCAGCCTGTCACCCGAGGCGATTGCCATGCAGCAGATGATGAAGGGCATTCACTTCTGATGTTTGAAGCGCAGGGCCGAGTGCGCCCGGCCCCCGCGTCGCATCAAGGTCTGGGATTGCCCGGGCCGTAGATGGGGCCGAAAGCGGGGCGCGGGGCTTCTTCTACTGCTGCGAAGTGCTCGGCTTGGGCGCGCATGCGCTGCGTGGCAACCTGGCAAGCGGGAACGTTGGCGCAGACCAAAACCAAGTTGTGCCGTCCGTCGGTTGCCACGCCCTCATGGCGAACGGGCACTTCTGCGATGCGGCTGGCTTGCTGCGCCAGTGCTTCCGGCGACATGGTTCTGGAGGCTGTGCCTGTTTGGGCATAGACAAGAAACTGAATCGGCGGGGGCGGCGGTTCGACAGGTTTTTGGGGGGGCGGTGTTTGAGCGCAGGCTTGAAGCAGCGCAGCCAATGACACGGCCATCCACAAAACAAGGGTGCGGCAGGTGGGATTCAGGGTTGAGTTCATGAAAAAATTTTAACGGTGACTTTGCTGACGGGTCAAAACCCACGGCGAACAAAAGGACTCGTTCCTTGGTGGCATTGTCAGCCTTTATCGGGCGAAAAGCCTCAAGGGTCTTTTGACATACAAATTGCCCTCGCGTCGGGGTGGCCAAGGGTAAAGCCCTTACAGGCCCCCACTCTTCGTTGCAAATGCTCGCGGGGGGATCAACCCTCGCTGTGCTTTGCGCCTCAATTGCATGCCTGTGAGGGCTTCACGCGAGGGCGATTTGTATATCAGCAAACCCTGGACCTGTCCGCGTACCCTCATAGAATCACCCGCCCCCTGCCACCCCCATGGGGCCGACTTTCTACGAATCGCCATCACCTCCATGACCCCCACCTCGCTTGCCAAAGGCGCAGCCTTGAACTTGGCGGTACGGGTGTGCACGGTATTGGCGGGTTTGTTGCTGATGACGCTGGTGGCGCGGCTGGGGGCCAGTTCGCAAGGTGTGTTCGCTTTGTTTGTCGCTTGCGAGGCGGCGTTGCTTGCGCTGTTTTCTGGTTTTGGTTTGTGGCTGGCGCGCGCCCACTCCCAAGCACCGGATGCCTCCTGGGCTGAACTGCACAGCACGGTCGTCTCGGCCGCGCTGCTGGTGGGTGCGTTGGCGGGCCTGGCCTTGTGGGGCCTCGCGGCCATGCATCCCGAAGCGCCGTACGACCGCTTGGTGCTCCTGGCGTGGGCGGCGCCGTGCTTGCTCATCGTGCCCACGGTGTCTGGTGTGTGGCTGGGGCGAGGGCAGCTGTTGCCACTGAACGGCTTTGTGCTGGCCTCGCCCGTGGTGGTCTTGCTGGGTGTGGCGCTGTGTTTGTTGTGGTGGCCGCCGCTGGACGTGTCTCGGGTGCTCTTGGTGTGGGTGGTGGGCAAGTCGGCGGTGGGCCTGGCGGCTTTGTGGTGGTCGTTTCGGTCGCAAGGTTGGGCGAGGCCGCGGTGGGTATTGATGTCGCCGGCTTGGCAGTTTGCCGCCCTGATTGGCTTGACCAACGTCATCAGCTTGCTCAACTACCGAGTGAACTTGTTCTTGGTGGAACGCTTGGATGGACTGGCTGCCGCGGGCATCTACTCGGTTGCCATCACCGTGGCTGAGCTCCTGTGGCTGGTGTCGTCCGCGGTGACCACGGCGGTCTACGGGCGCATTGGCGCGACAGACAAAGCAGCGGCAGCGTCCAGTACCTTGCAAGCGGTGCGTTGGGGGGCATTGGGGGTGTTGCTGGCGTCACCGATCTTGCTGGTCGTTGCGTGGTGGGCCTTGCCCTCCGTCTTGGGCGAGGTCTACCGACCGGCCTGGTGGTATTTGTTGATGTTGTTGCCGGGCACCTTGGCTTACAGCAGCGCATCGGGCATATCTGCCTATTTCACCAACCAACGTGGCCAGCCCTGGTTGGCCGGCGGTATCGCACTGACATCCATGTTGCTGAACCTGGTGCTGTCTTGGTGGTGGATTCCGATCTGGGGGGCTGCGGGCGCTGCCGTGGCCACCAGTGTGTCTTACGGGGTGGCTATTGTTCTCGGTTTGGGTTTGTTCCTGCGGCTGAGTGGCCTGCCGGTGCGTGCGCTTTGGTCGCGTCACCAAGTTCCACATCAGCCCGCACAATCTGCAACATGAGCTCTACCTTGTTCTTGAAGTTTCGCCATTGGGCATCCAAACTGCGGGCCCGCATCTCAGGCCCGCGGTTGGTGTACGGTTTTGCGACCCAAGGCGGCGTTTTCTTGGCCCACACCCGGGTGGGCAGCAGCACGGTGATTGAGGGCAGGGCACAGCTGGTCTGCGCCGACCATGTCTTCATTGGCCACCATAATTTTCTCGACGCCTCGGGTGGTTTGACGATTGGTGAAGGTTGCCAAATCACCAACCATGTGTCCGTCCTCACCCACAGCAGCCATGTGGCTTTGCGTTTGCATGGCAGGGACTACTTTGGAAAAGACAATCCGGCCGGTATGCAAAGAGCCCCCACCCAGATAGGCGCCTTTGTATTTGTGGGCCCGCACTGCGTGATCGCCCCAGGCAGCCACATCGGCAAAGGTGCCGTCTTACGCGCTTACAGTTATGTCGACGGCGAGGTGCCCGCTTTTGCCGTCATGGCAGGCCAACCGGCCGTGCAGGTGGGTGACACCCGCGAGGGCGATGCGCGCTGGTTGGCTGACCACCCTGAACTGCAAGCGGCTTATGACGCTTGGGCGAGGTCTGTCCATTGACGTCTGTTCATTGACAAAACCCATGAAGATTCTTTTTTTCGGCGACGCTGACAGCGTGCACCTGCAGCGCTGGGTGCATGAAATGGCCGCGCGTGGTGCGTTGTGCCATGTCGCCACCCGGCGGCCAGCGCCCATTCCTGCTGCTGCGTCCATGCATGTGATTCGACCCGGCCAGGGCTCTGCGGCTTGGTTTTTGGCCTTGCCCGAAGTGCGTTCTTTGACGCGCACGCTGCAGCCAGACGTGGTTCACGGCCACTACATCACCTCCAATGGCCTGTGGGCCGCGGCCTCTGGCCACCCGCGTGTGGTGCTTACCGCCTGGGGTTCTGACATTTTGTTGACGCCGCAGAAAAACAAGCTCTGGCGTGCGCTCACGCAGTGGACCTTGCGCCGTGCACAGCTCATCACCGCCGATTCCGACGATGTATTGCAAGCCATCCAGCGCTACCAACCCACCGCCGATTTGCACGAAGTGTCCTGGGGCGCAGACACCGACCGTTTTGTACCGGCGGCACAAGCGCGCTCGGCCATGCCAGTGCAATGCGTCAGCCTGCGCGCCTGGGAGCCCAACTACCAAATAGACCGCATCGTCGAGGCCTACGCCCAGGCCAAACTCGCTGAGCCCCAGCAGTTGGGTGCTTTGCATTTGCTCGGCGGGGGCAGCTTAGAGCCCGCGCTGCGAAGCCAGGTGCAGCGTTTGGGTTTGACCCAGGACGTGGTCTTCCACGGCAGACTGGGCGAAGACGCCATGCTGGCGGTGATGCAAGGTTGTGCGGTGGCCATCAGCTTGCCCTTGAGCGATGCGACCTCGGTCTCCTTGCTCGAATCCATGGCCTGCGGTTTGGCGATGTTGGTCTCTGACCTGCCCGCCAACCGGCAGTGGGTGAATGACCAAGGCGGACGTTTGGTGGATGCCAGCACCGCGGCCAGCGGCACCGCTCGCATCACCCAGGCCTTGCTGCAACTGGTTCGTGCTGGCGCACCGGCCTTGAATGGCATGGGTCAGCACAACCGCGCCCTCATCGAAGAGCGCGCCTCGCGCCGCTTGGAGATGGACAAAATGTGGGCCCTCTACCAACGCTGTTTGGCGGCTGCACCATGAACTCGCCACCCCTGCGCACCGTGTCCGTCATCGTGCCCTGCCGCAACGAGAAGGCCCACATTGCTGCTTTCTGTGAAGCAGTCACCCACCAGCATTTGCCAACGGGGTGGCAGCTGCAGCTGTTGGTGGCCGATGGTTTGAGCGACGATGGCACACGTGAGTTGTTGCAAGGGTGGGCGCAGCGCGATCCGCGTCTGCAACTCATCGACAACCCCGCACGCATCGTCTCCACCGGTTTGAATGCGGCCATCGCCAAGGCGCAAGGCGAAGTGATTGTGCGCATGGACGTGCACACCCGCTACGCCAGTGACTACGTCGCACGCTGCATTGAAAAGTTAGAGGAAACCGGTGCAGACAACGTCGGTGGTCCGTGGCGTGCGCGTGCGGCCGGGCGGGAGCCCGACAACAACGCCACCGGCCAAGCGATTGCGGCTGCGTTCCAGTCGCGCTGGGTCGCCGGTGGCGCACGCTCGCGTGATGTTCGCTACAACGGTTGGGTCGACACGGTCTACTTAGGCGCTTGGCCCCGAGCCACCTTCACCCGCTGGGGCGGCTTTGACGAAACCTTGGTGCGCAACCAAGACGACGAACACAATCTGCGCATCGCCGTTGGCGGTGGGCGCATTTGGCAAAGTGCGGCGATTGAATCGGTGTATGAACCGCGCTCGTCCATCACCGCCTTGTTCAAGCAGTATTTGCAATACGGCTATTGGAAACCCTTTGTCATGCGCAAACATGGCCAGCCTGCGGCACTGCGGCACCTGGTGCCGGGCTTGTTTGTGGCGCTCTTGGCGCTGTCTTTCTTGCCTGCCGCCTTTGGCAACGGGGGGCTGCTGGAGTGGCTCTTGGCGCTCTACGGTGTGGCGGTATTGCTCGCCTCGGGCTTGATCGTGGCCACCCACCAACCGAGTTTGGCTTGGCCTGTGGTGTGGCGGCTGCCCGCTGTCATCGCTGCCTACCACCTGGGTTATGGCGCAGGTTCACTCTGGGGTTGGTTCGATGTGTTGCGCGGCCACAAAACCGGCGGCGACGGCCTCAATCGTTTGACCCGTTGAGGCAGCACCATGGGCAGCGCTCCAAAGTCTGAATCCGACGACGAAACCGAAGCCGTGCGTGCGCGTTATGCACGCCGTCAGGACGTGGCGCAGGACTGGCGCTACCACCGCCTCAACCCGGCGGCCTTGTGGCCAGCGCAGGAACGCGAGCGCGCGCTGGCGCACCATCTGTTGCGCCATGTCGGCGGTGACCTCACCCAACTGTCGGCCTTGCGTTTGTTGGAAGTGGGGTTTGGCAGCGGCGGCAATTTGCTCGACATGCTGCGCTGGGGTTTGGCCCCCGAGAACCTCTCTGGCGTGGAGCTCTTGCCAGAACGCCACCAAACCGCACGCGCTGTGCTGCCCGCGAGCGTTCAGCTCAGGCTGGGTGATGCGCTGCAAATGGAGTGGCCGCCCGCCAGCGTCGATCTGGTACTGCAATCCACCGTTTTCTCGTCATTGCTGGATGACGCCTACCAGCAGCGTTTGGCCAGCCACCTGTGGCAAGTGCTCAAACCGGGTGGTGCCGTCATTTGGTACGACTTCACCATGAACAACCCACGCAACCCGGATGTGCGGGGTGTGCCACTGCGGCGTGTGCACGCGCTTTTTCCTGACGGCCAGTTTCATACCCAACGCCTCACCCTCGCACCGCCTTTGGCCCGCTTGGCAGCGAAAGTTCATCCCTCTGTCTACACTGTGTTCAACAGCCTGACGCTGCTGCGCACCCACCTTCTGGCGTGGATCGTCAAAAAGCCCCATGAGTGAACTTCCCTTCCTGCCCTTCGCCTTGCCCGACATCGGCGACGACGACATCGCCGAGGTGGTCGACACCCTGAAATCCGGCTGGCTCACCACCGGCCCCAAGGCCAAACGTTTCGAGGCCGAGTTCGCTGCTTTTCTGGGGGCGTTTTCCGAGGCTCCAAGTCTGAACTGTTTGGCCGTGAACTCCGCCACCGCCGGCTTGCACCTGGCTCTGGAAGCCCTGGGCATTGGTCCCGGCGATGAAGTCATCACCACCACCCACACCTTCACCGCCACAGCCGAAGTGGTGCGTTATTTGGGGGCCGATGTGGTGCTGGTGGATGTAGACCCGGCCACCTTGTGCGTCGATGTGGCCGCGGTGGAAGCTGCCATCACGCCACGAACCAAAGCGGTGATGCCTGTGCACTATGCGGGGTTGGCCGCCGACATGCCTGCGCTCTTGCAGCTCGCCAAAAAACACGGCCTCAAAGTGGTGGAAGACGCGGCCCATGCGCTGCCGACCACGAGCCACGGCCAACTGGTGGGCACGCTCGGCTCCGACGTCACCGTCTTCAGCTTCTACGCCAACAAAACCATCACGACCGGCGAGGGCGGCATGGTGGTCACGCGTGATGCGATTCTCGCCAAACGCATTGCCGTGATGCGCCTGCACGGCATCAGCCGCGATGCCTTTGACCGTTTCACCGCGAAAGTGCCGAGCTGGTACTACGAGATCGTTGCGCCGGGTTTTAAGTACAACCTCACCGACATCGCCGCCAGCCTCGGCCTGCACCAGCTCAAGAAGGCCAGCGCTTTCCAGCAGCGCCGTGCCGCCATCGCCGCGACCTACAACGCGGCTTTCGCGGGGTTGCCTGTGTTGACGCCGCCTGTGCCTGGCAGCAGCGGCACCCTGTCCAGTGACACCCACGCCTGGCATTTGTACGTGCTGCGCCTGAAGGATGAATGCACCTTGTCGCGTGACACCGTGATTGAACGGTTGTTTGCGCTTTGCATAGGCTGCAGCGTGCACTACATCCCGCTGCATCTGCAGCCCTATTGGCGTGACCGCTACCAACTGCGCCCCGAGCAGTTCCCCCACAGCCACAAGGCCTACGAGCGCATGCTGAGCCTGCCGCTGTATTCCAAGATGAGCGATGGGGATGTGCAGCGGGTGGTGGACGCGGTGCGTGGCGTGTTGGCCTGAAGCATCGCCAGTCGCCAACGACCATGACCAAACGATTGTTCGACATCACGCTTGCGGGCCTGGCCCTGCTGCTGCTGGCCCCGCTGCTGTTGCTGCTGGCCCTGTGGATCAAACTCGACTCCACTGGTCCCGCACTCTTTCGCCAAGAACGTGTCGGGCGCGGCGGGCGTTTGTTCCGCATTCGCAAGTTGCGCACCATGGCCCACGATCCCAGCCATGCAGGCCCCGGCATCACGGTGGGACAAGACGAGCGCATCACCCGCGCCGGCCATTTTTTAAGGCGCAGCAAACTCGACGAATTGCCCCAATTGCTGGACGTGCTGCAAGGCCACATGAGTTTGGTCGGCCCGCGGCCCGAGTTGCCGCAGTATGTGGCGCTGTACCCCACCGCGCTGCGCGACAAAATTCTGAGCGTGCGCCCTGGCATCACGGACTTGGCTTCTATTGAATACCGCGACGAGGGTGAGTTGCTGGCGAAAGCGGTTGATCCTGAGCGAGAGTACAGAGAGGTTGTTCTGCCTGCCAAACTCAAGCTGTCAGCTCGCTATGTAGAAGAGGCCGGCACATTGAGCGATCTGCGGATTTTGCTTAGAACCTTGCTTTTGCTCGCTATCAAGTGAGTGACCATCAAGTGCCTATTGCCACATGATCAACCTACCAGACCCCGATTACCAAATAACCGATTCATTTCGAGTTTGCCTGCCACTGTTCAAGTACATGCGCTCTGAACACGCAATCAAGATGGTGACCGATGGGATCCTACGCATTGGAACTCTTTACGAATATCGTGACATTGAACAGCACGATGACCGTGTTGGTGATCGTTGGGAAGGAGTTAGCAGTGCATACCAAAGAATCGATCACCTCGTCGCAAGCTCTAACCGTGATCTACCCGAGTTCCTTGCTGGCATAGTTGAAGTAGGTATAGGCAGGCCTGCGGCTGAAGTTGGCGGGGCTGTTTTCCATGACTGCATCTTTGTTCGTACTGACGAAAGCCCTGACTTTTACATCTTTAGCCTTAGCAACAAGTTCGATCCCGTTGAAATGCTCCGCTTCGGGTATGACGCATGCGTGCGGATAGACAATCCACCCTCATTTTTTCGTGTCTTGTCCGCTGCTTTTGCTGGCACTGGAGAATTCCAAGGCGCATTCCCATGTATCTATGAAGCTCGCCAAAAGCCGCATGACGAACCACACCTTGTTCATCCGGCATTACTCAAGGACCCTGAATACTCTAGCCAGTACGAACTTCGAGCAATTTGGGCTCCTGCATCAGGGCAAGCACCAAAGCCGGAAATCGTCACTTGTACAAAGATTCGTCGCTATTGCACTCGAATTGTGTAAGTGATTGGCGTCAGCATTGATAAATTTAATCCTCCAACTCCGCCTTAGCCATCTCCACATCCAAACATTCGGTGGCGTCCAGTGGATCGCAGGCGGCAGCGTCTTCGTAAAGCTTGGTGGCTTCTTGCATTTTCTTTTCGCCTTCCAGCATCACGAGGCCATTGGCGTACTCGACCATGGCGATGGCTGATGTGGGGTTGAGCTTGAGGGCGGTTTTGAACATGGACATGCCTGCGTCTTTGCTGGCCCCTTGGGTGCGGCCCAAGAGGGAGCCGACTTTGTCGATCACCTCCGCGTGAAAGGCGCCCAGTGCGATGTGGGCGTCGGCATGTTTCGGTGACAGCTCAATCGCCGTTTCCAGGGCCGTGTTGACTTTGCTGCCCAGGCCGTGTGACAACGCCTTGGCCCCGCTGATGCCTTGGCTGTAGCGGCCCAGGGCATAGGCCATGAAGTAGAAGGCATTGGCGTTACCTGGTTCTTGGGTGGTTTGCGCCTCGGCACGTTCTGCCACTTCTTGGAAGAGGGCGAGTTTGTTTTTCTCACTCTTTTCCAAGTAGTTGGCATAAATCGCCTGCGCTTTGTTGGCCACCGTCACGCCTGCACCGCCCGCTTTCAAACCGGCTTCGGTGGCCTTTTGGAATTCACCCGCGTGGAACAAGGCCCAAGCCGCCAGCACCTTGTCGTCTTTGGGAAAGGGCTCCGCATCACCCGTGTGCAATCGCGCCCATTTTTTCTTCAAGGTCGCGGCGTCGTACACATAGGCGGCGTTGTCGTAGGGAAAAGGTGTCCACTTGGCCATGGGGTTGTCTTTCGTCTTCAGGAGTTTGAATAGTTGCTGGCGAGCTGCGCCAAATGCTGGCGCTGTTGTAAGTTCAGATAAGGGCTGAGCAAACTCAGCACATGAAAAGCGCCGCGCAACATGGCTGCGGAAGCATTTTCTGCTTCCAGCGCACGGCGCGGGTCCCGCACATACTCAAAACTCAACCAGTAGGTGAGCACCACCACCATGGCGGTGGCCACAGCCTCGCTGTCTTCCGGTTCGCTTTGCAGCCCGCCACCTGCCTTCAAGCCACCCAGCAGCTCACGCACCGCTTGTGATTTGTTCTTCAGCACAAACTGAAAATGGGTTTCCAGGCGGCGGTTTTTGCTGAGCAGATCGTTCAGGTCGCGGTACAAAAAACGGTACTGCCAAATCAGCTCAAACAGCATGTGAAAGAAGAGCCACGCGTCCTCTACATGGCGCACGCCGCCCGAGGCTTGCAGCAACTCGTTGAGGCGTGTTTCATAACGGTCAAAGAGGCTGTTGATCAACTCGTCCTTGGCCGGGTAGTGGTAGTACAAATTGCCGGGGCTGATGCCGAGCTCGGCCGAGATCAAGGTGGTGGAAACATTGGGTTCACCAAAACGGTTGAAGAGGTCGAGCGTGACCTCCAGGATGCGTTCGGCCGTGCGGCGGGGTTTTTTGGGTGGGGCAGGCATGGCGGCACACTATCACCAAGTGATGGCGCAGCCTATCCAGATTGACCGCAGGTTTGTCATTCCCGCGCAGGCGGGAATCCACTCACTGCTTGCAAACGAAGCGGTCGACGCGAACACCGCCTGGATTCCCGCCAGCGCGGGAACGACGGTTATGGTGCGGGCTCATTGACCTCTGCGGTGCAACAAAGCCCGCGCCTCCCTACAATCTGCCGCTCTATGCACGAGCCCACTGCCACCCCCGCCGTTTCTTTTCGACACGTCAGCAAAACCTACTCGGGCAGCAAAGGTTCCGTGCAGGCGCTCAGCGATGTCAGTTTTGACATCCAGCCCGGCGAGTTTTTCGGCCTGCTCGGCCCCAACGGCGCAGGGAAAACCTCGCTCATCAGCATCTTGGCGGGTTTGTCTTCCTCGACAGCAGGCCATGTCACCGTGCACGGCCATGATGTGGTGAGCGACTACGCTGCCGCCCGGCATGCTTTGGGCATCGTGCCGCAAGAGCTGGTGTTCGACCCGTTTTTCAGCGTGCGCGAGTCGCTGCGCATCCAAAGCGGTTACTTCGGCATCCGAAAGAACGACGCCTGGATTGATGAGCTATTGCACCACCTGGGCCTGTCCGACAAAGCCGATGCCAATATGCGCCAGCTCTCCGGCGGTATGAAACGCCGGGTGTTGGTCGCCCAGGCGTTGGTGCACCGCCCGCCCGTCATCGTGCTGGACGAGCCCACTGCCGGCGTCGATGTGGAGTTGCGCCAAACGTTGTGGGGTTTTGTGGCGCGACTCAACAAAGAAGGCCACACCGTCTTGCTCACCACCCATTATTTGGAAGAAGCCGAAGCTTTGTGTGGCCGCATCGCCATGCTCAAGGCGGGTCGCGTGGTGGCGCTGGACACCACCTCGGCTTTGCTCGCAGGCCGCGCCAGCACCATGCTGCGTTTCAAGATGGACGCGGCCGTGCCCGCCGCTCTTCAATCGCAGTCGCGCGTGACCGGCCGCATCGTGCAAATCAAAGCCCACGATGCCCAGGAGGTGGAAACCGTGTTGGCCACATTACGCGCCGCCGGTTGCAAACCCGAGGACTTGGAAATAGGCCGAGCTGATTTGGAAGACGTCTTTCTAGAAATCATGCAAGACGCACCCTTGACGGAGGCTGCCGCATGAGTGGTCGCAACACCCGCCTGGTGCAAGCGCTTTCCGGCACCTCGACCTTGCTCTACAAAGAAGTGCTGCGGTTCTGGAAAGTGAGCTTTCAAACCGTGGCCGCGCCCGTGCTCACGGCGGTGCTCTACCTACTCATCTTCGGCCATGTGCTGGAAGACCATGTCAAGGTTTACGAGAGCCTGAGTTACACCAGTTTTTTGATCCCCGGCCTCGTGATGATGAGCGTGCTGCAAAACGCCTTTGCCAACAGCAGCAGCTCCCTCATTCAAAGCAAGATCACGGGCAACCTGGTGTTTTTGCTCGTCACGCCGCTGTCGCACTGGGCTTGGTTTTTGGCTTATGTGGGCGCCTCGGTGGTGCGTGGTGTCGTGGTCGGGGCAGGCGTGCTCTTCGTCACCTCGTGGTTCATGCCGTGGTCGTCGCTCAGCGGCGCGCATTGGCCGTGGGTGCTGGTCTTCACGCTATTGGGTGCCGGCATGATGGGCGCCTTGGGTTTGATCGCCGGCCTGTGGGCGGAGAAGTTCGACCAGATTGCCGCGTTTCAAAACTTCATCATCATGCCGATGACGTTTTTGTCCGGCGTGTTTTACTCCATCGGATCGCTGCCACCCCTGTGGCAAACCGTGAGCCATTTCAACCCGTTTTTCTACATGATCGACGGCTTTCGCCACGGCTTTTTTGGTGTGAGTGATGTGTCGCCCTGGTTCAGCCTGGCCGTGGTGTCCGCGAGCTTGGCCCTGGTCTGCGGATTTTGCTTGCATTTGCTGCGCACGGGTTACAAGATCAGACATTGAGCCGCCTGAGGGATAATCCCAGCATCATGGCAGACCCCACCCCATCCGACGTCCAGCACTTCATTGCCCAAGGCCTGGTCTGCGAGCACCTGGAAGTTGAAGGCGACGGCCGGCATTTTTTTGCCACCATCGTGTCTGCAGAATTTGACGGCGCCAGCCGCGTGGCCCGTCACCAGCGGGTTTACAAGGCGCTGGGCGATAGAATGCGCGAGCAAATCCACGCGCTGTCCATGAAGACGCTGACCCCCTCCGAGTGGGCTGCCACGGCAAGCGCCGTTGCAGTCGCTCAACCTGCCGCTCACCACCACCACTGAACCTGCCGCAGTACGCACTGCGGCCTGGGGGTGTGGGCCAGTGCCCTGCATCCGTGGCCGCGTGGCGTGTTGCACCCACATCGATGGACAAATTACTCATCCGTGGCGGCCGCCGCCTTGAAGGCGAAGTCACCATCTCCGGTGCCAAAAACGCGGCCTTGCCTGAGCTGTGCGCCTGCCTGCTCACCGCCGAGGCGGTGCACCTGCGCAATGTGCCCCAGCTGCAAGACGTGAACACCACGCTCAAGCTGCTGCGCAACATGGGTGCCAAGGCCGAGTTTGATGTGGGCGACGCCAGCCACATCACCCTGAACGCCGGCACGGTGACCTCTCCAGAGGCCCCCTACGACCTCGTGAAAACCATGCGGGCGTCGATTTTGGTGCTGGGACCCTTGCTGGCGCGTTTCGGCGAAGCCACCGTGTCGCTGCCCGGCGGTTGCGCCATCGGCTCGCGCCCGGTGGACCAGCACATCAAGGGCTTGCAAGCCATGGGGGCGGAGATCACCGTTGAGCATGGTTACATCATCGCCAAGGCCGCGAAACTCAAAGGCGCCCGCATCACCACCGATATGGTCACCGTCACCGGCACCGAAAACTTGCTGATGGCGGCCACCTTGGCAGACGGCGAGACCGTCCTGGAAAACGCCGCCCGCGAGCCCGAGGTGGTGGACCTGGCCCACATGCTGATTCAAATGGGCGCGCAAATTGAAGGCCAGGGCAGCAGCCAAATCCGCATTCAAGGCGTGTCAAAACTGACGGGCTTGGATGCGGCCCGTGCCCACCACATCGTGCCCGATCGCATCGAGACCGGCACCTTTCTGTGCGCCGTGGCCGCCGCCGGTGGCGACGTGGTGCTGCGCCGCACCCGTGCCGACCACCTGGACGCTGTGATCGAGAAACTGCGCGAAGCGGGCGTCAGCATCGAGGCGGGGCCAGACTGGATCCGCGTGCGCATGCACGAGCGGCCCACGGCGGTGGGATTTCGCACCAGCGAGTACCCGGCCTTTCCCACCGACATGCAGGCCCAGTTCATGGCGCTCAATTGCATTGCGAACGGAACCGCCAAAGTCACCGAGACGATTTTTGAGAACCGTTTCATGCATGTGAACGAACTCGTGCGCTTGGGTGCGAACATTCAAGTGGACGGCCACACGGCGGTGATGCAAGGCGTGGACAAACTCTCGGGCGCCATCGTCATGGCCACCGACCTGCGGGCTTCGGCCAGCTTGGTGATTGCGGGGCTGGTGGCCAGCGGTGAAACCGTGGTCGACCGCATTTACCACCTCGACCGGGGTTACGACCAAATGGAAACCAAACTGCGCGGCATCGGCGCGGACATTGAGCGTGTCAAATGAATAGCATCACCCTGGCCCTGTCCAAAGGCCGCATCTTTGACGAAACCCTGCCGCTGCTCAAAGCCGCAGGCATTGAGGTGACGGAAGATCCCGAAAAATCGCGCAAGCTGATTTTGACCACCAACCATCCCCAGGTGCGGGTGGTGCTGGTGCGTGCCAGTGATGTGCCCACCTATGTGCAATACGGCGGCGCCGACCTGGGCGTGGCCGGCAAAGACATCTTGATCGAACACGAAGCGACCCATGACGGCGAAAGTGGTGGCCTGGTGCAACCGCTGGATTTGCAGATTGCCAAATGCCGTTTGAGTGTGGCCGTGCGGGCCGACTTTGATTACCCCGCTGCCGTGAAACACGGCTCGCGCATCACGGTCGCCACCAAATACACCCACATGGCGCGTCAGCACTTCGCCAGCAAAGGGGTGCACGTCGACTTGATCAAACTCTATGGCTCGATGGAGCTGGCCCCGCTCACCGGCCTGGCCGATGCCATCGTCGATTTGGTCTCCACCGGCAGCACCCTCAAGGCCAACCACTTGATCGAGGTGGAAGAAATCATGCCCATTTCCTCCCGCTTGGTCGTGAACCGCGCCGCGCTCAAACTCAAGGGTGACAGCATTCGGCCGATCATTGATGCCTTTGAGCGGGCGATTCGCCAATAAGCGTTAGATTCAAAGCCATGAGTGCCATGCCTCCTGTTCTGTCCAATATCGCCATCCGCCAACTTGCCACCACCGCGCCCGATTTCGAGGCGGAGTTCAAGCGCGTGCTGCATTGGTCGGAATCTACCGACAGCGCCATCGAAGAACGGGTGGCGAGCATCTTGGCGGATGTGGCCCAGCGCGGCGACGCCGCCGTGCTCGAATACACCCAACGTTTTGATGGCTTGCAAGCCGACTCGGTGGCCGCTTTGGAAATTCCCCAAGCTGAATTGCAAGCTGCGCTGAAGGCCATCACGCCCGAACAGCGCGACGCTCTGCATGCAGCCGCTGAGCGCGTGCGCAGCTACCACGAACGCCAGTTGGAAGTCTGCGGCAAGTCCTGGGACTACCGCGATCAAGACGGCACGCTGTTGGGCCAAAAGGTGACGCCGCTCGACCGCGTCGGCATTTATGTGCCCGGGGGCAAAGCAGCGTATCCGAGCAGTGCCCTGATGAACGCGATACCGGCCCATGTGGCGGGTGTGGGCGAGATCATCATGGTGGTACCCACGCCCAAAGGCGAGCGCAACCTCCTGGTGTTGGCCGCCGCTGCAGTGGCGGGCGTCCACCGCGTTTTCACCCTGGGCGGCGCACAAGCCATTGCCGCATTGGCTTATGGCACCGCCACCATCCCGGCTGTCGACAAAATCACCGGCCCCGGCAACGCCTATGTGGCCAGCGCCAAACGCCGCGTGTTTGGCAAAGTGGGCATCGACATGATTGCCGGTCCGAGCGAAATTTTGGTCTTGGCCGACGGCAGCACGCCTGCCGATTGGGTGGCCATGGACTTGTTCAGCCAGGCCGAACACGATGAACTCGCGCAGAGCATCTTGCTCTGCCCGGATGCGGCTTACATCGCCGAAGTGCGTCGTTCCATCGACCGCCTGTGGGTAGACATGCCGCGCCGCGACGTCATCCGCGCTTCGCTCGAAGGCCGGGGCGCGTTGATCCACACCCGCAGCATGGAAGAGGCCTGCGACATCAGCAACCGCATCGCGCCCGAGCACCTGGAAGTCAGCTCCCGCGACCCGCACCGCTGGGAGCCGCTCCTGCGCCACGCAGGGGCTATCTTCCTAGGTGCCTACACCAGCGAAAGCCTTGGCGACTACTGCGCCGGCCCCAACCACGTGCTGCCCACCGCAGGCACGGCACGTTTCTCGTCCCCGCTGGGTGTCTATGACTTTCAAAAGCGCAGCAGCCTGATTGAAGTGAGCAGCCAGGGCGCGCAAACGCTGGGAAAGATCGCCTCGGTGCTGGCCCACGGCGAAGGACTGCAAGCGCATGCGCGGGCGGCGGAGATGCGGCTGACCACCGACCAGGCCAAGTCGTGAACAACTCACCCTTTGAATTTTGCTGACCCCGACTGCATCGTGACCAAAGCCCGCAACGTCCCCTTCACCTCTGCCAGCTCGCGCTGCTGGTCGAGCACGATGCGCTGCATGCCTTCCAGCACCTTGTCTTGCTGCGCCACTTTCTCGCGCAGGATGGCCACACCCGACAGGCGGTCGAGGATTTCTGCGACCAGGCTGCTCATGCAGGAGAACCGGCCTTGATGGATTCAATTTGCGCGAAGAAGAGTTCGGCGCGGCGCTGGCCGTGGTCGAGCGTGGCGTTGATGGCGTCCAAGTCGTCTTTGGTGCGGCGTGTGGCCAGGTCGAGCAAGTCCAGGTCCGACAGCGTGATGCCTGCTTTGTACAAATCAATGGCCGAGCGTGTTTCGACCGACAGGTTGGTGCCATTGGTCTTGGCCTGTTTTTCCAAAAACTTGCGCTGGGCAGGTTCCAGGTACACATTGGTGAGAACGGCAGCCATGGCAATCTCCTTGAAGTGTACCCATGCTACATGTTATGTAATGATCCCGTCAACCCGTGTTTTTTCCCGATTTCGAGTTTGATGACCACGCCCGCTGAAACCCTGATCGCCCGCCACATCCGACCGGATGTGTTGGCCATGCACGCCTACCTGGTGCAAGCCAGTGGCGGCTTGCTCAAACTCGACGCGATGGAGAACCCTTTCCGTTTGCCTGAGGACTTGCGTGCTGCCCTGGGCCAGCGCCTGGCTGAGGTGGCCATGAACCGCTATCCCGGCAGCCGCATCGATGATCTACGCGCCGCATTGGGAAGATATGCCTCGCTGCCGGATGGCTTTGATTTGATGCTGGGCAATGGCTCGGACGAGCTCATCACCTTGCTCAGCGTGGCCTGTGATGTGTCCGGCGCCACCGTGTTGGCACCTGTGCCCGGGTTTGTGATGTACGAGGTATCGGCCCAGTTGCAGGGTTTGAAGTTTGTCGGCGTGCCTTTGACGCCTGACTTCGCGCTGGACGAAGCGGCCATGCTCGCTGCGATCGCACAGCACCAGCCCGCCATCATCTACTTGGCCTACCCCAACAACCCCACGGCCAATTTGTTTGACGACGCCGTGATCGAGCGCATCATCCAAGCCGCTCCCGGTTTTGTGGTGATGGACGAGGCCTACCAGCCTTTTGCTTCGCGCAGTTTCATCGGTAGAGCAGCCGCTTACCCCAATGTGCTCATCATGCGCACATTGAGTAAGTTTGGCTTGGCCGGTGTGCGCATTGGTTATTTGATGGGGCCTAAGCCCGTGATCGAGCAGCTTGAAAAAGTGCGCCCCCCCTACAACGTGAGCGTGCTCAATGCAGAGGCGGCACTCTTTGCGCTGGAGCACCAGGACGAATACGCACGTCAAGCAGGGGTGCTGCGAAGTGAACGTGACAAGCTGCTTGCAGAATTACGCACGCTGCCCGGCGTCACCCCCTTTCCGAGCCAGGCCAATATGATCTTGGTGCGTGTGCCCGATGCGAACGCCGTGTTTACGGGCCTCAAGGCACGCGGCGTGTTGATCAAAAACGTGTCCAAGATGCATGCTTTGCTACACAACTGCCTGCGCCTGACGGTGGGCACACCCCAAGAGAATGAACAAATGATGTTGGCCTTGAAAGCGAGTTTGGTATGAGCACTGCCGTGACTGAATCCGTGACTGAGCGCAAAGCCGAGGTGTCGCGCAACACAGCCGAAACCCAAATCCGCGTGGCGCTGAACCTCGACGGCACTGGGGTGGCCAACCTGTCCACTGGCATTGGCTTTTTTGACCACATGCTGGACCAAATTGCCCGCCACGGCCTGATTGACCTCACCATTGAAGCCAAAGGCGACCTCCACATCGACGGCCACCACACCGTGGAAGATGTGGGCATCACCGTTGGTCAAGCCATGGCCAAAGCCGTGGGCGACAAACGCGGCCTGCGTCGGTATGGCCATGCTTATGTGCCGCTGGATGAAGCCTTGTCCAGGGTGGTGGTCGACTTTTCTGGCCGCCCCGGCTTGGAAATGCATGTGCCCTTCAAGAGCGGCATGATCGGCGCACTGGACACCCAATTGGTCTACGAGTTCTTCCAAGGTTTTGTGAACCATGCGGGCGTGACCTTGCACATTGACAACCTGCGTGGCGACAACGCCCACCACCAGTGTGAAACCGTGTTCAAAGCCTTTGCCCGGGCGCTGCGCATGGCGCTGGAAATTGACCCGCGTGCTGCCGGTGTGATTCCTTCGACCAAGGGGAGCTTGTAAGTTGTCCGTGCTCGCCATGCCATTGCGATTTCTACCGCCTCGCAGATTCACCCCCGTTCCGTCATTCCCGCGCAGGCGGGAATCCATCGGTGGTGGATTCGTAACCCCGTGCGCGACTGTGCGGAACCGGCTGGATTCCCGCCTGCGCGGGAATGACGGAGGTGGTTTCAGTGCAGGGGTGTGGCTTTCCAAAGGGCTTGGCAATTGATGGCTGCTACCAAAAAAACCGTTGCCGTCGTCGACTACGGCATGGGCAATTTGCGCTCGGTGTCACAGGCGGTGCAGCATGTGGCCGAGGGGTCCGGGTTTGAGGTGGTGATCACTTCGAAACCCGAGGATGTCTATCAAGCGGAGCGTGTCGTGCTGCCCGGCCAAGGGGCCATGCCCGACTGCATGCGCGAGCTGCGCGAGTCTGGTCTGCTGGAGGCCGTGCTCCACGCCGCCGCCAACAAACCGCTGATGGGCGTGTGCGTTGGCATGCAAATGCTGCTGTCCAGCAGTGACGAGGGCCCCACCGACGGGCTGAACCTGATCGCAGGCAAAGTGCGCCGCTTCGAGCTGGCCGGCCGCCTGCAACCCGATGGCAGCCGGTTCAAAGTGCCGCAAATGGGCTGGAACCAGGTGATTCAGGCCCAAACCCACCCGGTGTGGGCGGGGGTGCCTGACAACGCCTATTTCTATTTCGTACACAGTTTTTACGCCCAGCCGTCCGACCCGCGCCACAGTGTGGGTGAATCGGACTACGGTGGCCGCTTTACCTCCGCCCTGGCACGCGATAACATTTTCGCTACCCAGTTCCACCCCGAAAAAAGCGCCACCCACGGGTTGGCCCTCTACCGCAACTTTCTGCACTGGAATCCCTGAAGTCTTTCGTCTTCTTGCCGATACCCGTTTCAGCGGTCACGCGCTTTTTGCAAAAATCTCCCCCCCTTCAACCCCACTACCCACCACGGCCATGTTGCTGATTCCTGCCATTGACCTCAAAGACGGCAAATGTGTGCGCCTCAAACAAGGCGACATGAACGACTCCACCACCTTCGGCGAAGACCCCGCCGCCATGGCCCGCCGCTGGGTGGATGCCGGCGCGCGTCGCCTGCACCTGGTGGATTTGAACGGTGCCTTTGCCGGCAAACCTGTCAATGAGCCCGCCATCAAAGCCATCTTGGCCGAGGTGGGCGAGGAAATCCCGGTGCAACTGGGCGGTGGCATCCGCGACCTGGACACCATTGAAAGGTACCTGGACGACGGCCTGAGTTTCATCATCGTCGGCACCGCTGCCGTCAAAAGCCCCGGTTTTTTGAAAGACGCCTGCAGCGCCTTCGGCGGCCACATCATCGTCGGCCTGGACGCCAAAGACGGCAAAGTCGCCACCGACGGTTGGAGCAAACTCACCGGCCACGAGGTGATTGACCTCGCGCAAAAGTTTGAAGGTTACGGCGTCGAAGCCATCATCTACACCGACATCGGCCGCGACGGCATGCTCTCCGGCATCAACATCGAGGCCACCGTCAAACTGGCGCAGGCCTTGAGCATCCCCGTGATCGCCTCCGGCGGCCTGAGCGACATCGCCGACATCGAGCGCCTGTGCGCGGTGGAAGACCAAGGTGTTAGCGGTGTGATTTGTGGGCGCGCCATCTACACCGGTGCACTGGATTTTGCGAAGGCGCAGGTGAGGGCGGATGAGTTGGGTGGGTGAGGGCATGCAATCAATCAACCAGAGGCCGGTGCAGCCTCGGCGTCCACCGTCACGTTTGATGCCCAAACTCCCAGCAGTGCGCTCCGGGGTTATTGGATGGGTGGTGCTTCTGGCTTTGGGTCTCTACGTTGCCTGGCTAGTTTCTAAGGGGTTCCAGGCAAATGCTCTTGCCACATGGGTGGCGATTGGTGTGGTTGCCGCTTTTATGTACTTCTCAACCAAGAGCAGTCGCGCACTTCCTGCGAAACTAAAAGAGCTGGCGGAAGAACGTAAGGGTGAATCCATCTGCGAGTTTGCCCGTCAGTTCAACACGCGCGAGGTTGATCCATGGGTCATTCGTGCAGTCTATGAACAGTTGCAAGATTACCTTTCGCCAATGCACGAGTGCTTCCCGGTGAGAGCGGAAGACCGATTGATGGGCGGCCTGATCTGTGACCCCGATGACCTTGACATGGACCTGGTCGTTCAGGTGTCAAAAAGAACAGGGCGTTCACTGGAGAACCCGAAAAAGAATCCCTTCTGCGAGAGAGTCCACACCGTAGGGGATTTGGTTTATTTTTTCAATGCACAACCGCTGAACAAGCCAAGCTGATTTCGCATGCTCGCCAAACGCATCATCCCCTGTCTAGACGTCACCGGTGGCCGTGTCGTCAAAGGTGTCAATTTCGTTGAGCTGCGCGACGCCGGTGACCCGGTGGAAATCGCGGCGCGGTACAACGACCAAGGCGCAGACGAGCTCACTTTTTTGGACATCACCGCCACCAGCGATGGGCGTGATTTGATCCTGCACATCATTGAGGCGGTGGCGTCTCAGGTGTTCATTCCGCTGACGGTGGGCGGTGGCGTGCGCACGGTGGACGATGTGCGGCGGCTGCTCAATGCGGGGGCCGACAAGGTGAGCTTCAACTCCGCCGCCATCAGCAACCCGCAAGTCATCGCTGACGCGTCACGCAAATACGGCGCCCAGGCCATCGTGGTGGCCATTGACGCCAAACGCCGCTCTGCCCAAGACGAAACCGAGCGCGGCCCGGGTTGGGATGTGTACAGCCACGGCGGGCGCAAAAACACGGGTTTGGATGCGGTGGCCTGGGCAACACAAATGACGGCAGCCGGCGCGGGTGAAATTCTGCTCACCAGCATGGACCGCGACGGCACCAAGATTGGCTTTGACTTGCCACTGACCCGCGCGGTGAGCGATGCCGTCTCGGTGCCCGTGATCGCTTCGGGGGGTGTCGGCGCGCTGGAGCATTTGTCCGAAGGCATCCGCGTCGGCGGGGCCGATGCGGTGCTCGCAGCCAGCATCTTCCACTATGGCGAATTCACCGTGGGCCAAGCCAAGGCGCTGATGGCGCGGGATGGCATACCGGTGCGGATGTGAGCGGGTGCTTAAGCTCAGTACTGTTTCTCTAGGCCGTCATTCCCGCGAAAGCGGGAATCCAGGCGGTGCCGTGCGCACAGAGCAGCGTGTTTGCATCAGACCGATGGATTCCCGCTTTCGCGGGAATGACGGTGTAGTGATTCGTTTTTCCCGAGCACAGCGCCGCAGGCGGTATCCCTTGTGAGCCAGCCTCCTCGCGAAGTCCGTCTCATTGGCGGCCAATGGAAACGCAGCAAGCTGCAAGTCCTTGATAAACCTGGCCTGCGCCCAACCCCCAACCGCGTTCGTGAAACCCTGTTCAACTGGCTGGGCCAAGACCTGAGCGGTTGGCGCTGTGTCGATGTGTTTGCAGGCAGCGGCGCCTTGGGCTTTGAAGCGGCCTCTCGTGGTGCCTTGCAAGTGGTGCTGGTGGAGCGAGACGCCGCCCTGGTGCGCTGCTTGCGTGACAGCCAAAGCCGCTTGAAGGCGACCAACGTGCAGGTCGAGGCCGGTGATGGCCTGGCCTATTTGCAGCGCTGCAGCAAGGGCAGTGTGGACTTGGTTTTCATCGACCCACCCTTTGAGGCCAATTTGTTTGACAACGCCCTGGCGGCTGCCGCACCGGTATTGACCGACGGTGGCTGGGCCTACTTGGAAGCGGACCGCGCTTTTACCGAGACCGCGCTGCAGGGAGCTGGATGGCGTTTGCACCGGGTGGGCCACGCCGGTGCGGTGTTTTTCCACTTGCTGCAGCGTTCCACCGACGTGGCAACTGGCCAGGCGAGCGGGCACTGACCGCCTCGGGCTACACTGCGGCCGCCCTGATCTCTTGGCCCTGCACGGGGAGCCCACCATGACCTCTGTCACCCAACTCACTGCCGTTTACCCCGGCACCTTCGACCCCATGACCTTGGGCCACGAAGATTTGATTCGCCGCGCCAGCCGTTTGTTTGAACGCCTGATCGTCGCGGTGGCGGCAGGGCACCACAAACGCACCTTGTTCAATGTGGACGAGCGGCTGGACATTGCCACCGAACTCGCGGCCAAATACCCCAATGTGGAAGTGGTGGCCTTTCGTGGGCTGTTGCGCGACTTTGTGGTCGAGCGCAATGGCAAGGTGGTGGTTCGTGGCCTGCGCGCGGTGAGCGACTTTGAGTACGAGTTTCAAATGGCGGGCATGAACCGCCAACTCATGCCCGATGTGGAAACGGTTTTTTTGACCCCAGGCGACCACTACCAATTCGTTTCAGGTACCTTCGTGCGTGAAATCGCCACCTTGGGTGGCGATGTGTCGAAATTCGTCTCGCCCTCGGTGCTCCAACGACTGGGGCAGCGGGTGAAGATGTTGGAAGCGTGAGTTAGGCGGTGCAGGAACACTATGATCACTCAGGTTCAATTGGCTGAAGACGAGGCGCTGGTGCTTTTTGAATTGCTCTCATCTGGAAAGTTCGCGTCTGCTTTAGACGCGGCTGAACAGCACGCGCTCAGTGCGGTTTTGGCCCGTTTGGAGGAGCAGCTTGTCGTGCCGTTCGGGTCCAACTACATGGACCAGCTCATCACCGCAAGGCAGTCTTTAGTTGCGCGGTATGGAGAGTAGACACATGCTGGCTAAACGGGCCTTGTTGATGAAGGCAGGAGGTCGGACATGGCCTTGATGATCACCGACGAATGCATCAACTGCGATGTCTGCGAGCCCGAGTGCCCCAATCAGGCGATCTCGATGGGGCCGGACTACTACGTCATCGAGCCCAGCAAATGCACCGAATGTGTGGGCCACTTCAACGAGCCCCAGTGTGTGCAGGTCTGCCCGGTGAGCTGCATTCCGATCCATCCCGAGCACATCGAATCGCAGGAATCGCTTTGGGTGAAGTACCGGCGGCTTCAGGCCGAGGTCAAAGGCGTAGCGGTCAAAGGGCCGGGTCCGTCGGCGACGGATCTGCAGGCTTAGCCGCTTCGGTGGTCGGCGGTTTTGCCGGCTTTTCAGGTTTCGGCCTGGGCGGTTTGGCATGCACCTTCATGGTGGCGCGTTCCATCTCACCGGCCAACATCAAATCCAAAGCGCCCAGCGATTGTTCAATGGCTTTGTCCAGACCTTCGCGTTCAAGCAGTGGCGGTTTGCGCAGCACATAGTCCACCACTTCGGCTTTCACGCCGGGGTGGCCGATGCCCAAACGCAGGCGCCAAAACGCGGCGCTGCCGAGCTGGGCTTGAATGTCTTTCAGACCGTTGTGGCCCGCATGGCTGCCGCCGAATTTCATCTTCGCTTGACCAGGCAACACATCCAGTTCGTCATGGGCAACGAGGATGTTCTCTGGCGGGATCTTGAAAAAACGCGCCAAGGCCGCCACCGCCTTGCCGGACAAATTCATATAGGTCATAGGCTCTAAGAGCCACACCGGGCCGTGGGCGGTGTTGGCACGCGCGGCCAAACCAAAGTAGCTGCGTTCCACGTTGAGCGGGGTGTTGAGTTGCCTTGCTGCGGCGTCAATGAACCAAAACCCGGCGTTGTGCCGGGTGGCTTCGTACTCAGGGCCCGGGTTTCCGAGGCCGACCAGCAGTTGAATCATTTAGCGATTTTCCACGGAAAGTCTCAAGCCATTTTGGGCAAGAAAAAGCCCCACCGAAGTGGGGCTGCTGGGTAAGGCGGAGGTGACAAGCACCGCCCGGACCTTACTTCTGGTTTTGTTTTTCGGTCTTCTTGGCCTTGACGGGCTTGCCTGCAGGCGCGACGACCACGGGAGCAACCACTTCTTCTTCGGCAGCAGGTACCGTCACCGACACGATGGCCGGGTTGCGCTTGCCGTGGGTGACCACTTTGAGGCCGTCGGCCAGTTTCAGGTCGTCCACATGCAAGGTTTGACCCTTGGCGATCGTGCTCAAATCGACGGTGATGAACTCAGGCAGGGCCGAGGCCAAGCACTGAATTTGCAACTCGGTGACGATCTTGTTGATCAGGCACTTGTCGACCTTGACCGCAGGCGAATTCTCTTCGTTGGTGAAGTGCAGCGGCACGCGTTTGGAGACGCGGGTGGTGGCATCAACACGCTGAAAATCGATGTGCAAGACGATGGGGCGGAAAGGGTGAACCTGGTGGTCACGCAGCAAGACCTTCTCGGTTTTGCCAGCCAGTTCCATGTCCAAAATGCTCGAGTGGAAGGCTTCCTTCTTGAGGGCATGGAAAAGGGCGTTGTGATCGAGTTCGATCATGGTGGGCGTTCCGGCCCCGTACACGATGCCAGGCACTTTGTCTGCCAGGCGCAGGCGGCGGCTCGCTCCGGTCCCCTGCAACGTGCGCTCATAAGCGACGAATTTCATTTTTCACTCCAATACAAAAAGAGGAAACGCCCGCGACCAGGCGTTTTCAAAAAAGGCCTTGCGGCCCACGAATTCCAAGGCGCCAGGAGCGCCTTGGGTTTTGCTGCGGCATCAGAAGTTGTTGTTCTGCTCCGCAAACAAAGAGGTGACCGACTCGCCATCGGAAATGCGGCGGATGGTTTCGGCAAACAAAAAAGCCACCGAGAGCTGACGCACTTTGCTGCAGGCTTTGCCCGCGTCGCTCAAGGGGATGGTGTTGGTGATGACGACTTCGTCCAGTTTGGAGCCCTTGATGCGCTCGATCGCGGGGCCAGAGAACACCGAGTGTGTGCAGTAGGCGTAAACGTTTTTTGCGCCACGTTCTTTGAGCACGTCAGCGGCTTTGACCAAGGTGCCGGCGGTGTCGATCATGTCGTCCATGATGACGCAGTTGCGGCCTTCGATTTCGCCGATGACGTGCATCACCTCTGACACATTGGCCTTGGGCCGGCGTTTGTCGATGATGGCCAAGTCGCAACCGAGCTGTTTGGCCAAGGCGCGGGCACGCACCACACCGCCCACGTCGGGCGACACCACCACGAGGTCGGTGTAACGTTTGCTTTGCAGGTCGGACAACAACACCGGCGAGGCGTAAATGTTGTCCACCGGAATATTGAAGAAACCTTGAATTTGGTCGGCGTGCAGGTCCATGGTGAGCAAACGCTCCACGCCCACGGCTTCCAGCATATTGGCCACCACCTTGGCGCTGATGGGCACCCGGGTCGAACGTGGCCGACGGTCTTGCCGTGCATAACCAAAATAAGGGATGACAGCGGTGACGCGGCGGGCCGAAGCGCGTTTGAGCGCGTCGACCATGATGCACAGCTCCATCAAGTTTTCGTTGGTCGGTGCGCAGGTGGGTTGCACCACGAAGATGTCGCGGGCACGCACGTTTTGCTGAATCTCGACAGCCACTTCGCCATCGGAAAAACGGCCGACAGACGCCTTGCCGAGCTCAATGCCCAGGTGGGTGGCGATTTCTTGGGCCAACGCAGGGTTGGCATTGCCTGTGAACAAAACGGTGTTGAAAAGCACATTTCCTCCGTCGAGGCTTGCTGTGGGCTCTGTCACAACGCACGCCTTTCGTTGCAAGAGCGGTTTCAGCCCCGGCGGGCCTTGTTGTTAAACATGGCACCGGGAATCAATGCAACCCGCTACTTGACACCAAGAACGCGGGATCAAACTATTGGCAGGGGAAGAAGGATTCGAACCTTCGCATGTCGGAATCAAAATCCGATGCCTTAACCAACTTGGCGACTCCCCTACACCGGAGTCCGGCTCGCGCCGAACACCTGAAACTTCAAACTGCATCTCAGTCTGCCGCCCAACCCAACAAAGGGTGTTGCGGCAGGCTGCGGCACACACGAGCCACCCAGTTTTCAGGCAGTACGCCTGACAAGGCGGCTCGGGCGGCAGTAGCTGCGCCGTCATCCAACTCATTCTTCTTGCCTGCCGCTTTTTCAAGCGTCGTTGCAGACGATGCGCCAGGAGACGCGTCCAAGGTGGCAAACACAGCACTGCCGGAGCCCGTCATGCGGCTGTTTCCGAACAGTTGATGCAGCAGATGAACTGCTTGCGCCACCTGCGGAAATTCCGCTTCGGCCACCGGCTGCAAGTCGTTGCGACCAAACCCATGAAATAACGCATCGGTCGGCCAAAGGCTTGCAGCGCCTGCAGTCGCGGTTTGACCCGCGTTGCCCAGTGCTTTACCTTGAACACTTCCCCCTGCACTCTTCAACAAGCTGTTGAACGTCACATCCACCGCGGCATTTTCAGCCCCATGGTCGCGTGCAAGAAAGCCCGAGAGTATAGCAGCCTGGTTGCTTCTCACCAAGTGTCGGCTGTTAAAAATGACGCTTGTGGGCGTATCGCAAGGGGGTTTTACGACAGCCAGGCGATGTTCTCGCAGCGCCAGTGGTTGCAGTACTTCGCCGATGCCTTCGGCCACGGCGTTGCGGCCGCGCACAAAAAATGGCACGTCGGCACCGAGGGGCAAGGCCAGCGCTTGAAGCTGCGCGCGCGACCAGTTCAATCCCCAAAGACGGTTCAGCGCCAGCAACGTGGTGGCGGCGTCGGAGCTGCCGCCGCCCAAACCCGCGCCGCTGGGCAGTTGTTTGGCGATGGAAATGTCGCAACCCCAGGGGCTGTTGCTCGCCGCTTGAAGTGCCCGCGCGGCACGCAAACACAAGTCATCGTCAGGCAAGGCGGTGCCGAGGTCGTGACGCTGCAGTCGGCCATCGCTGCGCTTCTCAAAATGCAGCGTGTCGCACCAGTCGATCAAGACGAAGGCGGACTGCAGGAGGTGGTAGCCGTCGGGCCTTCTGCCCAGCACGTGCAAAAACAGATTCAACTTGGCCGGAGCCGGGACGTCCAGAAGGGCCTGCATGGCAACCGGGTGTTCAGGGACTGTCCAAACGCGCACGCAACAGGACTTTGGGCGCACGTTCACGTTCGGCCACGATGACAGCCTGCGCAAAACGCGACAAGTCCACTCGCCAGCCCATTTGCGAAAAACCCTCTGGCGAAGGCGCTTCGTTCTTGCTGCTGGGCGCACCCGCCCAAGGCCTACCGCGCAACCAGTCAAACAAGGTTTCTACGGGCAGGCTCTCGCCGAGCATGTCGCGCGTGAGGCTGGCGATGTCGTCATAACGTTGACTTCCCCGGCTGCTTTGCAAGTGCGCGCCTGCGGGAGACCAAACGGCCCGCGCCATGATGGATCCCAAGGGAGATATCAAATCCAGGCTGCCCGCTTGTGCCGAGCCGCGCAGCTCGAAAGCAGCACTCAATGACTGGGCCGGCGCTGGTTGACCGTCTGTGGAATTGGTGGGACCCTGGCCCGCGACGACCACCGCCAGGCGCCCCGTGAGCATTTCCGCGTCGTCGTCGGCGGACGTCGGCGGCCTTGGTGTGGCGCAAGCCAGCAGCATCAAGCTCAAACACAGTGCCCACGCTGAGCGCTGGCGAGTCAAGGGGGACGAGGTCACATGTCCACCTTGAGCCGGGCCAAGGTTTCGCGCAGCACTTCATTGCTGGCATCGCGCGTTTTGGCCTGGCGCCAAACGCGGCGCGCCTCTTCACGCTGGCCCTGTAGCCACAACACCTCACCCAAGTGCGCCCCGATTTCGGCATCCGGCCGAGCTCGAAAAGCCCAGCGCAGCAGCCGTGCGGCCTCATCACGGTTGCCAAGGCGAAATTCCACCCAGCCCAAACTGTCGGTGATGAGGGGGTCGCCAGGCGCCAGTTCCAGCGCCCGTTGAATCAATGTTTTGGCTTCCTTCAGACGCAAATTGCGGTCAGCCAAGGAGTAACCCAAGGCATTGTGCGCGTACTGGTGGTCAGGCTTGAGCGCCATGACTTGACGCAGCAGAGCCTCCATTTGGTCGTAGCGACCGAGTTTTTCAGCCACCATGGACTGCTCGTACAGCACAGACGCGTCTTTGGGAAAACGCTCGCTTGCCGCTTGCAGCAGGGTTTGGGCTTCTTTCCACCGTTTGCCGTCGCGCAGCACTTGGGCTTGTGCAAAAACCTTGGCTCGGCCGCTGGCCTCGTCGGTATCGGGCATGGTGGATACCAGTTTCAGGGCTGCATCCAACTGACCCCGCTGTACCAACACCGAGGCGCGGCGCATTTGCACCTGGGTGGCACGCTCGGGGTCATCCACCTTGTTCAACCAGGCTTCTGCGCCGGCATAGTCTTTGAGTTGTTCCGAGGCTTGGGCCAGCTGCATCCAGGCTTCGTTTTGCCCCTTGGAGACGGATGGCTCGTCGTCGTCTTCCTCAGTGCTTTTTTCAGTGGCCGGTACCGCGGCTTTGTTCGATGCGCTCAGCTGCAGATAGGTTTGCAGTGCTTTTTGCCCTTCTAGTGGGTGCCGCAGTTCGACGTGCAGGGCACCCAAGGCCAAGAAGGGTCCGGCCACATCCGGCTTGGCGCGTGTGACGACTTCCAGTTGTTCAATCGCATCGGCGTAACGCTGGGTGGCGGTGAGGCTGCGCGAGTAGGCGAGCCTGACATCCACACGCTGCGTTTGTTTGGCCAGAAACTCGGTCACGATGGTTTCGGCTTCTGGCCGTTGCACCATCAACTCCAGTGCCAACAGCACTGGGGCATCGGCGCCGGGATCTTGTTTGTGAGCATCCAGCAGCAAGGCATAGGCCCGGGTGCTGTCTTTGGCCGCCAGCCAGCTGCGGGCAATGGTGATGCGGCTCGCGGTGTAGTCTGCATTACGCGGTGCCGAGGGTTTTGCATAGGGCTCCAGCACCTCTTCCACCATCCGGGCGGCGGCACTGCGGTTGGGCGTACTCGCAAAAAAACGCGGGAGCGCTGCCATCATTTCGCCGCGTTTTTCGGCGGGTGTCAGTGCGACCAAGGAGCGCAGTGGTTCAACGGCTTCAGCAGATCTCCCGAGGCTGGTCAGCAGCTGCACCAAGTAATAGTGGGCCGGTATCGATTGCGGCAAGGCACTGCGCCAGCTTTGCACCACCACCAAGGCCTGGTCCCCGGCCCTGGCTTGGATCGCCATTTCTGTGGCGCGCAGGAAGAGTTGTTCGTTCTTGTTGCGCCTGGCAGCGCCTAGCAGCGTATCAATGGCTCCTGAAGGCTCGCCCGAGCGCCACTGCAGCTCCCCCACCAGAACCTCGAAAAACAAACGCCCATCCATGATGGATGAAGAGGTAGCAGGGGTTGTCGCAACATTGGCTGTGGGTGGCGCGGCAGTCGGTGCATTCGCTTGCGCGAAGCCGGTGCCGCACAACAAAGTGGACAACATCAGTCCCAGCACTTGGCGGTATGGATGGCGAACTCGGGGCACAAACTGCATCAATGGCTCCTGGGAGGGAATTCATTCTATGACCAGGGCCTTCGATGCTGGGCTGGCGGGATAATTCCCTCCATGCCTGAATTGCCTGAGGTTGAAGTCACGCGCTTGAGTTTTGCCTCTCGAATCGAGGGGGCCACAGTGCGTGCCGCAGTTTTAGGCAAACCTTTGCGCTGGCCTTTGGGTTGTGATGCAAATGAGCTGGTGGGCCAGGTGGTCGGTGCCGCCCTGCGCCGGGGCAAGTATTTGTGGCTTCCCCTGGGCCGTGCGGCCCAGGCCGATCGGCCTGGCTTGCTCATGCATTTGGGCATGTCGGGGTCTTTGCAATTCGGGCAAGAACTGGGCGAGCGGGGCGCTCACGACCACTTTGAACTGGAAACCACGCAGGGCAGCTTGCGATTGACCGATCCACGCCGCTTCGGAGCGGTCGTGTGGTCCCCCTGTCTCGAGCTGGGCGCGGCGGCCAAGCTGTTGGCCGGGCTGGGCATGGAGCCTTTCGACCCCCGATTCAACGGCGCGGTCTTGCATGCGGGTTTGCAGCGCCGCCGCGTCGCGGTCAAACAAGCCCTGCTTGGAGGGCAAATTGTGGTGGGCGCGGGCAACATTTACGCCTGCGAGGCCTTGTTCCAAGCAGGCATCGACCCGCGCACCCGCAGCGACCGCATCAGCCGCCCGCGTGCCGAGCGTTTGGCCCAGGCGGTGCAAACGACCTTGGCCAACGCCTTGGCCCTGGGTGGGTCTACCTTGCGCGACTTTCGTGACGCCCACGGCATGGCGGGCGCCTTTCAAACCCAAGCCCAGGTGTATGGCCGTGAGGGGCAGCCGTGTCAGGTGTGTGCAACGCCCATCAAACGCTTGGTGCAAGGCCAGCGATCAACCTTTTACTGCCCGAAATGCCAGCGCCGCTAACACGCGTGGTTTTGGTGTGGAGTTTTGCCGCCGCTGTTGCAAGTTAGTGCAAACAAGCCGTAAACCTTGCGCTACCATGCATTGATGATCGGCCTGACATCGGTTGGCCGACGCTCCTCTAGCCACCATTCTTTGCCCACGAACGATTGACCCACGCAACATGACGCAAGACTTCGCACGCAGTCTCGACACGCTCAGCAGTTGGCGCAAGGGGTTGACGCGGCGGCTCGATGAGTTTTCGGACTATTTGTCCGAGCAAGACCTCAGCACCACGTCGACATTGGATTCACTCAAAACCCTGAAGGAACGTTTGGGGTCCGAGAAGCTGGTGGTGGCTTTTGTCGCGGAGTTTTCGCGCGGCAAGTCTGAGCTGATCAATGCGATTTTTTTCTCCGACGCCGGCAAACGCGTATTGCCCGCGACCCCAGGTAGAACCACCATGTGTCCGGTGGAGCTCGGCTATGACGAAGAATCTGATCCCGAGTTGGCTTTGCTCCCCATTGAAACCCGCCTGGAAGGCCCTTCGCTCATGGAGTTGCGCGAGCGGCCTCAAGTGTGGACCCACATTGCCCTGAAAGTGGACGATGGGCAAGCCTTGTCGGAGTCGCTCTTGGAAGTGATGCGCACCCAGTGGGTGAGTGTCGAGATGGCGCGCGACCTGGGGTTTTGGGACGACAAAACCCCCGAAGACAACCCGCCCACCAACGACGCTGGGCAGGTCGAGGTACCCAAGTGGCGCCACGCCCTGATCAACTATCCCCACCCCTTGCTCAAACAAGGTCTGGTGGTGCTGGACACGCCTGGTCTGAACGCCATTGGCGCCGAGCCCGAGCTGACGCTGAGCCTTTTGCCTTCTGCCCATGCCACCGTTTTCATCTTGGGGGCGGACACCGGCGTCACCAAATCCGACTTGTCCATTTGGCGCGATCACCTCAGCAGCCACCCTCTGGCACGGTATGTGGTGCTGAACAAAATTGACGCGCTGATTGACCCCATGGCCACGGCCGAGCAGGTGAAAGCGCAAATTGAGTCCCAGCGCCAAAACACGGCCCGCACCTTGGGGGTTCCGCCCGAGCGGGTGTTCCCCTTGTCGGCCCGCCAAGCTTTGGCCGCGCGTGTTTCTTCTGATGACGCTGGGCTGATGCAAAGCCGCTTGCCCGAACTGGAAGCGGCACTGTCTGAACAGCTCTTGCCCCAGCGCCGAAAAATGCTGGAGTTGGCGGTGGGTGACGCTTGTCATGGTGTGGAAGCGCAAGTCATGCGCCGCCTGGGTGACTCACGTCGGCAGTTGGCCGAGCAGGCGCAAGAGCTGCGCGGACTGCGTGGGAAAAGTGCCACCAAGGTCAACCTCATGCTCAAACGGGTGCAAGCCGATGCCACCGACTTTGAGCAGTGCACCACCCGTTTGCAGGCCTTGCGCATGGTGCATGCCCGCATGATGAAAGACGCCCTCATCGGATTGTCCAGTGACCGCGTGCGAGAAGAAGTTGAAACCATGCAAGCCGCCATGACCAGCTCCATCTTGAACTTGGGCGCCAAGAAAGCGTTCTTGTCGATGTGCGGACGTTTGGACACCCTGATCCAGCAGGGACAGAAACGCTGCTTTGAAATGCGGCAAATGTTGGATGCTGCCTTTGGTCGTTTGAACGCCGAATTTGGTTTTGCTTTGGCCTTAGAACCCGGCCCAGACCTGGCCAAGTTTCGCGAGGAGCTGGCGCTGATTCAACGCAACTACGTGCAGTACCTGGGGCTGACCTTGTCGCTGCGCCTGTCCCAACCCAAGTTCATGGAGCAATTCCGCCGCATGTTGGTGTCCAAATTGCGCGTGGTGTTTGAGAACGCCAGCAGCCAGGTGGAAATGTGGAACAAAGCGGCGTCGGTTCAGGTTGATGCGCAATTGCGCGAGCGTCGCCGAGGTTTTCGCCGCCGCAGTGAAGCGCTGCAGCGCATTCAGTCCGCCGACGGTGAGTTGGAACAGCGTATCTCTGAGATCGAAACCCAAGACGAACGTCTGCAACAGCGCATGACACGCGTCACCGAACACTTGCTGGCGCTTCGTGGGCAAGCCGAAGACAGCCCTTGGAAGAACCCGGCCTCTGACTTGCTGACGATCAATTTGCCCTTGAGTGACGAGCCCGTGCCTGACATGCTCCTGCACACGGCCAAGGCTTGAGCTTCAAGGCATCCTTTTCTGCCGATGTGATTGCGTGGCAGGCCGAACATGGCCGCCACGGTTTGCCCTGGCAGCGTGACCGCGACCCCTACCGCGTGTGGTTGTCGGAAATCATGCTGCAGCAAACCCAGGTCAGAACGGTGCTGGTTTATTTTGATCGGTTTTTGCAGCGTTTCCCCACTGTGCTCGCATTGGCTGCATCGTCAGTGGACGATGTGCTCGCGCTGTGGAGTGGTTTGGGTTACTACAGCCGCGCACGCAATTTGCACCGCTGTGCGCAAACGGTGGCCACCGAATATGGCGGACAGTTCCCGCCCACCGCTGAACAACTTGCACAACTGCCTGGCATCGGCCGCTCTACGGCCGCCGCCATCGCCGCGTTTTGCTTCAACGAAAGAGTGGCCATACTGGATGGCAACGTCAAACGGGTGTTGGGTCGTGTACTGGCTTTCCCAGGAGACTTGGCACAAGCCGCCCAGGAGCGCGCCCTGTGGGCCCACGCCACCGACTTGTTGCCCCAGCAAGGTGTTGCGGCCTATACGCAGGGCTTGATGGACCTTGGGGCGACGCTGTGTTTGATTCGCCAACCGCAGTGCCCGCGTTGCCCGGTTCAGCGCCACTGCCAAGCCCACAAGCAAGGCGAGCCCACGCGTTACCCCATCAAAACCCGCAAGCTCAAACGTGGCGTGCGCGAACACCATTGGTTGTGGGTGGCGCACCAAGACCGGGTCTGGCTCAGCCAGCGTCCGGCCACGGGCATTTGGGCAGGGCTGTGGAGCTTGCCTGAATTCTCAGAGGCGACTGAACTCGATCAACTGCTGTCTGCATGGCCAGGCCAGTTCGAGTCCTTGCCATCTTTTGTTCACGTACTCACCCATTTGGACTGGACTTTGCATCCCGTGCGCCACACCTTGCCGACGCGTTTGGCCGCGTCGGCACTGACCCAGGTGACTCAGCAGTTGCCCGCTGGCCAGTGGTTTACGCGCGAACAAGCGTTGGCTTTGGGTGTGTCGGCGCCACTGAAAAAATGGCTGCTCGCGGCACCTTGAACCCAGCCTGCCGACTCAGCCCAATGCCGTGTAAAGGTTGTACAGGCTGATGGCGGTGATCAACACACCCACCAAGGCCAGCAGGACCCGAGCAGGCAAGCGGCGGCAGAGCACAGCCGCAATCGGGGCAGCAAAAAATCCGCCCAAGACCAAACCAGCCACCGTGGCCCAAGGCCCTTCGTCGACCAAAATGGCAAACGCGCCTGCGCTGCCCACGGTGAGAAAGAACTCGGCAAAGTTCACCGAACCAATGGTGGTGCGTGGGTTGTGTCCCGAGCCGATCAAGGTGGTGGTGACCACCGGCCCCCAGCCACCACCGCCTACAGCGTCCACAAAACCGCCGAACAAGGCCAGTTTCCCGACGTGACGAGGTTCTTGTTTGGCCACCTTGAGGCGCTTGAACACCTTGCTCAGCACATACAAACCCATGATGGCCAGATAGGCGCTGACATAAGGTTTCAGCAACGCACCGTCGATTTGAGACACCAAGATCGCGCCACTGACTGCGCCGATGAAACCTGGAACGAGCAAGCGAAAAAACAAACGTTTGTCGACATTCCCGAGCCGCACATGGCTGATGCCAGAGACACCGGTGGTGAACACCTCGGCGATGTGCACACTGGCCGTGGCCACCAAGGGGCTGGCACCGGCTGCCATCAAGAATGTGGTGGACGTGATGCCGTAGGCCATCCCCAACGCACCGTCGATGGTTTGCGCGAGCAAACCAACCGCCACAGCCGACCAGAACGCCCGCGACTGCAAGGTTTCACCCACCAGCGCGATGGCGCCTTCCAGTCGGTGGTTGAGAAGAAACTGCACCACCACCAAAAGCATGGCGCCGATCAACAAAAAAACAGCCGCCCACATGGCTGCTCTGAGCCAAGGATGCTGGCCGGGATGGACGATCTCGGCCTCAAGCGGCGGCAAACCCAGGGCATCGTGCTCTGCGGTGCTCGCATCACTGGACAGGTCGAGGTGGCGTATCTTCACGGCAATGCGTCAGTCAAAAGAGCCGCGAGTCTAGGGTGATTGGGAGCGCTGCTTCAGACGCTTTTGTTCTATTCAAATTCCATGGCGGCTTCCTTGAGCGGTGGGCGAACCGTCGAGCGGACCGAGAGATTTGGAGGCGGATCATCGGCGTCGGATTTTTTGACACATTTCCGCCAATGCAAGCTGAAAGCCTATTCAAAACAACCACATAGGCCGATGGAACATGAATTGATTCACATCCTTTGGCGCGCCATGTGGGCGCCACAACACAAAAGGGAAAAATGTCACTGTTTCAACGCCAAGTTGTTGGCTCACTCATAAAAACTACATTCGTGTCTTTGGCTCTGGTTGCCGGCGTCGCTCAAGCGGCCGTCGTGACCATTCCGGCGGCGTCACTCAACAGCTCACCTGGTGTCTATACCGCTGGCGGCTACTACACCGACTCGCTCGGCTCAGTGGTTGTCATGACCGGCGGCGGCAATGCTGCCAACGTTGGCGACCCCTCCGGCCGCAATGACGACGGTTTCTCCTTCCTGAACCTTGGCTTCAACGTCAACTTTTTCGGCACCACTTACAACAGCCTGTTCATCAACAACAACGGCAACGTGAGCTTCGGTTCAGGTATTTCCGCCTATGTTCCGACCGGCTTGACCGGTGCGAATGCGCCGGTGATTTCACCATTTTTCGGCGACGTGGACACCCGTCCGGCCAGCTCTGGTGTGGTTCACGTGAACACCTCAACCGCCAACCAAGTGGTGGTCACATGGGACAACGTGGGTCGCTACAACAACCAGGGCAGCTTGCTCAACAGTTTTCAATTGGTGCTGCGTGGTGAAAACTATTCGGTTCCATTTGGCGAGGGCGCGATTGGTTTCTTCTATGAGTTGATGCCTTGGTCTGTGACGGATACAAGCACCGTTGCTGCTGTTGGCTTTGGTGATGGTCTGGGCAATGCGACGGTGATCGAGGGTTCTACCCAACCCAATGTGAACACCGTCGTGAACAACACCTATATTTGGTTCGATGCCAACTTGAACGTGGTTCCACCGTACACCGTGGCAGAGCCTGCTGCGCTGGCGTTGATGGGCTTGGCGATTGCCGGTGCTGCTGTGGTTTCGCGCCGCCGCAAGGCCTGATTCGCCAGCACTGCTTCGGTACTTCACTCGGAAGTAAAAGCGACCCATCCGGGTCTCTTTTTTCATGGAAGCCCTCATGGCACTCGCCCGACTGCGCTGGTCAATTCGGCACGACACCTTTGCTGCGCAAAAAATCCCGCACCAACTGCAACCGGGCCAACCCGTCGGGCAATTCCATGAGTTTTTGTTTCGCCGTGAGGGAGATGGGCAGTATCTCGCACCATCGGTTGGACACCCAGCTGGCACTGTCGAAACGGTAGGGCTCCAAGAAGGGCGTGCTGCCTTGTTCTTTGAGTGAGCCTATGGCGGACGCCAGCGCACGCACTGTGTCTACCATGTCAGCGGCCGGTGCGGCGTCGAGGTCGTCGGCCTGATTGGCCACCCGCGCCACCCACAGGCCGTTGGCCTCTTGGCGAGTGGTTTTGATGTCGAAACGTTGCAGGCCTTTGCAGCGCACTTGCAAGATGCCGGTTTGTGCGCTGTCCACATCTAGCAACTCTGCAGCCACACCCGAGCTCTCCATGCGCGGTACCTCACCGGGTTTGGCTCTGCCTGCCGCGCTACCTGTTTGTAAGGCCACCACGCCGAAATGGCTGCGGTTGCGCAAGCAGTCCGTCACCAAGTCGAGGTAACGGGCCTCAAACACCTTGAGTGACAGCAGGCCGCCCGGAAAGAGTACGGCTTGCAAAGGAAAGAGCGGCAGCTTGTAGGTGTTGTCGGTGAACATGCGCTTTGGGGCAGGTTTTGCGGCAGAGGTCGCGAACATCACTCGCGGAAGTCCAGTTCGCGGTGCCGGGTCAACGTAGCGGCTTTTTGAGCAAAACGTTTGGCCAGGTTTTCTACCAAATAGACAGAGCGGTGTTGACCGCCGGTGCAACCCACGGCCACTGTGAGGAAGCTGCGCTGGTCACCCTCAAAAGCGGGCAGCCAGCGCGAGATGAAGGTGTCGATTTGGTCCAGCATCTCACCCACCTCGGGCTGTTCACGCAAGTAGTCGGCCACGCCAGCATCACGACCTGTCAGGGGGCGCAGCTCGCGGATGTAGTGTGGATTGGGCAACATGCGCACGTCGAACACATAGTCCGCGTCCAGCGGAACGCCGTGTTTGAAAGCGAAGGACTCAAACACTAAGGTGATGCGGTTGGCATTGGACTTGACCAAGTTGCGCATCCAGGCCCGCAGCTGTGTGGGGCGCAGTTGGCTGGTGTCGATGACGGTGGAAACCTCGCGCAAATCAGACAGCAGCTCGCGCTCGAGTTCAATGGCGTCGACCAAGGCGCGGCCACCTTCTTGTATCTCGTTGGTCAGGCGTGACAGCGGGTGGGGACGGCGTGATTCGGAAAACCGCCGCACCAGGGCGTCGGTGGTGGCGTCCAAAAAAACCGAACGAATCGGGACACCTTCCGCGCGCAGGTCTTTCAGCAAGGGCAACAAATGCGGCAGGGAGCCCGCGCTGCGCACATCGACCGCAATCGCCACCCTGGGCTCTGACCGTTCGCTCTCCAAACGCAGAAAGTCCCGCAGCAACTCTGGTGGCAAGTTGTCGACACAGAAATAGCCCGCGTCTTCCAGGGCATGCAAGGCCACTGACTTGCCTGAGCCGGAAATGCCGGTCACCAGCATGACGTTACGCGAGCGCCGCTCAAACAGCGGCAGGCCATCGGCCGAAGGCGCAGGAGCTTGTTTTTTGGGTGAGCGGGTCATGGTTTGGTGGCGCGGGGCGTTTTGCTCTTGCTGGCAGTGGGAGGAGGTGCCGATGGCAAAGCATCGGTCGCGACGGTGAGCATTTCTTGGGCATGTGCCAAGCTGGTGCTTGAGAGTTGCTGGCCACCCAACATGCGGGCGATCTCTGCTACGCGCATTTCGCCTTGAACCGCGCTGACGCCACTCAACGTTTGTCCTTGCTGCGTGGTTTTGGTCACGACGAAGTGCTGGTCGGCGCAGGCGGCCACTTGCGGCAGATGGGTCACGGCCAATACTTGCCGGTTGCCACCGAGTTGTTTCATCAAACGTCCCACGGTGTCGGCGACAGCGCCGCCCACACCGGAGTCGATTTCATCAAAAATCAAAGTGCCCGCACTGGGCTCACTCGCGCCGCTCTGCATCTTCTGGCGCGAGGAGGTGGTGATGGCCACCGCCAAAGCCAAACGCGACAACTCGCCGCCCGAGGCCACTTTGGTCAAGGGGCGCGGGGTGCTGCCCTCATGGCCAGCCACCAAAAACTCGGCCGACTCCAAACCCCAGGATTGCGGGCTGTTCTGCGCCGCGAGCAAAACCTCAAACCGCCCACCCACCATGCCCAGTTGTTGCATGGCCTGGGTGATCGCCTGCGCCAACTCCGGGGCCGCCTTTTTGCGAGCCACCGTGACCAGCGCAGCCTCGGCCTGGAACTTGGCATGTGCCAGCGCCAAGGCCTTGGTGAGTACGTCGACATCACACGCTTGATCAAGCGCTTGCAGCTCCGTTTTCCACGATGCCAACAACACCGGCAGTTCTTGTGGCGGGCGGCGATAACGTCGCGCCAAACTCATCCAGGCAGACATCCGTTCGTCGAGTTCTTGCAGCCGCTGCGGCTCCACTTCGGTGCGGTTCAGGTAGTTGGACAAACTGTGACCCGCGTCTTGCAGTTGCGCTTGCGCACTTTGCAGAACCTCAATGATGTTCTTCAGCTCGGCATCAAAGTCGGCCACGTTGTGCAGGTGGTCGATGGCGGCGCTGTTCAGGTCTTGCGCGTTGTTGGGGGCCTCGCTCAGCGCTTGCGTGGCCTGCTGCGCTGCGTCGATCAGGGCTTGGGCATGAGAGAGTTTTTGATGTTCACTGTTGAGCGCAGGCCATTCGTCGTCGCTGGGGGCGAGTTTGTCCAACTCCCCAATTTGCCAAACCAAACGTTCGCGCTCGCGGCTCAATTGGTCTTGTTGCAATTCGGCGTCTTGCAGCTTTTGCTCGGCCAAGCGCCAAGCGGCCCAGGCCTGGGCGACCGCGGTGGTATCGACTTGGGCATAGGTGTCCAACAAGCCCCGAACTGACGCGGCGCGTGTGAGGCTTTGCCAAGCGTGCTGCCCATGGATGTCCACCAGGTGGTCGGCGGCTTCACGCAATTGGGTGAGCGTGGCGCTGCTGCCATTGACCCAGGCGCGGCTTTTGCCTTGGGTGTCGATGCTGCGGCGAAGCAGCAGGCTGTCCTCCACTTCAAACCCAGCTTCTTCCAACCACGGCCGCAGCGAAGCCGGCGTGTCGAACTCGGCGGTGATTTCGGTGCGTGATGCACCTTCACGCACCACGGCGGCATCACCCCGGCTGCCCAGGGCGAGTTGCAAAGCGTCGATCAAAATGGATTTGCCCGCGCCAGTTTCACCCGTCAACACCGAGAAACCAGCGCAGAAGTCCACCTCCAGCGCGGTGACGATGACGAAATCCCGAAGGGCCAAACGTCGCAACATGGTTAAAAGCGCTCTTTAGTGCTGCGACACAGAGATAACGGAACACGATGAAAGTTCAGCTTCGTGCGCATGGCAAGGCGCAAACCACAGCGATGCCCAGGTATCGCGCGGATTTGCAACGCCGCCGTAGGTAGGAAGATGTGCTTTCATGTTTCGTTATCTCTGTGTCGCAGTACGGGGTTCAATAGCCAGTGTTGGTGCCTGCATTCCATCGCAATTTGCGACGCAAGGTGGCGTAGTAACTCCAGCCCAGTGGATGCAAAAACCGCACCTGGTGGGCGGAACGCCGCACCGTGATGGCGTCGCCATGCAGCAAGCTGGCCAGGCTTTGCATGTCGAAGTTCACGCTCGCGTCCCGTCCCGCCACAATTTCAATGCGAACTTCGCCAGCGTCGGGCAATACGATGGGGCGGTTGGACAGGTCATGCGGCGCGATGGGCACCATCACCCAACCCGCAATGCCCGGGTGCAATAGCGGCCCACCCGCCGACAGCGCGTAGGCGGTAGAGCCCGTGGGCGAGGCCACGATCAAACCGTCGGCCCGGATGTTGGCCACCGCTTCTTGGTTGATGTCGATTTTCAACTCCACCATGCTCGCGGTGGCGCCACGGCTCACCACCACATCGTTCATGGCCAAGGCTTCAAAGATGCAGGCACCATCACGCCAAACATTGCCTTCGAGCATGGTCCGACGTTCTTCGACATAGTCGCCCGCAATCATGGGGGCCAGGGTTGCGGCGTATTCCCCCACCGGCACATCGGTGATGAAACCCAGTCGCCCTTGGTTGATGCCCACCAAGGGCACACCAAAACGCGCCAGCTGCCGGGCAATGCCCAGCATGGTGCCGTCGCCGCCTACCACCACCGCCAAGTCGCAGTGTTGACCAATCTCCGTCGGCGTGAATGAGCCGTGTCCAGTCAAGCCCGTGTTCAAGGCGGTTTCCCGCTCCAGCGAGACCCCCAGGCCGAGGCGCATTAAAAACTGTGCGATCTCTTCCAGCACACCCGCCATGCCCACGGCGTTGTGTTTGCCCACCAGGGCAGCATGTTTGAAGCGATTAGGGCCTGCCATCACTTAAATCGCTCCTGCGTGACATAACAAAACAGTCCCAATCTAGGCGCAAAGCGCAGCCGGGTTGTACACCCGGCGAGCATTTGCAACGAGGAGTGGGGCTGTTTTGTTACCTCACCCTTCAGGCCGGTGCGGCAAATCGCGCAGGGCGGCGTTGCAGCCCTTGCCCGGGGGAAGAACCCCGGGCGGCGAACTGCGCCTACCCCTGCGCGATTTGCCACACCGGCGCAGGGGTGATTTAAGTGATGGCAGGCCCTAGGCATGCGGGGAATTACACCACAGCAGGGTTGCGCCCACTGGGGCCACGCAGGGGCGCCGCCTACAATGAATCCACCATGGACGATCGCGCCAAAACCCTGCTCAAAACCTTGGTCGAACGCTACATTGCCGACGGCCAGCCCGTGGGCTCGCGCACCTTGTCCAAAGCCTCAGGTCTAGAGCTGTCCCCCGCCACCATTCGCAATGTGATGGCCGACCTGGAAGAGCTCGGTCTCATTGCCAGCCCCCACACCAGCGCTGGGCGTATTCCCACGGCGCGGGGCTATCGCTTGTTCGTCGACACCATGCTCACCGCACAAAAGCTCGATGGCCCGCTGTTGGGGTTGGCCTCCAGCAGCGAGGCAGAACCCCATTTGCAAGCTGACCAACCCCAACGTGTCATCGCCAACGCCGCCCAGTTGTTGTCCAGCTTGTCGAGTTTTGTGGGCGTGATCACCGCGCCGCGCAAGGTCAGCGTGTTCCACCACATCGAGTTCATGCGGCTGTCTGAGCGGCGCATCTTGGTCATCTTGGTGGCCCCCGACGGTGATGTGCAAAACCGCGTCATCTTCACCGCCCAAGACTACACGCCCGCCCAGTTGCAAGAAGCCAGCAATTTCTTGAGCGCCACCTATGCCGGCCACACCATCGAAGAAGTGCGCGAGCGACTCAAGAACGAAGTCGATACCCTGCGCGGCGAAATTGCCAGCTTGATGCAAGCCGCGGTACAGGCCGGCAGTGATGCCTTGACTGACAGCCAAGAACAAGTCGTCATCAGCGGCGAGCGCAACCTGCTCACCGTGCAAGACTTCAGCAACGACATGGGCAGCCTGCGCAAACTGTTTGACTTGTTCGAGCAAAAAACCCAACTCATGCGTTTGCTTGATGTGAGCAGCCGCGCCGACGGCGTGCGCATATACATTGGCGGTGAAAGCCAAGTGGTGCCGTTTGAAGAACTGTCAGTCGTGTCTGCCCCCTATGTGGTGGATGGCCAAGTCGTCGGCACCCTGGGCGTCATCGGCCCCACCCGCATGGCTTACGACCGCATGATCCAAATCGTGGACATCACCTCGCGTTTGGTGGGCAATGCGCTGAGCGCCAAGTGATCCTTGGATCGGCCTCTACAATCCAAGCTCTTCCCTTCCTGTGGAAGTGAGGGGCCGTTAGCTCAGTTGGTTAGAGCAGAGGACTCATAATCCTTTGGTCGCTGGTTCGAGCCCAGCACGGCCTACCAAAGAATCAACGCAGGCGTCGCGCAGATACGAGGCGTCTACGCGAAACGTCGCGGTGTGACCTGGCGCGATGTACCCACGAAAGTGCGCTCGATTCGGAGTATTGAACTCAACGCTGTCAATGTGCTGAGGCTGACACGCGCCCGATCGTGTCTTGGTGCTTGGAGATAACCCCATTTCTGAGGTTCGTGCGGACAATTGTGCGGGCATGCACACCGTTCAGGCGTTGCGGCCCGGCGTTGCCGCAGACGATGAAGCCAGGTATCGAATCGTCGAGCTGGGCGCCCTGTGGCCCATCATCAATCTGACCACTCAACTACCGCAGTTTGTTTGACGACGAGCCTTCAACTGTTGATCGTGTCGACGCCCGCTCGCTACAATGCGAGCACTGCGGGTCGTCACTCCAATGCTGACTTTCGCGGTATCGCGTCAACAGGACTGCCGCAAGAGCAAGTGAGGGTCAGAGAGAAATACCTGGCGCTCGATGGACGGAGTTTGAATTCGCTTGAGCAACATCGTGGCAGCCGTCTCGCCGAGTTGCCCCGGATTGATGTCGATGGTGCTCAGCGGCGGATTGGACTGAGCGGTGTCGAGCACGTTGTCAAAGCCCATCAATCCGAAGTCAGTGCCCGCACGCAGGTGGTGATCACCCAGCGCGGTCAGCGCACCCAGCGCAGTGATGTCGTTGTAGCAAACGGCGGCCGTCGGTTTCGATTTTGATTTCAGCAACTCCGTTAAGGCAGCTCGACCGCCCTCGCGGTTGGGTTGCGCGGCGATGATGAATTTTTGATCCAGTGGCAGTTTTGCTTTTCTCAGCGCTTTCTCATACCCGGCCAAACGTTCCTGATAAACCGCTCCCGACAGGCCGCCCAAAAAGCCGATGCGTTTGTGGCCCAGATCGATCAGGTGCTGTGTGGCCATTTGAATGCCAAGGGTGTTGTGGGCGCCGACAAAATCATAGGTCCCCTCACCCAGAGGACGAATCATGATGACGCTGGGAATACGCCAGCCGCGTAGATCTTCGGGAAGAGACAGCGGCGTGCCTTGCGCGGGGCAGATGACCAACCCGGCGGTGTTTTGCTCTCGCATGGACAGTAAAACTTTTCTTTGCCGATTCACGTCTTCGTGCGTGTGCGCCATCAAAACAATATAGCCTGCATCGACCAATTTGCGCTCTACCCCGATCAGCAGCTCGGTGAAGAATGGATTGGCAAGATCGTTGATGATGACACCGACTGTGTTTGACGATTGACGGCGAAGATCGGCCGCCTGGCGGTTGTAGACATAACCCAACTGCCACGCCGCTTCCTGTACGCGTTGTGCCGTTTCTTCCCTGATAAGAGGGCTGCCTTGCAGCACCAGCGACACCGTTGATTTGGACACCCCAGCGGCCTGCGCCACATCCAAGATGGTGAGTCCGCGTTTGGTTGTAGTGCTCCGAGTTTTCATTGATCTCCTGTTCCCGTCTGCATGTACCGGGGTGCATCGCGCATCTCCATGTATCGCGCGCACGACATGAGTAGTGCAATAACATGCCCGCCGATGCGGATTGTGTCTCGCGCGTCGTTTGAATTGTCTGGCGCAGTCTCTTTTGACAATTTCTCTTCATTTTCTAAGGCAGAAGCATATGGCCTCCCCAGCAGATTGCAACGGCGAACAACATCCTTCGGTATCCCTTCCCTTCGCAGTGTCACTGCCCGTCACGCTACCTGGGCAGCGCCCAGTGGTGGGGGTTGACATTGGAGGAACCAAGGTGTCGGTGGTAGTGGCGGATGCCCAAGGTGTTCGTGGCAAGGTAACGGAGCCCACTGCCAAGCATGGCGAGTCCGGTGCGTTGGCGTTGCAGGTCAGGCGTTTGGTTCACGACAGTTGCAGCTTGGCTGGCGTGTCAGTGCTTGAGCTGGGAAGAATGGGGATTTCGGCCTGTGGTCCATTCGTGCTTCGTGACGGGTTGGTGGAGCTGGCGACCCCCAATATTTGCGGGGGCCTGTCGAAGCGGCCGGGCCGAGGCAATGATTGGACGACGGCGCCGCTGGAGGCACCGTTGGCAGCAGAGTTTCGAGGCGTTCGGGTGGAAAACGACGGCATTGCTGCGTTGGAGGCTGAGCGCCGCTGGGGTGCTTTGCAAGGGGTGGATCACTGCGCCTACGTTACCTGGAGTACCGGTATTGGGGTAGGTTTGTGCGTAGATGGGCGAGTGCTGCGCGGAAAAAATGGCAACGCGGGCCATGCTGGGCACACCTTCGTGAGCGCTCACAGCGATGAAATTTGCGGTTGCGGGTTGGTGGGTGACCTGGAGTCACTGGTTTCGGGCAGTGCCGTGGCACGCCGTTTTCCCAACCAAGGTTTTGCGGATGCTGCTGTGCTTTTTTCTGCACTCCGATCCGGGGATCGTGCTGCTGAGTTGATCGTTGATGAACTGTGTGAATTGATGGGGCGCGCGTTGTTCAACCTGGTGGTGACATTGGACTTGCAGCGCATCAGCTTAGGGGGCAGTGTTTTTCTGCACAACAGCGAACACATTTTGCCGCGCTTGAAAAACTTTCTGGACGGCAAGCTACCGGTCATCACTCGCAATGTCGAACTTTTGCCCGCCGGTTTAGGTGCAGCGGTGGGCGACTTTGCCGCGTTGGCATTGGTGGTGGGTGAGTGAACTGCGACCCCGGCCGAGCGGCTGAATAGGGTTTCTACTGCTGTTTTGGATTCAGGATTGAACGCATAATTGGAACGTTCCAAAAAACGCTGTCACTCTCTTCTTCAAAGACTCGTCGATGCCAAGTTCAACCAACACCACTGGCTGGGGCCTGATCGGCGCCAGCAACATTGCCAGTCAGCACATGATTGACGCCATTCGCGCTCAGTCGGGTCATGAGGTGGTCGCCGTCATGAGTAGCAGTGCCCAGCGGGCACAGGACTTCGCCGAGAAGCACCGCGTCGCGGGCGTTTACAGCGAACTGTCTGCGCTGTTGGCCGATCCAGCGGTGCAGGTGGTGTATGTCAGCACCACCAACGAACTGCACCACGGTCAAGTCCTCGCGGCCGCTGCCGCCGGTAAACAGATCCTGTGCGAAAAGCCATTGGCCTTGGATGTGAGCGACGCGTTGGCCATGGTCAACGCCTGCCGTGACGCTGGAGTGCTTCTGGCCACTAACCACCACCTGCGCAACGCTGCCAGCCACAGAAAGATTCGTGAGTTGGTGCAAAGCGGTGCCATCGGCAAGCCTCTGTTCGCAAGGGTGTTTCATGCGGTGTATTTGCCGCCGCATTTGCAGGGATGGCGCATTGACAAACCGCAGGCAGGCGGTGGCGTCATTCTTGATATTGCCGTGCACGATGCAGACACCCTGCGCTTCATTCTTGGTGCCGAGCCAATTGAAGTGATCGGCATGGGTCAGGCCACCGAAATGGTCAGTGGTGGCCTGGAGGATGGCGTGATGGCCGTGCTGCGGTTCGACAACGGGGTGCTGGCCCAAATTCATGACGCCTTTACGGTGCAGTACGCAGGTACGGGCATTGAAATTCACGGTGATGCAGGCTCCATCATCGGCAAGGGCGTGATGACTCAAAGCCCAGTGGGTGAGGTGTTGCTGCGCAACGCAAGCGGTGAACAGGTGATCCCCATCGATCACAGCAACCTCTATGTGCGCGGTGTAGCGGCTTTTTGCGCGGCGCTCAAAGGTGAAGGAACTCCTGCCGCAAGTGCAGAGGATGGAGTGCGTTCATTGGCTGTTGCACAAGCGATCGCTGAATCCTGCAAATCGCACACCGCCGTTCGTATTCCCAATCCATTTCTTTGATTTCTCATGAACAAAGTCGTATCGGCGGTCAAGGCCGCAGAGTTCATTCGCAGCAGTGATGTGGTCAGCATCAGCTCATCCAGCGGGCTGGGGTGCCCAGATGCCATGTTGGCGGCCATTGGGGAGCGTTTTGAACGCCACGGGTTGCCCAGGGATTTGACGGTGCTCAGTCCGATTGCCGCAGGTGACATGTACGGCATCAAGGGCATTGACCACCTGGCCAAACCCGGGCTGCTTGCACGCATCTTGGCAGGCTCCTACCCCAGCGGTCCTTCTTCGTTACCCATGCCCGCGATCTGGCGCATGGTGGTGGACAACCAAATCGAAGCCTACAACCTGCCCAGCGGCGTTCTGTTTGACATGCACCGCGACGCCGCGGCCAAACGGCCCGGCGTGTTGACGCAAGTTGGCCTGGGCACATTTGTCGATCCATCGCAGCAAGGCGGCGCCATGAATGCGGCCGCTGCAGCAAAGCCGGTGGTGCGGCACGAACACTTCGACGGCAAGGACTGGTTGTATTTCCCGGCGGTAGTTCCACAAGTGGCCATCATCCGCGCCACCACCGCCGACGAACGGGGAAACTTGACCTATGAGCACGAAGGTGCGCTGTTGGGTGGGCTCGATCAGGCCTTGGCGGCACGAAACAATGGCGGGATCGTTATTGCGCAGGTCAAACGTGTTGTTGCGCACGGCAGTTTGCGCCCGCACGATGTTCATGTGCCAGGCATTCTGGTTGACTACGTGATCGTTGACGACATGCAATTGCAGACCACTCAAACGGTCTACGACCCCGCTATCAGCGGCGAAATATCCAAACCGCTGTCGACGTTTGAGTTTCAAGCCTGGGGGCCAGAAAAAGTGATCGCTCGCCGTGCTGCGATGGCACTGGCGCAGGGACAGGCGGTGAACCTGGGCTTTGGAATATCGGCCAACGTGCCGCGTATTCTTCTGGAGGAGGGGCTGCATGGTGATGTCGCCTGGGCCATTGAACAAGGCGCCGTGGGTGGGATGCCACTCTTGGGGTTTGCCTTCGGTTGTTCGTCCAATGCCGATGCCATCGTGGCGTCGCCCAACCAGTTCACTTACTTCCAGGGGGGTGGCTTTGATGTGACCTTGTTGTCGTTCTTGCAGGTGGACGGCAATGGCAGTGTCAACGTCTCCAAACTCGGAACAAAACCATACCTCACTGCGGGTTGTGGTGGGTTCGTAGACATCACCGCACACGCTCGCCGAATCGTGTTTTCCGGTTTCTTCACAGCGGGCGCTCAGTTGCAGGTCGGTGATGGTCGTCTGACGATTCACAAAGAGGGCAAGACGCGCAAGTTCGTGCAAAGCGCGGAACACATCACCTTCAGTGGGGTGGTGGGGCGTCGTAGAGGGCAGTGCGTCACCTATGTGACCGAGCGCTGCGTGATTGAACTGGAGCACGACGCGCTGGTCGTCAAAGAAATTGCCCCGGGGGTGGATCTCAAGCAGGATGTGCTCGACCAATCGGAATTCCCCCTGAAGGTTGCCGACGATCTCAAGCTGATGGAAGCGGCATTGTTTCAGGACCGACCCATGGGCCTGAAGCTGCCGCCTGGAGCGCATCGCCATGGCTGATTCCCTCGTGCACACCTTGCGGCAGGGTGATGTGGCGGTGGTCACGCTGACGCGACCTGCCAAGCTCAATTCACTGACACCCGCCATGCTGGATGAGCTGGAGGCATTGGCACGGGCATTTGACGTCGACGCCAGTTTGCGTGTGGTGGTCTTGACTGGAAACGGCGACAGGGCGTTTTGCGTGGGGGCTGACATCAACGAATGGGCCCGCCTTAAACCGCTGGACATGTGGCGCCTGTGGGTCAAGCGCGGACATCAGGTGTTCGACCAGTGGGCGCGTTTGCGTCAACCTGTGATCACGGCCATCAACGGCCATGCCTTTGGTGGCGGTTTGGAGTTGGCGCTTGTTGGCGACGTACGCATCAGCACGGACAGTGCGCAATTCGCTTTGCCCGAGGCATCGATCGGTACTTGCCCCGGTTGGTCAGGTTCTCAGCGCCTTGTGCAATTGATTGGCGCCAGCCGCGCCAAGTACCTGGCTCTGAGCGGCGTCAAATTCGCCGCGGCGGACGCCCTGGCCGCTGGGTTGGTCCACGAAGTGGTCCCCACCGCTGACCTCATGAGCCGCGCCATGCACCTGGCCCAGGACATGGCCAGCAAAGCGCCGGTGGCTTTGCAATTGACCAAGCAGCTGGTGAACGCCGCCGCCGGGGAAGGCACAGGGGCGGTGCTTGAAGCCATGGCGGGTGCTGTGGCCGCCAGCACCGACGACGGCGTTGAAGGCATTCGAAGTTTCCAAGAAAAGCGCTCACCCCACTACCTGGGGCGATGAGCCTCATCCCCCTCGCATTGAAATGACCATGACTCAAACTTTGAATACCGCAGAAGTTCTCGCGCGCCCACCATTCGTCGGGAAGCTGTTGATTGACGGCGTTTGGAGCGATGCGGCCGACGGCTGCACCCTGCAGCGCCACTCACCGGCCCACGACGCCTTGGTCGCGGTCTATGCCAAAGCGGGTGTGGTGGACGCCGAACGTGCCATCGCCGCCGCCAGAAAAGCCTTTGACCAAGGCCCTTGGCCCCACATGAAAGGGGCCGAGCGCGCGCGCATCCTGCGTGCGGTAGCCGATGGCATCCTGGCCCGAAAGCACGAGCTGGCCTTGCTCGAAACGCTGGAAAACGGCAAACCACTGGCGCAGTCTGTGGCCGAAATTGAAGGCGCGGCCGATCTATGGCACTACGCCGCCACACTGGCCCGCAACCTGCACGGCGACAGCTACAACACGCTGGGAGAGAACACCTTGGGCGTGGTGTTGCGCGATCCCGTCGGTGTGGTCAGCGTCATCACGCCTTGGAACTTCCCCTTCTTGATCGTCAGCCAGAAGCTACCGTTTGCGCTGGCGGCGGGCTGCACGGCGGTGGTCAAACCGGCCGAGGTCACCTCAGGGACCACAGTGATGCTCGGCGAAATACTGGTGGCCGCGGGCCTTCCGAACGGTGTTGTGAATATCTTGGTGGGTCGTGGCAGCGTGATCGGTGATGTGATGGTGACTCACGCCGATGTGGACATGCTGTCGTTCACCGGCTCCACTGGCGTTGGAAAACAAGCGGTCGCCAAGTCCGCCCAGACCTTGAAAAAGGTGTCGATGGAGCTGGGAGGCAAGAACCCGCAGATTGTTTTTGCAGACTGCGATTGGGATGCAGCGGTGGATGCTGCTGTTTACGGCATCTACTTCAACGCGGGCCAGTGCTGCAACAGCGGCAGCCGTGTGCTGGTTCAGGCGTCCATCGCAGAGAAATTTGTCGAAGCGGTGGTGGAGCGCTCCAAGCGCGTCAAGGTGGGTGACCCCTTGCAAGCAGGCGTTCAGGTAGGCGCCATCACCACGGACAAACAACTTGAAACCATCGTGGCCTATGTCGATGGCGCACGCCAGGCCGGTGCCAGCATCGCGCTCGGTGGGTCGCGCATCAGCGGAACGGGTATGTACTTTGAACCCACCGTCGTCACCGGCGTCACCCGAGACATGGACATCGCCAAGGAGGAGGTCTTCGGCCCGGTGCTGGCGGTGCTGACCTTCCAGACGCTGGACGAGGCCATTGAGCTGGCGAACTCCACCTTGTACGGCCTGTCGGCCGCAGTTTGGAGCCAAGACTTCACGACCTGCTTGACCGCCGCTCGCCGTATTCGCGCCGGCACGGTCTGGGTCAACACCTTTCTCGAAGGCCATGCCGAATTGCCATTCGGCGGCTATCGCGAAAGCGGCATTGGCCGCGAGTTGGGGCGTTTTGCAACGGAGGACTACACCGAAACCAAGACCCTGCACATGCACCTGGGTCCACGCACCGATTGGTACGTGCCGGGCCGTTGAATCCATTCATCACACGACATCACAGGAGACATTCATGAAAAAGCAACTCTTTGCCCTGGCCGTTTCAGCGGCCTTCACATTGCCGGCCATGGCGCAGCAACAAGCTGTCGAAGTTCTACATTGGTGGACCGCAGGCGGTGAAGCGGCCGCTTTGAATGTGCTCAAAGGCAACCTGGAGAAACAAGGCGTCAAATGGAACGACATGCCCGTGGCCGGCGGTGGTGGTGAAGCGGCCATGACGGTGGTGCGTGCACGTGTGACCTCGGGCAACCCGCCAACTGCCGTACAAATGCTGGGTTTCGACATCACCGACTGGGGCAAGCAGGGCGTGTTGGCCGATTTGAACGAGTTGGCTTCCAAAGAAGGCTGGGACAAAACCGTGCCCAAGGCTTTGCAGCAGTTTTCCAAGCACAACGGCAAGTGGATTGCCGCGCCGGTGAACGTGCACTCCACCAACTGGGTTTGGGCCAACAACGAAGTGCTGGCCAAAGCAGGCGTGACGAGCGAGCCCAAAACCTGGGACGAGTTCATTGCTGCTGGGGAAAAGGTGCAAAAGGCTGGCTTCATCGCACTGGCCCATGGCGGCCAACCCTGGCAAGAAGCCACCGTGTTTGACGGCGTGGTGCTTGCCACTGGCGGCGTGGACTACTATCGCAAGGCCTTCATTGAGCTTGACCCCAAAGCCTTGAATTCGGCCACCACCGAAAAAGTCTTTCAGCGTATGTCACAGCTGCGCAAGCTGGTTGACAAAGATTTTTCGGGTCGCGATTGGAATGTGGCCTCGGGCATGGTGATCAGCGGCAAGGCTGGGTTTCAAATCATGGGCGACTGGGCCAAGGGCGAGTTTGTCAATGCCAAGAAAGTGCCAGGCAAAGACTTTTCTTGCTTCCGTATACCCGGATCGCAAGGCATGGTGTCCTTCAACTCGGACCAATTTGCCATGTACAAGCTCAGTGGTGACAAGGCTGCCGCGCAGTTGAAACTGGCCAGCGCCATCATGGACCCCGGCTTCCAATCGGCCTTCAACATGGTGAAAGGCTCGGCACCAGCGCGTAGCGATGTGCCTGACACGGCATTCGATGCTTGCGGAAAAAAAGCGATCAAGGATTTGGCTGAAGCCAACACCAAAAACACCTTGGTGGGTTCGATTGCCCATGGCCATGCAGCGCCCGCTTCGATCAAGAGCGCCATGTATGACGTGATCACGCGCCATTTCAACGGCCAGATTGATGACAAGAAAGCCGTGGCTGAATTGGTTGCAGCTGGCAAAAAGTAAGTTGTTCCGCGACAGGTGGTCACCGACTCAAACCGGTGGCCACCAACTAAAAAACAGATTGGAGACTCATGATGAAAACGCAAATCACCGCGATCGCCTTGGCCCTGAGCGCCGCGCTCCCTGCCGTGGCCCAGCAAAACGTTGAAGTGCTGCATTTTTGGACCTCTGGCGGCGAAGCGGCCGCACTGAATGTTCTCAAAAGCAATCTGGACAAACAAAACATCAAATGGAACGACATGCCCGTGGCCGGGGGTGGGGGTGAAGCGGCGATGACCGCCGTGCGTGCTCGCGTGACCTCTGGCAACCCACCCACCGCTGTGCTGCTGATGGGCTTCGACTTGACTGACTGGGCCAAACAAAATGCGCTGGCCAATTTGAACCCTTTGGCGGAGAAAGAAGGCTGGGACAAAGTCGTCCCCGAAGCCGTCAAACGTTTCACCAAACACGACGGAAAATGGATCGCAGCGCCCTTGGCCGTTCACTCCATCAACTGGGTCTGGGCCAACAAGGAAGTGCTGACCAAATCGGGTGTGACCACGGAGCCGAAAACTTGGGATGAGTTCATCGCCGCCGCCGAGAAGGTAAAAAAGGCCGGCTACATCGCGCTGGCCCATGGCGGCCAGGCATGGCAAGAGGCGACCGTTTTTGACAGCGTGGTGTTGGCCACGGGCGGAGCAGATTTTTACCGCAAGGCCTTCGTAGACCTCGACGCCAAGGCACTGGGTTCGCCCACCATGACAAAGATTTTTGAACGCATGACGCAACTTCGTGGTTTGGTTGACAAAGACTTTTCGGGCCGTGACTGGAATGTGGCCTCGGGCATGGTCATCAGTGGCAAGGCTGGTTTCCAAATCATGGGCGATTGGGCCAAAGGTGAATTCACCAACGCCAAGAAACAGCCCGGCACCGACTACATGTGTTTTCCTGTTCCTGGCACACAAGGCAGCGTGGCCTTCTTGTCCAACCAGTTTGCGATGTTCAAAGTCGGTGCAGACAAGACCGATGCGCAACTGAAAATGGCTTCGGCAAGTTTGAGTCCTGACGTGCAATCGGCTTTCAATGTGCTCAAAGGCGCGGTGCCTGCGCGCACCGACGTGTCGGATGCAGCGTTTGATTCATGCGGCAAGCGCGCCATGAAAGAGCTGGCCGAGGCAAGCAAGAAGAACACCTTGGTGGGCTCCATCGCGCACGGTCACGCCTCGCCCACCGCCATCAAGAACGCTTTTTACGATGTGATCACCCGGCATTTCAATGGTCAAATTGACAATGCCAAAGCGGTCAAAGAAATGGTGGCTGCGGCCAAAAACTGACCATGAAAGCTGGCTTACTTCCCAAGCTGTTGATTACCCCCAGCGCCTTGTTGGTGCTGGTGTGTGTCTACGGCTACATCATGTTCACGGTCTATCTGTCGTTCACGTCGTCCACGATGATGCCGAACTACGAGCTGAAGGGGCCGGGAAACTATGAGCGTCTGGTGGGGCTGGAGAACTGGTCGGTCTCCTTGTCCAACCTGTGGGTGTTCGCCAGCCTCTATATCTTGACTGCGCTGGGTTTGGGTTTGAGCTTGGCCATCTTGATTGACCAGAAGGTTCGGGCCGAAAGTGCTTTTCGTTCCATCTTCCTCTACCCCATGGCCCTGTCGTTCATCGTCACAGGAACGGCATGGAAGTGGTTGCTCGACCCCGGGGTTGGCCTGGAGCGAACCATGCGTGTGCTGGGCTGGGAGAGTTTCCAGTTTGGCTGGATCAAAGACAGTGAACTGGCGATCTACTGTGTGGTGATCGCTGCAGTGTGGCAAACCACCGGCTTTGTAATGGCGATGTTCCTGGCTGGTTTGCGTGGCGTCGATTCCGAGCAAATCAATGCAGCACGCGTTGATGGTGCCAAGACCTGGCAGATTTACATGCGCATCATCATTCCGCAACTGGGCCCTGTATTCGTATCGGCTTTTGTCATCATGGCCCACATGGCCGTTAAATCCTACGACTTGGTGGTGGCCTTGACCAACGGCGGCCCCGGCCGCTCCACTTGGCTGCCCTCGGTGTTCATGTACCAGTACACCTTCACCCGCAACGAGATGGCGGTGGGTGCGGCCAGCTCAGTGCTCATGCTGTTGGTGATTGGCCTGGTGGTTTTGCCCTACCTGTACAGCGAAATGAAGAAGGTGAAAAACAATGGCTAGCCCCTCCATGGACGTGTCGAGCCACGGCGCCAGTGGGCCAGTGCCACGCTTGGGTGTCGGGCGTGTCGTGCTCTACGCAGTGCTGTTGATCTGCGCGTTCGTCTTCTTGATGCCCGTGTATGTGATGGTGGTCAACTCCTTGAAACCGCTGGACGAAATCCGCAGCGGCAACCTCATGGCTTTGCCCGTAACGTGGACGTTTGAACCCTGGTTGACCGCGTGGAGTACGGCGCAAATTGGTGTGGAACCGACCGGGTTGAAGCCCTACTTCATCAACTCATTCTTGTTGGTGATTCCGGCGGTCGTGATCTCGACCTTGATCGGATCACTCAACGGCTACATCCTCACGCAATACCAGTTCCGCGGTGCGAACCTGCTGTTTGCGGCGATGCTGTTCTCCGTCTTCATTCCGTATCAGATCGTATTGATACCCATGGCCAAAACGTTGGGCGTGCTGGGCATCGCCGGAACGGTCAAAGGCTTGATCTTTGTGAACGTGGTGTACGGCATCGGGTTCACGACGCTGTTCTTTAGAAACTATTACGCTGCATTTCCAGCTGAGCTCGTGCGCTCCGCACGCATGGACGGAGCGGGTTTCTTCGGCGTGTTGTGGCGCATCTTGTTGCCCAACAGCGCGCCCATCATCGTGGTCACGGTGATCTGGCAATTCACCAACATCTGGAATGAATTTCTGTTCGGCGCATCGTTCAGCGACTTCAGTTCCTACCCACTGACCGTCGCATTGAACAACCTGGTCAGCAGCAGTACAGGGGTCAAGGAATACAACGTTCATTTCGCTGGCGCTTTCATCGCCGCCCTGCCGACGCTGGTGGTGTATCTGTTGTCCGGCAAGTACTTCGTGCGCGGCCTGATGGCCGGGTCCGTCAAAGGTTAAAGAGTATTACCCCATGGCTTCTCTCGATTTAATCAACGTTCAAAAAAGTTTTGGCCCTGTGCACATCTTGCACGACATCTCTGTCGAGCTGCAGGATGGCGAGTTTCTGGTGCTGGTAGGCCCCTCGGGCTGCGGGAAGAGCACGCTGATGAACATCATTGCCGGGTTGGAGGAGCCCACCGGCGGCACGGTGCGCCTACAAGGGCGTGACATCACCCATGTGGCCCCTGCAGAACGCAACATCTCCATGGTGTTCCAGTCCTACGCGCTGTATCCCAACATGACGGTGGCCAAGAATATTGAGTTTCCCTTGGAAATGCGCAAGGTGGACAAGGCCAGCCGCAAGGAACGTGTGCAATCGGTGGCCAAGCTCTTGCAGATCGAACACCTGCTCGACCGCAAACCGCGCCAGCTCTCCGGTGGGCAGCGTCAGCGGGTGGCCATTGGCCGTGCCTTAGCACGTGAGCCTCAGCTTTATTTGTTTGATGAGCCGCTGTCAAACTTGGACGCCCAGTTGCGCGTGGACATGCGCACGGAGATCAAAAAACTCCACCAACGCCTCAAGGCCACCATCGTTTACGTGACGCACGACCAGATCGAAGCCATGACCCTTGCGACGCGCATCGCCGTCATGAAAGGCGGCGTGTTGCAACAGCTTGGCACACCGCACGAGGTGTACAACAAACCAGCCAACACCTTTGTGGCTGGCTTCATGGGCTCACCGCGCATGAATATCCTCAAGGCCAACCTGATAGCGCAGGCTGACGACTTGACGCTGGCAGTTCAAGGCGGGGGTCAAGCACCGGGCATGCAGATTCAGCTGCCCCACGGTGCCATCTCGGCGTCGATGAAGGCCTACGCCGGTCAAGAGGTTCTCGTGGGCATTCGTGCGGAGGCGGTGTCACTGGCCGATGACCACACCGCCGCAGGACCAATGCAGCGTTTCTTTGATGCCAAGGTGGAGGTCATCGAACCCACTGGGGCTGACACGCTGGTGGTATTGCAATTGGGTGAACAAGAGTTCACGGTTCGCTTGGACCCTGAGGTGGCCCTCATGCCCGGCCAGTACGCACGATTTTTGGTGGATTTATCCAAGCTGGTGTGTTTTGACGCCAAGACCGAGATACTGATTCCGTGACAGGACCTGGTATGGACGCAGCGTCTTACGATGTGGTCATCATCGGCTCGGGTGTCGGCGGCGGTGCCGTTGCCCTGCAACTGCGAGATTCAGGCGCCAAGGTGCTGCTGCTGGAACGCGGCCCCGAGTTGCCCAGAGAGCCCCAAAACTGGGATCCGGAGGCGGTTTTCTGCGACCTTCGTTACCAATGCGACGAGACTTGGTATGCCGATGGCCGCGCATTTCGTCCGGGCATGTTTTACTTCGTCGGTGGCCATACCAAGTTTTATGGCACCGCCATGTTTCGGTTTCGTGAGCGTGATTTCGACGAGGTGGCGCACGAGGAAGGCAACTCCCCGGCGTGGCCTGTCCGTTACGCGGACTTGGAATGCTGGTACGACTTGGCCGAAAGGCAGTTTGGCGTTCGCGGCGAGGCGGGATCGGACCCCAGTGAGCCTTTCCGAAGCGCGGGCTACGCTCACCTACCAATCCCCCATGAGCCTGTCATTGATGCAATAGCACAGCGTTTGCGCGACCAGGGGCTCAGGCCATTTCCCATGCCCAGTGCGGTGGACAGCGGACCCGACGGAACGTGCAGGCGGTGTGCCAATTGCGATGCTTTTCCTTGCATGGTGGACGCCAAAGGAGACGCGGAGATTCGTTTAATCCGGCCTGCGCTGCAATCAGGCCGCGTCACCTTGATGTCAAGCGCCTATGTCGAGCGTTTGCTCACCGACGACAGCGGCCAGCGGGTTACAGGTGCTGTGGTCGTGCACAACGGCAAGAAGTGCACCGTGTCAGCAGGGACATTTGTTTTGTCCGCTGGCGCGATCAATTCCGCAGCGTTGTTGCTGCGCTCGGCCAATTCCAAGCATCCCAGAGGCCTGGCCAACAGCAGCGATGTGGTGGGCCGTCACTACATGACCCACAACACCACGGCGCTGATGGCGGTTCACCCGTTCAAAAAAAATCACACCCATTTCCCTAAAACGCTGGCGGTTCATGATTTTTATTTTGGAGGCACGGGCAGTCCCTACCCATTGGGTAGCCTGCAGCTGCTTGGAAAACTTCGCGAACCGATGCTGCGTTCTGCATTAGGGTTCCTGCCCAAATTTTTCCGCACGGCTTTGACCGCGCGCAGCGTTGACTGGTATGCCCAGAGTGAAGATTTGCCCCACCCCGACAGTCGCGTCACGGTCAGGCCTGACGGCGCCATCAATTTGCATTGGCACCGTACCAACTTGCTGGCGCATCGGCGTTGGGTGCAGAAGTGCAAAGAAATTCTGCGCGCGACTGGTTATCCCTTGGTTCTGTCCAGCGCTTTCGGTACCGAGGTGGTGTCACATCAGTGCGGCACGGTGCGCTTTGGTTCCGACCCCACCACTTCGGCACTCGATCCGATGTGCAAGGCCTGGGATTTGGACAACCTGTATGTGGTGGACTCGAGCTTTTTCCCGTCGTCTGCAGCGGTCAATCCCGCTTTGACGATAGCAGCCCAAGCCCTGCGCGTGGGCCATCACTTGAAAACCAAGGTGCTGCGATGACAACCTCGCGACCCCTTGCATTGGTGACTGGTGGGCGGCGCGGCATTGGTGCCAGCATCGCGCTGCAATTGGCGAAAGCAGGTTTTGACCTCGGCATCACGGATGTGAACCATGATGGAGTGCAAGCTGTCGTTGAGGCCTTGCAGGCCAACGGCGCGAGGGCGAAATTCTTCGAATCTAATTTGATCCATGCCGAATCTCATCAGGACTTAATTAAGGACGTCGTTGCATGGGGCGGTTCTATCGCCTGCTTGGTCAACAACGCAGGTATTGGAGCGCCCACCCGAGGAGATCTGTTGAGCGTCAGTACGGGTGCATTCGACACCGTTTTGGGCGTTAATTTGCGCGGCACGTTTTTTCTTACCCAAGCCGTTGCCCAGCACATGACAACGACACCGCACACAACGCCACGCTCGATCATCACCGTGTCGTCGGTCAGCGCCGAGATGGCCTCGGTTGAGCGAGGTGAGTACTGCATCTCCAAGGCGGGTCTGTCCATGCTGACCAAGCTGTTCGCGTTGCGACTTGCAGACCAAGGTATTGGTGTTTTTGAAGTCAGGCCGGGCGTGATTCGCACGCCACTGACTTCTGCGGTGGCCGCCAAGTACGACCAGCGCATTGCCGATGGTCTCGTGCCCATGGGACGTTGGGGCGAGGCCGAGGATGTGGCCGACACCGTGGCGGTGCTGGCGGCTGGGCGGATGAACTTCGCCACGGGCAGTGTGCTGAATGTGGATGGTGGGTTATCGATTCAAAGGTTTTGACATGGAGATTTACGACTACATCATCACCGGGGGGGGCACGGCAGGTTGTGTACTGGCCAACAGGCTCAGTGCTGACCCCAGCATCAAAGTGCTGTTGTTGGAGGCGGGCGGTTCAGATTGGCACCCCTTTTTTCATTGGCCCGCCGGCTTTGCCAAGATGACACGCGGCATTGGGTCATGGGGCTGGCATACCGTCCCACAGCGGCACCTGAACAACCGCGTCTTGCGGTTCACCCAGGCCAAGGTGATTGGTGGTGGGTCGTCCGTGAACGCGCAGATTTACACCCGAGGTGTAGCAGCAGACTATGACGCATGGGAGCGCGACGCTGGCGCCACCGGTTGGTCCTACCGTGATGTATTGCCTTACTTCAAACGCTCGGAAAACAACCAGCGGTATGCCAACGAACACCATGCCTATGGTGGGCCACTGGGCGTTTCCAACCCCATCAGCCCGTTGCCAATTTGCGAGGCGTTTTTTCAGGCGGGGCAAGAGCTGGGCATTCCGTTTAACCCCGACTTCAACGGCGCCAGCCAAGAGGGTTTGGGTTACTACCAGCTGACACAACTGAACGCACGCCGGTCATCGGCTGCCACGGCATTTCTGGATCCTGTTCGCAAACGGTCCAACTTGACGATTCGCTTGAACGCCCAAGCCTTACGCGTGCAGGTCAAAGGCGGGCGGGCCATCGGCGTGGAGTTTGCCATCAACGGAAACCGCACTCCTGTGACCGCCATGGCTCGGCGCGAGGTGGTGGTGTCGTCGGGTGCAATGGGATCGCCCAAGCTGTTGATGCAGTCGGGCATTGGCCCTGCCGCGCATTTGGAATCTGTGGGCGTCAAATGCCTGCACGACCTGCCCGGCGTGGGGTCTAACCTGCAAGACCATTTGGACCTCTTCGTGATTGCCGAGTGCACCGGTGACCATACCTACGACAAGTACAACAAGCCCCACCATGCGGTTTTGGCTGGTCTTCAATACCTGCTGCTGAACAAGGGACCGGTGGCCTCCAGTTTGTTTGAAACCGGTGGGTTCTGGTATGCCGATGCAGAAGACAAAGCCCGGTCGCCCGACATTCAGTTCCACTTGGGATTGGGCTCGGGTATTGAAGCAGGGGTGGCGAAACCGGAAAACGCAGGCGTGACCTTGAACACCGCCTACCTGCGGCCCAGGTCACGTGGCACCGTCCGCTTGGCCAGCGCCGATCCGGCCGTTGCCCCGTTGCTCGACCCAAACTACTGGTCCGATCCGCACGACTGCAAGATGGCGATCAAAGGCCTGCGCTTGGCGCGAGACATCTTGAATCAACCGGCTTTGAAACGTTACGTCAAACGCGAGATGCTGCCAGGCCCGTCGTTGCGCAGCGATGCCGATCTTTTCGACTACGCCTGCGCCAATGCCAAGACCGACCACCATCCGGTGGGCACCTGCCGCATGGGATCGCCAGATGATCCCGACACGGTGGTGACACCCGATTTGCGCTTGGTCGGTCTGGCCGGGCTGCGGATCGTGGATGCGTCGGTGATGCCTTTTATCCCCTCCAGCAATACCAATGCTCCCACCTTCATGGTGGCCGAGAAAGCCGCCGACCACATTCTTGGCCGCGTTGCTGGCTGAGCTCACACGGAGAAGATCATGTTCATTCGCCTGCCGCAAGCAGACGGCTCTTTGAAGTCGCTGCAACTAAAGGCAGAACCCATCATGCCGCAGCTGTCGGTGCGTCCGTTCAACCGCGATGTGTATGCTGCCGCGCATGTCGTGATCAACCCCTTGGCAACGACAGACCCGTGGGATCAATCCCCTGTGGTGGACTGGGATGCCACGTTGGCATTTCGCGACCACCTGTACAAACTTGGCTTCAAAGTGGCCGAGGCCATGGACACCGCGCAGCGTGGCATGGGGGTGGATTGGCCCGTGGCGCGCGAGTTGATCCAACGAAGCCTGCGCCACGCCAAGGCGGTGGGCGGTGACCTGGCCTGCGGTGTGGGAACCGACCAGCTCGCGGCCCAACCTCAACCCACGTTGACCCAGGTGGAGGCGGCGTACCGCGAGCAACTCAGTGTGGTGGAGGCGCAAGGTGGCCGTGCGATTTTGATGGCCAGCCGCGCCATGGTGCAAGCCGCCTCTGGGCCGGATGATTACTTGAAACTCTACGGTCGTTTGCTGAAAGATGTGTCGAGGCCCGCCGTCTTGCACTGGCTGGGTGACATGTTCGACCCGGCACTGCGCGGCTATTGGGGGTCTGAAAAAATCGCCGATGCGCTGGACACCGTAGCCGCCTTGATCGCCGAGAACGCGAACAAGATTGAAGGCGTCAAAGTGTCGCTGCTGGACCCTCAGTGGGAATTGGCACTGCGCCAGCGACTGCCATCGGGGGTCAAGATGTACACCGGCGATGATTTCAACTACGCCGCCTTGATGGCAGGTGACGCGTCGGGCTTTTCGCACGGGTTGCTGGGCATCTTCGATCCCATCGCTACCGTGGCCTCAGCCGCATTGCAGGCGCTGGCGGCGGGCAACACTTTCCGTTTTCGTGAACTGCTGGACCCCACCGTGCTGCTTGCGCGCGAAATGTTTCGTGCACCTACCCGGCATTACAAAGCAGGCGTCGTATTTCTGGCCTGGCTGAACGGTCACCAAGACCACTTCGCCATGGCCGGTGGCCTGCAATCGGCACGCGGGGTTGTGCATTACGCCAAGCTCTTTGAGCTCGCGGATGCCAGTGGGGTGCTCACCGATCCGGAGTTGGCGGTGTTGCGCATGCGTCGATACCTGTCGATCGCGTCGGGTCTGACGACCTGAACCATGATGGCCTCGACTCTTTCAAGCCGTTCGTTGGACGCGTGCGCGACAGCCGCATCACCAGCCACGAGCACAGATTTTTTACTCCGTCTCTACCGCAGTGCGTTGTCCGCGGCGGCACCCGAAAAAGTGGTGCCACGTTATCTCCCGGAGCCTCCGAAAGGTCGCACAGTGGTGGTCGGTGTAGGCAAAGCGGCCGCAGCCATGGCCCGGGCCGTAGAGGCTCATTGGCGAGGTTCGCTCGACGGTGTCGTGGTGGTGCCTGAAGGTGCCGCGCTTGCAACCTCACGCATCTGGGTGCATGAGTCCAGCCACCCCATCCCCGACGAGCGCAGCCTGGCAGGTGCGAACATGCTGATGCGTGCTGTCAGTGGGCTGCAGGCTGACGACCTGGTGATTGCCCTGGTGTCGGGTGGTGGTTCTGCCTTGAGTTGTCTCCCAGCACCTGGTTTGTCGCTGGAAGAAAAGCAACGCATCACGCAGGCATTGCTGACACGCGGTGCCACCATTGCCGAGATCAACACTGTGCGCAAACACCTTTCGGCATTCAAAGGGGGCCGCTTGGCTGCGCAGGCTTTTCCAGCCCGCGTGGTGACCCTGGTGATCTCCGACATACCGGGTGACGAGCCCGCCATGGTGGCTTCCGGCCCGACGCTCGCAGATGCCTCCACCTGTGCCGACGCCCTGGCAGTCTTGGCGCGTTATGGCGTGGTCTCGTCGCCACAAGCTCAACAGGCGCTTGAATCCGCCGCTTGGGAGTCGATCAAGCCGAACGATGCCCGGCTGCACGGCCACACGCACCATCTGATCGCCACTGCCTGGGATGGTCTGGCCGCAGCAGCACAACAAGCGCGGCAAGAGGGTGTTCGCCACCATGTTCTTTCGGACGCCATGGAAGGTGAGGCCCGCGACTTGGCCAAAGCCCATGCGGCCATCGCCATCGGTGTTGCCAACCGAGAGGTTCCGTTCAACACGCCTTGTGTGCTTTTGTCAGGTGGCGAAGCCACAGTGACAGTCCGTGGAGACGGGCTTGGCGGCAGAAACACCGAATTTGTTCTGGCCATGGCCTTGGCATTGGAGAAGCAATCTGTCAAACACCCCGTCTACGTGCTCTCTGCGGGCACCGACGGTCTGGACGGTCGCGCCGGTGCTGCCGGGGCCTGGTGTGGCCCCCAAACACTGGACATGGCACGAGCCTTGGGGCTGGACCCTCAGGCCCACTTGGACGCCAATGACAGCGCCACGCTGTTGGGCCGGGTGGGCTGTTTGATCCACACTGGCCCGACACATACCAACATCAACGACTTTCGCGCTGTGTTGGTGGGTTCACCATCTACCCAGTCTGGTCTGTAGAAACGCACACCCATGAGTTCGTGGACGCTGCGTCATGCCTGGACCCTGTCGTCCGACCTTGCGGCGCTTGAATTGTGCGCGCAGGCACTGGCCGACCTTGGTGTTCGATTTGAATCCGAGCACGGCGATAGAGCGGCCTGCGCCATCAAGATGCATGGCTTGGAGTTGCTCGAAGCGATACGGTCTGGCTCGCCGGGGTTGCATGACCTTTCTAAGGTTTCTGCCGAAACACGATGGACGTCGCGGCTCGCCCCGTTCAGCCAGGGCTACATGCGACGCGACGCGCAGTGGCATGGAATTCCCATGGGCATTCATCGGGCGAATTTGGTGTGGGTGAACCGCGACATCGAACAACAGTTCGGCCCCATGCCTGCTGGAGGTTTGCATGATTTCATCGCCTGGATGCGGCGGCTTCAGACTCAATTGGCACACCCGTTGGTCATGGGCGCCGAACCCTGGCAAGTGGGTGTGGCGTTCGAGGCGGTGGTCTTGGCAGTGGCCGGTCCCGATCACTACCGACAGGCGTTTGATCAGCTGATTCCTGGAGCCTGGACGCACCCGCACATGGTTCAGTCTTTGGCCTTGATCCGCTCTTTACGCGAATTTGCCGATGAATCGGCAACCCATTTGCCTTGGACGGCGCAACTTCAGCGGCTGAAAAGCGGCCAAGGTGCGGTTCAGTTCATGGGCGATTGGGTTCGTGCGCAGGGCCTGGACAGCCTGCGCTGTATGGCTGCGCCGGGAACAGCGGATTACTTTGTATCCATCAACGATTTCTTCGTTCCCTTGGCACACGACAACGCTGTCCTGCAAGACGTGGTGGGCGCCGCATTCACAGGCCCGTCCTTTCAATCTCGGTTCGCACGGCAAAAGGGGTGCATGCCCAGTGTGGTTGAAGCCTGGGACGAAGTGGACCCGGTGCGCGCTGCACTGTTGCGTCGGCCAGGCCGCGTATTGCCCTCGTTTGTATTTGAGCAGTGCGGCGCTGTGGCCGCGAAAAATGCCCTTCTGGAAGCGCTGTCCGAGTGGTTTTTCGGGGGAGGCCAGGTTGTCGATCAAGCGAACAGAATGGCACAACTGTGTGGCCTTTTTCACAAAAGCAAGGGTCTTCCATGAGCGCACGACAGGTCTTTTTTTGTTCAAATTTGGAACGTTCCAGTGAAGTTCGATTGGTCAACAAATACGGGCTCGAAAACCGACATGTACCGCTCAGTCATTCAATGCTGCCTCGCCATATTGATGGCGATTTCGCCCTTGCACTTGGCGCGCGCTGGAGAAGTAGAGGTATTGCATTTCTGGACTTCACCCGGTGAGGCCAAATCGATTGATGAAATCAAACGGTTGATTGCAGTGCGTGGCCACACTTGGAAAGACTTTGCGGTGCTGGGCGGAGGTGGAGGGAACGCCATGGCCGCGCTGAAGCAACGTCTTACGTCGGGAAATCCGCCTGCGGCCGCTTCGATCAAAGGACCCGCCCTTCAAGAGTGGGCGGTCCAGAACGTGTTGGCTGACTTGGAGGTCATGGCGGAGTTTGATCACTGGGACAAGGTCATTCCGAAAGTGATTCAGGAGCATGTGAAATACAAGGGGCGATATGTGGCCGTACCTGTCAATATTCACCGAACGAATTGGATCTGGGCCAACAGCGAGGTGCTCAAAAAGTCGGGTGTGGAGAGGCTGCCAACCAGCTATGACGAGTTGATTTCGGCGGCAAACAAGATCAAGGCCGCCGGTTTTGTGCCGATCGCGCATGGCGGACAACCATGGCAGGAATTCATACTCTTCGAAGACGTTGCCATCAGCGTGTCCGGTGTCGATTTTTACAAGCGGGCCTTGATCAAACTGGAACCGACTGCCCTCGCCAGTGCGGAGATGAAAAGAGCGCTCGAATCGTTTCGACGAATGAAGGCTTACACCGACGAAAAATCAAAAGGCAGGGATTGGAACGCCGCCACCGAGATGGTCATCAATGGAAAAGCTGGATTTCAGTTCATGGGGGACTGGGCCAAAGGTGAGTTTCTGGTGGCAGGGAAGAAGCCTGGAAAAGACTTTGAATGCGCACCCGCACCAGGAACTGCCAGCGCCTTCACCTATGTGATCGACACCTTTGCCATGTTCCAGTTGAAGGGCTGGGAGTCTCAGAAGGCGCAGGGGTACTTGGCCTATGTGCTGATGGGCGCTGAGTTTCAAGAAAGCTTCAATTTACGCAAGGGCGCCATCCCGGTTCGCTCGAATGTGAAGCTGGACAAGTTTGACGACTGCGCCAAGGCTTCGAACAAAGATTTCCAAGCGCTCACGTCATCAGGCGGTGCGATTCCGTCTGCAGCGGTCGACATGGCTTTGCCCACTGGGATCAAGGCCCACATTCAAAACGTCATCAGCGACTTCTGGAACAACGACAACATGTCTGCCGCAGAGGCAGTTGTGAAACTGTCGCAGCCACCTTCAACAAAGTCAAAGTAACCAACGCATGCGGCAAGCTGAGTTAGTCGAGATTTTTTTTACCAAATATTGGAACGTGCCAATTTTTGAAGAAAGAACGTTCGATCCCGCCACGATCGGTGTCGGCGTAACGACCCCTCCAGGCTCTTTGTGCCTGATCTTTAACTCTAGGAGTGAGCAATGAAAGTGAAAAAAATGCAGGCGATGATTCGGGCGGCCATCGCCGTATCGGTGATGGCGGCCTCTTGGGCAGCCCAAGCGCAGGTTGACATGAGTGGCTACCTGCGTGCAGGGCCTGGTGCATCGAAGAAAGACGCAGCCAGAGCATGCTATGGGCTGGGTGGTGCGGGTCTCAAATACCGTTTGGGCAACGAATGTGATGTGTACGGCGAGTGGGCTGTCAGCAAGACGTTCAAGTCTGATGGCGTTGAATACAAGGCCTTGGTGATGACCAACCTGTACAACCCCCAGACAGAGACGGGCGACGCCAAAGTGGGCCTCAATCAAATGTACGTCGAAGCCAAGGGTTTCGATATTGCACCTGAAACTTCATTCTGGATCGGCAAAAAATTCGTCGGCCAATGGGATGTGCATATCGTGGACGAGAAATTCACGAACTTGGAGGGCACCGGTGCTGGCGTCAGCACCCCAATCGGGACTGGAAAGTTAGGAGTTTCTTACTTCACCAACAGCACCCCCGATCCCAAAGTGTCAGGCCAGCGCTTGAACATCGATTATTCGGGTATTCCAGTGAACACCGATGGCACACTGCGTGTGCTGGGTACCATGACGCGGGGTGATTTCACCGGTGGCAAGAGTGGTACCGGTCTCACACTGCAACACACCCAAGACAAACTGCTCGGTGGCAGCAACAATTTGTTGTTGCAGTTCGCCCAGGGTTCTGCCGGCTTGAACGGGAATTTTGCCGGCTTGACCAGCAGTTCCAATGTCAAAAGCGCACGTATTGTGGATTCGTTCTGGTGGCAAGCCGGCCCGCTTGGCGGTCAGCTTTACGGCATGTTGCAAAACGACAAGGCAGACGGCAAAAAAATTGACTCCTTCTCTGTCGGTGGACGTGTTTCATACGCCTTCACGAAACACTTCAAGCTCGTCAGCGAACTCGGTCACTCAGAGCGCAAACCCGAAGGTGCAGCAACGCAGAAGTTGAGCAAGTTCACCCTGGCTCCTACGCTGTCAATCGGCCAGGGCTTCTGGAGTCGTCCTGAGCTGCGTCTGTATGTCACGTCAGCCAGTTGGAATAAAGCGGCCAATGCGGCTGCGGGTGCCAATGGCGTGATTGGTATCGACAAATACAAAGACAAAACTTCGGGCACCAGCTACGGCGCGCAGTTCGAAATTTGGTTCTAAGTGTCTGTTTCCCCATCGGCGAGTTGAGTGACTTTCCGATGGGGATTCCGCCGATACCTCCATCCCATTCCGGGCCAAGTGTGAATTCGAATAGTCGATTTCATCTCGAAAAATCATGAAACTGCGCACACAAATACTGTTGATCGGCATCGCCGGCGCTTTGGTGTCCGCTTTGGTGGGAGGGGTCGGTCTTCTCAGCGTGAGAACGCTGGTTGGTGCTTTTGAAGGCACCGTCAGCATGGGCAACGCTGCTCAGAACAGTCAGCGGGCATCGATGATGCACGGTGCCATTCGTGGTGATGTTCAACGTGGCATGTTGGGCGCCTTTGGTCGAGACAAAAAGCAGATTGCCGACGCAAAGACGGATCTGGATGAGCACGTCAAGAGTCTGAAGCAATCGCTGCTGACGCTGAATCAACTGTCACTTTCAACAGAAGCCAAATCCGAAATCAGCAAAACTTTGCCGCTGGCGGATGCCTACGCGGCAAATGCCGAGAAAATTCTCCAACTTGTGGCTGGTGATTCTCCTGCCGCAGCCTCAGGGTCAGTGCCGGAGTTCCAGCGGGTGTTCGCTCAACTGGAAACACAGATGGCGAGCCAGGTCGAGGCGATCAACGCGGACGAACAGCGTTTTGCTGAGCAGTCAAAGGTGATTGTCTTGCGGGCGGGTTATGTCGTCGCCGTGTCATTGTTAGTCGCCGCTGTATTTTTGATCGTCGCGGCACTCGCGGTTGCGCGGCACATCGCTGCGCCGATGGTTCACGCCGTAGACGTTTCTAAGCGCCTTGCGAAAGGTGATCTGACAGTGGAAGTGCGCTCCTATGGCAACGACGAAACCATACAGATGCTGAGCGCGATGTCAGAAATGCAAAGCAGCCTGAGCACCATGGTGGCCTCGGTCAAAAGCAACTCAAACCAAGTCGCGGCAGCAAGCGCAGAAATCGCCCAGGGCAACCACGACTTGTCCGATCGAACGGAGCGTCAGGCCGGTTCTTTGGCATCGACCGCTTCATCCATGAAGCAGTTGACAGAATCGGTTGAACAAAACGCGGGCAGTGCCAAACAAGCCAACAAACTGGCAATTGCAGCCTGCGACGTTGCTGAATCAGGTGGTGTGGCAGTACGTGGTGTGATTGATGCGATGAAAACCATTGATGTCAGTTCAAAACAAATTGCGAACATCATTGGCGTCATCGATGGCATTGCGTTCCAGACCAACGTGCTGGCCCTGAATGCATCGGTCGAAGCTGCCAGAGCCGGTGACTTGGGACGGGGGTTCTCCGTTGTCGCCGCCGAGGTCCGCAACCTGGCCACCCGGGCCGCCGATGCAGCAAAAGAAATCAAGAACCTCATAGAAACCAGTGCCCGCCAAGTCAGCCTGGGCAGTGAATTGGTAGGACGCGCTGGAGACACCATGATCGAAGTGGTATCCAGTGTGAAAGGTGTCACGGGGTTGATGGGCGAAATCAGTGAGGCCATTGCTCACCAAAGCTTATCCATGTCAAAAATTGGTACAGCGGTTGAAGAAATTGACGATGTCACACAGCAGAACGCCGCATTGGTTGAACAAATGGCCGCCGCGGCTTCAAGCCTCACGAGCCAGGCTGAGGCGTTGGTCCATGTGGTTTCGCAGTTCAGGCTCAAGGAAGGCCCACGGGAGTTGGTTTGATTTTTTCAACACAGAAATGGGGATGAAACAACATGTCGACCTCTAACAAGCAAGGTAAGCGATTCAACGAGACTGCAGCGCCGCGACTGACTGGACGCGCACGATCGGTGCCCGGTTCCGTCGCCGTCAACTCCCAGTGCGCTGCCAGTGACCTCTCATGGACAGAGAAAACCACACCCAGTGACAAAAAGACCCCTTGGTTCCTGGGCTTGGTGCGGTCAGGATGGTTCGCAGGGTGATGGCAATACCCAGGGTGCGCTTGGCATCGGTCTATTTGAAGGAAATCGGTTCCTAGGTTGGCTAAGTCTTGAAAAGCGAGCTTCAGCCAATTTGGCCCCCAATTGTTTGGGGGCCTTTTTTTTCAACAACTGCTGCCTTTCGCCAAAAAGGCAGGTTTTGACCCACTGGGGCGTTATGGCTCTAGGTCAGAAAAACTGAGTCTCGTGGTTCTCGCGACTTCCGCTGCTATTTCCGTACCGGAACAACAACAAGTTGAAGTCATGCAGGGGTAGACCTAGGAAGGAGAGGCGACAAATCCGGTCCAGAGAGGCAAGGCGTTGCGTGGAAAGGCAGCCCGATTGCAGGTGGCGGCGGAGAGCCCGCCATGACAATCCTTCGCGCCCGCGCTCATGCGGGCACACCACCGATGGCGGTACAAATGCGCGGTTTCGATATTCAAGATTGGGCGAAAGAGGGGGAGTTGACCAACCTCAACGCGTTGGCCGAAAAACAAGACTGGGCGAAAGTAGTCCCCAAAGACTTGCAGCGCTTTTTTTTAAAACATAACGGTGTTTGGGTGGCTGTGCCAGTGAATGTTCGTTCCACCAAATGGGTATGAGCCAATAAGGAAGTGCTCGCCAAGGCCGGTGTGAGCACCGAGCCAAAGTCCAGGGATGAATTCATCTCGGCGGCGCATACGATTCTGCGTGCTGGCTTTCTGGGAGTCGCCTGTGGAGGGACGTCTTGGAAAGATGCGATTGTTTTTGATGGCGTTGCATGGGCCCCAAACCATAAACCGCAACAGACCCTGGCTACGCGCAACATCTCTGCTGTCGCCCATAAGACTTGTCGCTCTCGGTTTCATAAGCGTGTGCCCCGTGGTCAGAGTTAACGGCAAGCCCGACGCGTTCTCACAATCTTTTGATCGCTGTTTCGAGCCCAGCACGACCTACCGAACAGTCAAGAATCCCCTGCCATTGGGGATGTGTTGCGGTACGCAGCGACGTCGAACGCCGTTTGGCACCGTCTGACCCATGCACCATCGCATGTGGGGCTCTGTCCGGGGCGGACTACCTTGCCCTGCGCCGCGTTAACGTTATTCATGCCTGGGCAAGTTCGCCAAGCAGCAGCGGCGGATTCGCCGTAACACCGACCACTGCTGGCTCGGGTTGGAGCGCCATACATTTGAATTGTTTGGCCACAAACGCCCATAACAGTCGCGACGCATCGGGGCCGCTCGGGTCACTGAAGGGTTGACGCGCAGCGCCGCCACTCCAAGCGTGGCCCAAACGTGCCACCTCGATCAAAGTCGCCACTGCGATGCGCCCACGTTTGTAGTCGGTGACCGTCATCGGGTGGCGTTTGCCACGTTGCAATTGGCGCGGTGCGGTGGCTTTGGCGTGGGCCGCGTCGGCCCACAACTGCACAGCAGCGTGCGCATTGTTCACGGCCACCACAGAATCCATGGAACCATGAATGACGAGAAGCGGCGGCCATGGGGGTGTGGCGCGCTTGGAATCCTGTGCAGGCGAGGGTGCCAGTGTCTGCGCCTGGCGGCGGCCCCGCATCGCACTCAAGGCCGACAAGGTGGAATGTGCCGTTCCCGGTGGTACGCCCGAATGCATCACCACGGCTTTGAATTTGTCAGGGTGTTGTGTGGCCAAGAGGGCGGCCATGCCAGCGCCTGCAGACAGCCCCGCCACCGCAATACGTTCGGGGTCAACGCGCTGCTGCTTGATCACTTGCGCGACCGCTTTCATCAACAGCGCTGCTTCGCTTTGCGCGCGCCCCGAGCGGGTTTCGAACCAATTCCAGCAACCCTGCGTATTGGCCAAACGGTCTTGCTCGGGATAGAGCACCATGAAACGCTGGCGTTCAGCAATCCGGTTCATGCGGGTGCCGGCAGCGAAACTGGCTGCGTCTTGGCCGCAGCCGTGCAGCATCACGAGCAAGGGGAGTTGTTCACCCGCAGTGACATGGGCGGGCCGGTACAGCCGGTAGTGGCGAGTACCGGCCGCACTCATCACCACGCCCGCGAGCCAATCGCCTGGGCCTTTGGGCACGGGCGGCGGCGTGAGGGCTTTGGTTTTCTTGATCAAACGCGCAGTCTTGAGCGAGGCCGCGCCGACACCGGCCCGGCCCATGTTGCGGGCCAAGGTGTTCAGGTTGCGGGTGAGGGCTTTTCGCCAAATGGAAGAAATGCTGCGCTGCGTCATTTGATGCATTCTGCGCCCTTCCGGGCTTGGATGCAGGGCATGGGCCTTTAGAAAAGTTTGTTTTTGTGCCAAAGGCGCCGTATGTGACACCCAGATGTCGTGATGCGGAAAAGTTAGCCTAGAAACGGCACTCGGGCGGATAGCGCTTTCACCCAAGAGGTGATGCCTCTCGTGGGAAGAAGGTTCAGTGCTTACCCAGAGTTGCCAGCGGAGGAAAGCGGTCGACTGCCATTTATAGGCTTAGAACAAGCGGACACTCTTTGTGTTGAACTTTGGCGACTCTGAACTTGTCCATCACGCCGTGCCATGTGGTGCAGGCCCTCCAAGGGAGTTCCTATGCGAGATGAACATCTTCAAGTGCAAAGTTCGGAAGCACTCACCACGCGCGCGCCCCGTTTGGTGGTGCGCCTGTACGCCGCGTCCAACCATGCATTGCGAGCGCAACTGCTGAATTGTTTGTTGCGCCCGCTGGGGCTGCTGGGTGCGGTGGGCGCGGCGGCCGGGGCGTTTTCGGTTTTCGTGCTGCGGCGAGGCAGCCAGGAAGTGATGGTTCGCACCGAAGAGTTGAACCACATCACCACCGAACAAGTGCTGGAGCTGGCGCGTTTTGTAGAACAAGTGAACCCCGACGCGTTGCGGCAGGTGGCACACCTGGTATCGCAACAACACATGGGCATGGCCACAGTGACAGCAGCGGCGCTGGTATTGCTCCACCGAACCTTGTCATCAAAAACAGGAACTGCAAACCCTCAAGGTGACTCGCCAATCGATGTTCATGGCAGCGCCAAGGACTCGCAGCACATCAAGAGCTTGGTGTAAGCGTGGACATCGATGTCGGCACCGCTGACCAAAGCACCGTCAACCCCACGCAAAGCCAAGACGGCCTGCGCTGGCCCCAATTCCGTGTCGGTTGCGGACAAGATCGGAATCACCGTGCTCATGGCATTGCTGCCATGGGGACTCATTCCAATCAGGTGTCGAATCAGTTGGTGAGCGTCGGTGACAGCACCCGGTGTGGGTCTGTCGCCAATTTCCTGCGCCCAGACCGGTTCATACACCAGCGTCAAACGCTGCGCTTCGCGTTTCACAGCCTTTAACAGCGGCGCCAGCTGCTGCTGCAGCACCTTGCGGGTCAGGTTTTGATCACGCTCTGCTTCCGTTTCGCCTATGCATACCACTGGCGACAAACCTTGAGCAACGGCTTGTTCCGCTTTGTTCGCAATCGCCACAGCGGCTTCCCCATGGCATTGACGTCGGTCGGAGTGGTGCAGCAGAACGTGGGTTGCTCCCACTTCCCTGAGCATTCGTGCCGATACATCCCCGGTGAACTTCCCATCGACGTGTTCGGAACAGTCTTGCCCTCCGACAGAGACCGCCGTACCGGCGAACAGCCGCACCGCCTGCTCGACAAAAAGGTGAGGCACAAACAAGACGATGTCGGCTTCGAACCGCCGACCTTTGAGAGCTGCCGCAAAAGTTTGCAGCAGCTCTCTGGACCCATTCATGCGCCAGTTGTAAAAAACTTTCTTCTGAAGCAGCATGGTTCTGGATTCAAACAATGACGGAGCTAACCAAGTCTGGTTCTAAGTGATCAACTTGCCGTCACGGTTGTAAACCGTGAGGCTCACAAAGGCCTTGGGGTTGGGCTTGGCCGAGCGCCACTGACCGACAAAACCACCGAAGTCCCGCGCTGGCGAGGTGTCCAGTGCCTCCGCAATGCCCACCGGGGTGTAGGCTTTGGCGCGCTTGAATGCGTCCACCAGCATGCTCGCGCTGAGCCATGCCTCCATGCTGTGGAAGGACGGTTGCAGGCCATGCCGCTCGCAGAAAGCGCGGTGCAACCGACTGGCGGGCGATACGTCAGACAGCGGGAACGGCACCACCTGCGTCACCGAGATGCCCGCAACAAGCGCCCCCAAACTTGCGACCAAGCCCTGGCTTCCCACGGTGGACAAGGTGTAGAAGTAGCCCTTGAAGCCCGCCTCACGAACAGCGCGTACGAACTTGGCCGTTGCCACGTAGTTGCTGCCCAAGATGATGGCTTCGGGTTGACGCGCCATCACGATGGCCACCGCGCCTGGAATGCTGTACTCGCTGCCTTCTCGGTCAATGCTGGTGAAGGTGGTGCTGGCTTGTTGCTTCGGGCTCAGTGAATCCAGCAAGGTGTCGCGCAACTCCCAACCCAGAAAGTTGTACTCGTACACCAAGGCCAGACGCGTCACACCGACGGTTTCGGTATGACGAACGATGTAGCGCACTTCATCCGCATGGCTGGCCCGGTAGGTGTAGGTGCGCGGCGACTGGGGCGTGCGCAATTCCACCGACCCTGACATCGGCGCGATGTAAGGCAAGCCTTCTTCTGCAGCTGCTCTTGCGCCAACGCGGTCGGCCCCAGAACCCACAAAGCCGAAAAAGGCCGACACCTGGTGTTCGGACGCCAACAGCTTGCCATTGATAGCAGTGCGCTCGGGCTGGTCTTGATCGTCGAGCGACACCAATTCAATGCGGCGACCGTTGACGCCACCAGCCACCGCGTTGGCATCTTTTAAAACCGCCAGCGCAGCGGCACGGTAAGCCAATCCCAGCACCGAATGGGGCCCTGTCAGCGGTGCGGATTGACCAATGCGCACCGTGTTTTTCGAGGACTGTGCTGGCGCATTGCGACTCAGTGCCAGGGGCAAAAGACCAGCGGCCAGCAAGAGTTGTCGGCGATCAGGCATCACGTTCTCCTTCACATTGAGATGACAAAAAGACTCGCTCTTCCTGACCCGGTGCCTGTGACACACTCAATTTTTTTTACCAACGTAGCGCGGCGGTGTGCACTGGGGCATCCCACAGCCCGCGCAGTTCATCGTCCAGCAAGGTGACGGTGAGCGAACCACCGGCCATATCGAGCGCCGTGGTGTAGTTGCCCACCAAGGAGCGCACTGGCTTCAAACCCAGCGACTTGAGCTGTTTGCTCGCGCAGTGGTGCAGCAGATAAAGCTCCATCAAGGGCGTGCCACCAAAACCATTCACATGCAAAAGTACTTCGCGGCCTTTGGCAGGGGCCAGGTCTTTCAGAATCGCGGACAAAAGTTCATCCACGATCACTTCTGCGGTTTGCAGCCGTTCTCTTCTGCGGCCCGGTTCACCGTGTATGCCGACGCCCACTTCCATCTCGTCAGGCCCAATGTCAAAGGTCGGACGGCCTGCAGCAGGAACAGTGCAGCTGGTGAAAGCCACACCCATGCTGGCCGTCGCCGCGTTGGCGCGGTCTCCCAGTGCTTTGCACTGCGCCAGGTTCAAGCCTTGTTCGGTGCCCGCACCGACGATCTTTTCAACGATGACGGTTCCCGCTACACCGCGGCGTCCTGTGGTGTGGGTGGAGTTTTCAACCGCCACATCGTCATTGACCAACACGGTGGCGTTTTCAATGTCCAGCATTTCGCTGGCGATTTGAAAATTCATCGAGTCGCCAGAGTAGTTCTTCACGATGAACAGTACGCCCTGGTCCATGCTCACGGCATGGGCAGCGGCCAGCATTTGGTCCGGGGTGGGGGAGGTGAATACCTGGCCTGGGCATACCGCGTCCAACATGCCCAGCCCCACGAATCCGGCATGCAAGGGTTCATGGCCCGAACCCCCGCCCGATAGCAGCGCCACCTTCTTCTTGGCCGGTGGGGTTGCACGTGCGACAAAGGTCGGCTCAAACTCGGCCCGGACCAGGTCCGGGTGAGCCTCAACCAAACCGCTGATCGACTCCCGCAGCATGTTGTCGATGTCATTGATGAATTTCTTCATGGTTCGCTCCTTAGGCTGATGCGTGATGCAAGACCGTGGCGCACACCGCGGCAATCGCCACCTCGGAGGTTTTGCAGCCCGGGTCGATGTGCCCCAGGGCGCGCTCGCCCAGCGAATAAGCACGGCCCTTGGAGGCGATCATGTCTTTGGTGGCCAGCATGTTCCGGGTGGCGTCTGCGTTGAGCTCATCGCACACGGCCTGCAAATCGCGGGGCTCCAGTGACAGACGGTCCAGCATGCGCGCCGCGGGGATGAGAACGTCCAACATGGTCTTCTCACCCACATCGGCCTTACCGCGGTTCTTGATGGACTCGACACCGGCGGCAAAAGCCAGTGCGAACTCACGGCGATTGGGTTCTGGAATGTCGTGCACTGCCTTGCCCATGGCAATGAAGAAGCCGGAAATCAAGGGCCCGGAGGCACCCCCGATGGTCGACAACAGCTTCATACCGATCTTGTTCAATGCTTGGGAAGGTGCCAAGGGCAGCAACTCTTCCTTCATCGCCAACAGCACTTCGCAACCTCGTTTGACGTTGAGGTAGTGGTCGCCGTCGCCGATGGCGCGGTCCAGCGACTCAATGTCTGCTTCGTTTTTCAGGATCGCGGCGTGCACAGCGATCAGCGAGTCAACAATCAGTGGGGTGTTCATGGTTTTTTCCTGCGGCTGAAAATAAATTAAGAAGTCACAACACGGTTGCCCGCGCTGTCAAAGTAAAAGCACCGGTTCAAGGGAAACTTCAGGGCGATTCGCTGACCGATGGGCAGCGGGTGATCGGATGAAAACTTGGCGCGCACCTCGACACCAGTGCGCTCGGCCACCACCAAATGTTTAACCAAGGAGCTCTCGATCACGTGAAAGCCGTTGGTGTCAGCCACCAAGTCCACTTCAACGTCCTCAGGGCGAATGGCCACATGCGCCACACGCGGGCTGGTGTGCCCTTGAAACCAGTCTGCCGGTAGCACATTGACCACGGGTGAGCCCAGGCGCTGCGCAGCCGCCAAGTTGTTCGGGTCGCTGTACACCTGCTGCGGGGTGCCCACTTGTTGAATACGCCCCTCTTCGATGATGGCAATGCGGTCGGCCATGGTGGTGGCCTCCACTTGGTCGTGGGTCACGTAAATCACGGTCGAACCGGTGCTGCGCTGAATGCGGCGCAGTTCCACCCGCAGCTCTTCGCGCAATTTGGCGTCCAAGGACGACAGCGGCTCGTCCATCAGAAACACTTTGGGCCTGCGCACCAAGGCACGGCCTATCGCCACCCGCTGCATTTCTCCGCCTGACAAGGCGGTGGCCTTGCGCTGCAGTTTGCTTTCGATGTGCAGCATCTGTGCGACTTCATTGACGCGTTTTTTGATGTCGTCTTCCGCGTGTTTGCGCATCGGCGAGCGCAGCGGGAAGGCGATGTTGTCGTAGACGGTCAGGTGCGGATAGAGCGAGTACTGCTGAAAGACAAAGGCACAGTCGCGGTTCGACGGCGGATACGCGGTCACATCCTGACCTCCGATCAGCACGCGGCCTTGGTCGGGCTGCTCTAAGCCCGCCACCGTTCGAAGCAAAGTGGTTTTGCCGGCACCACTGGGGCCAAGCATGACGAAGAACTCGCCGTTTTTCACCTCGACGGTCATGTCGCGCAAGGCTTGAATGGAACCAAAGGACTTGCTTACCCCTTGCAATGAAATACTAGCCATGGCGCATCCTTGGTTTGTGTTGTTGCGTGGTGCTGCTTGCCAACAATTGCTCGGTTTCGCTGTTGAACAGCACGACGCGCTCGGTGGTGAGTTGCAGGCCAACTGTGTCGCCATCGACGGGGCACACGTCTTTAGAAGCCACGGCCTTGACGCGTCCCATGCCGCAGTCCAGGTCCAGCACCCAGTGCGAGCCGAAGTACTCGGCGTAGTTGACCGTCGCGGGCATGCCGTCTTGCGCAGAGACAACCCGAATGTGCTCTGGCCTGATGCCCATCGTGACCTTCTGGGCGGCCTCCTGTACCGTGGGCACAGTGACCTCTAGGTTGCCAAACGACACGCGCTGGTCTCCCTTGACCACGGCTTTGGTGGTTTGCAAGAGATTCATCGACGGGCGGCCAATGAAGCTGGCGACAAACATGCAACTGGGGAAGTTGTAGATACCGTCGGTGTCGTCGGCCTGCAGGATTTCTCCTTTGTTCATCACAACAATGCAGTCGGCCAATGCCATGGCTTCGTTCTGGTCGTGGGTGACGAAAACCGTGGTGGTTTTCAGCTTGTCGTGTAGCTGCCGCAGCTCGACGCACATCAACTCGCGAAACTCGGCGTCGAGCGTGCCAAGCGGCTCGTCCATCAAAAAGGCTTTGGGTTGACGCACGATGGCACGGCCGAGCGCCACACGCTGCCGGTCGCCACCCGCCAAGCCACCAACCCGCGAACCGAGCAGGTGTTCGATGCGAAGAATTTCAGCCACCTTTTGCACGCGTTGTTTGATTTCCGTCTTTGGCAGACCTTCGTTGCGAAGTGGAAACTCCAGGTTTTCACCGACCCGCATGTGGGGGTACAGCGCAAATAGCTGGAACACCATGGCGATGTCACGCTCGCGCGGGCGCCGGTAGGTGACGTCTTCGTTGTCCAGCAAGATTTGCCCGCTGGTGGGGTACTCGAGTCCGGCAATCATGCGCAGCGTGGTGGTTTTGCCGCAGCCTGAGGGGCCGAGCAAGACCACAAACTTGCCATCTTCCAGCACGATGGAGGAACCCTTCACGGCGGTGAAATCAGCAAACTGCTTTTCAAGCTTGATGAGTTGAATCTCTGCCATGGTCAGTCGTCCTGGGGCAACTTGCCAGCAATGGAAAAGCCCACCACGCCCAGCAGCAAAACGGAGAAGGAGTAGCTGAACACGTTGAGTGACCAAGGCTGCATCAGCATGAACAAGCCCAGCGCGATCAAGGACGTGGTCACGGTCTCCCAAGGGCTACGCGCGAGCCAACGGGGTGGTTTTGTTTGTTTATTTTTCATTTGCGTACTGCACCGAAAGTGACCCCACGCAACAGGTGTTTGCGCAGAAGGACCGTGAAGAACAAGACCGGCAGCAAAAAGAGCGAGGTGCCTGCGGCCATGGCCGGCCAATCCAAACCACCCTCACCGATGATGGTGGGAATGAAGGGCGGCGAGGTTTGTGCGGTGCCACTTGTCAAGAGCAGGGCAAACGCATATTCATTCCACGCGAAGATCAAACAGAAGATGGCCGTGGTGGCAATGCCGGTAGCAGCCTGGGGCAGAACCACTTTGCGGAAGGCTTGAAGCCGGGTGTAGCCGTCCACCATGGCCGCTTCTTCGTACTCGCGCGGTATTTCGTCCATGAAACCTTTGAGCAACCACACCGACAGCGACAAATTGACCACGGTGTAAAGCAGGATCAAGCCCAAGTGGGTGTCGTTCAAACCCACCGCACGGAACATCAAGTAGATCGGGATGGCCACGGCAATGGGTGGCATCATTCGTGTGGACAGAATGAAGAACAGCCAGTCGTCTTTGCCCGGGATGCGAAACCGCGAGAACGCATAGGCGGCCAAGGTCCCGAGCACCACAGACAGCAAGGTTGAACCAAAGCCGATCACCAAAGAATTGAAGTAGCGATCGATGAAACGCGACGGGCCAACCAAGATCATTTGCTGTTCGCGCACCAGCTTTTCGTACCAAGTCGCGGGCGGCGGCAAGGCCTCGAGGTCCGCTGCGCTGACACGCGAACGCGCCGTGAACAAATTGACCATGCCCACGGCTGAGCTTTCGGCCACCACCTTGGGCGGGTAAGAGATCGCATCCTGTGGCGTGCGCATGCTGGTCATGAAGATCCACGCCAACGGAATCAAGGCGATGACGGTGTAAAGAATGACCCCAGTGGCCGCCAACCATTTAGAAAGGCTGCTGGGTTCCAAGGGATGTGCGGGTTGCTTTTTCATCGTTGTTTCACCCGGTCCAGAAAACGCACGGTGACCATGGACATGCCATAGATCGCCAAGAAAAGAATGATCGCCAAGGCCGAGGCATAGCCGGTGCGCCACTTCTCAAACGCCTCTCGTTTGAGGCGGATGGACGCCAACTCGGTGATGGCACCGGGGCCGCCGCTGGTGAGCTGGTCCACCAGGTCAAACATCTTGAAGTTTTCAATCGCGCGGAACAGCACCGCCAGCACGATGAAAGGCATCACCATGGGCAAGGTCACACGCCAGAACTTGGTCCATTCTGAGGCGCGGTCGATCTCTGCGGCTTCATAGATGTAGGGCGGTATGGACTTCAGGCCCGCGAGCAAGAGCAGCATCACATAGGGTGTCCACATCCAGGTGTCCACCAAAATAATTGCCCAAGGCGAAAGAGTCACGTCACCCAACATCGTGAAGCTTTTGGGCCCGCCAAAGAAGCTGACGATGTAGTTGAAGATGCCGTACTGGGGCTCGAAGAAGTACTTCCAGAACGTTCCGACGACTGCGGGCGCCAGCATCATGGGCAGCAAGATGGCCGTGGTCCAAAAACTGTGGGTGCGGAACTTGCGGTTGAGCAGCAGCGCCAAACCGAATCCCAACAGCAGTTGCAGCGTGATGGACCAGCAAAGAAAGTGCGCGGTGTAGCGCATGCTTTCCCAAACGGCTTCATCCGACAGCACACGCTGGTAGTTGGAGATGCCCACCCAGTCCACGTCGGCATTCGGCCGGTTGGCACGGAAGTTCGTGAACGACAGATAGATCGTCCAGAACAAGGGGAAAATATTCAAGGCCAGCAGCAAGATCACAGTGGGCAGTACAAAAAGCCACGCGAGTGATCGGTCTGACAGCCCATGCCTGACGGACGGTGAGGTACTCATGGAGTGCAAAGAGTGGTTGACGCTTGTGTCGGCGTCGATTCATTCGGAGAGGGTGGCGCCGTGGTAGTTGCGGTGGCCGCCACCCTCTGGGCACAGGGCAAGCGCCGAAGCGCTCACCGCTGAGAGGCTTACTTCAACTTGCCGTCTTCTTTGAAGACTTCAGTCCAGTCCTTGAGCAAACCGTCGAGTGCTTCCTGCGGGGTGCCACTGCCGGCCACCACGTAGTTGTGCACACGTTTTTGCATGGCCAGCAGAAGCTGCGCATAACTTGGCTCGGCCCAGAAGTCTTTGACGATCTTCATCGAGTCCAGGTAGACCTGGGCGTAGGAGGTGCTCGTCGCAAAGCCAGGTTTGGTCAACACTGCGTTGTGAGCTGAGGCACCGCCCGCATCCCACCAGCGCTGCTGAATGCTCGGCTGTGCGAACCACTTCATGTACTCCAAAGCAGCCTCTTGTTTGTCGGAGTACTTGACCACCGAGATGCCTTGTCCGCCGAGCTGTGCGAACTGCTTGTCACCCTTGGGCATGGCGAAGAAGCCGCTTTTTTCACCGCCCACCTGTGGATCTTTGGAGATGCCGGGGAAGAAGGCAATGAAGTTCATCTGCATGGCGACTTGGCCGGACTTGTAGGCGTCCAGGTTTTCCGTCATGTAGGCGTTGGAGTGCCCGGGTGGGGTGCAGCAGTCGTACAGCTCCTTGTAGAGCTTCAAGCCTTTGACCGCGCCGGCGCCATTGATGAAGCCTTTCATGTCATAAGCCTTGGCGGGGTTGGCGAAGTCCATGCCAGAGGCGAACATGGTGTTGGTCACGCCCATGGTGATGCCTTCAGAGCCACGCTCGGTGTAGAGCGCTGCGCCATAGACTTTTTTGCCATCGATGGTGCGACCCTGGAAGAACTCGCCAATCTTCTTGAACTCGTCCCAGGTTTTGGGCGGAGCCAGATCGGTGCCGTTCTTTTTCTTGTACTCGGCCTGCAGCTCGGGGCGTGCGAACCAGTCTTTGCGGTAGGAGAAAGCCACGGCGTCACCCATGGCTGGCAAAGCCCAGTAGTTCTTCGAGCCTTTGGGCCAGGTTGAATACCCCTCAACCGTGGCCGGTGCGAAGTCAGCCATCTTGATGCCGTTTTTGTCGAAGAAATCATTCAACTTGACGTAGTGGCCCTCGGTTGCGGCCGAGCCTATCCATTGGCTGTCTCCAATCAGCAGGTCGCACAACTTGCCCTTGGAATTGAGCTCGTTCAGCATGCGCTGCGCAAAGTTAGGCCAAGGCACGAACTCGTACTTCATCTGAATGCCAGATTTGGCGGTGAAGTCTTTCGACAACTCCACCAGGGCATTTGCTGGGTCCCATGCGGCCCAGCACAGCGTGAGTTGTTTGGTTTGTGCTTGCGCCGCGGTTCCGAACAGTGCTGCAGCAGCCGCGATCGCGGCGGCTGCGAGTGTTTTTGCTTGTTTCGCCTTCATCTTGGTGTCTCCGGTGGTCAAAAAAACGAAGTGGCGCCGCCACCCCGCATGTGAAACGAGGCCCACAGGGCCTACGCCGTTGAGCCAACATCACGAGATGATGGGCATCAAGATTTGTGACTCGATGTTAGTTTCTCAGGCATCAATAAATAAATCAATCAATATAAACCCTAGACATCATTTCGCCCGCTTCTCTGGCCGAAGGCGCGGAATCACATCTGATGTCATGTGGGGTTGCACAGGGAAGTTGGAGAAAAAATGCCAAGAGCAAGATCGTTGACAATGAAGATTGATTTATCTTTTGGCTGAAGTGCCACGCTCAGCGATGTCGAATTCCGTCACCATTTCTCAAATTGCCGAAACCGCTGGGGTCAGTACCGCCACGGTGGACCGGGTGATCAACGGGCGCAGCGGCGTGAATCCCCAGACGGTTCGTAAAGTCAAAGAGGCTTTGGCGACCTTGGGTGGCGCGCCCCCCATGCGGGGCAGGCCACGCTCGACGCCCAACTACCGTTTCGCTTTCGTGTTGCCCACGGCTCGCTTAGGCTTTTTCGATTTGGTGGACCGCGTCATCGCCCAAAACGCCGCTGAGTTTCGGCACCAGCACGTCACCGAAGTGACCTTGCGCTTGCCCTCTCATGACTTCAACGCCTTCGCCGAGGAGCTGGCCAAACTCACCGACTACGGCGGCTTGGCGGTTTTGGCGCCCGATGTTCCCGCGGTCAAGTTGGCCATCAACGAATTGGTCGCGGCCGGTGTGCATGTGATTTCAATGTTCTCTGACGTCGCCGGTTCGATGCGAGAAGCGTTCTTGGGCACGGACAACCGAGCGGCCGGGCGCACGGCCGCGCTGGTGCTGGGCCGTTCCGTGTTACACCGGGCTGATGAACGGTGCGTGCTTTTCTCTTCCGCGACCCGCTACGCTGCAGAGATCGACCGCCGCATCGGATTTTCTCAAGTGATGGAAGAGCGTTTTCCGAGCATTCAGGTCACTCGCTGCATGGAGCTGCCTGAATCAGAAGAAGAGGCCTATGACTACGCCATGCAGTGCTTGCCCAAACGCACCCACAAAGACCGCATCAGCGCCGCCTATTGCGTCGGACCGGGCAGCTTTGGTGTCGGCCGCGCCTTGGCAGACCGGGGCTACAAAGATCAGGCCTGTTATGCGGTGCACGATTTGCTCGAGGTGCACCGGTCGATGCTGGTTTCCGGCAGCGTTGACTATGTGTTGCACCAAGACGTCTATGTGTCCGTGTCGGCAGCGATTCGGGCCTTACGCGGCTTGCAGGACGGCGTGCGGGGTGCGTTGTCGTTCAAGAACCCTCGCGTGGAAATCCTGACACAAGAGAATTTGGCTTGAGCCCAGTCGCTGATCCCAGGAGACGCCCGTGAAAAAATTCATCAATGACCCCGAGGATTGCGTTGCGGAAAGCGTCGCCGGATTGGTGTGCGCCTTTCCCAGCCTCCTGGCGATGAACGAGACGCCACTCTATGTGAGGCGCAAACAAGTCAAGCGTCAAGGCGTGGCGGTCATTTCCGGTGGCGGTTCAGGGCATGAGCCACTGGACACCGGATTTGTAGGACGCGGCATGTTGGATGCGGCGTGCCCCGGCCGAGTGTTCACTGCGCCCACACCAGATCAAATCGTGGCGGCAGCAAGGCGCGTCGGCAAGGCGCAGGGTGTACTGCTGGTGGTGAAAAATTACGCAGGCGACGTCAACAGCTTTCAGCTTGCGCGTGAGATGCTCGACATGCCCAGCGAACAAGTGCTCGTCAACGACGATGTGGCCAGCACCTACGCCGAGCACAGCACCGGTCGGCGCGGTGTGGCTGGAACCATCGTGGTTCAAAAGATTGCCGGTGCGGCGGCTCAAAGCGGCGCCTTGCTCTCAGAGTGCAAACGTCTGGGCGACAAGGCCAACCAGTCAACGGCCACCTTCGGTGTTGCCTTGAGCAGTTGCAACGTGCCCGGGGCGGCAGCGACGTTCGAGATTGGCCCTGCGGAGATGGAAGTGGGTGTGGGTTTGCATGGCGAACCCGGGCAGCAGCGCAGCTTGATGGCCACGGCCGATCAAGTTGTTGCGATGGTGCTCAAACCCGTGGTGGCAGACCTTCAGTTGAAAGCAGGGCAGCGTGTGCTCTTGATCACCAACGGCTTGGGCGGTACTCCTTTGAGTGAACTCCATTTGCTGCACCATGCGGCCAACAAACAACTGGCTGCCCTCGGGATCAAGGTCAGCAGGACCTTGGTCGGCAACTATGCGACATCACTGGAGACCGCAGGGGCATCCATTACCTTGACCATTCTTGACGACGAGTTACTGGGATGGTGGGACGCGCCCGTTCACACCGCCGCCATCCGTTGGTAGTGATTGCTCGTGCGGTGAGCTCGCACATTTCGCCAGGGCCGCGCCCATGCGGCTGTGCATGGGCGCGTCCCTGGCGAAATGTGCGGGCTAGATCAGCTCAGCGGCCGATTGATTCGGCATTGCTCGCTTCGGTATCCTGCCCTTCAAATCTGAAAATGCTGATGGCTTCGACCAAGCGGCTGGCTTGGTCCTGAAGGCTCGCGGCTGCGGCCGCTGACTCTTCCACCAATGCGGCGTTTTGCTGGGTGAGTTGATCCAAACTCGCGACGGAGTGGTTAATGGCGCCAAGGCGTTCAGACTGTTCGCGTGACGAAGTCGTGATCGACTCCATCATGGCCGTGGTTTTGGCCACGCTGGCCGCAATCTCTTGCATGCGCTGGTGCGCGGCCTGTGCCGTGCTGGAGCCACGTTCTATTTCCTGGCTGCTGTTGCCCACCAGGCCTTTGATCTCTTTAGCCGCGACAGCAGCGCGCTGCGCCAAGGTGCGAACCTCGCCCGCAACGACAGAAAATCCACGCCCCAGATCGCCTGCCCGCGCAGCCTCCACTGCGGCATTCAATGCCAACAAGTTGGTTTGAAAAGCAATGGCGTCGATCACACTGGTGATGTCGCTGATTTGTCGGGCCGCGCCGGAAATGGCGCCCATGCGCGAGACGACCTCGGTCATTGAATCGCTGCCACGCTTTGCAGCACTGGCGGCATCTTGCGCCAAAGTGTCCGCTTGCACGGCAGACTCGCAAGACAGTTGAACGTTTTGGTAAACCTGCTGCATTGACGACGCTGTTTGCTGCAGATTAGATGCAGTTTGTTCGGTGCGTTGGCTCAAATCCAAATTGCCCGAAGCAATTTGTTTTGATGGTGCGTCCGGCAGGGCGCACCCACTCGGAGGTGCAAGTCCTCTACTCGCCCTGCAAGGGGAAGAGTTAGCCGATGGCAAGGGTTTCGCGGGCGACTGCGAGTCTGAAGGAAGCCGGATGGCAAAGCGCTGGTTCGACGAA
>JANPCX010000072.1:0-33753 GCA_031431125.1 Burkholderiales bacterium
AGAAAGGGGGGGGCCTGCGGCGCCCTGGCAGGGGCCTTGAGGGCATAAAAAAACAGACAACAGAACACGCCAAAAATGAACCGCGTAAAGCGGACAATCTACTTGCTACAAAAGCGGACAGTTCTATTTGCTCTCAACACCCGTCTGTCGAAGAGCTGCAACTCACTACCGGAACAAGCGACATTGGAGAACTCTCTGTCCTTGAGGTTTTGGATATGGTCAGCACGTTACGTTGAGAAAAAATGCGTCGCCAAATCGTGGCTACTCTGGAAATTGCGCTCCTCAACATCACTTGCAACTTCCGGCTTCATAGGCCTGCGCGCAGTGGTCAGGGTTAAAAACAAGCAGGAAACGTCCTCAAAGTCCGCTGCCAAACGGTTGGGAAAACTGTTTGAAATAAAACCCAACCGGTTCGGTCAAGACAGCAATTCGACTTTCTTTTTTGGCCGCAACTCAAAACGCACCTCATCACCAAAGGCGAAGTCAGTACCATGCCCGGGAACCAAGCACCTGCAGTCGTGGCCAGCCCAGCGTGGCCTAATCGCCGCTGTGCGCGGCGATCTGCCGCTCCACAGGATTCTGTGAAGCTTCCGATCCCCTAGGCTTGTGCCACACGTCCGCGCTTGATGGACCACAAGCGTCTCGAAAATCCGTCAGTCACGCTGAAAACGCATCAAACTCACGGACGAAAACAAATGGGGGCAACTTTGGGGGCAACTAAAAATCGCCAACCATCAGAATCGTTAATTCATAAGGCTTCGCAAGCACTCTTCGATTCCTGTCGGCGGACCAGCGAGAGGAGCCGACAAGGGCCAGTAAGTTCCAAAGAACCCATGCAAATCAAGGCTGCAGCCAGATTCGGTCAAGGAGTTCGTAGGAATTCTGCGTGAATCTGTGGATGCTTTTCGGAACTAGAGAGAAGTACGCCCATCATGGCCTTGAGCGAAGAACATAAATGGGAGTGCAACAAGGTGATGGGTACTGTTCGACCGTACTTCAAACTCGGAGTTGCCGATCTCGAGTCAATATTCGAGGCCGCACCGGCAGAAAAGAATGTGTGCCAAGCGCTTGTTGATGAGTTGAGGCATCGAAACACTGATCGATCAGCCACTCTGCTCTCCAAAATCGAACATTCCCTTGCGGCACAAGTTCAACGCGCATCTCCCTCGTCAGCGCCATCAGAACGTCTTACTCCTGCGTTGCCCACACAGGCTAAAGCTGCACCAAAGCAGGATTCCAGACCGACATATGCAGCACCGCCGATCACCAACAAACCTGCATCGGTTCTCGCTGCGTGGGTGGCTTTAGAAGCCCTGTCACCTCAGACTTATCGCACACCCGCGGACTTGGCAAATGGTGACTCCGGTTGTGTCGCCAACATCAATGGCCAGGGCCTACCCTGGCTCGAGGGAGAGCGGTCCAGGCCCAAGCAGCAGCTTTACTACCAGATCGTCCTCGGCTGCGTGCCCATGGATCGCGCCACAGATGAGTTCATCAAGACATTTGGCGACGACGAGGAACGGGGCAAGCGAGAACGCGAGAAAGCGGCGATCGCCGCCGTCCTGGTGGACCGGGACGGCTTTCTGCTTGCAGAAAACGCCATCGCGGTATCAAGTTTCGCCTGGGCCTTGCCGTTCGCGCTCAAGGGCGACCTCAACGGTTTGGGAGCATGGGCGGATTCGGAGAAAGGGTTGGTTGAAGGCCTCAGAAAGCAGTTGGTCAAAACCAACCGGGACGGCAACTCGCTACCGCTTGACGAAACCTGCCTGCAACGAGGATTTCGTTGGCTTGTCACCAACCTGGGACTACCTACTGGTCTCTATGAAGAACCCAGTTTCGTCTTGCGGGTGTTTCACTATTTCAAATCCAAGACCCCCCCAGGAGGTCGCGCTCCTCAACTCGTTCTACCTGGCAGATCTAGCCCGCGCTTCGAAGCTGGTTGAAGCTGGCAGCGCAGGCAAGGCCCTTTCCCGCTACGTCGGTGTCGAGCGCGTTCAACATAGCCCCAATCTCCTGGTCGACCATGCCGCCATCGAAGAACTGATTGCCCCAGAGAAGATGCCCCTTGCCCGCTGGCCGGCTCCAGGCGGCCACCCGCTTGTCACACTTCAACAGGCGGCAGTCAATGCAGTGCGAAGCGAGCTTGGCGCGGACGGTGCAGGCATCGTGGCAGTCAACGGACCGCCGGGCACGGGGAAGACAACTTTGCTGCGAGACATCGTCGCCGGTTGCGTACTGGACAGGGCCGTCGCCATGGCGTCATTCGACGATCCATTGAACGCCTTTGCCACCACAGGCCAAAAAGTCAAGGCAGGGGATAGTGCCTTCCTTCATTTGTATCGCCTTGACAAGTCGTTGAAGGGGCACGAAGTCCTGATTGCCTCAAGCAATAACAAGGCCGTAGAGAACGTCAGCAAGGAGTTGCCATTGCTGAAGGCGGTGGGGCGAGATTTCAAGTATTTCAGGACGGTTGCAGATCGACTGCTGGCAAAGAAGGCCGAGGACGGCTCCCTCATCGAAGGCGAGCCTACCTGGGGTCTGGCCGCAGCAGTTTTAGGAAACGCGTTCAATTGCAACGCCTTCCAGCAAGCGCTGTGGTGGGATAGTGATCGAAGCCTTCGGCTTTACCTGAAGGCGGCCAAGGGTGACTCAGTTGTGCGGGATGTCACCGACGAGACCGGCAAAGTCATCCGTCGCGAGGTTCCGACCGTCATTGAGGACGAATGCCCCCCCACAACGTCCGAAGAGGCCAAGCTCAAGTGGAAAAAGGCGCGGAACACCTTCAAATCGCTCCATTCCGAAGTGGAAGTGGTACCAAGAAAACTAGAGGAGATCCGCAAGACTTGCCAGAGACTGGCGCCGTGTCGGCGTGCACTTGCTGACGCGCTCTCTGCCAAGGAGAGAGCCTCTGCCAACCGCAAAAGTCGTGCTGACGAGGTTTCCGCTTCGCTTCGCATATATGAAGTCGCGAAAGATGCCACGCAAACTTCCGCAAGCCTGGAACAGCGCGCATTCTCTGAACGGCCGGGTTGGCTTTTTCGGCTGTTCAACACTCAGCGGCACAAGCTTTGGCGGGAAGCCTATGAACCGCTAGTCGCCAGCAAGGCGCAGGCAGAGCAACAAATGGCCTATGCGGCGGCGGCCCACGATGATGTCCAACGGTCGTTTCATCAAGCTGAGGCCGCCGTCAGGTCGGCAGCGGAAAAAGTATCCTCATGCGAATTGACCCTGGCCTCATTCGAACGGCAAGTCGAACAGCATCGGCAATTGCTTGGCGCACGCCTCGTCGATGAGAAATTCTTTGAGCAAAACCACGAGTGCTGGAATCTTGCGTCTCCTTGGTTGCCGGATGCGGCACACCAAAAACGTGAAGACCTTTTTGCCGCTGCGCTGGACCTTCACCGTGCCTTCATCGACGTCTCAGCCCAAAAGATTTTGCACAACATTGGCGTCCTAATGGGCGCAATGCACGTAGGCGCTTTTCAAGACGATGCCAAGAAGGCGCTGCTGGGCGACTTGTGGTCAACGCTGTTCTTGGCTGTCCCTGTAGTGTCGACCACTTTCGCCTCAATGGACCGCATGCTTGGAGACCTGCCACCATCGAGCATCGGGTGGGTGCTTGTGGACGAAGCAGGGCAAGCGACACCGCAATCAGCTGTGGGCGCTTTGATGCGCGCCAAGAAAGCGATCATCGTGGGCGATCCGCTCCAAATACCGCCGGTCACCACGCTTCCTGAGCGCCTTGTCCTTGAAGTAGCTAAGTACTTTGGTGTTTCAACGATGGATTGGCTTGCTCCAGAGGCCTCTGTCCAGACGGTTGCCGACGAAGCCTCGCGGCTTCAAGCGGAATTCCGAGCGAACGTTGGGGTGAGGAAGGTGGGGCTGCCCCTCCTGGTGCATCGCCGCTGCCAAGAACCGATGTTCGGCATATCCAACCGCATCGCCTACGACGGACAGATGGTGCCCGCCGCTGGAAAGGTTGCACCGGGCGCAATTGCCCTGACGTTGGGGCAATCCGCGTGGCTCAACGTTGATGGGACAGCCAACACCAAATGGTGCGCCGCCGAGGGCGAAATCGTCGTTCAATTGCTGAAGCAGCTAGCTAGAGAAGGCGTCAAGCAGCCCGATGTCTACGTCATCACGCCGTTCAGGATCGTTGCTCAAGAGCTACGCTGCCGCCTGGGCACTGAGCATGAACTATTTCAACACTTTGAAGTTGATCCGCAACAGTGGTTGAAAGACCGTGTCGGAACCATTCACACGTTCCAGGGCAAGGAAGCGGAAGCAGTCATCGCGGTGCTCGGCGCCCCCATGGCCTCCCAACAAGGCGCGCGGCGCTGGGCGTGCGCGACACCGAACATCATCAATGTAATGGTCTCTCGGGCGAAGCAGTCGCTTTACGTGGTGGGATCGCGCGCGGCCTGGTCGAGTGTTGGCCACGGAAAATCAGTTGCCGCCTTTCTACCAACGCGGCAAAGTAGCTTGCTATCTTCCTGAATAGGAAAAATATGTTCGACCAGATATACGGCGTTGTCCAGACACATCCCCAAGAGGTTTCATGGGCATTCGCGTTTATGAATGCAGTTTGGTTGCTTTTCACTTATTTCAAACAGCAGAGTCATGAGCGTGGCATGACGCGTGTTCAACACGACATGAATCTTGATCTCGAACGACGTAAGACCGTCTTCACTATGAAAACATCATCATACGAACGGTATGTCCGAATGCTTGATGAGTTTGGTGCTAGGCACCAAACTGGGCTATTCCGCCGCATGCAACCATGCTTTGCTACGTACATGGAAAGTATGGTGAAAGCTAACGGGGACAACGTTGCAGTACGAACTGCGTTGTCAAAATTCTCTCAAGATGTCCTGATTTTTATAGATGAGGCATCCCAGAATTTCTTGAAGATTCGAGCCGAGACGCGAACACTCAAGTTAACGGCTAGCGATCAATTGGTCGCGTTTTTTGACGCGCTTGACTCCGAGATGGAGAAGTCGATGAACGATGCACAGACCTTCATCACAGACCTGCCGAAGTTGCAACTCTCAGGCAATCAGGAAGAAATCAATACGCGGCTTGGTGTTTGCGCGCAAAGTGGGGCAGTCTTACATCGCTATTCCAAAGAAATAGAAGCCCAAATGCGTATTGAACTCAAAGAAATTTAATGGCTAGTGTTCGACGTTTGGCTTGGGCCGGTCAACCCAGTACCGCGCTCACAGGTTCACCTGTACCGATCAGATGCACAGGTCAAGTCATCTGGGGGCTACTGAATAGCCGAGGATGATGATTCACTTGTGTTTATGCCAGTTTCCGCCGTAACTTCGATTCCTTTCAGCAGACCAGCGACAGAGCCCTCCCACCACTCACGCAAACTTCTGTAAAGCATCAGCCGTGCTGTCATCCCGGCGCGACCTTGAACAGTTAAACCACCAGCCCGCTGTCGGGCGGCTTGCTGTTGGAGACACGTCATGCGACATCCTGTTGGGGTTTCAGTGGGCGCTTTGCGCGGTGCAACCGCCTGTGCCTTGGTTTTGAGTTTATCGGCCTGCGTGGTGGCCCCCTACCCTCGTCACGCGGTGGTCACCGAGTCGGGTTACGGGCCGGTGGTGGAGGTGGCGCCGCCGTCGCCCTACCACGAAGCAGTACCGGTCGCACCTTACCCGGGTGCGGTGTGGGCGAGTGGCCACTGGGGCTGGTCAGGCCACAGGCACCAGTGGGTGCCTGGGTATTGGGAGCGGCCACGGCAGGGATATGGCTGGCGTCCCCACGCTTGGGTGCGAATTGGTGGGGGCTGGCAGTTGCGGGGCGGTGGTTGGGTGCGGTATTGATCGCCAGCCCCCATATTTCACCAGGTCGCTCTCCGATCCCGAGGAACAGCAGCCCATGAATGCTCGATTTGTTTGCTTCGATGAACAAATCCAATTTGTACCGAACGCTACGCACCCATGCGACGGCACCTGGCAGACCGGATGCGGCCTCAACTCCTCGCCAATGTCCACTGACTATGGCTGCGGCCGTCAGGGCCACCCCGACTCGCCCATGCACCGTCGCATGGACATGCAGGCCAATCAAACACTCACTCCACGTCGTTGCCTGAGTTTTTGCCCAGCCCGTGTTTTTTGATTTTGTCGGTCAAGGTGGTTTTGGCAATGCGCAGGGCTTTGGCGGTTTGCACCACATTGCCAGCATGGCGCTGCAGGGCGTCAAAGATGAGGCTGCGCTCAAAATGGTCCACGGTTTGGGTCAGTGAGGGTTCGGCGTCGTCTGGCAACGTTGCAGGACTTGCCGCATGCGGCGACACCCACTGTGGCCCAACACCCAGCACCAAGGCATCTGCCACGTTGCGCAGCTCGCGCACATTGCCGGGCCAGTCGCGGGTCATGAGCTGGCGCAATTGCGCCTGCGGCAACGCAGGCTGCGGACGGCCATAGCGGCTGGCGGCCATGAGCATGAAATGCTCCAGCAGCAAAGGAATGTCTTCGCGGCGTTCACGCAGCGGTGGCAGCTCGATGTTGACCACGTTAAGACGGTAAACCAAGTCGGCACGAAAGGTGTTTTGCTGGGCGCGGGCCAATAAATCGTCTTTGGTGGCGGCCACCACGCGCACGTCCACCGGCAAGCTTTGGTTGGAACCCAAACGTTCGATGGAACGTTCTTGCAACACCCGCAGCAGCTTGACTTGCACACCCATGGGCATGCTCTCGAGTTCATCCAAAAACAAGGTGCCGCCGTGGGCGTGTTCGATACGACCGATGCGCCGCTTTTGTGCGCCGGTGAAGGCCCCGGCTTCGTGGCCGAAGAGTTCGCTGTCTAACAGGGAGTCGGGCAAGCCGCCGCAGTTGAGCGCTACATAGGGCGCCTTGCTGCGACGCGAGTGTTCATGCAGGGCACGCGCCACCACCTCTTTGCCCGTGCCGGTCTCGCCGCGTATCAGCACGTCCACCGGCGAGTCAGCCACTTCCAGCACGAGTTGGCGTACCCGCTGGATGGAGGAGGAGCGTCCGACAAGCTGGCCTTCCAGGCCTTCGCGCAAGGACAGCGCACGGCGCAGTTGCGCCACTTCCAACGTGAGGCGGCGTTTTTCCAGGGCGCGCTGCACGACCTCCACCAGCTGTTCGGGGGAGAAGGGCTTGGGAATGAAGTCGTAGGCGCCACTGCGCATGGCCAACACGGCCAAACTCACGTCACCGTGGCCTGTCACCATGATGACGGGCAGCTCGGGATCGATGTCTTGGGCCTCTCGAACGACGGACAGCCCATCTGCACCGGGCAAGCGCATGTCGGTGACAACAACGCCTGCAAAACCAGGGGTGATGTGGGGCAGCACGGCCTCAGCACTGTCGAAAGCACGCACTGCAATGCCCGCCAACTGCAAGGCCTGCACGCATCCCAACTGCATGGCGGCATCGTCTTCCACCAAGAGAACGCTGAGTTCACGGTTCATGGCGATGGCGGGGAATGGGGGGTCATGGATTTTTGCGCCACAGGCACGGTGAGTGTGAAACAGGCCCCGCCATCGGAAGCGTTGGCGGCTTGAAATTCACCGCCGAATTCTCGCGCAATATCACGCGATATCACCAAGCCCAGCCCCAAACCTGCACCGCTGGCTTTGGTGGTGTAGAAAGGCTCGAACAGACGGCCGAGGTCTGTTTCGCTCAAACCTTTACCGCTGTCTTGAACATGAATAGCGATCATGGGCGGTTGCTGCGCCAAGAGCTCGGCCTGCAGCCGAAGTGTTTTCTGAGGCGCCTCACGCATGGCATCCAAGGCATTGGCAATCAGGTTGATCAACACCTGCTCCAACCGGTTGGCATCACACCAGGCCACAAAACCGCCCGGGGCACAGTGGTTGTGCACCTGGACCTTCTCGTGCCTTAAGCGCAGCTCGAACAGGAACAAGGCTTGTTCGAGTATGCGGCCCACATCGGTGGCCTCGGGCCGCGCGGTGGATTTGCGAGAGAAACTTTTCAGTGGATCGATGATGCGGCCCATCTGGTCGACGAGCCGCGCCACGATGGACAAGTTTTCTTGTGCCGCGTCTTGGTTGTTGCGGCGCATGAACTCGGCCGCGTTGCCGGACAGGGTTCGGATGGCGCCCAGTGGTTGTGTCAGTTCGTGCGTGATGCTGGCGGCCAGCTGGCCCAGCACCGCCATTTTTCCTGCGTGCACCAACTCGTCTTGCGCGTCGCGTAAGGTTTGTTCGGCTTGGTGTCGCTCGCTCACCTCTTTGCGCAGTTGCGAGTTGGTTTCGGTGAGCTCTTGGGTGCGGCGCCCCACTTCTGCTTCGAGCTCGGCGTTGGCTTGCTCCAACATGCGTTTGGCGCTGAGTTTTTGGCGCTCAATGCGCTGACGCTGCGCCCAGTACAGCGCCAGCAAAATCAAAAACGCGGCAGCAATGGCGCCACCGAAGCCATCTGCCAAAGCTTGGTCGCGCACAGGTTTGAGGTCAGAAAAAATCAGCACGCGCCAGTCCATGCCGTCGAGTGTGCGCCCCAGAACCATGACACCGGCTTTGCTGGGTGGCAGGCCGCCCGTGGTGGTTGCCGACGGCGAACCCTCGTCCCGAACCAGGCCTTGCACTTCTTGGCTGTCTTCGTTCACCACCAGTTTGACTTGCAAAGGAAACTGCGGCAAACGCAGTGTGCCGTACGTGCGCGTGAGCTGCAGATCCACGCGACGTTCGGTGGGCAAAGGCGCCAACGAGGTGTAACGCCAATCGATCTGAGAAGACAGGATCACCACTTGGTTGGCGTCCGCAACCAGCGCCGGTGCACCGAGCATGGACCACGTTTCCTCCAGTGCGGTGAGCCCAATTTTGATGGCCGCCACCCCGACCACACGCGGGCCGTCGTAGATCGGATGCGACACGAAGTATCCAGCCTCGCCGCCACTGCCAATGGCAAAGTGCCGCGTCCCGCGCCCGGCCAGGGCTTCGAGGTAATAGGGCCGATAAGAAACGTCTTCGCCCAGACGGCTGTCGTCCGGCTGGCTGCGGTTGCTGGATGCCAGCACGATGCCGCGAATGTCCAGCACAAATACCGCCACGCTGCCCAGGTGCGCGTTCAAACGCGTCAGATAGTCGTTCGCCGCGCTCGCATGTTCGGCATCCGGTACTCGCAACAGCATGAGGACGGCTGGGTTGAGTTGGATCGTGGCGGGAACAGGCTCCAGACGGCGCAAACGGCCCTCGACCACCGAGGCGAACAAATCGAGCCTGTCGTTCGACTCGGCCTTGAGGTTGCTCGCCCCTTGGCTCAGACTGCGTTCATAAACCCAGCCACCGGCGGCAGCGATGGTCAGCAGCGCCAGCAAGGCCAAGAGCAAACGCCACAAGACCCGCCACGGACGGTGAGGGGCTTTGGGCGTATGGATCAGCATCGATTCAGGTGCCTAGTACTGCGCCAAGAGCGACAACAAACCGCGGCACCAGCGAAGGAAAAGGGGCGAACATGCCCCAATGTGTCACGCGGTATAAAACTCAGTGCGCCAGGATTTTCGACAAGAACTCTTTGGCACGCGGTGTGCGGGCGTCAGGATCACCGAAGAAATCGTCGCGTTTGCAGTCTTCGACGATTTTGCCTGCGTCCATGAAGATGACGCGGTGGCTGACCTTTTTGGCGAAGCCCATTTCGTGGGTCACCACCATCATGGTCATGCCTTCGTGGGCAAGTTTGACCATCACGTCCAGCACCTCACCCACCATCTCGGGGTCGAGGGCGGAGGTGGGCTCGTCGAACAGCATCACGATGGGGTCCATGCTCAGAGCGCGCGCAATCGCCACACGCTGCTGCTGACCACCAGAGAGTTGGCCGGGGAATTTGTCTTTGTGCGCCATCAGGCCCACGCGGTCGAGCATTTTGAGTCCGCGCACCTTGGCATCGTCCTGCGAACGCTTGAGCACTTTGATTTGCGCCAGCGTCAGGTTCTCGGTCACGGTGAGGTGGGGGAAGAGCTCAAAGTGCTGGAACACCATGCCCACGCGACTGCGCAGTTTGGGCAAGTCAGTTTTGGGGTCGGAAATGGAAATGCCATCGACCACGATGTCGCCCTTTTGGAAAGGCTCCAAAGCGTTCACGGTTTTGATGAGTGTGGATTTGCCGGACCCGGAAGGACCGCAAACCACCACCACTTCACCTTTTTGAATCGACGTGGTGTTGTCGGTCAGAACTTGGAAGCTGCCGTACCACTTGGACACATTTTTGATATCAATCATGAGAGTCTCTCTTGATTTGTTTAACGAATGATTTGGATTTTCTTCTGCAAGCGACGAACCAGCATCGACAAGCTGAAGCAAAAAATGAAGTAGACCACCGCAGCAATCAGATAGGTTTCAACCGGCCGATTGAAGTTTTTACCGGCAATCTCAAAACCTTTGAGCATGTCGTAGGCACCAATGGCATACACCAGCGACGTGTCTTGGAACAAGATGATGGTTTGTGTCAGCAGCACCGGCAGCATGTTTCGGAAGGCCTGGGGCAACACAATGAGTTGCATGCACTGCGGGTAGGTCATGCCCACCGCGTAACCCGCATGCACCTGGCCCTTGGGCACCGACTGGATACCGGCGCGCATGATTTCTGAGTAGTAGGCCGCTTCAAAGAGAGTGAAGGTGATGATGGCGGAAACTTCTGCCCCCATGGGCCGGCCAATCAGCAGTGGAATCAACAAGAAGAACCAGAGAATCACCATCACCAAGGGGATGGAGCGCATGGTGTTGACGTAAAACGCAGCCGGCAATACCAACCATTTTTTCCCGGACAAACGCATCAGCGCCAACAGGGTACCAAGCACGATGCCGCCGATCATGGCGATGACGGTCAACTGAATCGAAAAGATCAAACCCTTGACGATGAAAGCCGAAACAACGTCCCAGCTGATGAAGGAAAAATCAAGATTCAAATTCATTTGCCGCCCCCAATCATGCCGGGCACTTGAACGCGTTGCTCAATGAAGAGGGCAATGCGGTTGATGGTGAATGCGGAAACAAAGTACAGCCCCGTCACAGCGAGGTAAATCTCAATGCCGCGTGAGGTTTCTTCTTGGGCTTGCATGGCAAACATGGTCAGTTCGGCAATGCTCACCGCAAACGCCACCGACGAGTTTTTGATGATGTTCATCGACTCCGAGGTCAAGGGCGGAATGACGATGCGAAACGCCATCGGCAAGAGCACAAAACGATAGGTTTGCGGCAAGGTCAAGCCCATGGCCAAACCGGCATATCGCTGGCCCTTGGGCAGCGCTTGAATGCCCGCTTTCACTTGCTCCGAAATACGCGCCGATGTGAAACAACCCAGCGCGAACACCACCAAAACAAAGCTGGGAATTGAACGCAGCGACAAAAAGATGGACGGCAGCACGTGGTACCAAAGAAAAATTTGCACCAAGAGCGGGACGTTGCGGAACAACTCCGTCCATGTTTCGCCAATCGCCACCAAAAGCTTATTGGGCGTGGTGCGGAAAATGCCCATCAAGGAGCCCACCACGAGGGCCACGACCAAGGCAAAAACAGCCACGGACAAGGTCCAACCCCACGCCGACATCAACCATTGCAGGTAGGTCTGCCCACCTCCGGTGTCTTTCAAAAACACCTGCCAGTCCCATGTGCCCAAAACGGCCTCCAGTTCTTGTCAATGAAACATTTATCTAAGCAAGCACCTTGCCAATGCGTGGTTTTCTCGGTGCGTCTGTTAGTCAATCACTCTAGCGCAGCACCTCGTCAAAATCACTCCAGGTTTTCCTTCGTTACCAAACGTTTTTTGCATAGAGCGCTCCGAACGGCGCATCAGCTTCAGACCACCAAGCGAACGGGTTGAGTTAATTTTTCGGGAACCAACAGTGCCTGCATATCGCTGCTCGACATGATGCCCAGCAGTTGGGCGGTGTCTGCGATGGTGCCGCCCGAGGCCAACGCGGTTTTGGCGATCAGGGCCGCTTTTTCATAACCGATGATGGGATTCAAAGCGGTCACCAAGGTGACAGATTCGGCCACCCGCTTGGCCAGCAACTCGTGGTTGGCTTGTATGCCTTGCACGCAGTTGTCTTGCAAGGTTTTGCAGGCACGGGTCAAGTGGGTCAAGCTTTTGTGGATGGCCCAACCCATGATGGGCTCGAAGGCATTGAGCTGCAACTGACCTGCCTCGCTGGCCATGGTGATGGTGACGTCGTTGCCGATCACTTCAAATGCCACTTGGTTCATGACTTCAGGAATCACCGGGTTCACTTTGCCCGGCATGATGGACGAGCCCGCTTGCCGAGCCGGAAGCTTGATGTCGCCAAAACCGGCTTGCGGACCACTGGAGAGCAACCTCAAGTCATTGCAGATTTTGGAGAGCTTGCAGGCCACGCGCTTGAGCACGCCCGAGAGCTGCACAAAGGCGCCCGTGTCCTGCGTGGCTTCAATCAGGTTGGGCGACTTGGTCACCGGCACGCCGCTGTACAGCGCCAAGAATGCAATCGCTTTTTCACCGTAGCCCGCCGGGGCGTTGATGCCAGTGCCGATGGCGGTCGCACCGAGGTTGACCTCTTCGATCAAACTGCGGGCTTCACGCAAGCGCGCTTCGTCTTCGCCAATCATCACTGCAAACGCCAGGAATTCCTGGCCCAGCGTCATGGGCACCGCGTCTTGCAATTGGGTGCGTCCAATTTTGAGCACCTGGGAAAACTCTGCCGCCTTGGCTTCGAACGCGCCACGCAAGCTGGCCAGCGCGTCGATCAATCGGCCCAAACCAAACCAGGCGGCCAAGCGCAGCGCGGTGGGGTAAACATCGTTCGTGCTTTGCGAAGCATTCACATGGTCATTCGGATGCAGCATTGCGTAAGACCCTTTGGGCTGACCCATGTGCTCCAGTGCGCGGTTGCAAATGACCTCATTGGCATTCATGTTGGTGGACGTGCCCGCACCGCCTTGAATCACGTCCACGACGAACTGCTCGTGCAACTCACCACGAATCAAATCGTCGCAGGCTTTGTAGATGGCCTCGGCTTGAACCGAGCCAATCACACCCAGCTCTCGATTGGCTTGCGCAGCGGCTTTTTTCACAAACGCCAGGGCCCGCACCATGTCGGCCATGCAGAAGACGGTTTGCCCGGTGATGGGAAAGTTCTCCACCGCACGCGCCGTGTGCACACCCCAGTAAGCCGCGGCAGGAATCTGGCGCTCGCCGAGAAAATCGTGTTCGACGCGGAATTCAGTGTTCGTCATGGTGGACTCGGTTTGGGATGGCGCGCAACGCACAGGCATGGATTCAATCCAGGAACTTGTTTCTAACTGTAGATTCCCGACCCAGCCAGCGCAAATGCTGTTTGCCTGCTGTCCCATGCGTTTTATGCATACGAGGGAAGCTTAACTGCTTTTGGGTCACATGCGTTGAGAGATGCAGTCCTCGATGCTGCGATGGCCGAAGTTGCGCCGTGTCTTGCGCACAAAACAAACCAGGCCGTTGAGCCTGGGGGGTTCAACGGCCTGGTTTTTCACACCTCGGTCGGACCGAGGAGCGGGGGCTAAGAATTACTTCTTGGCGTAGTCTTCAGCTGGTTTGTCGGTTGGGTTGGCCCATGCTTCTTTGGTCGAGGCGCTCACGGCCAGACCGACTTTGGTGTTGCTTGGGGGAATGGCTTGCATGAACCACTTGTCCCAAATTTTGCCGATTTCGCCAGACTTCATCATGGCCTTGATGCTGTCGTCCACGGCTTTCTTGAACGCTGGATCGTCTTTGCGCATCATGATGGCAATGGGTTCGACGGCCAACACTTCACCGACGATTTTGAAATCGGCCGGGGCCTTGGAACGAGAAATATTGCCCGCCAAGATGGCGCCGTCCATCACGAAGGCGTCAGCGCGACCCGATTCCAGCAGCAAGAAGCTGTCACCGTGGTCTTTGCCGAACACTTCTTCAAAGTTCACGTTGTTGGCACGCTCATGTTTGCGCAGTGTTTGAACCGATGTGGTGCCCGTGGTGGTTGCGACTTTTTTACCGATCAGATCACCAATGCTGTTGATGCCGGAGTTGGCTTTCACGGCAATGCGAACTTCTTCCACAAAGGTGGTCACGGCGAACGACACGTCTTTTTGACGGGTGGCGTTGTTGGTGGTGGAGCCGCACTCAATGTCCACGGTGCCGTTTTGAACCAGGGGAATGCGGTTCTGTGAAGTGACGGGTTGGTACTTGATCTCGAGCTTGGCCAGACCAAGTTGTTTTTGAACGTCGGCCAAAGCACGTTGGCAGATTTCAACGTGGTAGCCCACGAACTGGTTGTTGCCCAAGGTGTAGCTCAGCGCGCCCGAAGTCTCACGAACACCCATGGTCACCGCACCGGTGTCCTTGATTTTTTTCAAAGTGTCTGTGGTTTGCGCTTGGGCCGCAGAAATGGCCAAAAGTGCTGCTGCAACGATCATCGACTTCTTCATTGATTGCTCCTATGTTTATTGGAGGGTGGTGGGGAAAACGAACGGTCTAACGAAACATCACTAACAACTCGGTCTGCTTCCGGCCTACAACGCGCGGGTCAGAAAAACAGACGACACACAAACCCTTAACCAGGAACCTGGTCAGTCGGGTATTTCCAGAAATCTTTCAGCAGGTAATTCATGGGCAAGTTCAAAGGCTGGTTCTTCGGAGGAATGGGCTTGTTGAACCAACGCTCAAAGATGGCGTGGGCCTCTTTGGAATAAATCAAACGTTTCATCTCGTCGTCGACGATTTTTTTGAACTCGGGATCGTTCTTGGGCAACATGATGGCCAGGGGTTCAATGGTCAAAAACTTGCCCACGACTTTGAGTTTGCTGGCGTCGGGGCGACCGGCAATCAAGCCATACAGCAGCACATCGTCCATGGCGAAACCGTCGGCTTCGCCCTTTTCAACCATCTCCACACCGCGGGCGTGATCGGGGGCTTCCAAAATCGTGATGCGCAGTAGGCCTTCATTGTTGGCCCGGTTGATGGCCTTGAGCGGTGTGGTGGCTTTGGTAGACACCAACTTAAGACCTTCAAAATTCCGTATTTCTGCCACTTGGCTGTCAGCGCGGACCAAGTAGCGTGCACCAGTGATGTAGTGCGGCACTGTGAAGGCCACCTTCTCACGTCGCTCGGCGTTGTTGGTGGTGGAACCGCATTCCAAGTCAGCCTTCCCGTCAGCAATCATGGGAATACGTGTAGCGCCCGTGACCATCACATACTCAGGTGTGATGGATTTGATCTCTAACTTTTTGCGCACCGCCTCGGCCAGTTTGAGGCACAAGTCCATCGCATAACCCACTGGCCTTTTGTCGGCATCCAAGTAGGAGAAAGGCACCGACGATTCGCGGTGGGCAATGACGATCTTGCCGCTTTGTTTGATGCGGTCCAGAACCGGTCCCGCATGCACGCTCATGCAAGCCAAGGTCAAGGCCACGCAAAGCATGCCCTTGGAAGCGGAACGTCGATGCACGAGTGACAAGGAGTACGGCATGGGAAACCTTTTCAGCAAAACGGCATGGGGAGAAAGAGTGTTCAGTAACGCAATCAAACTGGATCAACCGAGAGGCTGATCGGTGGGCGCTCGGTACAGCTCCAACAACGCCTCGGGTGGCGGCCAGTTCAAGTTCAAACCTTTGGGCGGGATGGGGCTTTGAAACCAGCGACGGTAGATTTTTAAAGCCTCGCCAGACTGCATAAGTCGGGTGAGGCTGCGGTCTACGACGGCCTTGAATGCAGGATCATCTTTGCGCAGCATGCAGGCGTAAGCCTCGGCCGCCAGAGGCTGCCCCACCACATGCCAGTCATCGGGGTTGTCGGCCTTGGCACGCAAGCCATAGAGCAGACCATCGTCCATCATGAAAGCGTCAACTTGCCCGGATTGCAGAAGTGCAAACGCTTCACCATGGTCCTTGGAGGTAACGGTTTTGATGCGCTGACCCGTGGACTCGTTTTGCAGCAAGAGTTGACGCTCGGTGGTGGTTCCCGCAGTGACCACCACTTTGCGGCCAGCGAGGTCCGCAAAATCCGCGATGCCTGAGCTCTTGCGTGTCATCAAACGCGAGCTGGCCAAAAAGATAGAAACCGAAAACGACACCTGCCGCGCGCGATCTCGGTTGTGGGTGGTGGAGCCGCACTCCAAATCAACCGAACCGTTTTGCACCAAAGGAATCCGGTTCTGCGCGGTCACGGGCACGAGCTTCACTGCCAATGCAGGCAACTTAAGTTCCGACCTCACGTCCTCGACCACCCTGAGCATCAAGTCTTGCGAGTACCCCACCACCTGACGGCGACCGTCGTAGTAAGAAAAAGGCACCGACGATTCGCGGTGCCCCAAATTGATGGTGGCGGTTTGGGAAATCTTCTGCAGTGTGCTCAAAGCGGCAGGCGTGTTCGCCTGCACATGCAAAGCGCTGAGGTTCAGCAACAGCAGAAGGAGAAGACGGTTCATGTTCAAGCCGGTGGTTCACGCCTTCTATTGCATGGGCCGTGCCACCTGGGGCAAACCCTGGAATTTGCTCACCCAGGAACTCGAACACCTCGGAAACTGACCTCAGTATCCCCGCAAGCCTCGAAGATCGAACGGAAAACCGACAGCGGTCAGTCGCGATGCGACGGATTTCCGACTGACGTGGTTGATGCGGCTGACCCTAGAAACAGCAGCTGGGCGCACCCGAGTGGGCTGCGCCACAGGGCGGATGGCAAGGGTTTAGCGGGGCTTTGTCGAAACTTCGTTTTCGGACGGCCTGCGCTTGCAAGCGCGGGTGCGAACGGCTCATGCCCGCAAAGCTGAGTCCCGCCACAAACAGTCCTTGAGGACTGTTTGTGGCTGACGAAGACCAGAGCTCTTGGCTGTGGCGGGGCAACGCCGCCAAAACCCCATAGAGCAGCTCAATCGAGTGAGTAGCGCCTTCGCCCGAAAGGTGATGCGCTTCGTGAGAAAAATCTCGGTGTTTGTCAGGTGTGGCCGGAGGAAGAAAAGCGGCCAACTGCCGTTTTTTAGGGTGTCTTGCCGTCCCGCAAAAAATTCCAAAGCAGGTGGGCACCTGTTTTGCTGTGGCGGGACATTTCTGGCTTTTCGCGGTAAATGCGAATGTCCATTTCCAGCTCGAACTGCCCAGCGGGCGCGGCACGCATCAGGCGCCTTGACTTGAGTTCTTTCTTCACCGAGCTCGCTGGCAAAAACGCCAAGCCATGGCCTTCCATGGCCATGGCCTTGAGGCCTTCCGCCATGTCGGTCTCGTAGATGGCATCCAAGTTCAATGGTGAGCCTGCCAGTTTGGTGATTTGCTCCACGAGCCGCCCCAAATACGCGCCCGAGGCATAACTGAGCAGCGGCACCTTGGCGCCCGGTCGAGAAGGCAGTGTGAACAGCGGTTGCCCTTGCGCGTCGGCCTTGGCATAGGGCGCCAAGGTTTCTCTGCCCAAGCTGAGCATTTCATAGCGGTCTGGACTGAGCTGCAGCGGCTGCGAGGGGTGGTGATAAGCGATGAGCAAATCGCAGCTTCCCTCGGTGAGTTGCATCACTGCATCATGAACATTCAAGGCGGTGAGGCGGCTTTTGACCACGCCAAAAGAGCCGCGCAGGCCCATGATCCAGTGCGGGAAAAAACTGAAGGCCAGGGAATGCGGCACCGCGAACTCGATCATGTCTTGGCCCGCCGCTTGGTGCGAACGCATCATGTTGCGGGTGGCTTGCAGTGAGCCCAAAATTTCGAGCGCCTGGAGGTGAAATGTTTCACCCGCAGGGGTGAGCTTAGTGGGATAGAGCGAGCGGTCCACGAGGTCAATGCCAGCCCAGGCCTCAAGTGCTTGAATGCGGCGCGAGAAGGCCGGCTGAGTCACATGGCGCAACTGGGCGGAGCGCGAAAAACTGCGCGTCTCGGCCAAACTCACAAAATCTTCAATCCATTTAGTTTCCACGGCATCAGTGTAATTGCGTCATGCCAAAAGCGGCGGGTGAGGAGAATGCGAGCAAGATGCCTGCCAATGACTTCAGGGCATACCCGGAGTCAACTGGGTTCGGTCTCGGCATTTTGTTCGCCATGTTCAGCCCCGGCCTGCTGGAGTGCCCACATTTGCGCGTAGCGCGACTGCAGTGCCAGCAACTCATGGTGGGTGCCACGCTCGACGATGCGGCCATGCTCCATCACCAAGATTTGATGGGCGTCCACCACAGTGGACAAGCGGTGGGCAATCACCAAGGCGGTTTTGTTTTGCGCCACGCCTTGCAACTCGGACTGGATGGCGCGTTCGTTGGCCGAGTCCAAAGCCGAGGTCGCTTCATCAAAAATCAAGATGGGTGGATTTTTCAGCAAGGTGCGCGCAATGGCCACGCGCTGCTTTTCGCCGCCCGACAGTTTCAGGCCGCGTTCGCCCACCATGGTGTCGTAGCCCTTGGGCGTGGACGTGATGAAGTCGTGGATGTGAGCGGCTTGCGCGGCCTGCTGCACCTGCGTGTCCGACGCATCGGTCCGACCATAGGCAATGTTGTAGCGCACGGTGTCGTTGAAGAGCACGGTGTCTTGCGGAACGATGCCTATCGCCTCGCGCAAGCTGTGCTGGGTGACTTGGCGGATGTCTTGGCCATCGATTCGGATCTGGCCTTGGTTCACGTCATAAAAACGAAACAGCAGCCGCGCCAAGGTGCTTTTTCCCGAGCCCGAGGGGCCGACCACGGCCACCGTTTTTCCAGCGGGAATTTCAAAGCTGATGTTGTCGAGAATGAGTCGATCGGGGTCATAACCAAAGCGCACCTGGTCGAACTGCACGGCCGCGCCCTTGGTTTTCAGGGGCTGCGCCCCCGGCGCATCGGCCACCTCGCGGTGCTGGCCGAGCAAGGTGAAGAGTTTTTCCATGTCGGTGAGCGACTGCTTGATTTCGCGGTAAATCACACCCAAAAAATTCAGCGGGATGTAGAGCTGAATCATCAAGGCGTTGACCAAGACCAGGTCGCCCAAGGTCATGGTGCCGCCCACCACACCCAAGGTGGCACGCCAGACCAAGAGCGTCACGGCGGTGGCGATGATCAAACTTTGGCCCAGGTTGAGCAGCGACAGCGAGGTTTGCGATTTCACAGAAGCTTGTTCCAGTCGCTGCAAGTTCTCGTCGTAACGCGCCTGCTCGAACCGTTCGTTGGAGAAGTACTTCACCGTCTCGTAGTTGATCAGCGCATCCACCGCCTTGGTATTGGCGCGAGAGTCTTGCTCGTTCATGGCACGGCGAAAGTGGGTGCGCCACTCGGTGACCGTGATGGTGAACAAGATGTAGAGCACGAGGGCCCCGAAGGTGATGACCGCAAACCAGCCGTCAAACTTGACTGACAACAAGCCAATCACCAACGCGATTTCAACCAAGGTGGGCGCAATGTTGTAGATCACATAGTTGAGCAGCGACATGATGGAACGCGAGCCGCGCTCAATGTCGCGCGACACACCGCCGGTTTGGCGTTCCAGATGGAAACGCAGGCTCAGGGCCAACAGGTGCTCGAAGGTTTCCAAGGACACCCGTCGTGCGATCCGCGCCGACACCGGGTAGAACAAAAACTCACGCAGTTCTGTGAAGAGGGTGATCGATACCCGAAGTGCCCCATAGGCCAGCAACAAAGCCACAGGCACCACCAAGGCGACGCGCGGATCACCGGGTTTTAAGTCAAGCGCATCCACCAACTCTTTGAGCACCAAGGGCACACCGACGTTGGCAAATTTAGCGGCGACCAAACACAACAAAGCGAACGCAACACGCCAGCGCCAGGTCCACAGGTAGGGCAACAGCTTCTTGAGCGTCGCCAGATCGGAGCGCGGCGCCGCGGGGGAAGTGGATGTCACGCCGGTCGGGGCGGGTGCTGCGGCGGAAGAGGATGGGCGCATGGAGGGTTGGTCAACTCAAACAAGGGCTGCAAAGAAACGGTCGAAAAACCGAAAGGCGAGACAATGTGCCATTGTCTGTTTGCGCCCCACGAGGTCTGGAATATGCCTGAGATTTCAAACACCCCTGCTTCCACTGAACACGCCCTTGATCATTCGGTGCAACTACCTACGGACCGAGAGCTGGTCATGCGCGTCATGCCGATGCCGGCCGATACCAACAGCAACGGCGCCATTTTTGGCGGCTGGATCATGGCGCAAATGGACTTGGCGGGCAGTGTCTTGCCCGCCAAACTGTCCGAGGGGCGGGTCACCACAGTCGCGGTGAATGAGTTTGTATTCAAGCAGCCCGTGTCGGTAGGCGACTTGCTGAGTTTCTATGCCAAGGTGGTGCGCGTCGGCAACACCTCCATCACGGTCCAGATCGACGTCTACGCCGAACGAAACCCCGCTGATCTGCACGTGGTGAAGGTCACCGAGGCGGTGTTCACCTATGTGGCGATTGACGACAACGGGCACCCGCGGGTGGTGCCCAAGAATTGAGGCCCAGCCACAAAGAAGACCGCCAAAAAAAAGGCGCAGGGGCAATTCATTGACACAGCAAGACTAGTCGTCTGCGGGCGATGGCCCCGTAGGCGCTGCGGGCTGTTGCGCTCTGCGAAAGTACCTTGGCACCAAGACATACCACTGGCAATACCCTGCCCCGACATACACCGGGGCGGCAACGAGGACAGATTCCGCGGGCGTGACCAGCCCCGAGGCAGTCATAAGCCATGAAGCGATCGTCCCAATGGCCCCGGCGGGATAGGTCAACAAAGCGGCAATCAACATGCTCATGCCGGTGAAAAGCATGTCGTCTTCGTAGCCGGTGTCGGTACCCAACACCAGGCTCCCAACAATCCACAAACTGGGCATCACACAAACAAAGGCACAAAGTGCCGCATAGACCCATCGGTTCATGGCTCGTTCACCCACGCCCCTTGCCTTTAAGTCAGTTGGACGACTTCAAAATTTCGAGAAATCAGGCTTGCGTTTCTGAAAAAAAGCCTGGAACGCCTCAATGGCCTCCGGGCTGCGCAGGCGCTGGCTGAAGATGCCCGCTTCCACCTCAATGGCCTCTTGAACGGCAGCGGCATCAGCACGGCGCATCAATCGTTTGCTGTCACGCACGGCGCCCGGTGGCAGCGCGTTGAAACGTTCGGCCATGCGGCGGGCGTGGTTGACCACCTCACCGGCAGGCAACACCGCATTGGCAATGCCGAACTCCACGGCATCGGCACCCGTGAACGGGTCGCCCAGCAGTAGTTTTTCTGCGGCCTTCACGTGGCCCATGAGGCGAGGCAAGATGAAGCTGGCGGCGTACTCCGGCACCAAACCCAGGCTCGCAAAAGGCATGGCCAAACGTGCTTCGTCTGACACATAGACCAAGTCGCAGTGCAACAGCATGGTGGTGCCGATGCCAATGGCGGCACCGGTCACTGCGGCGACCACAGGCTTGTCGCAGTCTTTGAGCGCCGCCATGAAGCGGAACACCGGCGAGTCCATGGGGTTGTCACTTGACGGCGCACGCGCCATGAAGTCTTCCAGGTCGTTTCCCGACGTGAAGACGCCAGGCTGGCCGGTGATGAGCACCGCGCGCACAGCGGGGTCTTGCGTGGCCGCGTTCAAGGCGTCGGCCATGGCCTGGTACATCTCGACCGTAAGTGCGTTCTTTTTTTCGGGACGCGCAATTTCGACGGTGGTGACGTTATTGATGGTGGCGACTTTGATGCTCATGGGGTTTCCAATGCGGGTTGTTGCAGCCAGGTGGCTACTTCGAGCCACAGCGTGGCTGCGAATGTTGTTCTGAAAAAACCAAAGTGGCCAATTCGCTTTGCGGCCACATCAACGGGGGCAATTCGTCGCATCGTGCGCGGCGCCCCGGTATAAAAACCGTGCAGGGAATTGGTGTTGCGCAAGGACATGTACTCGTCGTCGGTAAAGCTGAGCGACAAAATGGGCAAGCTCAATTCGGCGTAACGGCCCCGCCACGCCGTGCCCCCTTCGCTCATCAGGTAGTCAGGCTGCAAACACCAACGCCGCCACTGCGCCATAACGCCAGCGGGTAAATCACCCACTTTGCGCAAAGAGCGTCCAGGAAAATAACCGAAGAGCGGCAAGGTGGCTGGAACCACGAAGTACCACAACCACCACACATAACTTTTGAGTTTGCGGGTGTTCTCTCGCCAATACCCTGTTCCAGCCCCGATGGTGACCATGCGATTGACCCGCTCGCGGCCCGGCACCAAGCCCAAAATTTGCGCGCCCAGGCTATGTCCCAGCCACGCCAGCGGTTTGCTCGCATCCACTTGGCTTGAGAGCCAGGCCAATGCGGCTGCAGCGTCTTGTTCGGCCCAGGTCACCACATCGGCGTTGAAACCCCGCAAGCTGTTCGCGAACGCCTTCGGCCTGGACAGGCCCATGCCCCGGTAGTCAAAACTCAGCACCACATAACCCTGCTCGGCCAACCACTGCGCAAACGCCGCGTAGTAACGCTGGGACACACCCATGGCAGGTGCGATGAGCAAGGCGGAATGCGCGGTTTGGGCGTTGCCGTAGACGGTGCCGCCCAGGGCAAAGCCGTCACGGGCGTACAAGGTGATGGACTGCACGGTCATCTCCAGCGAACGCCGCATGTGGGTGGATCAAACGCGCTCAAAAATACCTGCGGCGCCCTGCCCCGTGCCCACGCACATGCTCACCATGCCGTACTTCAGGTTATGGCGATGCAAGGCATGGATGACAGTGGCGGCACGAATCGCACCTGTGGCGCCGAGCGGGTGACCCAAAGCGATGGCGCCGCCCATGGGGTTGACCTTGTTTCGATCCAGATCCAAGGTGTTGAGCACGGCCAAGGCTTGGGCGGCAAAGGCTTCGTTGAGTTCGATCCAATCCATTTGAGATTGCTGCAGCCCGGCGTAACGCAACGCCGCTGGAATGGCTTCAATCGGGCCAATGCCCATGATCTCGGGCGGCACACCACGGCTGGCGAAACTCACAAAACGTGCCAAGGGTTTGAGGTTGAACTGCTTGACGGCTTTTTCGCTGGCGAGAATCAATGCGCCCGCACCATCGCTGGTTTGTGAGCTGTTACCGGCGGTGACGCTGCCCAGGCCGGTGGCCTTTCCTGTGGGATCCATCGGCGCTGCAAACGCAGGTTTGAGTTTGGCCAGGCCTTCCAGAGACGTGTCGCTGCGTGGGCCTTCGTCCAAACTCACGGTGCGGGTGCGGGTTTGGGATTCGCCTGTGGCGAGGTTGGGGAAACGATCCAGCACCTCAATCGGTGTGATCTCGGCATTGAAGTCGCCGGCTTGTTGGGCCTTCAGTGCTTTCATGTGCGACTGGTAGGCAAACTCATCTTGAGCCTCGCGCGACACCTTCCACTGCTGCGCCACTTTCTCTGCAGTGAGGCCCATGCCGTAAGCAATGCCGAGGTTTTCATTCTTGGCAAACACCTCGGGGTTGAACGAGGGTTTGGCGCCGCCCATGGGCACCATGCTCATGGACTCGGCACCGCCGGCAATCATCACGTCGGCTTCACCGACACGAATGCGGTCCGCCGCCATTTGAATGGCGGTGAGGCCGGAGGCACAAAAACGATTGACCGTGACGCCCCCCACCGAATTAGGCAGACCCGCCAAGGCCACCGCAATGCGCGCCATGTTCATGCCCTGCTCGCCCTCGGGGAAGGAGCAGCCAATGATGGCGTCTTCAATCGCTTTCGGGTCGAGCGTGGGCACCTGGCGCAGCGCACTTTGAATCACGGCGACAAGCAGATCGTCCGGCCGCGTATTCTTGAAATAACCGCGGCCCGATTTGCCGATGGGGCTGCGCGTGGCGGCGACGATGTAGGCTTCTTGCGTTTGTTTGCTCATCTGAATCTCCTTGTGAGCGTGTATCGGTCTTTGTCAAAGTCACGGTGCGTTGCTGAGGAAGCGTAGCGAGCGGACGTCAGACTAGGCGGACGGAGCGCAGGAACCGGAACGTACTTCCTGTACGTGAGGATTCCGAGCACCGCCCAACGACGTATGGCGTTCGCGCAGTAGCTTCATCAGTTACGCACAGGCTTGCCGGTTTGCAGCATCCCCATGATCCGCTCCTGTGATTTCGGGTGCTCCAGCAGCGAGCAGAAATGCTTGCGTTCCAGCGCCATCAAATAACTTTCGTTGACCATGGAGCCCGCATCCACATCGCCGCCCGTGAGCACATCAGCGATCAAGGTGGCGATGTGCTGGTCGTGTTCGCTGATCAAACCGCCGTCACGCATATTGGCCAGTTGGCCTTGGATGGTGGCTTTGGCCGAACGGCCCGTCACCGGGAACATCGCCTGAGTGGGTGGGCGGTAGCCGCTGGCATAAAGGGCCTTGGCCTGGGCCAGAGCCACATAGAGCAACTCGTCCTTGTGCGGGACGATCACATCGCTCCACAGCAAGTAGCCGAGCTTGCGGCTCTCGATGGCACTGGTGCCGACCTTGGCCATGGCGGCGCTCAAGAAGCCGTCTTTCAAGAATGCAAAGGCGTCTAAGTTGGCGTTGCCCGCATTGGCCATTTCAGCCGCACGGCGAGCGATGTAGGTGAGACCGCCCGCACCAGGCAGCAAACCCACACCCACTTCCACGAGGCCGATGTAACTCTCCATCGTCGCCACACGTTTGGCGCAGTACACCGCCAATTCGCAGCCACCACCCAAGGCCATGCCGCGCACCGCCGCCACCACAGGCACTTGGGCGTAACGAATGCGCAGCATCGCGTCTTGCAGCTTTTTCTCTTCGGGGGCAATGCCTTTGGCACCCATCTTCATGAAGATGGGCATCAGGGCTTCCAGGTTCGCACCAGCTGAGAACACATCGTCGGGCGACCAGATCACGATGCCTTGGTAACTTTGCTCGGCAAGTTCCACCGCTTTGACCAAACCTTCCGACACCGTGGGGCTGATGAGGTGCAGTTTGGCGGTGATGCTGGCAATCAGCACCTCGCCGTCCAGGGTCCAGACACGCAGCTCCTCGTTCTTGAAGACTTCGGTGCCCGCCTTGAGGGGAGCCGCAGCACCCGAACCCAACACGCTCTCGGGGAAATGTTGGCGCTGGTAAACCGGCAAAGTGCTGCGCGGGACAAATGTGTTTTGCGACGCACTCCATGAACCATCAGGCGTGTGCACGCCCCCTTTGTCGGCCACGGGCCCAGCAAATACCCAAGCAGGCAGTGGCGCGGTACTCAGGGCCTTGCCAGCGTCGATGTCGGCCTTGACCCATTCGGCCACTTGTTTCCAGCCCGCTTCTTGCCACAACTCGAAGGGGCCTTGCGTGGAGCCAAAACCCCAGCGCATCGCGAAGTCGATCTCCCGTGCAGAGTCGGCCACCTCGGCCAAATGCACAGCGCAGTAGTGGAAGCTGTCGCGCAGAATCGCCCAGAGGAATTGCGCTTGCGGGTTGCTGGATTCGCGCAGCAATTTCAAACGCTCGGGCGCGGGCTTTTTGAGCATGCGCGCCACGATCTCGTCCGCCTTGCCACCACCGGCCACGTAGTCGGCTTTGGCGGGGTCCAGGCGCATGATGTCTTTGCCGACCTTTTTGTAAAAGCCCGCACCACTTTTTTGTCCCAAAGCACCTTGGGCGATCAAGGCCGTCACCACGGCGGGCGTGGCGTAGCTGGAATAAAAGGGATCGTCCTTGAGGTTGTCCTGCAGGGTTTTGATCACATGGGCCATGGTGTCCAGGCCCACCACGTCGGCGGTGCGGAAGGTGCCTGAACTCGCACGGCCGAGTTTTTTGCCGGTGAGGTCATCCACCACGTCGTAACTCAGACCAAAAGTCTCGGCCTCCTTCATCGTGGCCAGCATGCCGGCAATGCCGACGCGGTTGGCGATGAAGTTGGGCGTGTCTTTGGCGCGCACCACACTCTTGCCGAGCGCGGTGGTGACAAAGGCTTCGAGCTGATCGAGGATTTCCGCTTGGGTTGTGGGTGTGGGGATCAACTCCACCAAACTCATGTAACGCGGTGGGTTGAAGAAGTGAATGCCGCAGAAACGGGGGCGTATCGCCTCGGGCATCACTTCGGAGAGTTTGGTGATGGACAGCCCCGAGGTGTTGCTGGCCACGATCGCATGAGGTGCGATGAAGGGTGCGATCTTGGTGTAGAGGTCGAGCTTCCAGTCCAGGCGCTCGGCAATGGCCTCGATGATGAGGTCGCAGCCCAAGAGCAGCTCGCTGTGCTCTTCGTAGTTGGCTTGCTGGATCAACGCTGCATCCTCTGCAATGCCCAGTGGCGCTGGTTTGAGCTTTTTGAGGCCATCAACGGCTTTGGTCACGATGCCGTTTTTGGCGCCTTCTTTGGCGGGCAGGTCAAACAACACCACAGGCACCTTGACGTTGACCAGGTGGGCCGCGATTTGCGCACCCATCACGCCCGCGCCCAGCACCGCCACTTTGCGTACATTGAATCGATTCATTCTTTCTCCTTTGAAGCCTGGGCTCCGTCATTCCGGCGGAGCCTGCCCCCGAGTGCTTTCATCGGGGGGCGGGAATCCTTGCCTTGGGTCACATACTCATGCTCATCAGCCACCACCGCGCTGGATTCCCGCGGTGGCCTGGGCGCTTACTCCACCCGAACCCACGTCTGCGTTCGCCCCAGCATGGGCACACCGACAAAACCACGTACCTCCAGTTTGGCACCGCCGTCAATCGGCTTGAGGCGCACTTTGTAAACCTTGCCTTCTTTGGCATCGGTGATGGTGCCGCCGCCCCAGATGGTTTTGTCTTCAGCGTCTTGTTTCACGCCACGCACCACAGGCAGGCCAATCAGCGGTTTGTCTTTGAGGTCGTCCGTGCACAAATCGCACACGGCGTCCTGTTTGGCTGCGGGGTCGAGCAGTTTTTCTACCTTGCCTGTCAGCACCCCACCGGTGTCGGTGATGCGCACCAGCGAGCGTTCAGTTTTGGTTTTGTCGTCGATGGTTTTCCACAAACCCACGGGGGTGGATTGGGCCGCAGCCCAGCCACTGAACACCAAAGTCGATGCGGCCAACACAAAATGAATACGGCGATTGAACATGGTTGTCTCCTGTTGTGTGTCAGATAGTTCAGAACAAAGCTTCGTCCATGTCCATCAAGGACTTGGAACCGGCACGGGCGCTGCGAATCAAGCCTGCGGTTTCAGGCAGCAGCTTGGCGAAATAAAAGCGTGCGGTATGCAGTTTGGCGGTGTAGAACGGATCGCCACTGTCTTTTTTCTCCAGCGCCACCTTGGCCATGCGGGCCCAAAAATAGGCAAACACGAGGTGGCCGCAAACACGCAGGTAGTCCACCGCCGCCGCACCCACTTCGTCGGGGTTTTGGAAAGCCTTTATGCCCATCTCGGTGGTGAGTTTGGTGACCTTGTCGCCCAGGTCGGCCAGTGGGTTAACGAACTCTTGCATGGCTTCGTTCACGCCTTCGTCTTCAATGAAGGCGGTGACCTTGGCACCGAATTTCTTGAGCTTGGCACCGTTGTCGCCCAGCACCTTGCGGCCGAGCAAATCGAGCGACTGGATGGTGTTGGTGCCTTCGTAAATCATGTTGATGCGGGCATCGCGTACAAACTGCTCCATCCCCCACTCGCGGATGTAGCCGTGGCCACCAAACACCTGCATGCAGTGCGACGTGGCGAGCCACGCGTTGTCGGTCAAGAAGGCTTTGACGATGGGGGTGAGCAGGGCCACTTCATCGGCCGCATCTTTGCGCACGTCTTCATCTTCGCTCGAAATTTCTTGGTCGAGCAAGGACGCAACGTAAAGCGCCAATGCACGGCCACCTTCGGCATAAGCGCGGGCGGTGAGCAGCATCTTGCGCACGTCGGGGTGAACGATGATGCTGTCGGCGGGCTGATCCGGCGACTTGGGTCCAGTGAGTGAGCGCATTTGGCGACGGTCTTTGGCATAGGCCGCCGCGTTTTGATAGGCCACCTCGGTCAAACCCAGGGACTGCATGCCCACACCCAAACGCGCCGCATTCATCATCACAAACATGGCCGCCAAACCTCTGTGGGGCTCACCCACCAACCAGCCTTGGGCGCCATCCAAATTCATCTGTGCGGTGGCATTGCCGTGAATGCCCATTTTGTGTTCCAGCGCGCCGCAGAAAATGGGGTTGCGTGCGCCCAAGGAGCCATCGGCATTCACCAAAAACTTCGGCACCACGAAAAGCGATATGCCTTTGCTGCCCACTGGCGCATCGGGCAATCTCGCCAGCACCAGGTGAATGATGTTGCTCACCAAGTCATGGTCGCCGGCGCTGATGAAAATTTTGTTGCCGGTGATTTTGTAGCTGCCGTCGGGTTGCGGTTCCGCCTTGCTGCGCAGCATTCCGAGGTCGGTACCGCAGTGCGGCTCGGTCAGGCACATCGTGCCCGTCCACTCGCCGCTGGTGAGTTTGGGCAGGTAGGTTTTTTGCTGATCGGGTGTGCCGTGGGCGTGCAGGCATTCGTAAGCGCCATGGGTGAGGCCGGGGTACATGGTCCAGGCTTGGTTGGCGCTGTTGAGCATTTCGTAGAAAGCCTGGTTCACCGTCACGGGCAGGCCTTGTCCGCCATACGCCGGGTCACAACTCAGCGCCGGCCAGCCGCCTTGCACATAGGTGTCGTAGGCGGCTTTGAAACCCTGCGGTGCTTTGACCTCGTGGGTGGCCTTGTCCAAGGTGCAACCTGCCGCATCGCCGCTTTGGTTCAAGGGCTGGATCACCTCGGCTGCGAATTTGCCACCTTCTTCCAGCACGGCGTTGATGGTGTCTTCGTCCATCTCAGCATGGCGGGGCAGCGTTTTCAGCACATCACTCAGGTGCAGCACCTCGTGCATCACAAACTTCATGTCGCGCAGAGGGGGGGTGTACTGGGGCATGGACAGTCTCCGTTTCGAGGATAGAGATGGTTATTCGGTAGCCGCTTTAGTGCGCGGCTTTTTCTTTGTTGACGCTGTCGACGGTGGCTTGCTTTCATAACGCGCCACCACCCCCTCAAATGCACGCAGGGCGTGCAACACAGCATGGGTTTTTTGCAAAAAACGGGCATCGTGGTGCAGGGCCAAGATCAATCCATGCACCTCAAACAACATTTGTTCGGGGTCCGTGTCGGCCCGCAAATGGCCGTGTGCCATCGCTTGCGTAATGGCTCTGGCCAGGGCGCTGTGCCAGGTGCTCACCATGGTGACCAAGGCCTCGCGCACCGCACCCGGTCTGTCGTCAAACTCGACGGCTCCGCTGATGTAGAGACAGCCGGAATCAATCTCTACCGTCACCCGTTTGACCCAGTAAGCGAACATGGCCTGCAAACGCGGCAAACCTCGCGCTTCTTCCAGCGCCGGGGTGAACACTTCTTCTTCAAAACGGCGGTGGTATTCGCGCACCACGGATATCTGCAATTCTTCGCGTGAACCAAAGTGGGCGAACACGCCGGACTTGCTCATTTGGGTGATTTCAGCCAAGACACCAATCGACAAACCTTCCAAACCTTTTTGCGAAGCCAAAACCAATGCTGCCTCCAAAATGGTTGCACGCGTCTGCCTTCCCTTGAGCAAGGGGCGAACAGGCGCTTGGTCGGCAACGGGTTGGGCAGAAGGTTCAGGCACAACAGTCTCAAGAAAAGAACGTTCGTTCTATTTTGCAGAAAACCACAGGCTGCGGGGGCCTCCACGGCTTCTTTTTCTAGGCACCGCTGCCTAGTTCGTTGCAATGCACCGTCAATCGCGGGTTAACCCCCAAAGATGTGCAGCCCAGCGACGGGTAATGAGCGCATGCTGGAGACTCGCCGTCTTGCGGCCAGAAGCCCCGTGTCACCTTGATGAAACCCAGCGCAAAACCCCACACCCTGCCGCTCAGTTTGCCGAAGCTATTGAGTCGCGGCGACAGATTGATTACTCTACGGCCAAGGAGCAAAGCCGTGGAAGTACTGCAACTCGACGTGTCGGGCCGCCCGCAAGCTTGGATCTCTGCCAAAGAGGCCGCCCTGATTTATGCCAGCGATGGTGTTTCGTGGACCCTCGGAGACGCGTTTTATGTGTTGCGTGGGGGCACGCAGCAGCGCACCGGTTTGCAGTCGCGCATTGAAGTGCACCCCATCATTGCGGTCAAAGGCTCAGTCCCCAGCCGCGCCTGGCGACAAGCCCCGGCACTGACCAACCCCAAGCTGTTTTCGCGCGACCGCCACATCTGCGCTTACTGCGGTGGCCACTTTCACACCGACGATTTGACCCGCGAACATGTCATCCCCACCTCACGCGGCGGTGACGACAGCTGGATGAATTGCATCACCGCCTGCCGCGGCTGCAACGGCCACAAAGGCAACCGCCTGCCTGAAGAGGCGAACATGAGTTTGCTTTACCTGCCTTATGTGCCCAGCCTGCACGAAGACATGATCCTGCGCGGCCGCCGCATCTTGGCTGACCAGATGGAATTTTTGATGGCCAGCGTGCCCAAGCACAGCCGGTTGTTGGTTTAACTATCGCGTTGAACTGAACCCGTGGTGCAACCTCAACTGGCAATTCGGTCGGCGCAGCCCAATAGTGCGACTCCGGTTTGTGCCAGCAGATAAGGATGGTCGGCTTACGCGGGGTGTTCGCGGCCCTGCAGCAGGTGCCTGTCAGTGCAAATCGGTGGCGTGCTCACGCTCGATCCTTTTTGCTCGGACTCCTCACCATCAGGCGAGGAAAAGATTTATCAGTCTGCGGCGCGGTCGGGCAGCGGCAGATGGGCGAGCGTGTTGCGAATGAACTGTTTCTCGTCGTGTCGGTTGCGACGGTGCCGTTCATAGCAATGCCTATGGCCAGAACAGAATGCGAGCGCGGCAGCTGCCGATCCAGCGGTTAAGTAAGCCTAGACAGCAGCCAGCCCGTAGCGGCGATATGCCCGAGCGTCACCAGCACAGACAGCGCATGCAACCACTTGAAGCGCTGGCGCAAGCCTGCGTCAGTGGCGCGATTGATAGCTGGCATCAAAACTTGCCGCACAGGCACGGTGCTAACCGCCACCACAGCCATCACGGCGGCAAAGAGTGTGTTGTGGGGCCACCAAAGCGCTGTAGCTGTGGCCGAGGTGGAAATCACGAACGTGTAAAACCATGGGAAGGCCAAACGCAAAGTCTGTCCTGCGGTCTTGACGGGCAAGGCCTTGAAAAGAAAAGCCGCAAAGCCGAATGAGTAAAGCGTCATACCACCAAACAACAACGCGGTACTTAGGATAGCCAGAGACAACATCATGGTTTGGATCCTTAACGGTTGGGCGGGCAACCAGAGGGTAGGCCGCTCGATTCTCGTTGGCTGGCGCTACTTGGTTTGTAAAAGCTGGAGATGTAGTTGACTGACAAACTATTGCTCCACCACGCACGGTGGACCACAGGTAAATAAATCATGCCGTGAATCTTGCCAGCGGTCAGACCGCAGGCAGTGACGGCTTGCCGCAGCTCCTCGGGTTTCACGAACTGTGTCCAGCGGTGCGTTCCCTGCGGTAACACCCGAAAAACTATCTCGGCACCTACGATTGCAGCGAGGTAGCTGCGCAAAGTACGATTGATCGTTGAGACCAGCAGCAGCCCGCCTGGTGCCAAGTGTTTAGCCGCATCACGCACGAAAGCGGGCACGTTGTCGACGTGCTCAACCACCTCAAGCAGCAGCAGTACATCGAAAAGCTCGCCGTCGCGCAGTACGGCATCTGGCTCGCCTACCCGATAGTCAATTTGCAGGCCTGCAGCCTTCGAGTGCAGCTCTGCAGCGGCAATATTGTTCGCCGCGGCATCAACGCCAACAACGCGCGCACCGAGGGACGCCAGCGGCTCGCACATCAGCCCAGCGCCGCAACCCACATCGGCGATACGTAAACCCCGCACCCGGCCGACCGGGCGGCCGAAGCGCTGGGCGATCTGCTTGAGCACATAGCCAAGCCGCAGGTCATTGACCACATGCAGCGGCTGCATGGGGCCAGCGCGGTTCCACCAGGTGGCTGCGAGGCGGTTGAAGCGTTCGACTTCGTTGCCGCGGATGGTGGTGGGGCTCGTGGTTGAACCGTCGGTACTCATGGCTTAAATCCAACGGCAAATCTTTACCGCCCCGCGCGAACCCGCGTCGACCGCCCAGATCCACAGGCGTAGCGCTACTGGTAGGGCGCTCGTCTGGTGATCGAAGCGCGCAGCGGCATCGTTGCGGTGGTCGATTTCATCAGCCCTGAACGAGTGCAGTTGCGCCCGCAGTGCCTGCAGAGATACCTGCCTACGATCAGGATCAAGTCGGTCAATGGTGTCGATCTGTTCGGTGTAATGGTGATCGACAAAAGTCTCGACCGCCTCGATGGTGGCATAAACCGCTTTTGCGCCAATCAACGCTGGTAACGCTCCAGTTAGCCAGCCAGCAGCTCGCCACAGGGGTAACAACCGGCTGCGCTGATTCGGTGCGAGCATCCGCTCGATCGCAGCGAGGTGCACCGCCTCTGTGTTGAGGTGACCCTGTGCAAAGTCCCGCACCGAAGCGTCTCGGGAGGTGGTCAGGATGCCGCAGTAGATCATCACAGCCCCGGACTCTCCAGCATGGTCCGTGCGCAGGTCAGCCACCAGGCTCGGAGGCAAGGGACTTGCTGTGTTGGGTTCGAGCTTCGAAGGTGAAACAGAGCTGATCGAATCGACAGTCACAGGGACGCCTCCAACACCTGCCCAAGATCGCGTTTGGGTGCACTGAAACTGTGGGGTCCACTTTGACGGCTCAATCGCTCAGCAGCTACCCGTGCCATGTCGACACCGCTGCTGTAGACCTGGTCAACTTGGCTCGACACGACGCTGTCGCCGCAAACGCCCAACTGCACCTTGTCGTCCCATAAGCACTGCGTGCCTCGCGGCGTGGTGGCGGGCGTTTCAACGAACGCATTGCGCCACTGGTGCGCCTGGAGAAAGCTTGGTATCACCGACCGACCTGCGTATGCCCGAAAGTTCTCGAGCAGCAGATCGGCCACCATATCGGCGTCCTCGTTCTCGTGCTGGGAGGACCAGCGCGCGTCGGCTTCCACAAACCAGCGCTGGGGCCCGGTTGCCAGGCGCCCGGGCTTGCTGTGCATGGCGGCAACTCGCTCGATGGGACTGCCCTGGAATGCCCGGTGGCCGGGCAAAGAAATGGGGCGCTCGGTTCCGAGCAGCAGCACCCAGCGGCTGCGGTACCTGATGGGCAGCAGGGAAGCGGTCAACTCGGGGGACTCGCGCAAGAGCGGCATTGCCAGTGGCGCTGGCATCGCAAGCACCAGCGCTTGAAAGTCCTCTTCGATCTCGCCATCGGCGCTACTCAAGACCCACCTGATCCCTACACGCCGGGCTTGGATGATCCGGGAGTTCAGTCGTACTTCCAGTGGCCGCGCGAGGAAATCAGCGAGCGACTCCATCGACGGTACGCCGACGGCTCCTATGAGCTTCAAGCTTCGCGTGACATCGGCTTCTTCCTCGTCCTTTTTGTCCGCTTGGTTGTTCAGCTCCTCTTCGGCGGGCGTGGCTACAACGGTCCAAGGGTGGAGCGCCGGTAAGACGCCCGGCCGTTGCACGGCGTCGGCGGCCAAAGGAATGTCTCCGTTGATGCACTGGGCACCATCATCAAAAACTCCGGAGCGGGTGCGGCGCGAACTGCATCGCCCGCCCAGGCGATCATCAGCCTCGAAAACAACGGAGTCCCAACCGCGAAGGCGCAGCTGCCCAGCGCAAGTCAGCCCGGCGACACCCGCACCAATAACCGCTACCCGCGGTAGCGATTGAGCGTTCAAGGTCCTGATCAAAGTGCTGCATTTATCATTCAACATGGTTCTTACTCGTTGAATGATAAATGCAGCACTTTGATCAGGACCTTGAACGCTCAATCGCTACCGCGGGTAGCGGTTATTGGTGCGGGTGTCGCCGGGCTGACT
>JANPCX010000073.1:0-157542 GCA_031431125.1 Burkholderiales bacterium
CACATTGAAGATCATCGAAGGAGGTCAACCAACAGTCAAAGAACCTACACTTATCCACAAACGCAAGTTCATTGAACTGCGTCCCGCCCCTGGTCAATATTCAACTGGCACGGGTGGGCAGAATTCAACTGGCGCCAACAGTGATGCCTTACAAAACCAGGTGTATTTGGGCGATGAAAACTTTGTGCAGCGCATGCAAGCGCAGATGCAAACGCACCAACAACACGACAAGCAAATCCCCAAAACGCAGCGCCGGTCCCCTCAAAGCTGGTCGGCGTGGCTGGCACAGTGCCAAGGGGACAGAGACCAAGCGCTGTACCTGGCCTACCAACAAGGCGGCATGACGATGAGCCAGTTGGGCACGGAGGCAGGCTTGTCGGTCAGCCATGTGAGCCGGCTGATCGCCAAGGGGGAGAAGGCGAAATGGGAGGGCTGACGCCACTGCCGCCTTTGCCTTTTTGCCTTGACCGCCCCACCCCATCAGCCTGTGAAATAGGCCTGCGAAACAAGCCTGTGACTTATGCAACCATGGCGCCGAGCCGCCATGCTCACTGATAGGTTCTAAGCCCGATAGCTAAACGGTGCCGCCACCGCACTGGGCGCCCCAGCCAACTGCCGCTCGATCAAACGTGCGCTGCCCATGGCCAGGGTGAAGCCCAAGGGGCCGTGGCCCACATTGAGCAGCAGGTTGCGCCAGCGTGCGGGGCCGAGGATGGGCATGGAGGTGGGGGTGGCGGGGCGCAGGCCCACCCAGGCTTGTGGGTTGGCTTGCACATCACAGGCGCCGGGAAATGTTTCAGCCGCGCACTTGACCAAAAACTGGATGCGTTCGGGTTCAATGCGCAGGTCGTGGCCGACGAGTTCGGCCATGCCGGCGATGCGCAGGTGTTGGCCCAGGCGGGCATAGACGGTTTTGCGGCGCAGGTCAGTAACGCTGATTTGCGGCGCGGCCTGCGCGTTTTTGATGGGCAGGGTGATGCTGTAGCCCTTGATGGGGTAGATGGGCAAGTTCAGTTTCATTTGCTGGCCCAGCTTGGCGGCGTCGGCGCCGTTGGCCAGCACAAAGGTGTCCGCAGTGAATTGGCCTTGCCCGGTGATCACGGCAGTGATGCGATCGCCCACGGTTTGCACTTGGCTGACCTCGCTGCGGTAGTGCACTTGCGCACCCAAGGCTTGCGCACGGGCCACCAAGGCGCGGCTGAGCAGGTGGGCGTCGCCCACGGCTTCGCCCGGAGTCCACACCGCGCCGCGCACATGCTCTGCATAAGCAACCAGGGCCGGTTCACGCTCCAGGCATTCAGCGGCGGAGATCACACTTTGTTCGCAGCCGAGTTGCTTTTGATAGGCAACTTGTTGGCGCGCACCGGCCAGGCCGGCTTCGTCGGCGTAGACCACGAGTTTGCCGGGCTGTGCGTACTCAAACTGCAGGTCGTCGGCTTGGCGTGCCAGGTTGAGTTCGTCGCGGCTCAAGAATGAAAGTGCGAGCAGGGCTCGGGTGGCGTGCTCCACTTGGCTTTGGCGGCACGCGGCCACGAACTGCAAGCCCCAGCGCATTTGTGCGAATTCGCCGGTAAGGCGAAATTTGAGCGGCGAGTCGGGGTCGAGCAACATGCTGGGCACCTTGCGCAAGGTGGCGGGTGTGGCCAGCGGCTCCACATAGCTGTAGCTGAGCTGGGCGCCGTTGGCAAAACTCGTCACCTGGCCGGGTGCGTCCAGCGCTTCAAGCAGGGTCACGCGGTGCCCGGCTTGGGCCAGCAGGTAGGCGGTGGCGCTACCGACGATGCCTGCGCCAATCACGCACACATGCCGTGGCTTCTTGCCGGTTGCGGCCGCTGCTTTCATGCCGCGCCCCACTGCTGCCACACCAAAGCGGCCGCAGCCAAATCAGTCAGGCCCACGCCCACGGTTTTGAACACCACGACCTCGTCGGCGGCTTCGCGCCAGCGCGCTTGGCCGGCGTAGATCTCTTGCATGTCGACCACACGGTCGTCCGTCACTACGCCAGCGGCCTTGCCCAGGACCACTTCACCGGCTTCTTGCAGGCTTTGCGGTTTCCACTCCACCACGATGCGGGCGGCGCGGGCCAAGGTGGCGTCGTCCAGCTCGCGGCCTGTGGGCAAACTCGTGCCCACGGCGGCGACGAAGGCGCCGGGCTGTAGCAAGCCGCCATCGAAGAGGGGTGTCTTGGAACGGGTGACGGTGACCACCACATCGGCCTTGTTCAAAGCCTGCGGGCCCGATGTTTGCCGCACGGGGAGGCCGAACTGCTGACTGGCCTGTGCGCACCAGGCTGACACGTCGGCCAGGTCCACCACATCCACTTGTTCAAAGGGCAGGGCCTGCACCAGGGCTTCCAAGTGCGCGCGGCCTTGAAAACCGGCGCCAAAAAGGGCCAGCTTGCGACTGGCCACGCAGCCACGCTGGGCCGCCAAAGCGGTGAGTGCTGGGGTGCGAAAACGGGTGAGTTCGTTGGCGGGCATCACGGCCAATGGTGCGCCTGTGGTGGTGTCAAAGAGGTTCAGCACAAAACCAAACTGGCCGTTCACCGTGGGGTAAACCTTCTCGGCGGCCAAACCAGCGTCCAACCAAATGGCGCCCATGGAGCTGAGTTTGACGGCGCCGCAGTCGATGCGCTGGCGGGCCTTGATGGCAGCGCGGCCATGGGCCAAGGACTCGAAGGCTTTTTCAATCGACGCGGTGACGGCCGAGTAACTGAGGGCTTGGGCAACTTGTTCGTCGCTGATGAATTTCAACATGGTGGCCTCGGGGCAGAATCAAGGCCTTCAGCGTACTGTTGGCAAAGGGTTTTGTGGGCGCAAGAATTTGGGCTGCCCATTCAGAAAAGGAATGGGCTTCAGGGCGATCCGAGCAAAAAGTCTTGAATCACCACCGCCTTGGCGGGTGCAATGTCTTGTTGCCCCAAATAGCCGTTCAATTGCGTCAGCATGTCCGTGGACAAACCAGACATGCCTTGGGGCCCGGTCAATTGCAGTCGGCTTTTGGATGCCAATGAGTTTTGCAGCACCAAGCCGACCTGGTTCAGTTGTCGCTCCATCAACAATTTGGCCGAGGTGTCTGCGGCGTCGATGGCCACTTTGGTTTTGACCGGCACGCCATCGGTGGTGGTGGCGCGGATGGTGCCCGGGTTGACCCACACGGGGTTGGGCACTTCACCGGGGGAGAGGCTGTCAAAGTCGAACCAAGCCAAGGCCATGACAATCACCACGGGCGAAGCACCCAAGAGAATGTAGGACAGCACCGTCCAGCCGCTGGTGCTGGATTTCTTAGGGCGAGTGGGTGGTGCCATGGTGCTGGCGCAATCAAACAGCGTTCATCAGGGACACGCGGCAATCACCTGCGCCACGGCAGCGGTGAGTTTTTTGCCGTAGCCGATGTGCAAAAACTCATTCGGTCCGTGGGCATTGCTTTTGGGGCCAAGCACACCGCAGACCATCATTTGGGCTTGAGGGAATTGGGTTTGCAGCATGCCCATGAAGGGAATGCCGCCGCCTTGGCCAACATAACCGCAAGGCGCGCCGTAGTGCGATTGGGACGCCGCGTTCAGCGCCTGCGTCAACCAGGGCTGAATCTGGGGTGCGTTCCAGCCATTGCTCCAGGCTGCGCCCCGTTGTCCATCGGCATGGAAGGTGACTTTGGCGTTGTAAGGTGCGTTGTCTTCGAGCAAGGTTTTGAGTTCTTGGGCGGCGCGGGCGGCATCCACGATGGGCGGCAGCCGCAAAGACAACTTGAATGAGGTGCTGGGCCGCAGCACATTGCCCGCACTGTGCATGGGCGGGAATCCGTCCACACCAATCACACTCAGCGTGGGCCGCCACGTGCGGTTGAGCAAAGCCTGCAGCGGGTCGGTGGTGGTGGGCAGGGTGGGCTGTCCGTCGCCACCGCAAGCCCAGGGAAAACCGCGCCAGGTTTGATCGCCCAGAATTTGCGCGGTGGCTTGCATTTGTTCAATGCGCTCGGCGGGAATGTCGCAGTGCAGGCTGGGCGGCAACAGCCGCCCAGTTGCTGAATCCTCCAAACGATCCAGGACATGGCGCAAGATGCGAAAGCTCGATGGCACCACGCCGCTGGCGTCGCCCGAGTGCACGCCTTCCTCCAAAATCTCCACCTTGAGCACACCGCTGACCATGCCGCGCAAACTGGTGGTGAGCCAGAGTTGGTCGTAGTTGCCGGCACCGCTGTCCAGGCAGACCACCAAGGCCACATCACCCAAACGGGGTTTGAGCACAGCGAGGTAGGCGGGTAAATCACCCGAGCCACTTTCTTCGCAGCTTTCAATCACGCCGACGCAGCGCGGATGCGGCAGGCCTTGCTGCTGCAACGCTGCAATGGCGGTGATGGCGGCGTAGACGGCATAACCGTCGTCGGCACCACCGCGGCCGTAGAGCAAACCGTTTTGCAGCTTGGGTGTCCATGGGCCGAGGCCGTTGCGCCAGCCGCTGAACTCGGGTTGTTTGTCGAGGTGGCCGTAGAGGCACACGGTGCCGGTGTTGCCAGCCGCCCGAGTGTCGCTGGTATGGGTGGAGGCCACCTCAAAAAACAGCAGCGGTGTGCGGCCCGGCAGGCGCAGTACTTCGAGTTTCAAACCCTGTACCTTTTGCGCCTCTACCCAGGCGGCGGCATCACAGACCACTTTGTCGAGCAAGCCGTGGGCCGCCCAGTCGGCATCAAACATCGGGCTTTTGGCGGGGATGGTGATGTAGTCGGTCAGGGCCGGGATGATGGCTTGGTCCCAGCGTTCGTCCACAAAGCCGGTGATGTCTGGTACGGACAAAGACGGCCGGGTGGCGGTGGGCAGGTTCATGGGGATGGCCTGGTGGGAGACAAGGGTGAGCGCAGTGTAGAACGATCGTTGGTGCCTCAACCCCTGGTTACTTCACTTGGCTTGAATGTTGAGTTCAAAGCCCTGACACAACACGAGTCGTCTTGTTTCATTAGACTTCGTGCGGTTTTTGGCACTTTCAAGGACAACCCGATGTCGCCTCGCAGCCTGCCCCTCTCACCCAGTTTCAAAGCCGTTTGGCCCTTGGCTGCCGTACTGACACTGTCCACCCTGCTGTCGGGTTGTGGCCGCGCCGATGCGCAAGGTGGGCCGCCCATGGCCCCGCCGGTGTCCGTCGCAGCCACAGTACAGCGGTCTGTGCAGACCCATGACGAGTTCACCGGCCGCCTGGAAGCCACCGAGACGGTGGACATTCGCCCGCGTGTGGGCGGCACCTTGGAGGCCGTGCATTTCAAAGCGGGTGACGAGGTCAAACGTGGCCAGTTGCTGTTCACCGTTGACCCGCGCCCCTACCGGGCCGAGTTGGCCAGGGCCGATGCTCAACTGGCGGCTGCCCGCACCGCCTTGGCCTTGGCCACGAGTGAACAAGCCCGTGCCCAAAAACTGCTGGCCCAACGGGCCATCTCACAGCAAGAGGCTGATGCGCTGACGGCCAGCGCAGCCAACAACCAAAGCAGCGTGAAGGCCGCGGAAGCAGCGGTGGCCACCGCGCGTTTGAACGTGGACTACAGCCAAATTCGTGCGCCCATCGCGGGCAAAGCCTCGCGCAACAACCTCAGCGTGGGCAATTTGGTGGCGGTGGGCGACCCGGTGCTGACCACTTTGGTGTCGCAAGACAAGGTGTACGCCTACTTTGATGTGAGCGAACAAACTTATTTGCGTTTGGCGCCGGCGTTGAGCGGCAAAACCAAACCTTCGGTGCAAATGGGTTTGTCCAATGAGAGCGGTTTTGCCCACCCAGGCGTGATCGACTTTTTCGACAACCGATTGAACCCGGCCACCGCCTCGGTGCGTGCACGTGCCGTGTTTGACAACGCCAAACGCCAGTTCACGCCCGGGCTGCTGGCCAAACTCAAACTCAGCAGCGGCGAGCCTGTGAATGCGGTGATGACGCCAGAAAAAGCCATCGGCACCGATCAGAACAAACGTTTTGTGTGGGTGCTGGGTGCGGACAAGATGCCACAGTTCCGTGAGGTCAAACTGGGCGCACTGGAAGGTGGCATGCGTGTGATCACCGAAGGCCTCAAAGCGGGCGAGCTCGTGGTGGTGAACGGTTTGCAGCGTGTGCGTCCTGGTGCGCCGCTGAACGCAGAAGAGTTGAAGGTGGATGAACAAGGTTTGCCCATCACGCCGCCGCCTGCCGCCCCAACAGCGCCTGCAAAAAAGGGGTGATGCAGCATGAACATCTCCCGCTTTTTCATCGACCGGCCGCGTTTCGCGGCAGTGCTGTCGATCATGATTTTTTTGATCGGCGCGATTTCTATTTTTCGCCTGCCGATTTCTGAATACCCCGAAGTCGCACCGCCCCAAGTGGTGGTGCGTGCGCAGTTTCCAGGCGCCAACCCGCGTGTGATTGCCGAGACGGTGGCCACGCCGCTGGAAGAACAAATCAACGGGGTGGAAGGGCTGCTTTACATGGGCAGCCAGGCCACGGCCGATGGCTCTATGGTGCTGTCGGTGAGTTTCAAAATTGGCACCGACCCCGAGCGCGCCGCCACCGAGGTGCAAAACCGCGTCAACCGCGCTTTGCCGCGGCTGCCCGAGGTGGTGCGGCAAATTGGCGTGACCACGGAAAAAAGTTCACCCAACCTGACCATGGTGGTGCACTTGGTGTCGCCCGACAACCGCTACGACGCGCTCTACCTGCGCAACTACGCCAGCTTGAACGTGCGCGACGCCTTGTTGCGCATTCCCGGCATGGGCTCGGTACTGGCTTTCGGCTCGGGCGACTACGCCATGCGCATTTGGCTGGACCCGCAAAAGCTGGCCGCTCGTAACCTCACCTCCAACGATGTGGTCAAGGCACTGCGCGAGCAAAACGCGCAAGTCGCGGCGGGCGTGGTGGGCGCACCGCCGGCCCCCAACCGCACCGAGTTTCAACTGGCGGTGAACACCCAAGGGCGGCTGACCTCAGAAGCCGAGTTTAGCGACGTCATCATCAGTGCCGACACAACCGGCAACAACGCCACCGGGGCTTTGGTGCGCATCAAAGACGTGGGCCGGGTGGAACTCGGGCCCAACTCCTATTCGCTCGGTTCCTTGCTGAACAACAAAGAAGCGGCGGCGGTGGCGGTGTTCCAAGCACCCAATTCCAACGCGCTGGCCCTGTCCAACAATGTGCGCGCCACCATGGAGCAGCTCAAGGTGGAATTTCCGCCGGGGGTGGAGTACCGCATCGTTTACGACCCCACTCGTTTCGTGCAAACCTCGATCGAAAAAGTGATCGTCACGTTGATTGAGGCGGTGCTTTTGGTGGTACTGGTCGTCATCGTCTTTTTGCAAACCTGGCGTGCGTCCATCATCCCGCTGCTGGCGGTGCCGGTGAGCATCGTGGGCACGTTTGCGGTGTTGCTGGCCCTGGGGTTTTCCATCAACACGCTCACGCTTTTTGGCCTGGTGCTGGCCATCGGCATCGTGGTGGACGATGCCATCGTGGTGGTAGAAAACGTGGAGCGCAACATTGAGTCGGGGCTGTCGCCGCACGATGCGGCGGTCAAGGCCATGCATGAAGTGTCGGGCCCCATCATCGCCATTGGTTTGGTGCTGTGCGCGGTGTTTGTGCCGCTGGCGTTTGTCTCCGGCCTGGAGGGGCAGTTTTACCGGCAGTTTGCGGTGACGATTGCCATCTCCACCGTGATCTCGGCCTTCAACTCGTTGACCTTGTCACCGGCCATGGCGGCGATTTTGTTGCGCGGCCACGACCAACCCAAAGACGCACTCACACGCGGTATGGACAAAATCTTCGGCGGTTTCTTCCGCTGGTTCAACCGCGTATTCAAACGCGGGTCTGAGCGCTACAGCAATGGTGTGACGACGGTGGTGGTGAAGCGCAAGTCCATTTCACTCGTCGTGTATGCCGCGTTGGTGGCCGCTGCTGTGGTGCTCTTCATGCGCGTGCCACCGGGTTTTGTGCCGCAACAAGACAAGCAGTATTTGATTGGCATTGCCCAGTTGCCCGACGGTGCCAGCTTGGAGCGCACCACCGATGTGATTCGCCGCTTGAGCGACATTGCCAAAAGTGTGCCCGGCGTTGAAAACTCGGTCGCTTTCCCAGGTTTGTCCATCAACGGTTTCACCGCCGCGCCCAATGCCGGCATTGTGTTTTTCGGCTTGTCTGACTTTGAGCAGCGCAAAAGCCCCGCGCAAAGCGCCGACGCGATTGCAGGCCAAGTGAACATGAAACTCGGCAGCATTCAGGATGCCTTCATCTTCGTGCTGTCCCCCCCTCCTGTGAGCGGCCTCGGGAATGCCAGCGGATTCAAACTGCAACTGCAAGACCGCAGCGGTGCCGGCGAAGCGGCCCTTTATGGCGTGGTGCAGCAACTGATGGGCCGGGTTTATGGCAACCCGAACGGCGGCATCACGCAGTTCTTTTCCAACTACCAAATCAATGTGCCCCAGCTCTTTGCCAATGTCGACCGCACCAAAGCCAAACAAATGGGGGTGAACCTGAGCGATGTGTACGAGACCATGCAAACCTATTTGGGCTCGCTCTATGTGAACGACTTCAACCGTTTTGGCAAAACCTACCAAGTGGTGGTGCAAGCCGATGCCGAGTTTCGCGGCAAGGCGGAAGACATTGGCAACTTGAAGGTGCGCAACAACAAAGGCCAAATGGTGGCCTTGAGCGCGATGATGACGGTGGAGCCCTCTTTCGGCCCAGGCTCGGTCACCCGCTACAACGGCTTTTATTCCGCTGACATCAATGGCGCGCCCAAACCGGGCATCAGTTCAGGCCAAGCCCAGGCCGAGATGGAAAAAATCTTGAGCGAGACCTTGCCACGCGGCATCGGCTACCAATGGACGGAGCTGGTCTACCAAGAAAAAATTGCGGGCAACACCATGGTCTACATCTTCCCGCTGTGTGTGCTGCTGGTGTTTTTGGTGCTGGCAGCCACCTACGAGAGTTGGACCTTGCCGTTGGCGATTTTGCTGATCGTGCCGCTGTGCATTTTGAGCGCCATGCTGGGCGTGTGGATCAGCGGCTTCTTGGGGGCGCCGGGTGACAACAACATCTTCACCAAAGTGGCTCTGGTGGTGCTGGTGGGCCTGGCGTGCAAGAACGCGATTTTGATTGTGGAGTTCGCCAAAGAGCTGGAAGACCGCGGCGAAGAACTCATCAAGGCCACCGTGCATGCCTGCCGCATGCGGCTGCGGCCGATCTTGATGACGTCGATTGCTTTCATTGCGGGCGTGGTGCCTTTGGTGCTGTCCACCGGGGCGGGTTCAGAAATGCGCCGCGCCATGGGCATTGCGGTGTTCTCGGGCATGGTGGGCGTGACGGTGTTTGGCCTGGTGCTTACACCGGTGTTTTATGTGCTGCTGCGCAAGCTCACGTCGAAACGTCGCCATGCGGCCGATGCAGCCAAAGGAGCGCTCCATGGTTAAGGCCACCCTGAACGCGAGCTTGATCGCCACCGCCGCGCTGCTGTCCGCTTGCGCCACCACCTCGGACACCACCCCCCCCTTGTCCATGCCACTGGACGAGCGCTTCACGCAAAACATGGCGCAGGCAGAACCACAAACACAAGACATCGTCACCTTCTGGCGCGCTTTCAACGACACCACGCTCACCACCTTGGTGGAGCAAGCCCTGCAAGGCAATGTGGATGTGAAACTCGCCCAAGCGCGTTTGAAGGAAGCCGAAGCGAATGCGGGTGAAGCCCGTGCGGGGCGATTGCCAAGCCTCGGCGTCAGCAGCAGTGTTGCCCATGTCGATCCGCCAGGTGCGGTGGGCAGCAGCAGCCAGTACGCTGCCGGTGGAAATTTCAACTGGGAGCTGGATTTTTTTGGCCGCAACCGCCGGGCCAGTGACGCCGCAGCAGCCCTCGTCACCGCCAGCCAAGCTGGCGTGGGCGCGGCCACGCGCGTGCTCACCGCCGAGCTGGCGACGCAGTACCTCAACCTGCGCGGTCTGCAACTGCGGCTGCGGGTGGCGCAAGAGGCTTTGATGAACCAGCGCGAGTCGCTGCGCATCGTCACCGCCCGCCAAGAACTGGGCCGAGGCACGCCGCTGGATGTGGCACGGGCGCGGGCTTTGGTGGAATCAACAGAGGCCAGCATTCCCGCTTTGCAAGCGCAAGTCGAGAGAGTCACCTTCCGTTTGGCGACCCTCGCCGGACAAACCCCGCGCAGCGTGGCCGCCGCCGTGGCGGTGCCCACGGGTGACGCACGGTTGCTGCCCACCCTGCCCTACACCGACCTCGGCAAGGTGGCAGCGGGCACGCCACAAACGCTGTTCATCCGGCGCCCCGATGTGCGTGTGGCCCAGGCCCAGTGGGTGGCTGCCAGCGCCAACACCGATGTCGCCCGCGCCGACTTGTTCCCACGCATCAGCCTCACGGGCTTGCTTGGTTTCACCAGCAACCGCATCTCCAACTTCGGCGACGCCGATTCACGCAACAACAGCGCTGGCGCATTTTTGACCTGGCCACTCTTGGACTTTGGCCGCGTGCGAGCGCGCATTGCGGCCAGCGAAGCGCGCGCCTTACAAGCCTTGTTGGTTTACGAACAAACCGTGCTGCTCGCGCTGGAAGAAACCGAAGGCGCGCTCAGCCAGTTCAACCGCAACACCGAACAAACCACCCGCTTAGAAAACGCCGCCATCGCGTCAGAAGAAGCCGCCCGTTTGGCCCGCATTCGTTTTGAAGCAGGTGCGAGTGATTTCCTCACCGTGCTCGACGCCGAACGCAGCGTGCTTCAAGCGCGGGACGCCTTGGTGCAAGCTCAGACCGGGATGGTGACATCGCTGGTGGGGGTGTACCGGGCACTGGGGGGAGGATGGGTAAGACCATGACTCAGGTGGTGACTCACATCACCGAAGGATATGCAACGGGATGCGTTGGCCGTATCGCTCAACTGCATGCCCACTACTACGCCAAATCCAACGGATTCGGTGTCGCGTTCGAAGCCAAGGTGGCGAGTGAGTTAGCGGATTTTGTTTGTCCTACCAAGTGGGGCGGGACGGGCTTTGGCTTGTGCACGATACAAACGGCATCCAAGGCACCATCGCCGTCGACGGCCAACGCGGTCACAGCGATGGTGCGCACCTGCGGTGGTTTGTCATGTCTGACGCGCTGCGTGGTGGCGGTGTGGGTCGACAGCTCCTGGCCCATGCGCTGAATTTCGTCGATTCCCGCGCTTATCCGAGCACCTACCTCTGGACCTTCCAGGGCCTGACCGCGGCACGCCACCTTTATGAGTCCTGTGGTTTTCGCTTGGTCCTTGAGCAAGCAGGCTCGACCTGGGGCACGGTGGTCAACGAGCAGAAGTTTGTGCGCAGCCTTCGCATGTGACGAGCGATCAGCCCACCACCCCCAAACGCCGGCCCACTTTGGCAAATGCAGCCACGGCAGCATCCACATCGGCCTCTTCATGCACGGCCGACAACTGCACCCGGATGCGGGCCTTGCCCTCGGGCACGACGGGGTAGAAAAAGCCCACGGCGAGGATGCCTTCGTCGCGCAGACCCTGTGAGAAGGTTTGAGCCAGCTTGGCGTCCCCCAGCAGCACCGGCGAGATGGGATGCCCAGCGCCCAACACCGTGAAACCCAGTGCTGTCATCTGACTGCGAAACCGGGTGGTATTGGCTTCCAGCTTGTCGCGCAGATGGGTGGAGGCACTGATGAGTTCAATCGCCTTGAGTGAACCGCCTGCCACCGCAGGGGCCAAGGTGTTAGAGAACAAATAGGGCCGTGAACGTTGCCGCAGCAAGTCGACGATTTCTTTGCGCGCCGCAGTGAACCCGCCCGACGCGCCACCCAGGGCCTTGCCGAAAGTGCCCGTCACGATGTCGACCCGCTCCATGCAGCGCTGCAGCTCGTGGGTACCACGCCCCGTGGGGCCCATGAAGCCGGTGGCATGGCACTCATCGATCATCACCAGGGCATCAAAACGATCGGCGATGTCGCAGATTTTGTCGACCTGAGCCACCACGCCATCCATCGAAAAAGCACCATCACTGACGATGAGCACGCGGCGAGCGCCCTCGCTGCGCGCTTTGGTCACTTCAGCTTCCAGCGCATTCATGTCGTTGTTGCGGTAGCGGTAGCGCTTGGCCTTGCACAAACGGATGCCGTCGATGATGGAGGCGTGGTTGAGTTCGTCCGAAACGATGGCGTCCTCTTCCCCCAGCAAGGGCTCAAACAAGCCACCATTGGCGTCGAAGGCGGCGGCATAGAGGATGGCATCTTCCATGCCAACAAACTGGGCAATGGCGGCTTCTAAGCGCTTGTGCAGGTCTTGCGTTCCGCAGATGAAACGCACGCTGGACAGGCCGAAGCCATGGGTGTCCAGTGCATCGTGCGCCGCTTGAACCACGTCGGGGTGCGAGGACAAGCCCAGGTAGTTGTTGGCGCAGAAGTTCAGCAAACGTTTGCCATCCACGGTGATGTGGGCGGCCTGGGGCGAGGTGATCACCGCCTCCGACTTGAACAGGCCTTGTGCGCGAATGGCCTGCAGCTCTTGGGACAAGGTTTGGCGCAAAGAGGTGTACATGGCGTTCTCCAGAAAATCGGATCAGGTGGCTTGTTCTACTGTGGCAGGGGCACTTGCCACTGCGGGTGCGGGTGCGGGTGCAGACAGGTGCGCCAGCATGTCACGAACCAGGGTGGGCAAATCGAAACGGGGCGACCACCCCCAGTCGGCGCGTGCGGCCCTGTCGTCGAGTGAACGCGGCCACGAAGCAGCGATGGTTTGGCGGAAGTCGGGCGCGTAATCAACGGTCAGGCGGCCCAGTTGCCGCTTGATCTCCGCCGCGATCTGTTGCGGAGTGAAACTCAAGCCCTGCAGGTTGTAGCTGGTGCGGCGGCGAATCGCGTCTGCCGGCGCTTGCATGATCTCCAGCGTGGCACGGATGGCATCGTCCATGTGGATCATGGGCAGTGCTTGGTCGGCATTCAAGAAGCAAGTGTAGGCACCGCTGGCCAGTGCGTGGTGAAAGATGTCAACCGCATAGTCTGTGGTGCCACCGCCTGGCAACGATTGGTGGCCGATCACCCCGGGGTAACGCAAACTGCGCACATCCACCCCCCAGCGGGCATGGTAGTAGGCACACCAGTTTTCGCCCGCCGCTTTGCTGATGCCGTAGGCGGTGCTGGGGTTGAGCACGGCGTCGTCCGGTGTCGCATCAGCAGGCACGTTGGGGCCAAACACGGCGATGGTGCTGGGGAAAAACACCTTCTTGACCAAACCATCGCGGGCGGCATCCAGCACATTCAACAAGCCGCGCACATTCACATCCCAGGTTTTGGCAGGGTCGGCTTCTCCGCGGGCAGACAGCACGGCCGAGAGGTGGTAGACGGTGTCGATGCGGTGGCGTTGCAGCAGGTCGCGCAGCGCCACGGCGTCCAACACGTCGAGCCGCTCGAAAGGGCCCTGCAACGCTTGGTGGGGTTGCACGATGTCGCTGCACACCACCTCTTGGACACCCGGGGCTTGGTGCAGCGCACTGCTCAGCACGGTGCCAATTTGGCCCAAGGCGCCGGTGACGAGGATACGACGTTGGTTCATGGTGTGTTCTCCACATAATTCCATCATCAAGGAATTTCCTGTATGTTGCACCAATCATCCTGTTTAGTCAACATGTTAGAAACGCATCCACCATGATGGAATCCACACCCCCTTCCCCACCTTCGGTTGCAGCGATGGTCAAACGGCTGCGCCGCCAGAAGAACCTGTCGCTGGAGGAGCTGGCTCAGCTGTGCGGCGTGTCGCGCTCCATGCTGTCCCAAATTGAGCGCGACACCACCAACCCGACCGTCGCCACGTTGTGGCGCATCACGACCGCCTTGGGTGTGTCGATTGATGAAGCACTGGGCGGCAGCAAACCCAAGGAGGACTTGGAGCTGCTGCTCGGCCAAACCCTGCCGCAGATCGGCAGCAGTGACGGCCTGATGGTGCTGCGAGTGCTGGGGCCCATGGCCACGGCCGGCGCCCACGAGTGGTACGAGGTCACGGCCAAGCCCAAGGCCCTGCTGGACAGCAAGGCCCACGCCGCCAACACCTGGGAGCATCTGTATGTGACCGAGGGCGAAATCACCGTCACCAGCGGTGAGCAGCGGCAGGTGGTTGGCGCAGGTTCTTTGGTGCGTTACCGGGCCGATGTGCCGCACAGCCTGCGCAACAGCGGCAAGACGGTTGCCAAGGCTTGGTTAACGGTGTTGCAAGCCTGAGCGCACGTGACTCCCCTTGAAATCAACGTGAAACCGGGCAGGTGTTCATACCCAGGACACGGTACAGCGGACAGAACTTGAACAGCCCCGTGGCCAAAGGCACCACACCTATCCAACCCCAGACGCCAATTTGACCGGTCAAGGCCAAGGCCAGCAAGGCAATGCCTGCCAGCACACGCAAGATGCGGTCAATGCCGCCAACGTTTGCACTCATGATGTTCACTCCTAGGAAACAGGCGGATCGCCTATTTTCATTGGAGCGCTGATCGCGGCCGCAGTATCTGATGCAGGTCAACAAAACTGCTCAGGCGGCGATGCTTTCGGCGGGCGGTAGCGATCAAAACGCCACAACACGCATACCACCAAGAGCGCCGCGGCCAGCCCAATCAGGGCACCTCCGGCCAACGCAGACCACGGGGTGAAGTGTTGCCAGGCGATGTTCATAGTGCCTCCTACAGATTGTTGGTGTTGCCCGCTACAACCACCCGCGGCAGCGCACTGCACCACAGCGGCACGCCAACTTGCCCGCATGGTGGGTGGGGCCGTAGTCGGCTGTGAGTTCTTCGTCGGCCGCAATCGCCCGCAGCGCATAGAACGCGGCCCGGCCTTGCTGAATTTTGAGCACCATGTTGGGCGCACAGGCGTGGTTGGCGAAACGCAGGGGGTCTGTTGACGCGGTGGCGTCGATGGCACGTTTGTCCGACACCGCGATCATGAAAACATGGCCGCTTTGCTGACGCGCCGTGCGCGCGCGGGCAAAGGCCTCGGTCTGGCTCACGCTTTCGCCGCGCACCTCACCAATTTTTTGCCGAGCTGCAATGGCGTTTGCCGCAAATGCACCTTGGCCTTCAATGCGGCTGGCGGCCACACACACCACGTGTTTTTGCGGGTCGCGTGGCTGGCCTTTGGTGGCCGACGCGTTGCCGCCCGCTGCGGGAGTCAGCTGACTGGAAGGTAGGTCCCGCAGAATGGGCATGGAGTGAAGGTGTGTGACTGTCGGTGGGTGATTTTCTCTTGGAGTGTGATGGAAGCCTTTCTTGTTTCAACCGGCGTGGTCGCCTTGGGCGAAATGGGCGACAAAACCCAGTTGCTCGCCATCATCTTGGCCGCACGTTTTCGCCAACCCCTGCCCATCATTTTGGGCATCTTGGTCGCCACCGTGGTCAACCACGCAGCAGCGGCTTCGGTGGGTGACTGGGTGGCGCAGGCTTTGGGGCCGCAACTGCTGCGCTGGGTGGTGGGGGGCTCTTTCCTGGCGGTCGCGGTGTGGATGCTGATTCCCGACAAGATCGATGACGGCGACCACCCGGACAGATTGCGTTGGGGCGTGTTCGGCACCACCGTGATCGCCTTCTTTCTGGCCGAGATGTGCGACAAAACCCAAATCGCCACGGTGGCCCTCGCCGCCCGTTACCACGATCTTTTTGCTGTCGTGCTGGGCACCACCCTGGGCATGATGTTGGCCAATGTGCCCGCCGTTTTCATGGGCGATCAAATCGCCAAGCGCCTGTCGATGCGCCTGGTGCACGGCATCGCCGCGCTCATTTTTGCTGTGCTGGGGGTGTTGACGCTGTTGAATGTGGGGCGGCTTTTTTGACCGGGGTTCAATAGCCTCGTCAGTTCGTTGACAGCAAAGCAGTCAGCGGCACCACTTCCACCCCGGCGCCGAGCGCGTAGCGCCGAGTCCCGGGATACACCACATACAGCGCATCCAGCCGCAGGTCCTTCATCGCCGTGGTCATGGAAGGCGTGATGTGTGGCGCGTCTGAGCGCTTGAACTCCACGCCGACGCGGCGGCCATCCTTGAGCATCAGCAAGTCCAGCTCCGCGCCTGCATGGGTGGCCCAAAAGTAGGCCTCATCCGGCGCTGCCAACTGCAAGACCTGCTCCAAAGCGAAGCCTTCCCACGATGCACCAGAGCGTGGATGCCGCACAAGCATGGCAGGATCATGGATGCCCAGTTGCTCGTGCAGCAACCCTGTGTCCCGAAAATAGACTTTCGGCGCCTTGACCTGCCGCTTGCCGAGATTCTCAAACCAGGGCTGCAATTGGCGAACCATATAGAACTGCGTGAGCCAGTCGAGGTAACGCCGCACCGTGCTCTCGTTCACGCCCAACGAGCGGGCCAGGTCGGCGGCATTCCACACCTGCCCGTGGTAGTGGGCCAGCATGGCCCAGAAGCGTTGCATCGCAGGCGCTGACACCTGGATGCCCAGCTGCGGCATGTCACGTTCGACAACCATACGCATGAAGTCGCGGCGCCATTGGCGGCTGTCACCGTCGTTGGCCGCCATGAAGGAACGTGGATAACCACCACGCCACCAAAGCGCTTCTTGCTGCTGCGGCCCGACCTCCTCGATCGTGAAGCCGCTGACCTCGATCACCTCGATGCGGCCTGCCAGCGACTCGGTGGTCTGGCGAAGCAGCGCGGGCGAGGCACTGCCCAGCAGCATGAATTGAGCTGGCATGGCTTCGCGGTCAAGCAGCACGCGCAATACCTTGAAGAGCTCTGGAGCCCGTTGCACTTCATCGATCACAACAAGCCCCTGCAAGCTGCTGAGCAGCGTCATCGGCGCAACGAAACTGGCCTCGACCGCTGGATCCTCCAGATCGAAGTAGTGGCTATGGCCAGCCGGGACAAAACTGCGCGCCAACGTGGTTTTTCCAACCTGCCTGGGCCCAAGCAGCACCACGGCACGGCTGCGCTGCAGTGCAGTCTGGACAGCTTTCCTGAGGGAAGGTCGATTGAGTAACATGAGCGCCATGCTACCTTGAAAATCCTGCAGCAGGAGCGGGATTTTCAAGGCAATTTCTTGACGCGATGGGATGAAGCCTTGGTTGCAAAGAAGGTTCCGCGCTTGGGGCCGCCTGATTAGCGACATGCTTTAGCTATCCCTCCCTCCATTCGGACTGAGTTTGTCGAAGCCAGCGCGGTCCTCGGTGCATCCCACTCGATAACGGCGTTGACAAAAACCACAGGGCCTCTGCCCGAGCGGCGTGGAGTGTCGTGATTGATGTACGACTCAACGAAAATTCTTCAGAAATAAACCGTCCACGTCGCCAGCCCATCAGCGTGCGTCGACACTTGACCATGTTCGCTAACGGGTGAACCAGGCGTCGCTGTGCCCCACGGTGTTCATCGGCGACCAAATCGCCAAGCGCCTGTCGATGCGCCTGGTGAACGGCATCGCCGCATTGATTATCGCGGTGCTGGGGGTGTTGACGTTATTGAATGTGGGGCGGTTGTTTTAGCGGCCGTTCATGCGACGGCAGCCGACCAACATCTGGCACCCGTGTGCGGACGGCTTGCGGGCCTGCGATCAGCAACGTAGCGACGGGCTGTTCTCGGTGTTCATCTGCATTTGGCGGCTTGCCGTGAGCCAAAAGGTATTCAACCCTGTGCGATTGGGCAGTTGACGTTGGTCAATCATATACATATCATGCTATGCATATGATTGGTAAGGATTCTCATGATCGAAGATGTCGTCAAGGAGTTGGGCCATCTCAGCCTCGGCACGCGCTTGAAGCGCATAGGCGAGACACTGCAAGCCCAGACACAGTCCTTGCTTGCGGTGCACGGCTTCGAGCAGCCGGCGGCCCACTTCCCGCTTCTCGCGGCACTGGATCGGTTGGGGCCGTTGAGCGTGGGCGATCTGAGTCAGGCGGTGGGCGTGAGCCAACCTGTCGTCACGCGCTCGCTGCGCGGACTGACGGACGATGGCCTTGTGCAGTCGCAAACGAACCCGGAGGATAGGCGAGTGCGCCGTGTGGGTCTGAGCCGCAAGGGGCGAGGCTTGGTGCAGCGCGCGCAGCGCCAGGCCTGGCCTGCCATCGAGGCCGCTGTCGTTCAGGCTTGTGCGGGCCAGAAAGGTGACCTGCTCTCCCAGCTCGCCGCGTTGGAGGAAGCGCTGGAGAACAAGCCGCTGCTGCTGCGGGCACAGGAGATCTGAGCATGCCCGATCTCGACCGCCCCGTTTGGGCCAGCCTGCAACATCAACCGCATTGGGGCCTGGGCGACGAACGCGCACGGCGCTTCCAACCCGACATCAACCGCTTCGCCGCGACGCCCAACGACAGCGCTGACAGCGCGATGGCACTGGCCGAACTGGTGCAGTCAGGCGACGACAGCGTCTATCTGGTTCAGGTACCGCCCATCGCCATAGCACCTGACTTGGAGGTGGTGAAGTCGACAACGGCTGTGCAGATGGTTGCGACACACCGCTTGCTGGAGGACGACAGCGCGCAGGTGCTCGGTGACGCCGATGCGGCTGACATGCTTGCCCTTGCCACGCTGACCGAGCCGGGCCCTTTCCTCGCACGGACACACACGATGGGTCGTTTCATCGGCTTGCGCATCGATGGCCGATTGGCTGCGATGGCGGGGGAGCGCCTGCGTTTTCCGGGCCATGTCGAGGTCAGCGGCGTCTGCACCCACCCCGACTTCCGAGGTCGCGGACTGGCGCGCAAGCTGTCGGCCGCCGTGACGGCCGACATCCAGCGCCGCGGCGATCAGCCCTTCCTGCACGCCTGGGCGACCAACACTGCAGCGATTGCCCTCTACGAAAACCTGGGCTTCAAACTGCGCACGGAGATGAATGTGGCGGTACTTCGGCGCAGGCCAGTCTGATCTCTGTGGTGATGAGCGCCACGCTCGGCATGAACCAAACCAAAGCGCCCGCCGTCTTCATGGGCGACCCGGATTGATTCAAAAGTAAACCGTCCAAGCCAACAGTCCATCAGTGCGCCTCTATTCGCTGCCGGTTGGTGCTTTTTGAATGTGGGTCGGGTGTTTGAGGTGCGTTAAATGCGACCGCATTCGGCCAATAGCTGCCGGTGGCGAAGGGCGGCTTTCAGGCGGCCAATCGGCCTCGTATCCACCTGAGAAGCATCACCCAGACGGCTGCAGCCGCTGTATTTCCATCAAGCTCCTGGCGCCGTGGTGCGCCCGCGACGCTACTTATGGAGTAGGCGGTCGAATCGAACGTAGAACTCGATTGGATCGGTCGCAACTGTGAAGCACTCGACAAGTGCCGGTGGGATGGGGATGAAGATCCTGTTCTTAGTGACAATGGTCGTTGTGATCAAAGGCGTGCCGCCGGCAGCTCCCGCCGATCTCACTCCGCGCAACTCGATGTCGTAGTACAGATTCTCAGCGGAATGCGACAGGCCGAATAGAAACACGATTCGTCTACCCGCCCATGCGACTTGCGTTGAGTGCGGGAAGGTAAAGAACTCTTTCTCAAGCTGGAACAATCTGTCAGAGAGCGCAAGGAACACGCGATAATTGTTAAGCTGCGGAATCTCTCTGTCGGTCGTTAACAGCCGTTCCCTGAGTTCGGTATCAGTTCGAAGGATGGGAGAACCAGGCTCGGGCGCCGAAATGACGCGAACAGCCTGAGGTTCGACTGCGGCATTGACAACGTCATTCAGGACGTTCTCGACAGTACCGACCGCGTCACTGCTCACCCGCTGAGTGTGCCCGGCGTTAACGCGTGTTGCGGCGTTAAGCACCTCAGTGAACTGAACATGACCCGCGAGATATTCAGCCAGCAGTGGCTCAAGTTCTCCTTTGTCATCGACTTCCAGTCGATAGAGTTCACGCCTCCTTGCGAGCGTCTTCTGCAAGGCATCGAGTCCGGCTCTTTGGGACGATGGGACGAATGCTTTGATGCGGTCGTAAATGTGCACGCGCACAAAATCCCTCGTCATGCCGTCCGCCACCTCCGGCGTGGATGCAATGACCTGGATGACGGCCTGAACCGCGCTCCAAGTCCTTGATATCTTGAGTGTCAATTTCTCAGCTGTCATGTCCGTCAGCATCGGCACACCGTGACTTAGCTTGACCCATTGAATATCGATGTCGTCAATCAGATAGTCGACCCTCAGAACCCTCGCGATTGCCAGCATGAGCGTCACTTCGTCGAACGACAAGTCTCTTGGGTAGTAAGTCTCCACAATACTTACTACGTTCGGTACCTCTGGCAATCGAAGAACGTCTCTTAGGTAACGCTGCTGGACATCGCGCCGAGGATTCGTCTGACTCACGCGGATCAAGGGGGAGTCCTCGCTGGCGAAGGTATTGATTTGATCCGCATCAGTCCCCGTGTACCAGTGGAGCTCTACTCCTGGGTGATTATCTCGAAGCTTTCCCAGCTCCATCCGCTGATCCCCTGGGCTCAGCTGAATGCTCACACGACCAGCCCAATCGATCCGTCCGATCTGAAGGAGGTGTTGCTGAAACGCTTGGAGAGCGTCGGCTAAGTCAGTGTCTTTGAGTGCCTCCGTGATAGCAAACTCGATTGGCGAGATCAATTGAGTTGCTTCTTGAATTGATTCTCGAGTAAGAGCCTCACGACCCGCGGTAGGCAGAAGGAAGGGCAGATCAGCAAAGCCGCCCAGCTGATAGTGACTCGGAAGCGGAATTGGCGCAAGACCGAATCTCGATCGGAGCCCCATTACTTGACCGCCCCCATGCCTCAGCCACACTCCACCGGGACTCGCCTTACCGTCAATTACCAGCTTGTCGATAATGACCGCCACTTGATTTCCATCTGCCAGAACGCACGCCTCGAAAGCAAACCGGCCTGAATTCAGTTGCTTTGTGTCGAGGACTCGCCAGCTCGTTCCGATGCCAGCTGCGGATCTGAGATCTTGTTGGCTAAGCAGCTCCCCGTTGAGCCATACGGGAACCGTAAGGAATCGAACAAACGGCGCCAGGTAGTTGCGCAGTGCCTGGACGTTGATAGGCGCCGTTGGGCTGATTTGCGCCGTGAGCTTCGTTCCAACTTCTATGGATGAATCAAGATTCTCTAGCGAGATGCAGTCCTGACCAATGGATAGCTGACTCTTGAGCGCGAAGGTACGGATGCCTGTGGCCTGATCGATGGAACGCGTGTCGATCTGCAAACGATCACAGACACCGAAATTAGCCATCGCGCCAATCCCAAATGTTCCAATCACACCTGCTGCGCGGGCGGCATCATTGTTCTTGCCAGAAGACCCAGCACGCCAGAAGTTCTCTCGAAGCACTTCTTCGGTCATTCCGATGCCTTGATCCGAGATCGCGATTTGGTCCGGCTGTGCCATGATCACGATCTGATACTCGGACGGAGACTTCTGTTCTAAGTTGGCACGCATAAGAACAGCGTCGTATGCGTTTTGCACGTTTTCCCGAGCCATCGCATACGGAGAATCGTAAATCTGCTTGGAAAGAATCTCCAAAACGCGGGACGTATCTACTTGGAATGCAATTTGTGTCATTTAGCGAACTCCTCCCAAGCGTGCGCGAGCCTGTTCTGCACTTTGCCGAACAGCAGCATCCTGATTCAATGTGACGGTTTCAGATCCGATCAGCGCACGCAGTTCTGATCGATGGCCAAGCTGATAGTGTGCCTCCATCAATGCAATGAGTTCAGCGTTTGACTGCACGGGGCTGCAAAGCCATTCGATCTCTTCCCAGTTGTCGAGTTCGAGGAACGCCTCTACGGCAACCCTACGAGCGAGGGGGCTCGATAGATGCGGCCGAACGAGCTCAATCGCTGGCTGTGCCTTGCCGCTTCTTAACAGCCTGGCAGCTTCGCTCGTTGCTTCAAGCGCGAGGTTTTCGTTGGCGACAACCTGCGTCGCGCGAACGGGCTCGTCGCCATCGCTTTGGACAGGAGCCACTTCCTCGAGTGGTGAGCGCCTCGCATTTGGAGGAATCGTCAACCCGAACGACAGCGACGAACCGCCAAATTCCGGCACGTTTGCCGCTCCCCAAACAGGGAGGCTGAAATTAGAGTTTTTCATGTCCCGAACGTGCAGCGAGCATTTGCCGGTTGTCGTATCTATACATGCTAGGTTATAGGCGCGCATGCGGCCCGATGGGAGGGTGCGCGGCCCGCCGCACAGTGTTCCGGCGCTGATCACCGCAAGTGCCTTCTTTTTGTCGGCGGTGAAGCGATGCTCAATGAACTGCGGCCGGTGCTGATGGCCGTGAAATCCTAGTACGAAGCCTCCGTCCATCAGGCTCTGCAGAAATTCTGCTTCTACATAGTCCGAATCTTTAGGGCCTCCAGCCAGGTTGTGATGCCACACGGCGAGCGGCATTCGCCCAAGTCGAACCAGGTCTGCGACACCGCGCGTCGCGCCGGCAATGCAATCAGGGTGGATCCGGCCGGATCGATTGAAGAGGTCGTTGTCACAACAGCTAGACAGTCCCGCTACAACGACACCCAAATCGGGGAAGTCATGCAACGCGAGTTGTTGCGACGGCTCAAGCGAAAACCTGCGGCGATTCTCGTAGAACGTGTCGTAAAACGTCGCGAAGGGTTTCAATCGCTCCGCGTATTGGCCCCGATCCACGATCCTGCGGAGTGCAAATTCAGACCAGACCCACCTCCAAAGAGATTCGTCTTCTCCAAGCTGCTTTGCAATCAGTGCGCGCAGGTCTCCGTTTGCAGGAATGTCTTCCGGTACAGTGCTTCTAAGGACATGAGGGTGGCTAACGTCGTGGTTACCCGGCACTAGAACGATGCGCTCGCGGTTGCCCGAGAAAAATAGATCTGCGAGGCGAACTAGAAAGTTATGAGCCTCGTCATATTGAGCCTTCAACACGGCATCGCTACTTGGTTCGTCTTTTGTCACACCGTAGACGATGTCGCCGCTGACGATCGCAATGTCTGGCTGGCGGAGACCTTCGGCAATATAGCGTTCGCGGTCAAGGCGAAGGGACTCGAGAAGCGAATTGGTGGTGAGCCCACTGCCGGAGTCACGATGGAGATCGGAGATATGCAGAAAAGTGACCATGCCTAGCCTGCCGCCCAAATGAATTGCCCATGTGGGCCGCAGTAGAGTAGCAGATCCTGTGCGTCAGTTCGGCGTGGAGTCGGGGCGAATACGGTGACTCTTGGTCCGCGCCCGCGGATCAAAACGACCTGTCGTTGATGTGCGCTCGAGATGAGCAAAGATCCGACATTTGTGTGTCGGGAACCGTGCATTTCCGCCAATGGCATTCAGGGCGGTTTCGGAGGATCGCTTGACGCTACTTGGCTTGAGCTCACCGAGATTCTCGCAGGCGCGAAGCCGATGGCTCATGTCTTGTGGCAACGATCTCTTCACGTATCCAACATCTGCCGGCAAGTTGCCACTCCCGTCCGTCTGCTTCTGGCTGTCTCCGCGGGTCGCGAGTGCGCCGCGGTCGGACGCTATGCAGCGGCGGCCCCATCGAACCTGCACTCGCTTAGTGACCGGTTTCGGCCAAGATGACTTGACCGTTGAACGCCCGCTCCGGGTCGCAAGCGGTCCTTCAACGCCCCCTTACCCCTACCCCTCAAACACCCGCGTAAACCGCACACCATTGAAGGTATGGGTGCAGCATTTGCAATGAGGAGCCAAGCTGGACGGACCCATGTCGGGGTTGACGAGCCGGAGCAGACCGTCGTCGTCCACATACAAACCGCTGTAGTAGCTGGACTCGCCCATGCGAACAAAGTCCTGTCGTTCGGCCTCGTTGAGAGCAACCATCGAGTGGATGGGCGCAGGACTGTCGAGCCGGGCGGCAGCTTCAGAGTAGACCTCGTTCCAGGGCTGGCCTACTTTGGACAGCAGAAACCTGAACAGCGGTGTGTAATCCAAGCCGCGCTGCACCTTGCCGTGCATGGGCAGCCGCTGCGCCTCGGTGGCTTCCTGTTGTTTGCTGTTCCTGACGTGCCTGTAGTCACCGCCATGTCGATGGTGGACACCGCGTGCTTTGGTGTTGACTTTGCGGAACAGCGGTGTTTTGTTCATGGTGGAAGTTTGAACGAGCGGCCCTCCCCATGCAATGGCCTACGTGCAGCCGCGCCACTTCAAAAATACACCGTCCACGTTGCCTGCCCATAAGCGCGCGTCGGCACGCGTCCGTATTCGCTGCCGGGTGATCCCTCGTACTGACCCCAGATCAACGCCAGGCTGTGGTGGTCGTTGAGGTGCCAGCGGGCGTCCAGTTGCCACAGGCGGCTGTGGTCGCTGGAATTGATTCGGGCGAAGGCGGCGAGGTTGATGTTGCGCAGGCCGAAGGCGTTGTCCCAGGCGATGCGGGTGAACCAGGCGTCGCTGCTGCCGATGGTGCTGCTTTGGTGGCGCTCCACGGTGGCGATCCATCCCCATGGGGTGGTCCAGCTGGCACCCACGGCCAGTTCTTGGTCATGGTGCGACGCCGCTGTGGTGGTGTTGGGTCCAGTACTGTTTCGGGCTGCACCGCCACCCGCGCGCCCACCGGCCCATTCAGCGTGAACGATCCACGCATCGCCGACCGCGCCGGTCAGGTTCAGCGCGCCGCGCACAGGTTCTCCCGCGCGGTCATAGAGCAAGCCTTCGGCTGTCCATGTCTCACCGGTCTTCGGTGCAAAACGCAGCAGCGCGGCGTCTTCGGCGTTGGTGCGCTCCCAGGCGGGCTCGCGTGGGTTGGCCTGTGCTGCGGTGGATGGTCTGGACGACAGCTTCGGGATAAAGGCCAGTTGCAAGGAACCGAAGTGGCCCAACCATTGCTGGCGCAACATCACGGTGCCGAGGCGGTTTTCGCGCAGGGCTTGTGGGTTTTGGGTGCCGAGGTCGAGCACGGCACCGCGCTTCAAAAAGTCGCTCGGGTTGAAACCACTGGCCACGCCGTTGCGCCATTGCACACGGCCAATGTCCAGGTAGTTGTCTGCACCATCGGTACCGCCCCAGCGCCAACTGGCATAGGCTTCGCGCAGGGCATGGCGGGTGACGGAGCCGGTGTCGGCATGCACTTGCTCCAGGCGGTTGGACAGGCCCAGTTTCAAGTGGGGGCGCAGGGTCCATTCGCGCCGAAAGTCCAGCACGCCGCGCTGTTGCTGACGGGCCAGGCCTGCTGGTTTGAAGCGCAGATCCGCCGTTTGAGCCTGAACCTCCAGGCGCAGTCCGCTGCTGGCATGGGTGGGATCGGGGGTGTCATCGGTGGGCGTCAAGGCCAAAGGATCGATGGCCTGGGCCTGCGCGCCAGATGCCAGGGCACAGCACAGGGCCAGGCCACACAACAACAAGTGATGCATGCCCATGGTCATTCACCGGTGAAACGCGCAAGGTAGTCGCGCTGCAACCAACTGTCGGGCACCTCGCGGGGGGTGAGCTGTGTGCTTTGCATCAATGTGACCCAGTCAGGGTCCAGGCCGTCGATGATCACCGTCTCGGTCGGGCGCTGCAGGCCCAGCACCAGCTGAAATTTTCGGAAGTAGGCGGTCTTGAGCAAACGCCCTTCGCTGGTGAAAAACCGCGCCATCACCGGCCGCTGGTTGCTGGGGTTGATCCAGTAGTCCACGCTCGGGTAAGGCACATGGGCTCCGGTGCTCTTGAGTCGCAAATGCACGCAAGAACAATCGCGGCCTTCGCCGTCTTTCACCACCGCTTCGCCCACCCACTGTGCACTGTAGTCGCGGGCCAGGTTGGTGCTCATGACATCGCCGTTGCTGGCCTGGCCGAGCAGGCGCTGCTGGGCGGAGATGCGCACGCTCGCCTTGGTGGCGGGGTCGTAAAACCACAGGTCGTTGCCACTGCGCAGCATCAGTTTGTTGGCGTCCCGCGCGGGGGCCATGAAACGCACCAGGTTGCTGTACTGACCGCCGGTGGAAGACGGCTTGGCATAGATCAACAGGCCAGAGCGGTTGGTCTGCGCGCCTTTGCGAAACTCGGTCAGGGTCAGTTGCACCGAAAAGCTGCCCGGTGGGTTGCGCACTGCGTCGCTGGCAACCAGCAGAGCCTGTGCGTCCGTATTGTTCTGCGCCAGGGCCCAGTGCGCTGGCCACAGGCCCAGCACCGCGGTCATCAACAAACGCTGGCACATCCAGCGGACCAGGATTCTCTTGAAGTCAAGCATGGCGCAGCGCCTCCACAATTTCCATCTTCGAGGCCCGGTTGGCCGGCCACCAGGAAGACAGGCAGGCCAGCAAGGTGAGTGTGGCCACGACACCCAGGCACAAGGGGCCGCTGCCCCACACATCAATGCCCACAGGCACGCCGACAGAGTTGCCCGGCGGCGTCCATCGCCAACCTGCGGGATTGATGCCGTACTCCGACACCAGCAACGCAATGACCACGCCAAGGGCGGCACCCACAGCCCCGATGAGGCCACCTTCCACGATGAAAAGGGCGCGGATGTGGCGCTGCTTCAAGCCCAAGGCTTGCAAGGTGCCGATCTCGGCGGTGCGCTCGCTCACGGCCATGTTCACCGTGTTGGCCACAGAGAACAGCGTGACCACCACCATCAACAAGGAAACGAATCCGAAAACGCTGTTGAACATGGCAACAATCTGGTTGTAGGACGCTGCCACCTCCTGGAACTCGCGCACCTCGAGGTCTTGCGGCGCGCGCCCATCAACACCAGGCGTGGCTCGGGAAGCCAGCAAGGCTTCGATGCGTTGCCGCGCCAGCGGCATGTCGGCGGTGCGCTCCAGTTGCACAACCAGCGCCGATGCGCCTGCTGGGTCGCTGCCAAACACCAACCGCTGGGCCAGTGGCAGCGGCAGCCCCACATACATGCGATCAAGCTCACGCGCACCTTGCAGCTCGGCACGGGTCACGTTCATCCGGATCACATTCGGCGCGCCGCCTTGGCTGCTGGACAGCAGTTCAATCGGAACCTCGTCGCCGCTGGCGGTGGGCGCGGCAGTGCTCGCGCGGACCTGCTGGCTCAAGAGGGCCAGGTCATCGGCCAAACGCGGCCCGGTCGCTGCCGCCGGGGCTGGTGGCCGGGCGCATTGTTTAACCTCCAGCGCATCACACAAACCCAGCAGCTGGGCCAGACCCACGCCGATCACACCGCTTTCCGGTTGGTCCTGACGCAAATGGTTGGGTGCTGGCGGGAAACGCATGTTCAGGCCGTCCCAGGCCAGCATGTTGGCCCGGTCTTGTGGCATCCAGGCACTACCGACAAAGTTGCTGGACAAACCCGTGGCGAACTGCCCTGCCACGCCCTGCACATGCAGCACCGGCGTCACCACCTGCGCCCAGGATTTCAGGACAGTGTCTGCCTTCAGCGCGGCCACCAGCTCGTCCACGTCGCGGATGGCGTAGCCGCTCGGGTTGCCCCGACCAAAGTCGAGGTAACCCCGCACCATGATCTGCAGGTGCCCGGTTTGCCGCACAGTGGAGGTTTGCAAACCCTTGATGGTGGCGCTGACATAACCGCCCAGCATCACCATGGCCGAGGCGGCCACGCCGAGTGCGCCCAAGGTCAACAAAGTGCGGCGGCGGTTGCGCAGCACATTACGCAGGGCCAGGGAAACAATGTTCATGCGGTCACCTCTGCAGAGGGGAAGTGGTTGATGTGGTCGACGCGTTCGATTTCTCCGTCCACGATGAAGACCCGCGTATCGGCGGCTTCCAACAAGGCAGGATCGTGCGAAGAAAACACCACACTGGTGCCGGTGCGGCGTTGGGTTTGCCTGAGCAATTCAATGATGTCGGCGCCGGTTTTGCGGTCCAGGTTGGCGGTGGGCTCATCGGCGATCAAGAGCTCGGGCGCGTTGGCCAAGGCGCGTGCAATGGCCACCCGCTGACGCTGGCCGCCGGAGAGTTCACTGGGTTTGTGCGGTTCTTTGCCCGCCAGACCCACGGCCGCCAACAAATCCATGGCGCGGTCACGGCGCTGTGCTGGCGGCACGCTGCCGAGTTGCATCGGGTATTCCACGTTCTCCAGTGCGGTCAAGACTGGCAGCAGGTTGAAGCTCTGAAATACGAACCCAATGCGGAGGGCCCGGAACTCGGCCAGTGCGTTTTTGGATAAACCGGCCAGGTTTTGCTGCGCGACTTCGATCTGGCCTTGGTCTGGCCTGTCCAGCGCACCTAGCAGATGCAGCAAGGTGCTTTTGCCGCTGCCCGAAGGCCCCGCGATGACAGTGAACTCACCGGGCCGCACGTCCAGATGAACCTCGTGCAAGGCGCGCACTTCGGCATGTCCCATGCGATACCGTTTGCTCACGCCATGCAGGCGTGCAATCGGTGGCCGGCCCTGGGGAGGTGGAGTGTTGATCATGTGACCTTCTTTCAGCGCAGTTGCAACTGAATGCGGTTGTCGCCTTCTTTCACCTCAAACGCTGCATCGCGGAACTCGGGTGGGCCACCCGAACCCCGGGCGTCGCGGCTGAAGCCATAACGCTCTTTGGGAATGCCAAATGTGCCGCGATCCAGTTTTTGGTTATCGTTTTCATCGTGGTAAGCCGACAAGGCGTAGCGGCCCGGGGCCAGGTTCTTGAACACCAGTTCCACCTGCGCGCCAGCGGGTGCGCGCTGGCCCACCATGGGCTCGCCCGGAAACGTATCAGCGGTGTTGAACAATGCCGCGGCGATCTGCCCTTTTTGATTCGTGGCACCAACCACCGTGACCGTGAGGTCGGCGGCGTGGCTGGCGGTGGTCAGGATCAACAACAGGCCGCAAGCCACAGAGATTGAGCGCAAGGTTTTCATGAGAGTCCTCCAAAGAAGGTTTGAATTGAGAAGGACTTCATTGAACCCGCCGCATGTATGCGCGATGTGTCAGCGCAAGCGGAGATTTGTACCCGTCTGCAGCCTGTCTCGGGCTTGGACAGATGGGGACAAAGAACGCTACATGGCGATACATGAAAGGGCAGCCAGACCCAGGACCTACCGCAATAATCACTTCACCATGAACCAACCCGACCACGTTCTCATCGTTGACGACGACCCCGACATCCGCCAACTGCTGGCCGACTACCTGCAGAAGAACGAGCTGCGGGTGAGCTGTGCCGCCGATGGCAAACAAATGCGTTCGGTGCTGCTGAACCAACCGGTGGACGCCATCGTGCTCGACTTGATGCTGCCCGGTGAAGACGGCCTGAGCCTGTTTCGCGCGCTGCGCGAGCAAGCGCCCTTTGCACAGACCCATGCCCACATTCCCGTGCTCATGCTCACCGCCCGCGCGGATGACGTGGACCGCATCATCGGCCTGGAGCTGGGCGCCGACGACTACCTGGGCAAGCCCTTTGTGCCGCGCGAACTGCTGGCGCGGCTGCGTGCGGTGTTGCGACGTGCCCGCATGCTGCCACCCGGCACGCCCCGCGCCGAAGACGCACGTTATTTGGCCTTTGGCGATTGGTTGCTCGACACTGTGGAGCGCCACCTCATCGCCCGGGGCGGCACGGTGAGCCCGCTGCAATCCGCCGACTACACCTTGCTGCGGTTTTTGCTGGACCACCCGCAGCGCGTGGTCACACGGGACCACCTGCTGGTGGCCTTGGCCGGTCGCGAGGCCGATGTTTTTGACCGTTCTATTGACTTACGTGTCAGTCGTTTGCGCAAACGGCTGGGCGACGATGCCCGCGAACCCGAGTACGTCAAGACGGTGCGCAATGAAGGTTATGTGCTTTCAAAAGCCGTCGACCCCCATGCTCAAAAGCCAACCGGGTTTCAAACAGGAGCAGGCACATGAAGTCGCTGGCCGCCCGTTTATTTTTGATCTTGGTGTTGGGCACCGTCGGAATTCAAGTGTTCAGCTTTGGTGGCGTGATGGTGCTAGCAGGCCGCGAGGGCCGCACCAGCATGAATGAATTCATGGCCAGCGATGTGGTGCTCACATTGCAACGCTTGCAAGGCTTGCCACGTGTTGAACAGGCTGCACAGTTGGCCGAACTGAACCAGCGGGGCTACTTCCGTTTCAACTTGGAAGCCGCAGACGAAATCGACAAACGCCCCACACTGCAATCTGCAGCGCTGGTGGACACAGCACAAACGCTGCAGCGGCGTTTGGTACAAGCCAGCGCCACATCCGACGCGCGGGCACGACCCATTTCCTGGCAATACCAAGGCCAGGAGTACCCAGCGGTTGAATTGCCGTTTGACAGTCAGCAAAAACTGGTCATCAGTTTTCCCACCCGTAAGCCGCCGTTTGCTCCGCCCTCCATGGGCACGGTCCTGATCTACCTGCTGGCCGTTTCTCTGCTGGTGATGGCCGCTGCCTGGTGGGCGGTGCGCCTGGCCACCCGGCCCCTCACCCGCTTGGCCAGCGCAGCGCAATCGCTGGGGCAAAACCTCGATGCACCGCCACTGCCTGAGGCAGGCCCGAGCGAAGTGCGCCGCGCCAGCAGCGCCTTCAACACCATGCAACGTGCCATCCAGGCGCATTTGAATGAACGCACGCAAATCCTCGCGTCCATTTCCCACGACCTTAAAACGCCGCTGACCCGACTGCGTTTGCGTTTGGGCACCCTGCCCGAGGGTGAGGACCGCCAGCGGCTGGAGCAAGACATCGACGCCATGAACCTGCTGATTCAAGAAGGCCTGGACTACGCCCACAGCAACCAATTGCGCGAGCCTTTGGTACCCGTGGACATGAATGCCCTCTTGGAAACTTTGGTCGAGCGTTACACCGACATGGGGCAGTCGGTGCAACTCGAAGGCAACGCCAGCAGCCCGGTGCAGTGTGCCCCGCGCGCCCTGGAGCGGGCCCTACAAAACCTGGTGGACAACGCGGTGAAATACGGCGAGCGCGCCCGCATTCAATTGCGGCAGGACGGGCAAACCCTGCACATTCGCATTGAAGACGATGGCCCCGGTGTGCCACCTGCATTACTCGACAGAATTTTGGAGCCCTTCTTCCGCACCGAGACCTCACGCAACCGCGACACCGGCGGCACCGGCCTGGGTTTGGCCATTGCCCACAACCTGCTGCGGGCGCAAGGCGCTCAGCTCAGCTTGAGCAACCGCGAGCCTCAAGGGCTGGTGGCGACAGTGGTGTTTGCGCGGACGTGACCGCCAGGGTCAGCGGCAACGCTGTATGGCCTCAGGCTTCGTTGCTGCTCGTCGCTTGCGCCGCGACCACTTGCACCCGCGCCGCATGGATCGCCGCACCGACCGCCGGGCCGGTTTGCCCGCGTGAAGCAGCCAAGGCGGCCACAGAAGCTGTGTCCACCGCTTGGGCCAGCGCCAAGGCGGCACGCAAACGCGGCGCTTGGGGATAGGGTTCGTCCTGCAAACCCAATCGACCACGCGCATCACATTCGCAGGCCAGCAGCATGTCGTTGAACTGCTGCGGTTTGCGCCAGGCATCGCAGCGGTCTAAGAGACGCACGGTGGCGGCAGCACTCAAATCCATTGAGCGGTGCACATTGCCGTGTTCACGCGCGACCAGCTCGGCCAGTTGACGGCAATCGAGCGGCACACGCAGGCGCTCGCTCACTTCACGCACGAGTTCGACGCTGCGTTCTTCATGGCCGATGTGGCGGGGCAACACGTCGGCGGCCGTGGTGCCTTTGCCCAGGTCGTGGCCCAAACAGGCATAACGCACGGTGAGAGGTGCCTTAAGTTGGGCGGCCATGTCCAGCACCATCATCAAATGCACACCAGTGTCCACTTCGGGGTGGTGGGCCGCGGGCTGGGGCACACCCCAGAGGCAATCTACCTCGGGCAAAAGGCGGGCTAAAGCGCCACAACTGCGCAACGTCTCAAACATGCGTGACGGCTTTTTGTCCATCAAACCGCGCGACAGCTCCTGCCACACGCGTTCGCTCACCAGCGCGTCCACTTCGCCAGCAGCCACCATCTGCTGCATCAGCGCCAGGGTTTCGGGGGCCACGGTGAAGTCGTCGAAACGCGCCGCGAAGCGTGCCAAACGCAAGATGCGCACGGGGTCCTCGGCAAAGGCCTGCGACACATGGCGCAGCACCTTGGCTTGCAAATCACGCTGGCCGCCATAGGGGTCCACCAGGCTGCCGTCTTCGTCTTGCGCGATGGCATTGATGGTCAGGTCGCGCCGCCGCAAATCGTCTTCCAGCGTGACGCTGGCATCGGCATGAAAAACAAAACCGTGGTAGCCCTTGGCCGTTTTGCGCTCAGTCCGCGCCAGCGCCACTTCGTCGCGCGTTTCCGGGTGCAAAAACACCGGAAAGTCTTTGCCCACAGCGATATAACCCAAGGCCATCAAAGCCTCGGGGCTCGCCCCCACCACCACCCAGTCGCGGTCTTGAACCGGCAAACCAAGCAGGCTGTCACGCACTGCACCACCGACCATCCAGGTTTTCATGGGGGAGAGTTTAGAGGCGTGTGATGCGCCTGCCCGCACTCCGGGCGAGAATGAACCACCACTTTCATGTTCAGCGATGACGCTTCCATCCACACTCGCATTGATCACCCGACGCTCCGCCATCCTCACGGTGGCGCTGTCGACCCTTTGCGCCTGCTCCCGCTCCGCTCCCAAAGCCCAACCCGTTGCACGCGGCGCCACGGTGCTGGCTCTGGGCGACTCCCTCACCTACGGCACCGGCGCGCCGCCCGAGTCCAGTTACCCCCGCGTGTTGGCTGCACTCACCGGCTGGAGCATCGTCAATGCGGGAGTGCCAGGGGATACATCGGCACAAGCTTTGGAGCGTGTGGGCGGGCTGTTGGGGCAACACCAGCCCGCGCTGGTATTGCTTTGCATCGGCGGCAACGACTTGCTGCGCCGTGGTGATGAAGCGGCCTTGCGTGATCACCTGCAGCGTTTGTGTGATGCGGTGCGTGCCAGCGGTGCCCAGTTGCTGTTGATCGCCGTGCCTCGGCCCACCTTGACGGCTCGTTTCACCGGCTCCCTCACCGACCACCCACTTTATGGCGAACTGGCGGAGCGTTTGGCTCTACCGCTGCACCGCCAAGGCTGGAGCGAGGTGCTGGCCGACGACAGCTTACGTTCCGACGCGATTCACGCCAATGCGGCCGGGTATGCGGCGTTTACACGTGGCCTGCTGGCGACGTTGCGGGCAACGGGCTTGTGGTTGGGGTGACTTGATCTCGACGTTGAGCTCACACCAAACCCTTCAACCCCGCCGCCACATGGTCCCCAAACACCCGCACCTTGGCGGAGTGCTTGCGCGCTGGCGGGCTGACCAAATGCATGGGCAGGGCGGGGGCTTGCCAGTCGGGCAGCAGCACCGCCACTTGCCCTGACTGCAGCTCGGCGCTGAAGAGCCAACTGGGTGAATAACCCAGGCCGTGGCCGTCGAGCACCGCTGCGCGAACCACCTCGGAGCTGTTGGTTTGAATGTTGCCCGCCACACGCACTGCCTGCTTGGTGCCGACAGGCGCGCTGGCGCCGGGCCCGGCGACGAAACGCCACTCATTGCGGGTGGCCAGTTCGGTGTAGACGATGCAGTTGTGTTGCAGCAAGTCAGCGGGCTCACGCGGGGCTTGGCCTGCTTTGGCGTGGCGGCGCACATAGTCGCGGCTGGCGACGACGCTACGCCGGGTTTGGCCGACGCGTCGGGCCACGAGGCTGCTGTCGGCCAGCTCGCCCACGCGCACGGCCACGTCGATGCCTTCTTCAACCAAGTCAACAAAACTGTCGTTGAGCCGCAAGTCCACTTTCACGCCGGGGTGGGCTGCCAAGAAGTGTTGAACGATGGGCAGCAGGGTCATGCGACCAAAACTCACGGAAGCCGCGACACGCAACAAACCGGTGAGTTGTTGCGAGCTGCCGCGCACCACACTTTCAGCCTCTTCAATCTCGGCCACCAGGCGCCGGGCCTGTTCGAAGTAACGCTGGCCTTCTTCGGTCAGCGCCAGCGAGCGCGTGGTGCGGCTGAGCAGCCGGGCACCCAACTGGCGCTCCAGCGCCGCCACCTGTTTGCTGATGGCGCTTTGGGTGCTGCCCACCTCGCGTGCCACGGTGGAGAAGCTGCCTGCTTCCACGACACGCACAAAGGTTTGCATGGTTTGCAGACGGTCCATGGGGAGATTCTATTCATTCCTATTAGGACTTTATGTTAGGTCAAATCTCTGTCTAGTGCGATTGATTGGAACCAATCACAGTTCACCCCATGGCAAACGCCATGCGTTGAAACCGATACACCACCCCACCCATCCACCAGGAGTTTTCAAATGAAATCATCCACCGTTCTCATCACCGGCGCGCTCACCGGCATCGGCCGCGCCACCGCCCTCGCTTTTGCACACGAAGGCGCCCACCTCATGGTCAGCGGTCGCCATGACGATGCAGGCCAGGCCTTGGCCGCTGAGCTGCGCGCTCTGGGCGTTCGTGCCGAATACCTGCGGGCCGATGTACGCATTGAATCCGAGGTGCGCAGCCTGGTTGAACAAACCGTGGAACGTTTTGGTCGCCTTGATGTGGCGATCAACAACGCGGGCACCGAGGGCCAATCCGGCCCCATCACCGAGCAATCAGAAGACAACTACCGCGCCACCTTCGACACCAATGTGCTCGGTGTGTTGCTGGCACTGAAACACGAGCTGCGTGTGATGCAAAAACAAGGCGCAGGTGCCATCGTGAACTTGTCGTCGGTGGCCGGGCAAGTGGGCTTTGCCGGCGCATCGGTCTACGTGGCCAGCAAACACGCGGTGGAAGGTTTGACCAAGACCGCCGCTTTGGAAGGTGCCGCTGCCGGGGTGCGCGTCAATGCCGTGGCCCCTGGGCCCGTTCAAACCGACATGTTGGACCGCTTCACCGGCGGCAACGCTGAAGCGAAGCAAGGCTTCCTGTCCAGCCTGCCCGCAGGCCGTGCCGGCACCGTCGACGAAATTGCCCAAACCATTGTGTTCCTCGCTAGCGACAAAGCGCGTTTCCTCACCGGGCAAAGTGTGACAGTCGATGGCGGCTACACAGCACGCTAAACGCGGCCCCTTCTTTCCACTTTCTTTCAACCTTCCTTCTTTGGAGAAACAACATGACCACCACCTTCAGCATCCCCACCCGCGACAACGTCTCACCCGCCAACCAAGCCCTGTTCGACAACCTGAAAAAAGGCTTGGGCATGGTGCCCAATCTCTACGCCACCTTGTCCCATTCCGAACACGCTCTGGCCAGCTACCTGGCGTTGCAGAACGCCAAGAGTTCCTTGAACGGCCAAGCGCGCGAGGTGGTCAACCTCGTGGTCAGCCAAGTCAACAGCTGCCAGTACTGTTTGGCGGCGCACACCGCCATCAGCAAGATGGTGGGCTTCAGCGACGAACAGGTGTTGGAGATTCGTCGCGGCGGCGCGTCGTTCGACAACAAACTCGACGCCCTGGCCAAACTCGTTAAAAGCATCGCGACCGAGCGCGGCCATGCCGACCCCGTCCGTGTACAAGCCTTCTTGGATGCCGGTTGGACGAGAGAAAACCTGGTGGACGCCATCGTCACCATCGGTGACAAAACCGTCACCAACTACCTGCATGGTGTGACGAAAGTGCCTGTGGACTTTCCCGCTGCACCGGCCCTCTGAGCCAGCCCACCTGGAGCCCAGCATGCACACCGCTTTGGCCCCCAACTCAAATTTGGCGGCCGCAACGCCTGCAGCCCTTCAACCTGGGGGTACCAATGATGTCGCCCGAGCGCAGTTTCTGCGTGGCGTGGTCACCGGTTTGGTGGCCGCCAGCATCGGTGCGCTCTACACCGTGTTCGCACGCTGGGGTGTGGCCCATGGCCTGGCTGCACCCGACATGACGGTGCAGCGTTTCGGCGTGGCCGGTTTGGTCACCTTGCCGGTGCTGTGGTGGGCGCTGCGGCGCGATGCCGCCCAGCTGCTGGCGCGTTGGCGTGTGTGGCTGGTGGTGTCTTTGCTGGCCGGGCCGCCGTTTGGCCTCTTGATGTTCGGTGCCTTGCAGTGGGCACCGGCCAGCCACGCAGCGGTGTTCCCCTTCACCGCGATGAGTGTGATGGGCACCTTGATGGCAGCTGCCTTCTTGGGTGACCGCCTGACGGCTCGAAAACTCTCAGGCATCGCCATCGTGGTGGCGGGTTTGGTGGTGCTGTCGGGCGTGAGCCTGTCCAGCCTCACGCCCCAAGCCTTGTTGGGCGACGCCATGTTCCTGGCTGCGGGCAGCTTGTGGGCTGGGTTTGGCATCGTCTCCCGCAAGTACCAGTTGCCGCCCTTGCTTGCCACGGCGGTGATTTCATTCTTTGCGCTGATCACCTATGTGCCGGCCTACTTTGTTTTTGTGGGTGCCGACCGCCTGCTCGCCGCGGCCCCCCAGGTGCTGGCGGTCGAGGTGCTGGTGCAAGGCTTGATCGCTGGTGCCGGCACGCTCTACACCTACTCGCGCATGGTGGCCTTGCTGGGGCCAGCACGTGCGGCGGTCTTCCCAGCCCTGGCACCCGGCATCGCCGCCCTCATTGCATGGCCTGTGCTGGGCCATGTGCCCACCACGGTAGAAGTGATGGGCATGGGTTTGGCCATGGTCGGCTTGGTGGTCAGCGTCACCGCCGCCACACAAGTGCGGCGCTGAGCGCCACTGGCATCGAGTCCCGTGCGCGGCAAGTGGGCCAATCGCTGGCGGCGTGCACCAGGTAAATCAAACTCACTGCGATGGGAAAGATGGCATGCAAAGGGGTGTGGCCCACCACCTCGGCACGCGAAATCTCCCACTGCAAATCCTGGCGCTCAGACAGGGTCAACGACTGCGTTCGCAAGCGCTGGCCCGCGTGCCTTGCGCCGTGGTTTGAAAAAGCCAATTGCCACTTAGGCAATGCACCATTGCTTGGCGCAAATGGGTCGTTGGCGCCGTTAGAGTCACGGCGTCTTTCGTCACGTCGCAAACACCGCGACGTGGGCTAGACGGGCTCTTCAAACGCAGAACAAGGACGTCGAATGAATTTGTGGTTACGCCTTCTATGGCTCTTCATCAGTGCTCGTTTTCGAGCGCCGATACCAGCACCCTTCGGTGTTTCCGTTCTGCGTTTTCGGGTGTGGCCGCATGACTTGGACCTGTCGCTGCACATGAACAACGGTCGCTACCTCACGCTGATGGACTTGGGACGTTTGGACTTGATGCTGGGCATGGGCGTGGCGGGCCACTCGTTCAAAGCCGGGTGGACACCTATCCTGTTGACCGGCCAAGTGCGCTTTCGGCGCGAGCTCAAGCCCTTCAAGGCGTTTCGATTGGAGTCACGCATCTTGTGGTGGTCGACTCATCAAGTGATCTTTGAGCAACGTTTGCTCAGCGATGGCCCACCTGGTGATGCGCGTGGTGATGTGGTGCATGCAAGCGCGCTGATACTCGCCGGTTTGTACGACCGCAAGCAGCGCCAGTTTGTGCCCGTGTCCCAGCTCTTCGCCTTGGCGGGTCAAACCCATACGGTCAGCCCCGAACCCAGCGACGAGATCAGTGCATTCTTGGCCGCGAATGATGCGCTGAAGCAAGCGGAGGCGGCGCGATGACAGGTGGAGTGCTGTCATCGCCACGGCGCTCATGCAGTTGGCGTGTTGGGGCGCACAAACCGCATCGTCCAGTTGACCTCCCAGGTCTCCCCGCCGTCCGGTGAGAAGGCTTGCTCCCACAGCGGCGAAGTGGTTTGGGTGTCGGTCCAGCGAAAACGCACCCGTATCGCTTGCCCACGAAGGACGTCGTCGGCATAGAAGGTGCCGATGCCGTGTTCAAAGGCACCCACGACGGGCACGTCGAGTCGGTGCGGATGACGGTCGTCCAACCACCAAATGGCCCATTGCCGGAGGGCCTCGTCGTAGGAGCGCAAGGACAGTGCACGGTAGGGCCCTTCCGGCAAGTTCAACAGGTTGTCGTCGAGGTTGGCGCGTCCGCCGAGCACGGTTTGCATGGTGCAGCTGCCGTCGAATGTTTCCCAATCTTGGCAAGCCACCAGACGCTCACGCAAGCGATGGTGGGTCACTTGCCATGCCCCGACCAAAAAATCAAAATCGTTGGCGCTGGTGGCTTTTGGAGGATTCATGGTGGTCTCCCGGAGATGAAGTGAGGATGAGCACCCCATGATGTCGAAGTAAACATGACATGGTGTGTCATGTTTAAATAAGAACCATGCAAGCCAGCCGATTGCTTTCCATCTTGATGCTGCTGCAAGCGCGTGGCCGCATGACGGCGGCGGCGTTGGCGCAGGCCCTGGAGGTATCACAGCGCACCATCCTGCGTGATGTCGACCAGCTCTCAGCCGCAGGGGTGCCGCTGTGGGCCGAACGCGGGCGCCAGGGCGGTTTGGTACTGCGTGAGGGCTGGAGCACGCAACTCACCGGCATGACGGAAACCGAGTCTCAGGCCTTGTTGCTGGCGGGCTTGCCGGGGCCCGCAACGGCTTTGGGTTTAGGCGCAGCAGCCACCTCCGCACGGCTGAAAATGCTGGCCAGTCTGCCCAGCGCTTGGCGCGAACAAGCGGCCCGGGTGGGAGAGCGTTTGCACATTGATCCCACCGATTGGTACCGAACACCAGACGCACCGCTTTTTTTGCGCGAAGTGGCTGATGCCGTGTGGCGTGGACGGCGTTTGGGCATCGACTATGAAAGCTGGCGCGCTGCCCTGCGCCGCGATGTGGAACCGCTGGGCCTGGTGCTCAAGGCGGGCGCCTGGTACCTGCTGGCGCGCACGGTCGGCCAAACAGCATGTCGAACCTATCGACTCAGCAGCCTGCGGGCTGTGCACGTGGGAACGCAGTCGTTTGTGCGTCCACGCGGATTTGACCTAACCCAGGCCTGACAAACCTCAGCCGCACGTTTTGAGGCCGAGTTGCACCCCCTGCAGGCACGTGCGCGTGTGTCACCGCGCTGTTGGACTTGGCTGAACCATGCCCGCATCCCCGTGGTTCTATGCGGTGGCCCGACCGAGGCAGCTTGGAAAGAAGTGTTGATTTCCATCGAATCCATAGCCCATGGTGCGAGGCAATTGTTGGCCTATGGCGCCGAGATCGAGGTGTTGGAGCCAACGGCTTTGCGTCAAGCCATCTACGAGCAAGCATGCGATCTGGTGCGGCGACACCAATCGGTTGTAGCCGCTCACGACACGAAACAACAACGCCTGGCTGTTCGGCCGAGCAAGCCTGAGAAACTGACAGAAACGAAGACCTAGAACCAACAGCTTGCTGTTGACCGCAAGACCAGGTCGATTGGCCAAACCTCAAGCGGTCAGCCAGGCCTCTTGCACCCCACCTTGCAACCACAGGGCCAGCTGTTGAGGGTCGTCGAGTTCGAGTGCTTCTGACACCTGCTCGCGGGACGGCGTGATGACGTGGCCTTCCAGCAACCTACCGCCACGAACGGTGACCGCAGCGTCGTGGTCATCGGTGTTTTGTGCTTCACGCCTGGCTGACGGACTTGGTCCTTGTCGGCGCGGGATTGGCGGCAAGTTGGGTCAATGCCGCCTCCAGCGATCCAAACCGATACCGGTACCCGAACCGTCGCGCTTGCTCGGGCACGGCGTTTTGGCCGTCGAGCAACAGGGTCGTCATTTCGCCGCCCAAGGCCCGCAGCGGCCACGCCGGGACTTTGAGATGAACGCGACGACCCAACGATGCCGCGAGGGCGCGCGCAAACTCCGCCTGCGTGGGTGTGGTGGGGGCCACGGCATTGAGTGCGCCGCTGACTTGGTCGTTGTTCAAGGCGAAACGAATCAAACCCGTGGCATCGTGCAGGTGCAACCAAGGTGCCGGTTGTTGTCCGGTGCCGAGCACCGCGCCCAAACCCAGTCGGCTGCTCAACGCCAGCATGGGATAGGCGCCATCTTCCCGGCCCAGCAGCACACCCAAGCGCAAACGCACCACACGCACGCCCAAGGCCTCGGCGCGGCGTGCCTCGTGTTCGGCGGCGGCGCACAGGTCGGACTGAAACTCGCCTGGCCTGGGCCCACACGTTTCCGTACAGGCCTCGCCGCTGTTGACGGCACCATAAAAGCCGACCGCAGAAGCGCTGACCAGCACACGGGGGCGTTGCTCCAGCCTGCGCATCAAGGCCACCAAAGCCACGGTGATGTCGACGCGACTGGACAGCAAGGTGCGGCGGCGTGACTTGGTCCAAGGCTGGCCCAGGACACGTGCACCGGCCAGGTTGACGATGGCATCGATGCGGGTTTCACTGGCGATGTCGTCCAGGCTCTGCACCACACGGACGGACGGACCAAAGTGCAGCCGCGTTTGGCGAGCGTCTCTGGACAGCACGATGATGCGCCGCCCCTCTTCGCGCAGCTCCTCCACCAAGGCCTGGCCGACAAAGCCGGTGGCGCCTGTGATCAAGATGGCCGACGAAAAACGCGTTGCCAACATCGGCGGCGTGGTCGGGTGTGCAGCCAGGCGGCCCAATCGCCACACGGCCAGCCCATTGCGCACGCTCCATGCCCACACACCCAGCGCGTAAAGCGTGAACAAGCCCGACACCCAGCCGTGGTGGCTGAAAACCAGGGCTGTGGGCTGCTGCCACCAGGCCCACAGGATGGGCGCAAACAGGCCCAGAAAAAGACCGTAGCTGATGGTCAGCACGGTGTGGAGCACGCGCTCAAACGCGGGCAATTGGCGGGTGCGGTCTTCCTCCAAGAAATCGGCCAACGTCACCACCAATTCCAGGGCCAACAGCAAGGCCAGCAAGGCGGCAAACACCCCATGCCAGCGGCCCCAGGCCAAGCCCATGAAGACCGTGCCGTAGATGGCTTCACGCACAGCATGAAGCGCCAACTCCTTGCGCGCCGAAGGGCGCTGCGGCAGTTTGGCCTGCCACTCGTGGTGCCACAGGTTGTCGAAGGCGCCCAAGAAGGCCTGAACAGTAAGCAAGAAAAAGATGGTGGTCATGTTGGATCGCTGAAAACGCCGGTTTGGTGAAAGGTCTCGCCCAGAATCGGATGCCGCATGGACAAGGTGAAACGAAACTGGCCCTGGCCCAGATCGCGGTGCTCAACGCGGCAAACACCGGGGCTCAGCCATGACGGCACGGGGAGTCGAAAGCGCCCACAGACCAAGAAGTAGCGGCGGCTTTCAAAAACCAAGGCACCATCCTCTTGGAAGACAGCCAGTGCCATCGCCAAGCCCCCATCGGTGCGCTCTTGCAAGCCACCGTCGGCGCCCAGTTCTTTTGTGGAACGAACCGTGCCCACACCGTTGGCAAAACAGCGCTCCCACACCACCCCATTACCCACCGCGTGCACGGTGACGGTGGCGGGCACATTGACCGCACGGCGGCTGGACAGCGGGCTGCGCAGGGGGCGAACCAACCAGGCCAGGCAGCGACCCCAGGCCGAGCAGTGCAGGTCCATCTGCCCTTGGTAAACGGTGGCTGTTGTTCCATGCGCAAAGCGGCGCTGAACCGCCAGGGGCAGCCGAGCCCAGTCTTGGGCACCGACCAAGGCAGCCAGATTCAGGGGGGAGGAAGCGTTCATCGGGAGGGGCTGGGTGGGTTGACTTACCCTTCTCTTTGCGAGAACCGGGCCAACCACAGAAAGCCCGCTAAGTCATTGATTTAATTGAACTTGCTCGCCCAGACTGCATACCTGGGATACACTGTCTGACCCCTTACCTGTCAACCTCGTTGACACCCGCCTCATGCTCATTCGTTACGTCTTAGGCTTGGCCTTGTTTGAAACCCTGGTGCTGGCCGGCGTGCTGTTGGCGTGGGCCGACCGGGTGGCTGGAGGCCGGCTGTTGGCCGCGTTTCTGATCGGCATTGCGGTGTGGATCACCGGCAACGAGTTGCCGAATTGGTTCGGCACCGGGTTGGCGCCGCTGTCCTTGCACTTGCTGGCCCTGGCACCGGCCATTTCCGTGCTCTTTTTTCACTTCTGCGTGGTGTTCTGCCGTGTGAACATTGGCCGTGCCGGCATCGCCTCGGCCTATGTGCTGGGCTGTGGCGCTTCCTTGGTGGCGCAGTGGGTCACGCCCGGGCATTTGGTATGGAACACCTACGTCGGCTGGGTGTTTATCGCAGGCACCGTGGGCTGGTTGGCCAGCATCGCGTGGATCATCTTGGGCGTGGCGGGTTTGGTTGTGCTGCTGTGGGGCCTTGCCAAGGCCAAGTCGCCTGTGCGGCAGCAAATCGCGGCCGTGACAGCCTCTTGCCTTTGGGGCTTGTTTTGCCTGAGTGGTTATGGCCTGGTGCTGCTCGACTGGCCGGTCTATCCCTACCCACTGCTGCTGTTGCCGCTGTACCCGGTGATCTTGGTCTACGGCATCTTGCGTTACGGCGTTTTTGTGGCCAACGCCTGGGCGGGACGCGCCTTGGTCTGGGCGCTGTTGCTGGCCATGGGCGCAGGCATTGTTGCGCTCATGCCTTTGTTGTTGCCGTTTGAGTCCCGCTGGCTCAGCGGCTTGGCGGTAGCGGTGAGTTGCCTGGCCATGGCCGGGCCGGTACGTCGTTTTGTGCAGCGTTTGATTTACCCCGGCGGCGAGGTCTCGGTGGCCGATTTGTCGGCCTGGCGACAGGCCTTGCGTCAAGCTGAAACCTTGGAGGCATTGGGCACACAGGCCAGTAGCCTGCTCAGCCAGCGCTTGGGCACAGCGGTTGAAGTGGCCTTCACCCCACGCGCTGACCTGACGCTTCCGGTGATGGTCTGCCACCGCACTGACGCGGGCTGGCAACTGCAACTGGACAACTGGGAGGCGGCGCCCCCTGGCCAACGCCATGTGGCCGGTCTCTTTGGTGACGTGGTGCTGGACGCAGCCGCACAGGTGGAGCAAGCCCAACAAGCGGCTGCACGCGAACGCGAGCGCCAGTTGCAAGCGCGGTTGGCGGAATTGGGGGCCTTGGCGGCCACCGTGGCCCACGACATTCGCAACCCGCTGAACATCATTTCAATGGCCATGGTGGCCGCGCCCACAGACACCCGGCGCGAAGTGGCCGACCAGGTGGCGCGCATCGCTCATCTGACGCGGGATTTATTGGACTACGCCAAGCCCTGGAAGCTCAACCCCCAACACACCGACCTCGCGGCGCTGGTGCGCCAACAAGCGCTGCGTCAATCCGGCGTAGAACTTGGCGACAACTTGCAGCAGCCGCTGTGGGCCATGATCGATTCACCACGCGTGGAGCAAGCGCTGATCAACCTCATTGAAAACGCGCGCAGCGCCTCTGACCATGCCCAAGCCGGCGCGGCCTACATCGACGCCGAAGTGCAAAACAACCAGCTGCTGCTGCATGTGTGCGACAACGGGCCCGGCGTGCCCGAGGCCATCCGCGACCGCTTGTTCGAACCTTTTGCGTCGCGCAGCCCGGGCGGAACGGGCCTTGGGCTGGCCATCGTGGCGCGCATCATGGTTGCGCATGGCGGCAGCGCCCTGCTGACCGAACGTGCCGGCTGGCGCACGTGTTTCACCTTGAGGTTTCCGCTTTGAACACACCCATGAATGAAGTCGGCCGCGTCTTGCTGGTGGACGACGAAGCCGCTTTTCAGCGCCTGGGCGGCAACTTCCTGCGTGGCTTGGGGCACGAGGTCGACCTGGCGGGCGATGGCGAACAGGCCTTGGCTCGGTTTGCCGCGCAAAGGCCGGATCTGGTGCTGCTGGACCTGGCCATGCCACCCCACATGGACCCGGAGCGCGGGCTGGACATGATTCCGCTTTTGGCAGGCGTGCCCGTCATCGTGCTCACCGGACACGGCGAACACGAACTCGCCCTGCGCGCTGCAGAGCTGGGCGCCTGGGACTTCATCACCAAACCCATCGACCCCGACTTGCTTCGTTTTGCTGTGGCACGCGCCCTGCGCCAAGCCCGCCTGCAAGCCGAACTGGACAAGCTGCGTTCAGAACAAAGTGCGGATGACTTGGGCCTCATCGGCCAATCGTCCCCCATGAACCAATTGCGCGCCATGGTGCGGCGGGTGGCACCCACCCGCGTCAGCGTATTGGTGCTGGGGCCCACAGGCACAGGCAAGGAATTGGTGGCCCGCGCCCTGCACGACGGCAGCAGCTGCAGCCATGGCCCCTTTGTGGCGGTGCACTGCGGCGCGTTGTCCGCTGAACTCTTGGAAAGCGAGTTGTTCGGCCACATGAAGGGCAGCTTCACCGGGGCCTACCGCGACCAACCCGGTCTGGTTGAAGCGGCCCATGGTGGCACGCTCTTTTTGGACGAGGTGGGTGAGATGCCGCCGCCCATGCAAGTCAAACTGCTGCGTTTCTTGCAAGAGGGCAGCTTTGTACCCGTGGGTGGGCGAGTTCAAAAAACCGCTGAAACACGCGTCGTGGCCGCCACGCACCGAGACTTAGATGCCATGGTGCGCGTGGGTCAATTCCGAGAAGACCTCTACTACCGCCTCAAAGGTGTGGTGCTGCGAACACCCGCGCTCACCGAGCGCATGGCCGATGTGCCCATGCTGGCCGCTCGTTTCGTGCAGCGTGTGGCCCCACGTGTGGGTCTGTCTGCTGGCGCCATCGCGTGGCTCACGACACGCGAATGGCCTGGCAATGTGCGCGAACTCAAAGCCGTGGTCGAATCAGCCACTGCGCTCTTGCTGCCCGACAAACACGAGGTCGACGCCGACCTGCTGCGTTTGGCGGCCGGTGATGGCGCCGAACCTTCAAGCCAGGAACCCGTTGAGGGGCGCGGCTTGTTGGACAGCGCATTGACCGAGTTGGAGTGCCGCCTGGTGCGAGACGCCATGGCGGCGGCAGGAGGCAACCAATCAGAAGCGGCGCGTCAGCTCGGCGTCTCGCGCGTGGGCTTGATCAAAAAGCTCACCCGCTTGGGTTTGCGCTGACAACACACAGCTGGTTGGGCCGGTGACAGGCACGGGCACCTCATCCTGCCAGCGTCAAACCTCCACCCAACGCGTTGACTGCACCCGCGCCATACCGCCCGCCATCAGCCCCGTCACCCGCCCTTGCGCGCGATCTAAAACCACTTTGATCACGCAAGGCGAGGCGGGCCGCATGAGTCGACCTTGTTCAATGAAGATGTCGCGGTCGCTTACACCGCCATGGTCATGCAACCAGCAAGCCAGCGGCCCTGCTGCCATACCGGTGCCGGACTCTTCGGGGATGCCGTAACGCGGGGCGAACATGCGGGCACCCGCGTGGCGGCCTGGTTGCTGCGTGGCTCTGGAGAATACGTAGTAGCCGATCAGGTCAAGTTCTTCGCTGATGGCTTCGACCTGTTTCATGTCAGGCGCCAAGCGTGCGACCGCGGCTTCATCAGCCAAGGCCAACAACAAGAATGAGTTGCCAGTGTTGACCACAATGGGCTCGCTGGCGATCGAGGCCTTGGCATTCAACAAACCCAATGACGCCATCACGCGGTGGTGCAGCGCCGACTCGACCACGATGGGCTGGTAACGCGGCGCCTTTTGTTCCATGAAGGCCATGTCACCTTCCACGATGATTTGCCGGTTGCCATCTATGGTTTCTTTGGACAGCAAGCCTTGTGGCACACGCCCGAGCTGGCGCAACAGCGAGAACGTGGCAATGGTGGCATGGCCGCAATGGGCGATTTGGCGGGTGGGGGTGAAGAACTCCAGCTTGAGCGTGGCCGTGCTCGATGCCGAGACGAAGGCGGTCTCGGACAACCCCACCTGCTGGGCCACCGCCAGTTTGTGCGCGCTGCTCAATCCGTCGGCGTCGATCACCACGCCGGCCGGGTTGCCACCCGCATCACCGTCGATGAAGGCATTCACGATGTGGACTTCGACTTGCATGCTGTCCGTCCCTATTGGTCTTGCATGGTCACACCCGAGAACACCGGGCGAAAAAAGCTTCGCTCGTAGCTGACGATGCAGCGCGTGTCATTGGCGTATTGGAAGGCCGCCAGGCAATCCGCGTCCTGCATCGACGCCACGCGGTAGGTTTCGTAGGCCGCCATCGACGGAAAACTGAACAAGGCCAAGGCAACATTGTTGGCACCTTCCGAGGGCAAAAAGTAGCCATGGTGCGTACCACCAAACTTTTGCACCAGTGGAATCCAGAGCCGACCATAGTGTTCGAACTCTTGGAGTTTGTAGGGGTCAATGATGTAACGCAGGGTGCAGGTGATCATGCGCATCTCCTGCTTCAGCGGTGCTTGCGGTAGGGCTCTTCGAAATCCAAGTACTCTTCTTCGGCCAACGCTTCTTTGATCCAAGCGGCCACGCCCGGCAATGCACGCACGCGTTCCATGTAGGCTTTGATGGCGGCAGGCACGGGCGCTGCATAGGTATGCAGGCGCATCACCACAGGCGCGTAGTAAGCGTCGACTATGCTGAAATTGCCAAACAACATCGGCCCCCCGTGAACGGTGAGCAGCTCGCTCCACATCGCCACGATGCGGTCCAGGTCGGTACGCACTGCGGCTTGTTCGCGCAGCATTCTTTCGCCCACTTCAGGCAAATGGGCTTCAATGTTCATGGGGAAGGCCGTACGCAGCCCACTGAAACCCGAGTGCATCTCGGCGCAGACGCTGCGGGCACGGGCGCGGACTTGGCGCTCTTGCGGCCAGAGGTTTTTCTCGGGGAACTTTTCAGCCAGGTATTCGGCGATGGCCAGGGTGTCCCACACCAGCAGGCCCTCGTCTTGCAGCACCGGCACTTTGCCCACCGGGTTGTGGCGGGTGATTTGTTGTTTGAATTGGGAGTCGGGGCCAAGGCCGTCAAAACGCAGCATCACTTCGTCGAAAGCAATGCCGGCCTGTTTCATCAGCACCCAGGGGCGCATGGACCAGGAAGAATAGTTTTTATTGCCGATGATGAGTTGCATGGGTCACCTTTGATGAGGGTGCTCGATGCTACTGAAGCGGCCAGCCCAGCACCAATGAGAAAACCGCATCGCAGCAATGCCGGGCGCGCAAGCGCTGGCCGTCGTCGCCAGCGCCTATCGTCAACCTCTCCCGGCACGCGAGCGCCACGGGTCCAGCCGCGCCGGGCCCAGGCGGTGGGTCAGCACCTCGGGCATGACTTGTTCAATCGCCGTGGCCTGTATGCCCAATCGGGCCAGGTCGGGCAACTTGCCGCTGGCCACGTTGGGGGTTTTCATGCTGGCCAAGTTGTCGCGTGACATCAGCGGCTCGCCGGGCAGCAACTCCATGGCCAAGGCTTGCAGCTGGCCCATGAACATCGGCAAAGGCAGCACAGGCCGCGCATGACCGGCCCATTTCCCGGCCAGCTGCACCAGCTCGCCCAAGGTGAAGACCTGCGGTCCGGCGCATTCAATGGTTTGTCCGATGGTGCTGGGGTCCAACAGACAGGCGGTGATGGCACTGGCCACGTCTTCCACCCACACGGGTTGAAATTGGGCTTGCGAGCCCGCCAGCGGCATCACGGGAAACACCGCCTGCAATTGCGCGAAGAGGTTGATGAAGCGGTCATGTTCGCCAAAGATGACCGAAGGGCGCAGGAGGGTCACATCCAAACCCGATGCATGCAGCACCGCTTCGCCCGCGGTTTTGGAGCGCAGGTAGTTGGACGGCGCATCCGGCTGAACGCCCAAGGCACTCACATGCACCAACCGTTTCACACCCGCTTGTTGGCAGGCTTTGCTCAAGCGCTGGGGCAAATCCACATGCACTTGTTTGAAGGCCTCGGGGCTGCCGTGCAGGATGGCAACCAGGTTGATCACCGTGTCCACGCCGCGCAGCATACGGGCCAGGTCCCTGTCCACATGCACATCAGAGCGAACCACCTCCACCGTGGGCAAAAAGCGAATCGAGGCGGCGCGGTGCGGCCTGCGGCTGGGCACCACAATGCGCCCGCCACCACCGCCCGAGAGTTCCACCAGTTTTTCGCACAAGCTGCGGCCCACAAAACCGCTGCCACCTAAAACCAAAATGTTGTTGGGCATGGAAAGTCTCAGATTTCAGTCTGCAAACAAAGGGGAAGAAAAGCGCAAGCAGGCCTCAAGGCAACTCTTTGTTGGCCTGTCCTGATCGCGTGTCGCGTGGGCCCACCACTTTGCCCAAACGCGCTTTGAGCGAAGGTGCCACCGTGCCGTCTCCGCTGAGCAAGGCCGCATAGTAAGTGGCGTTGGACATCACTTTTTTGACGTAGTCGCGGGTCTCGTTGAAGGGAATGTTTTCTGCCCACACGGCAGGCTCCAGATTCGGGCCTTCGCGCCAGCGCCGGGGCCGACTGGGGCCGGCGTTGTAGGCCGCCGCTGCCAGGGGCTGCGAGCCCTCCAGATCGTCGAGCACCAGCTTCAAGTAGCCGGTGCCGATAGCGATGTTGGTGTCGCGGTCGGTGATGAGGTCGGGCGTGTAGGGAATACTGAGTTTATTGGCCGTCCAGCGGGCGGTGGCAGGCATCACTTGCATCAAACCCGAGGCGCCCACATGGGAGCGGGCATCCATGATGAAACGCGACTCTTGGCGTATCAGGCCATAGACATAAGCCGCATCCAAACCAATTTCTTTGGTGCGCGCCACCACCTCTTTGCGGAAAGGCATGGGGAAACGTTGGTTGAGATCGACCTCCACCTTGGTGCGGTCGCTGGTGTTGATGCAGCGGTCCCACACCTGCTGGTTGCAAGCGAGCTGTGCCGCAGCAAGCAACTGGCGGTCGCTCATGCCACGCAAGGTGAAGTTCCACTCACGCACGCCTTCTCCGCGCAAGCCCATGCCGATCAACACCAAGGCGCGTCGCAGGCCCAGGGTTTGTTGGGCTTGGGCCATTTCAGCATCGGTCAGCGGTGCGGGTTTAGGCGGCAAGGTGATGCGCTGGCCCAGGTCTTCCGCGGCCAGCTTGCCGTAGAAGTGGAACTGCCCGGCAATGCTGGTGAGCATGGCCTGGGCTTGGGTTTTCATATCGTCTGCCTGGGCTTGTGGGCTGGCCGCACGGGCCAAGGCTTGCAAGGCACGGGCTTTCCAGTAAACCCAAGTGGGGTCGCGTTGCTCAGCGGCACTCATGCTGTCGATGGACCGTTGCACTTGGGGCCACTGGCCTTTGCCGCCATTGCCACGCAATGCAGCGCGCACTTTCCAGGCCAGAGTGTCGTCGGGCCAGTCCAGCTCGATGGACTTGTCGGGCTCGGCGGCGGTCTTGTCGGCACCCTTCTCAGTGCGCTGCGCTTGCGCGGAAAACTGCGCCGCGCGCTCATAGTGGTCCACCGCACCAGGCAACAACTTCATGGCGGTTTGTTTACCCAACATGGCCCAAGCCCAAGAGGCCAGGTCGGGCGGCAGGGCGTTTTGCCAACGTTCGCGGAGCAAACGGGCCACGTTGTCCGTGTCGTCTGCCGCCAAACGCATCAACGCCAGCGCGGCCAACTCAGCCCCTAAACGGCTGCGGGTATGGGCCTGGGTGGCCAGGTATTTGGAGGGGCTGTCCAGCAAGGCGGCTGTGCCTTGCACAGCCTCTGCACCCAACAAGGCCACGGCTTGACGGGCCGCGCGGGGGCGGTTGGCATCCACTGAAAAACGCGCCTTGCGCCACACATCGCCGCTAGAGAATTGTTTGGCCTCGAACAGCGTCATGGCCATCAAGGCGCAGCCGTCGTCGGCATCGCGCTGGGCCAGCCAGGCGGCGCGTGACGCCTCAGCAACATCTTTGCCCGCCAGGTGGTCAGTGAGCAGGGCATAGCAGGTGACCTCGCGGTCGTCGTTCATGCGAAAGCGTGGAAAGTCGGCGGCCAAACGTGGCCAGTCGCGGCGCTTGCCCAGCTCCAGCAACCAATCGTTGCGAAAGCGGTCTTCCACATAACTGCCGGGGTAACGTGCATAAAACGCATCCACCTCGGCAACTTGCAACTCGCTGATGCGGGCATTCAAATCCCAATAGGCCACCCACATGGCCAAAGGATTTTGGCTGGCCGCGGTGCTGCTGCGCAGCTGCGCCAAGCGGTTGCGGTCGCGTTTTTGGAAGGCGCTTTTGGCTTCAGAAATCGGGGCCAGGCCGTCGGCACTGCGTTCTGCACTGGGCGCGTTCTGCGCCCAGGCTGCGCCTGCCACACTCAGCAGCAGGGCAATGCCCCAAAATTTGTAGCGGGCTTTGTTTTTGCGCGTCTGCGCCACTTCAAAAATACACTTCACGGCTGTCCTCAACCCAATCCATCGCCTTACAAACTGCATCCATGAACAGCCCCACATCCAGAGCCGAACTTCGCAAAACCTTGTTGGCACAGCGCAAGGCCTTCACCACCGCCAGCGAACATGCCAGCGCTTTTGCCAGCGCACAAGCGGCATTGTCGGCGCAACTGCGATCCTTGTTGCAGCAAATGGAACCTGAATGTTTGGGGGTTTACTGGGCCATGCAAGGTGAGTTCGATGCCGTGGCCGCCTGTTTGGCCGAACCTGTGCTCGCCGCCCTGCCCTGGGCCTTGCCTTATGCGCAAAAAACACCACCGCAAATGCACTACCGGCTGTGGGACAAGGGCCCCATCACCGGCACTGACGAATGCGGCCTGCCCTCACCGCCAGGGGCAAAGTGCGTTCCTGATGTGTTGCTGGTGCCCTGCGTGGGCTACACCCAGAGCGGCTACCGCCTGGGTTATGGCGGCGGTTACTTTGACCGCTTCGTGGCGGCCCACCCCGGCCTCACCACCATCGGTGTGGCGTGGAGCAATGCCGAACTCGGTGTGGAGGCGTTTTCCCCGCAAGCACATGACCAAACACTGACCCTGGTGGTCACGCCACTGGGTGTCGTCAACTGAGAGAGGGCTGGGGCGGGGCGGCGGGTCTGCTCAGGAGCCGCTCTGGAACGGGGCTTTGGCTGGGTTCAATAGACATACACCGCTCCAGCGTTAACTGCACTGTTGTCCGCTTGGTTGCCTCCGATGCCGGTGGCGTTGCTGCCTTCTTGATATGCGCCCACCGCCAACGTACTGCCGTCGGCAGACAAAGCAAAACCGGCAAAGCCAGACTGATCGTTTGACCCCGTGTTGCTGGCTTTGATGTAGGCCTGCTGGCTCCAAAGGCCACTGCTGCGGGTGAGGACATATACGGCTCCGGAGACAGATGCACTGTTGTCGGCTTGGTTGCCCCCCACGCCGGTGGCGTTGCTGTCCTCTCCATAGGCAGCTACCGCCAGGGTGTTGCCGTCGGCAGACAACGCAACGCGCCAGCCAAAAAAATCACTTCCTCCGGTATTGCTGGCTTTGAGGTAGGTCTGCTGGCTCCAGGTGCCGCTACTCCGGGTAAAAACATAGACGGCTCCGGCGTTGCTCGCACTGTTGTCCCCTTGGGTGCCCCCCACCCCGAGGGCGCTGCTGTCTTCGTAAGGAGCCCCCACCGCCAGGGTGCTGCCGTCAGCAGACAAAGCGACGCTGAAGCCAAACTCATCGGTTGCCCCCGGGTTGCTGGCCTTGATATACGCCTGCTGGCTCCAGGTGACGCCGCTGCGGGTGAAGACATAGACCGCGCCCGAGTCAGTCGCACTGTTGTCCGCCTGGTTGCCCCCCACGGCAGTGGCGTTGCTGTCCTCGCGATTTGCCCCTACCGCCAGAGTGTTGCCGTCACCAGATAAAGCAACGCTGTAGCCAAACTGATCGCCTGCCTCTGTATTGCTGGCTTTGATGTAGGCCTGCTGGCTCCAGGTGCTGCCGCTGCGCGTAAAAACATAAACGGCTCCCGACGCAGCTGCACTGTTGTCCGCTTGGTTGCCCCCCACGCCAGTGGCGTTGCTGTCTTCTTGAATTGCAACCACCGCCAGGGTGTTGCCGTCAGAAGACAACGCAACCTTTTCACCAAAACTATCGCTTCCCCCTGTATTGCTGGCTTTGATGTAAGCCTGCTGGCTAAAGGTGCCGCTGCTTCGGATGAAGACATACGCCGCCCCGGAGTTGGTGGCACTGTTGTCCGCTTCGTTGCCTCCCACCCCGGTGGCGTTGCTGCGCTCCCAACGGGCCCCCACCGCCAGCGTGTTGCCGTCAGATGACAAGGCCATGCTGAAGCCAAACAGATCGCCTGCCCCCGTGTTGCTGGCTTTGAGGTAGGCCTGCTGACTCCAGGTGCCGCTGCTTCGGATGAAGACATACACGGCTCCGGAGCCAGCTGCACTGTTGTCCGCTTGGTTGCCCCCCACGCCGGTGGCGTTGCTGTCTTCTTGGTATCCAGCCACCGCCAAGGTGTTGCCATCGGCAGACAACGCAACGCTCCACCCAAAATTGTCGGATGCCTCCGTGTTGCTGGCCTTGAAGTAACCAATCGCCTGGGTCAAATCCGGTGTGATGGCGGCGCTGTACGCGCTGCAGCCGCCGGTGTTGCAAGCTCGCAGCCGGTATTGGGCGTTGAGGCGCTGGTGCAGTAGCGTGGTCAGGGCATGGTTGTAGCTGGCCGTGATGATGCTGCCGCCAATGGCGGCCTCGGGCTGGGCGCTGACGCCGTCCGGGTCTTCCGCCAGTTCATAGTAGGTGGCGCTCGCCGTGGGGGTCCAACTGAACGCATATTGTTTGGCCGAGTAGGCCACCGCCAAGCCTGTGGGGGTGGCCGGTGGCGGGGGTAACACGGCCACACAGTCGACCTGCAGGTTGCTCACGTTGGCCGTGGCGGTGCCGCTGGCATTCATGACATTGCAGCTTTGCCCTGCGCTGGTGGCATCGACAACCACGTTGTAGCTGCTGCCGTGTAGCAGGGTTTGCGTGAAACTGAACGCCCCTTGGCCGCTGGTGCTGAACACGTTCCCATTGACGGTGTTGCGCAGCGAGACCGTGCCCAGGTTGTTGCTGACGCTGCCGCCCAAGGTGTAGTAGTTGTCGCCGCAGTTCAGGCTGACGGTATTGATGTTGGCGCTGCCAACGGTGCCCGTGGCATTGGTGACCACACAGGTTTGCCCCACCGGCTGGGTTTGCACAGTCGCCGCGTAATTCGTGCCCGTTGTCAATTGGCCAGCAGTGAAGCTGCCGTTGGCGCTCAATGTGCTGGCCTGCGAACTGCCGGAGTTGGTGTTGGTCAGCAAGATGCCCACAGATCGGCTGGCCGCCAAACCCGCCAGTGCCCCACCCAAGCTGAAGATGGTCGACTGGCAAGTGACCTGCAAGTTGCTCACGTTGGCCGTGGCGGTGCCGCTGGCGTTCATGACATTGCAACTTTGCCCTGCGCTGGTGGCGTCGATGACCACGTTGTAGCTGCTGGCATGCAGCAGCGTTTGCGCGAAACTGAACGCCCCTTGGCCGTTGGTCGTAAATATCTCGTCGTTGACACTGTTGCGCAGCGAGACCACGCCCAAGTTATTGCTGATGCTGCCGCCAACGGTGTAGCGGTTGGCGCTGCAGTCCACGCGAACGTTGCTGATATTGGCGCTGACGGTGCCACTGCCATTGGTCACCGAACAGGTTTGCCCCACAGGCTGGGTTTGCACGCTCACCACAAAACCCGACCCCGACGGCACCTGGGTCGCGGTGTAGCTGCCGTTGGCGTTCAGTGTGGCGGTTTGCGGGTTGTTGCCATTGGCGTCGGTCGCCACGAGCACCAGGCTTTGGTTGGCAGCCAAACCCTCCAGCACACCGCCGACACTGAACGGGATGGCGGTCGGTGGAGTCGGTGTGGGATCGGGCGTTGGGGCGGGGGTATTGGAAGCACTGGGGGGTAAGGGGGTGGCGCCTGTTCCTGAACCGGAGGCAGATCCCCCACTGGCAGTGCCGCCGCCATCACCACCGCCTCCGCAACCGGCCAGAACCAAAACCAGGCCCAAGGTGGCCCCGAAGGCATGCAACCGCCGCCAGCGGGAGTTGGTCGAAGGAGTCTCGGCCACATCCAGCCAAATCAAGGTTGCGGGTTCGATAACCGTGGTTCGGCGCGGCATGTAAACCATCCCCGAAGGGTGTTGATGCTTATTCGTTCAACTATAGGCGGCAGCGTCCGTGGCGTTGTGTCGATTTGGACTGTAAAAGCGTGCATTTCCCACGGCGTAACCGGGAACCAGCCGGCGTTCTTGCTTACGCTCCGAGCGTACCGGCTGTGGAAAGCGTGCGGTGTGCCACCCTTGCCCGCAGTGACGATCAGGTGCTGACGGCTCAGTCGCCGGAGTGCTGGCGGTCTCGGGCCGCACCCAGCGGTGCGGCAGCAACTTGTGCAGTTAGCTTTTGGACCAGGTGCGCAGTTTGGTGAGCACGTCTTTGACATAGACCAACGCATCATGCCCCTTGAGCTTGGCCGACTCAATCAAAGTCGTCAACACCGCCGCCCGCTCACCGGCTTTCGACAAAGAGCCAGAGGCCGGATCGCGTTCTCCACTGCGTTCTTGTCAACCGGAATTTGTGCATCGCTCAGGTGGATGCTCAATGCCGCCCTGCGCTTGAGCGTGTAGTCCATCGCCTTGGCCATAACGTCGGCATTGCGGCCAGCGCTGTGAGGCAGAGGGGACCTCGCCCGCGACCAGGTGGTTCACATCGGCATGGTCGACGGCCGAGGTGCTGTTGGACATGAACAATGGCTCCGAAGCGTGTGTGCTCACCACTTCGGTGCAGGCAGCCATGCCTGCGGCAGTCGGTCGAATTGGGCGGGGTTGGCGACGCTTTTTTGATGCGATGCGCTCATCCAGCGCGGTTGATGGCAGCGCCTTAGAGCTTGGTGCCGCCGCTGACATCAATCACCTGGCCCGTGGTCCATGCGCCATCGGGCCCCACCAGCCAGGCCACCACACCGGCGACATGCTCGGGTTGACCCACACCCGGCAAGGCTTGAATTTGTTTGAGCGTGTCGGTGCCACCTGGCTGGCGGATCCAGGCGCTCATCTGCGTATCAATCGCGCCGGGGGCCACGGCGTTCACGGTGATGTTGCGTGCGCCGAGTTCAGCCGCGAGTTGCAGCGTGAGCACGTCCACAAAACCTTTGGTGGCCGAGTACGCCGGAAGGCCAGGAAATGCGATGCGCGTCACCGCTGATGAGAGGTTGACGATGCGTCCGCCATCGGGCATTCGGGGCAGCACTTTTTGCGTGACGAAGAAGAGGCTGCGCATGTTGACATTGGCCAGGCGGTCGAAGGTGGTGGCATCGGTGTCGGCCATAGAAACATACGGTGCCACCCCCGCGTTGTTGACCAAGATGTCGATGGGCTGGTCGCCGAGCGCCGCGCTCAGTTGATCGGCCCCGTTCAACGCGGCCAAATCCGCTTGCAGCAAACGTGCTTGGCCGCCGGCTTTTTCAATGTCAGCCACCACCTGGCTGGCCTCTTCTTTGCTCGCACCGTAGTGCACGATGACTTGTGCGCCTTGTGCCGCCAGACGGCGAGCGATGGCGGCGCCGATGCCGCGTGAGGCGCCCGTCACGAGGGCGACTTTTTGCTTCAGAGGGGTGTTCATGGAAAAACTCCTTAATTGAATGAATGGTCAAAAACGAGGTTGAAAAAAGGCACTGGGTGTGCCGGGGTCAAGCAGGTTGGCGGTGTGTGCCGCGCACCTGCGAGTGGGGGGGGGAAAGGGGTCGTCAGGGCGCTTGGGCGGGAGGCGCATCCAACACAGCCAGGGCCATGGTGGCGGTCGCCAGCAATTGCGGGGCATCGGTTTGCACGCGCGCCGACACCCGCAAACCGCTGACCACGGCCATCAGCAAATCAGCCGCCTGGGCAGAAGGACCGGCATAGGCGATGGAGCCATCACGCTGTCCACGCTCCACCTGGCCGCGCAGCAACTCGTGGCTTTGGTGCCATTTGTTTTGCAAGGCCACACGCAGCTCTCTGTCCTGAGACGATTCGAGCAGACCGTGGCTGACGATGCAACTTTGATCTGCGGGGCGGCCATTGCTGCACAAATTCACCACCTCCTCGAAAAAAGCCTGAATCGCAGCCCTGCCCGACGGCGCGGTTTGCATTTGTTTGGCCACACTGGCCATACGCGCCACCGAACAGTCCACCGCTTGCAGGTAGAGCGCTTTTTTATCGCCAAAGCTGTTGTAAAGGCTTTGTTTGCCCAGGCCCGTGGCCTCGCACAACATGGCCATGGAGGTGGCCTCGTAGCCGTGCACCAAAAAAACATCGGCAGCGCGGTCGATCACGTCGTTGGCATCAAATTGGCGTTCGCGGGGCATGGGATGAACTCTAGCTTTACTTGACCGATTGGTCAAATGCGTTATATATCCCGCTCATCAGATCCCGCTTATTGCGCGGCCAGCACCTGGGCAGCGGCATTCACCACCGCGGCGATGCGGCCGATGTCACGCAGCTGCAGCGCCGTGAGCCCTTCTTTTTTCAGCAGCGCGTGGTGCGAGCTGATGCAGAAGTGGCACTTGCCAATGATGGAGGCCGACAGCGCAAACGCCTCGAACTGTTTTTTCTCCACGCCGCCGCTGCCGGCATAGGCATTCATGCGCAGCTCGGGGCGCAGGGTTTTGAGTTCCTCGTCACCGGCCATTTCCACATAGGGGTACCAGGCGTTGTTCATGCCCATCAAGGCGGCGGCGGTCAACGCGGCATTGGCACTCCGTTCAGGCAACTGGGCTTTGAACGCGTCGACCAAGGGCTTGCTTTTGGCAGCGAATGCGGCCGCCAAAGCGACACCAATGGCGTCTTCGGGGCTGAGGCTGGAGCGGGCGATCACGCCATCGAGGTTCAGGCGGATGTCTTTGGCGTAGTCTGGAATTTGTTCTTTGATCGAATTCAGGAAGTCCATTGATAACTCCTATCGTGAAAGGGTGAGAAAACCCGCCGAGGCGGGTTTGATGTTGGTACTTGCTAGCGATTGAAGCCTTACAGAGTCGACCCACCCACAGTGCGGTTGCAAGGGCAGAGCTCGTCGGTTTGCAGGCCGTCGAGGATGCGCAAAATTTCGTCAGGGTTGCGGCCCACATTCAGGTTGTTCACGCTGACGTGCTGAATGGTGTTGTCGGGATCGACGATGAAGGTGGCGCGCAGGGCCACACCAGCCGCTTCGTCGCGGATGCCAAGCTGGTCGACCAGGGCGCCGGTGACATCGGCAAAACTCCAGTGGCCGAGTTTGCTCAGGTCTTTGTGGTCACGGCGCCAGCCGAGTTTGCAGAACTCGTTGTCGGTGGAGCCACCCAGCAGCACGGCGTCGCGCTCTGCGAATTGTTTGGCCAGCTTGTCGAAGCCCACGATCTCGGTCGGGCAGACGAAGGTGAAATCCTTGGGCCAGAAGTAAATCACCTTCCATTTGCCGGGAAAGCTCTTTTCGGTGAGGGTTTCAAACGCGGAAACGCCGTTTTCTTCATGGTTGTTGAAGCCGGGCTTAACGCCTGTGACGCTAAATGCTTCGATCTTGTTGCCTATGGTTTTCATGGTGCTTCCTTTGGGAGTGATTGATCAGGAGTTAAAAATTCACCGATGTGTATCGGCATGGGTTGAATCATAGGCTATCAATTCATCTTGACCAATTGTTAAAACCTAAATCGAGCATAGGCAAAGACGTGACAGCGCGCTCGCTTGTGCGTATGGTGCGCGCCATGCCTTGTTTTGCCTCTCTACCGATGTGGACCACACGCTGCGTCACCGTCGCTCTGGCCCTGCTGATTGCGGCCTGCAGCAGTACCCCTACGCGTCCGCCAAGCGACACCCGACCCAGTGTTGGGGCGCCCGCTCCACGCACGGGCCCGGCTTCCTCGTCCGAGCGCGATGGCCCCGGCAGCGACCCGCTACCCAACCTGGCCGCGGTGCCCGACGCCGAACCCCAGGTCGAAGCCGTCCGGCCCGGCGGCCCCAACAAGCCGTATGAAGTGGCCGGCCGAAGTTATGTGCCTTTGAGCGGCGACGTGACCCACGTCGAGCGCGGCGTGGCGTCTTGGTACGGCAGCAAGTTTCACGGCCGCCGCACCGCCCTGGGCGAGGTCTACAACATGTACGCCATGACCGCCGCCCACCCCACCTTGCCACTGCCGAGTTATGTGCGCGTGCGCAACCCGAAGAACAACAAGGAAGTGGTGCTGCGCGTGAACGACAGGGGGCCCTTTCACCCGGGGCGCATCATTGACCTGAGCTACACCGCCGCGCTCAAACTCGATTTGCATCGGGGTGTGGGGCCAGTGGAGGTGGAGCGCATCACCTTTGATGCGATTCGCACGGGGTCATGGCGCAGCGGTGAGCAGCGTGTGGCAGTGACCGCGCCAGCCCAACAAGCTCTGCCTGCCACCGCGCCCAGGGCGGCTGAGCGCGGCAGTGCGTCCGAGCCGGTTGTCGCAGCAGCAGAAGTTCGCCCTGCAGCGCCGGAAAACACCCCCGCACCGCAACCAACCCCTCTGCCCACGGAGGCCCCCGCCTCTGGTTTCTTCGTTCAAATTGCCGCCTTCAAGCAGCTGGGCGGTGCGCAGGCGTTTCACCGCAAAGTGGTGGCGGATTTGAGTTGGCTGTCACCACTGTTGGCGGTTTTTTCAGACAGCAGCGTTCATCGCCTGCAAGCCGGGCCTTACCGCACCCGAGACGAAGCACAAGGCATTGCAGAGCAGGTCAAGGAAGCGCTGAAACTGGTGCCTGTCGTGGTGCGTCGCTGAGGGCGCTGCGTTCAACTGCCGGACCTGGGTTCAGCGCCCACCGCTCACATCCAAAATCGCCCCGGTGGTGTAACTCGCGGCGTCGGTCAGCAACCAACCGATGGCACGCGCCACTTCGTCGGCCGTGCCGGCGCGTTGCATCGGGATTTGCGACGCCGCGGTCTGCGCACGGTCGGGCTGGCCGCCGCTGGCGTGGATGTCGGTATCAATGATGCCGGGGCGCACCGCGTTCACACGAATGCCTTCAGCGGCCACCTCTTGCGCCAAACCGATGGTGAAGCTGTCGATCGCGCCCTTGCTGGCGGCATAGTGCACATAACGTCCCGGTGCGCCGAGCCGCGAGGCGGTGGAGGACACATTCACGATCGCGCCGCCACGGCCGCCGTGTTGGGTGCTCAAACGTTTGATCGCCTCTCGGGCGCACAAAAAACTGCCCAAGACGTTGACACTAAACACCCGCTGCCACTGCTCGGACGTGAGTTCGTCCACCCGCACTTGGGCGTCGACCCTGCCGGCGTTGTTGACCAAAAAACTCAAGGGGCCGAGGGCGTCGTCCACGGTTTCAAACAAGCGCACGACGTCGGCCTCGAGCGCCACATCGGCCTGAACCACCAAAACCGCTCCACCCCGTTGCAGCAACTCTTTTTGCAAGGCCATCGCCGCCGTTTCGTCGGCGCGGTAGTTCAACACCACGGCATGGCCCTGGGTGACACACCAACGCGCGGTGGCGGCGCCTATGCCTCGGCTGGCACCGGTGATCAGGGTGATGGGTTTCATGGCTGGAATTGTTGCTCAAGTGACCGTGGCGTGACTGCAGGCAGGCCCAACAGGTTTGCACGCCCAGCGTGTTGGTGTAGTCGGAACAAGGGCTGTCACGAAAGCGTCATCAACGCCCCATGAGAATCCTCGCTTGTAGTAACACATGGAGCCAAGAATGGCCAAAGACTTTGATTTGATGGAAGACAGCAATCCCTCCCCCAACCGCAGCATCCACGAGGTGTCCGAGCCTTCTCGCCGTGTGGTGCTCAAAGGTGGCTTGGGCGCCGCGCTGACCGGTTTGTTGGCGCCGTTGGCGGGGGTGTCTTTGTCAGGCTGCGCGACCGGCACGGGTGGCAGCAGCCTTTTGGGCTTTAAGAGTGTTCCGATTTCCACCACCGACGGCGTGGTGGTGCCTGAGGGCTACACCGCCCAAGTGATTGCCCCTTGGGGCGATCCCGTGGGTTTGTCCGGTGAAAACGCTGCCTTCAAAGAAGACGGCAGCAACAGCGCGGCAGACCAGGCCGTGCAACTGGGCATGCACCACGACGGCATCCACTACTTTGCGCAAAACGGCTCCACCGCGGGTCTGTTGGTGATGAACCATGAGTATGTGGACGACGGCCTCCTGCACAAAGACGGCATGCAAACCTGGACGCTGGAGAAGGTGCGCAAATCACAAGCGGCCCACGGCGTGTCGGTGCTTGAAATTGAACAAAAGAACAACCAATGGCAAGTCGTGCGCCCCTCGCCCTGGGCGCGCCGCATCACCGCCACCACGCCCATGGCCATCGGCGGCCCGGCGGCGGGCCATGAATTGATGCGCACGGCGGCTGACGCATCCGGTCGTCGCGTGCTGGGCACGGTGAACAACTGTGGCAGTGGCATCACGCCTTGGGGCACCTACCTCACCTGCGAAGAAAACTTCATCAACTACTTCAGCGGTGGCGACAACCTCACGGCCCACGAGCGGCGCTGGGGCCTGCGCAAGGGAAGCTGGTACCGCTGGCATGAATTTGACGACCGTTTTGACGCCGTCAAAAACCCCAATGAGCCCAACCGTTTTGGCTGGGTGGTGGAAATTGACCCCAACAACCCCAGCCACACCCCCGTCAAACGCACCGCTTTGGGCCGCGCGGCGCACGAAGGGGCCACCACCGCCGTCACGAAGGATGGCCGTGCGGTGGTCTACATGGGTGAAGACGCGCGTTTCGAGTACATCTACAAATTCGTCAGCCGCGACAAGATCAAACCCGGTGGTGCTGCCGCCAATGCCGAGCTGCTGGACCACGGCACCTTGTACGTGGCCCTGTTCAACGAAGGCGGCAAAGGCCGGTGGCTGGCGCTGACCCATGGCCAAGGCCCGCTCACCGTGGCCAATGGATTTACCAATCAAGGCGAGGTGCTGATCAAAGCGCGCCAAGCCAGCGATGCTTTGGGCGCCACCGAAATGGATCGCCCCGAATGGATAGACATCGACAAACAAGGCTGGGTCTACTGCACGCTGACCAACAACAGCAACCGCGGTGGCGATAAACAGCCTGGAACCGACGCCGCCAACCCGTGCGTCAACAATACCATGGGCAACATCATCCGCTGGAAAGACGCAGGCGACTTCCACGGTGAGACCTTCGAGTGGAACCACTTCGTCTTTGCAGGTGACCCTGCCAATCAACGCATTGACGCCAAAGGCAATGTGAAGGGCGACGCCTTCGCATGCCCCGATGGGCTGTGGACGGATGCGCGCGGCGTGCTCTGGATTCAATGCGACATGTCCACATCCGCCATGGGTAAGGGCGACTTGGCCCGCCTCGGCCACAACGCCATGCTGGCCGCCGATGTGAAAACCGGCGAGATCCGCCGCTTCCTCACCGGCCCTGCGGGTTGCGAAATCACCGGTGCCACCGCCACACCCGATGGCCGCACCATGTTCATCAACATCCAGCATCCCGGTGAGAGCCCCTCGGAGCGCAGCGACCCCAACGAGCCAAGCAAGATCTCCAAATGGCCCAACGGCGGGCGGCCGCGTTCCGCGACGGTGGTGATACGCAAAAAGGATGGCGGCGTGATTGGGACTTGATGAGTCTCTCCCGTGAAGTAAAAAGCGAGGCCGTTGCCTCGCTTTTTTTGTTGCCATCGATCCGCATAATCCACAGCACCCTGAGTCCCAGGCAAGGAGCTGTACCGCCATGTTGTTGAACGATGTCCACTCCCAACTCAACCCCACCAAGGTGGCCGAGGTGCTGCGCCCCACCACGCTGCAGGCTTTGTGTGCTTTGGTGAAACAAGCGGCACGCGAAGGTGTGTCTTTGTCGGTGGCTGGTGCCCGGCACGCCATGGGCGGGCAGCAGTTTGCAACGCAGCAGCGCCATGTGGACATGACGGGTTTGACCCGCGTATTGCATGCCGACGCAACGCAGGGCCTGCTGCAAATCGAAGCCGGTGCCCATTGGCAGCACATCATCGCGGCCAGCCACCAAATGCCAGCGCCTGGCGGAAGCACGTGGGCGATACGCCAGAAACAAACCGGCGTTGACGAGGTGACTTTGGGTGGCTCGATTTCTGCCAACGCCCATGGCCGGGGTTTGTTGATGCAGCCCCTGGGCGCCGACATTGAAGACCTCACCTTGGTGGATGCACAAGGTGAGGTGCTGCTGTGCAGTCGCAGCCAAAACGCCGAGTTGTTCTCGTTGGTGGTCGGTGGTTATGGTCTTTTTGGTTTGATCTATGCCGCCACTTTGCGCCTGGTGCCGCGCCAGCGGGTGCGGCGTTTGGTGGACATCCTCGACCTGGCCGATGCGATGAATGCCGTCTACCGGCGTGTGGACGACGGCTGCTTGTACGGTGACTTTCAGTTTGTGATCGACCCGCAGGACAACAGCTTTTTGCACCGAGGCGTGTTCGCTTGCTACAAGCCCACACCAGAGATTGAAGCCGATGGCGCGGCCAGCGCCGACCTTCAACCCGAAGCCTGGTTGCAGTTGCTCAAGCTGGCCCACGACGACAAAGCCCAGGCTTTCAAACTGTATGCCCAGCATTACCTCGGCACGCATGGCCAGAGTTATTGGGCCGACACCATGCAGCTGAGCACCTACATTCCGAGTTACGCCGATTTCTTGGAGCGCGCCCGCCCAGCGGACGAGCAGCCCGGGCCCAAACAAACCTTGGTAATCGGTGAGCACTATGTGCCACGCGACCAAATTGCAGCCTTCATGGCGCAAGCCGCTCAAGTGCTGAAAGTGCAAAGCGTGGAGGTGATTTACGGCACCATTCGCGCCATCTTGAAAGACGACGTCAGTTTTTTGCCGTGGGCCAAAGACGACTATGCCTGCGTCATCTTCAATTTGAGGACAGCCCACACAGACGAAGGCCAAGCCCGCACCGCTGCGGCATTTCGCGGTTTGATCGAAGCCGCTCTAAACCTGGGCGGCAGCTACTTTCTCACCTACCACCGCCACGCGACACGCGAGCAAGTGCTGCGCGCCTATCCGCAGTTTGAAGCTTTCTTGGAACGCAAGCGGCACTTCGATCCGCAAGAGCGCTTCACCAGTGACTGGTACCGCCACCATGTGGCGTTGATCGGCCAAGCTTGAAAGCCGGTCAGGCCAGCACCACCGCCAAGGTGATCGCCGCCAGCACCGTGCTGCTGGCCAGCAGCCCCGCAGACCCAACTTTGGTGCCTGCCGGTGCGGCTGCGCTGTGCCGCCATTTTTTGTCGACCACCTGGACCGACCGCTGCCTGATCCGCAGCGCCAGCAGCCCCTGGACACGCTGGCTGTGGCGCGGCTTAGAGCGCCTGACCCATCCCGGCATCATGCGCCACTACCTGCTGCGCAAACGGTGGATCGAGGCGCAATGCCGCTTGGCCTTGCAGCAAGGGGTGGCGCGTGTCATCGTGATCGGTGCGGGCCTGGATACCTTGGCTTTGCGTTTGGCGCCAGAGTTCCCCGAGGTCGCCTGGGTGGAGATGGACCACCCGGCCACTCAGGACTTCAAACGCCAAGGTTTGGTCCACGCCGGCCTGCAGTTGCCGGCAAACCTGACGCTGCTCAGCGTCGACTTGTCGACCTCACCTTTGCCGACCGCTTTGATGCAAGACAAGCGCTCCACGCTGGTGGTGATCGAAGGCGTGTTGATGTACCTGAAAGAGGCCGATGTGGCCGCCTTGCTGCGCGATCAAATCCGCGCCTTGTCGACTGTGCCGGTGCAACTCATCTTCAGCCACATGGTTCGCTGGCCCCAAGGCCGCGCCGGTTTTCGGCCCTCCAGTTGGTGGGTCGACCGCTGGCTGGCCTGGCGGGCCGAGCCCTTCCAATGGACGATGGCGCCGCAGGCACTCGCGTCTTGGTTGCAGGGCTTGGGGTTTGAGTTGCTGCATCAGGCCGAGCCGCCTTTCACAGCGGATTCGGCGTTGCCGAACGACTGTTTGAAGGGGGAGAACTTGGTGTTGTGTGTGGCGCAAAGGATGGTTGGTACGGCCGGTTGAAGTCTCCACTGCCGGTTTGGCTAAGCCTGTCACAAGGGGGCCTTCGTCGCTGACAGCTTTGACTTGGAACACCGCGCCGGGTCTCGGCCCGGCATGCCGAGTAACTTCTTTTGCTGGTGCAAAAGAAGTCACCAAGAAAACACCTGAACACCAGCCTATTTGAGGAATGACGGATCGGACCAGGATCGGGGTGGATGCACCGGATTTGACTTGGCACCACTAGCCCTCAGGCCACGTTTTCTCGGCGGCTTGTCGTACCAAGCGTTGAATGCATCCGCCGCCTTTCTTGGCCTGCCACGCCGTCTTCGCGATTCACGGTGTTTGGACAAACCGCCGAGAAAACGTGGCCTGAGGGCCAGTGGCCACTGGTCGAAGCCAGACCCCACGTCTGTGCTCCTGCATCACGCTACCTCTGCCCAAATAGGCTGGTGTTCAGGTGCTTCTTTGCTTACTTTCTTTGCACCAGCAAAGAAAGTGAGGCGCCCTGCCGGGGCGAGACCCGGCGCGGTATCCCAAGCCAAGGCCGTCCTCCCCCAGAGGCTCCCTTCGACAGACTCAACCAAACCGGCAGAGACAACAGACCGCATCAATAGCGAATATCACCTCGCCGTAGGCATCACAAACTCCGCCCCTGCGGCCGTACCGGCTGGCCAGCGCTGCATCACCGATTTTTGCTTGGTATAGAAGCGCACCGCCTCTTCACCATAAGCATGCATGTCACCAAACATGCTTTTCTTCCAGCCGCCAAAACCCATCCAGGCCATGGGCACGGGAATGGGTACATTGATGCCGACCATGCCGACTTCAATGCACCGCGCGAACTCGCGGGCCACACCGCCGTCGCGGGTGTAGCAGGCCACGCCGTTGGCATAGTCGCAGGCGTTGATGAGGTCAATCGCGGCGTCTAAGGTTTTCACGCGCACGCAGCACAGCACGGGGCCAAAAATTTCTTCGCGGTAAATGCGCATCGTAGGATTGACGTGGTCAAACAAGCTGCCGCCCGTGAAAAAACCTTGTTCATGGCCAGGCACTTTCAGCCCTCGGCCATCAACGACCAACGTCGCCCCTTCCTCCACACCGCTGGCGATCAAACCTTCGATGCGGCCCAAGGCCGCCCGGTTGACGATGGGGCCCATCTCGGCATCGGGTGCCATGCCGTCTTTCACCACCAAAGCGCGGGCCCGCTTGGCCAAAGCCTGCACCACCGTGTCGGCCACATCACCCACCAACACGGCCACCGAGATCGCCATGCAGCGTTCTCCGGCCGAGCCGTAAGCGGCGCCGATCAACGCATCGACCGCCTGGGGCAAGTCGGCATCGGGCATCACCACCAAATGGTTTTTGGCGCTGCCCAGGGCTTGCACTCGTTTGCCGTGGCGTGCGCCGGTCTCGAACAGGCTTTGTGCGATGGGCGTGCTGCCGACAAAACTCAAGGCCTTCACATCAGGGTGTTTCAAGAGCGCATCCACCGCCACCTTGTCGCCTTGCACCACATTGAACACGCCATCGGGCAGGCCGGCCTCTTTCAAAAGTTGAGCCATGAAAACCGAGGCTGACGGGTCACGCTCACTGGGCTTCAAGACAAAACTGTTGCCACAGGCCAAGGCCAAGGGAAACATCCAGCACGGCACCATGCAGGGAAAGTTAAACGGCGTGACGCCAGCCACCACGCCCAGCGGTTGGCGCCAGATCCAGTTGTCAATCCCGGTGCTGGCTTGGTCGCTGAAATCACCTTTGAGCAATTGCGGAGCGCCACAAGCAAACTCGATGATGTCGATGCCGCGCATCACCTCGCCCTGGGCATCGCTGAACACCTTGCCGTGTTCTGAGGTGATGATGGCAGCCAGCTCGTCTTTGTGCTGGTTCATCAAGGCCAGGAATTGGTTCAGCACCCGAGCGCGGCGAATGGGCGGCGCTTCAGCCCAAGCCGGAAACGCTTGCCGGGCTGCATCCACTGCGGCGTGCACTTGGGCTGCATCGGCCATCACCACATGGCGGGCCACCTGGCCGGTGGCGGGATTGAACACGGCTTCACGCCTTGGGTCCAAGCCCTCGGAGGTGGCGCCCTGTATCCAATGCGGTACAACGGTATGAGGGAAACGAAAGTTTGGGGTATTCATGGGGCACTCCTGACACCGAGACACACAGTCTAAGGCGACGCTGCTCACCGTGATTGAGTTCCCAAGGCCATGAGCAGCGCAGGGCCAAGCGTTCAACGGCACCTGATGCAGTCGCTCTATGGCAGCATCGCAACGGCAAACCAAAGAGGAGGGTTGATGCATTCTTGGTACGGTTCACGACGAAGTTTTTTGGCAGCAAGCACTTTGCCCTTGCTGAGTGCTTGTGGCACGCCCTTGCCACTGAACACACAGAGCACGTCATCGGCGCAGGCCGCCGCGCGGCTGGCTGACAGTGCCCAGGCCCATGGTCTGGGGGCCTATCGACAAATCAACGACATCAACGTCAGCTACGACGGCCAATGGCGGCCGCTGATCGGCCGCATCCAGCCCGAGGTTGTTGATTCGGCCTTCAGGATTTCTTCTCAAGAGCGCCTGTTGCCGGCGCAAGGCGTGGTGGCGCAAAGCTACACCGGGCCTCAAGGCAACAAACATGTGTTTTGGCAGCGGAGCAAAAGCGAGATCGGCGTTTGGTACAACGGTTCGGCCAGCGGCAGCGCCTCGGTGCAGGCGGCAGCCGCCATGGTGGCGGAGTGCTATGGCCTCTTTCTTCTGGGCCCCCTTTGGTTGAGCACACGGCAAGCAGAAAAGCCCTTGGTTTTAGCGATGGGCGGCACCGAGCGCGTCAACGACCGTTTGTGCGATGTGGTCCACGCTTGGTTGTCGCCCGGTTTTGGGCGCGCCACCATGGACCGCGTGTCGCTGTGCATTGACAAGCAAGACCACGTCACGCGGCGACTGCGTTTCACGCTGGAAGGTTATGCCGGCACTCAAGGCGCCGTGGCCGAGGTCGATGTGCTGGCTTTTGAAAAACACTTCGGCGTTTTGTGGCCGATGCGCTCTTATGAAGAAGTGGTTCACCCCCTGAGACTGCCCGCCCACGACTGGTGGGTGACAGGCTTAGACATCAACCGTGGCCTGACATCGGAGGATCTGCGTGGGCCCCAGTTCAGTGGCCGCGCGAAAGCCACCGCCGCTGCGATCTCACCACCGGCTCGCCTTACTCAGTAAGCACCCAGACGGTTGGTCAGGCTGCGGGACTCGCCCAAGTAGTTTTTGCTGACGGCGTTGTCCACACCACCCGCAGGAACGGCTGGGATGCTTGGCAGTTCGCTCCATGCGAAGTTGGGGATGGCGTACACGGTGAAGCGGTCAACGTTGCCGCCCGTGAGGGGCCGAAAATCTCCAGCGACTGCGTTCACCAATTGCGGCTCAGCCGTGTTAATGCTGTTTTGCGCCACGAGCAACGTGGGGCTGCAGGTGGTGTGGCTGGCGGGGCAAGCGCTGCCATCCTCGATGCCCAAAGGATGGTTGGATGGCCCGTTCCAAATGACGTTGCCACGCATGATCAGCCCCGCATCACTGCGTGCGTCAAGAGGCACATTGCTGTTCACAGGATTGCTCAGGGCACCAAAAATCTGGAACTGCTGCCAGCGGCTGGGTGCGCTGGCCGGGTTGTAAAAAATGTTGTTGAAGACCAGGACGTTGCGGTTCGGTATGCGCACCGCATTGCTGCCGTTGTCGACCACGGTGGTGCCCCAGCCCCCTGCATTCAAGTACTGTTGGCAACGCTCACGGCCGGTGTCGCCGGGTTGCCCGTCACAGCTGCGCAGACCCGCCACGGCTTCAAACACATGGCTGCGACTGCCAATGCGGTAGAAAGTATTGTGGGCAAAGAGCACATTGAATGCACCTTGCGCGCCTATGGCGGCACCCTCCACGTTGTGAACCACGTTGTTGATGAAACGAATGTCGTAAGCCTCGTAGTGCAACCACGGTGAAGTCATGAACTGAAAACCTGTACCTTGGCCCGCCGTGAAACCACCGGTGCCGCAGTTGGTGTAGGCGTTGCCTTCCACACGCAAATAAGCCGAACCGCCTTTGGCGTACTGGCACCAATCACCGGCGTTGTGGATTTTGTTGCCCACCACATGGCCGTATTGCACGCCGACATAGTCGATCGCGTTGTCCCACGCGCCCGAGATGTCATTGCCTTCCAGGTACACATACTGGGACTGGTTGATCTTGATGGTCTCCTGCGCCACGCGGTTGCCACCTCTGAGCACGCTGTCCCGCACCAGCAGGTACTGGCACTGTTCGCAGTGCAGGGCATCACCCGCTGGTTGCGGGGCGATGTTCAAGTTGACGAGGTAGAGGTAGCGCACGTCATACACATTCAAGTCGCCGCCCAAGGTCACCGTGCCAGCCGTCTCGGCGGTGATGAGAATGGGGAAGTCACGTGTGCCGTGGCGCCCGTCCATGTAATTGGGCAGGCTGGCTTCGGGGTAGGTGCCGGGCGCCAACAGGATGCGGTAGCCGGTTCCCGCAAGCGTTCCGCGAGGCACTTTCTGCCAAGCAGCAGTCAAGGTGCGCAGCGGTGCGGCGCTGCTGAGGCCGTCGTTGGCATCGTTGCCGACGGCGCTGACAAACAAGGTGGTGAGCACCGGCGTCCCGATGTCGTAACGCCCTTGCACCAACGGCGCAGGTGCAGCGGGTGCCGGACTGGCCGGAGGGCTGGCGATCGGCGCGGGTGCGGGGGATGAACCGACCGGCGCTGACGGGTCGCTGGTGCCTGTTCCACCGCCTCCACCACCACAACCCCATAAGGCGACAACGGCGAAAACGCCCACCAACCGACCAATGACACGGCGCGACAACGGCAGCATGAAGGACTCCCTGAATCCGACAAGAGGATCCACACCGCTATATCGGCCAGAGCCTTGCAAAGTTGACGGCCCTCAAGTGGCTGGCCAGTTCACAGCTTGTGCGTGGACAACAAAATGCTGGTCTCGGTATGGGCAATGCCTTTGATCAGACGAATCTCGTCCAGCACACGGTCGAAGGCCTCCAGGGTATCGGCCCTCACCTCTGCCACCATGTCCCAGCGCCCATTGGTGGTGTGCAGGGATTGCACATAAGGGTGGCCGCGAAGCGCGCGCAACACCTCGGCCGCCTTGTTGCCCTCGACCACCACATTCATCAAAGCCCGGATGCGCTGAGATTCTGCTTGGGGTTTGAGCCTGACCGTGTAACCCACGATCACACCATCCCGCTCTAAACGTTGCAGACGATTTTGTACCGTGCCACGCGCCACTCTCAGCTTTTTGGCCAAGGTGGCCACCGGCAACCGCGCGTTGTCTCTGAGCAGCGAGATCAATTCACGGTCAACGTCATCCAAGCCAAGCACTTTGTTCTTTTCTGTTGAGCATTTTGACTACTCCATCGATCGAATTGGGCTCGGCGTGCGCAGATTGCATAGATTCTATCGCAGTCTCACTGCCAAGACACGAACATAATTTTGACCATGATGTCATGCCAAAGGGCACTGAGCAATCGGCAATTGGGTCAATCTGTGCGTGCTTATTGGTCAGTTTTTGGTGAAAACAGGGCGTTGTTTTGGCTGTCCGGTGGCGCATCGATTTTCAACAATACGGACCTGAAATCCGACGGGTGAATGAATTCACGGGCCGGAAGTCATGTCGTTGCCAAAGCCCCGCAAGGGTCAGCGGTGTGAAAAGAAACAGATCGCTGCGGGTAGTCAATGACGATGGCGTGGCGCTTTCTTTGACCAGCGATTCATTGCTGCCACCCAGACAGCCAGTTTGATGAAACCCACTGCCAGTAAGAAATTCTTGTCGCAACAGCATCAACCCTTTGCGCACAAAAAACCACAGACTGAGGCCTCACAGATTTAGATCAGCGCTCAGTCCCCCTAGCCCAGCGTGTCCGTAGTGCCGACGTTGACCAGCATGCGTGATTTGTTTTGGCTTTACAAAGCAGCAACAAAGATCTGCGCAGGGCTCAGCAAAATCTTGAGACCAACTATTTAAATGACGTGTGCCAATAATTCCGGAGACCCACAGATGTCAAACCTGAAAACGAAATCGACCTCGGCGTTGAAGTGCGCCCGCACAGTGAGGCGCGCCCTGGTCACACTGGCTGTGAGTATTGCCATCGGTGGTGCCAACGGCGGGCCAGCAAATCAGTCCACCACGCCGACCACTGCTGCAGACATGGTTCGACCAAGCCCGTCCGAAGCAGAGCTGAATGCGCAGCTGGAAATTACCTTGCGCAAAGCCGGATTCACCGGCAAAGTGGAATCGACACTAGAGAAGCGCCTGGGTCGCAAGCTCAATCCGGCACTGGTTGAAGCGGGTAGGAATTTGTTTTTCGACCCCATAGGCGCTTTGGGCAACGACAACAGCTGCGCCGGCTGCCACGCACCCGCCGCCGGCATGGGTGACACTCAGTCCATTGCCATCGGCGTGCTGAACAACAACTTGGTCGGGCCGGACCGCAAGGGGCCACGCAACCAGCGCCGTACCCCCACCGTGGTGAACACGGCGTTCTACCCCAACTTGATGTGGAACGGGCGCTTCAGTGCGCCGTCAGGCAATCCGTTTGACAACTCGGCCGGCTTTGCGTTTCCTGCACCGGAAGGAACCACCAAGTTCCCCGCCAATTCACCCACCATCCGCCACCTCCTGGTTGCACAGGCCCATATACCGCCCACCGAGTTGAGCGAGGCGGCGGGCTTCGTAGGTACCAAGGGCGAAATAGACGCGCGTCTTGACAAATTCGACACCGGCAAAGGCAGCCCCGTTCCGAAGCCGGATGCCTCGGGTTTCAGAAACCAGCCCATCCGTGTGGAGGTGATGAAACGCCTCAATGCAAACAAGGCTTATGTCGAGTTGTTTGGGAAAGTCTTTCCTGAAGTCAAACACGGCGGCCCCATTACCGAGGTGATGTTTGGGCAAGCGATTGCGGAGTTTGAGTTCAGTTTGATGCGGGCCAATGCGCCCATCGACAAGTTTGCGCGCGGGAACCACGACGCCATGATCCCGAAGGGCAAACGCGGCGCGCTGCTGTTCTTCGGCAAAGCCAACTGCGTGGCTTGTCATGCGGTGGCGGGCAAGTCCAACGAAATGTTCAGTGATTTCCAAAATCACGTGGCGGGTGTTCCCCAGATTGCACCCAAGTTGGGGTCAGCCAACGTCATTTATGACGGCCCCGGAGAAGACGAGGACTTCGGGTTGGAGCAGTTCACGGGCATCGCCGCAGACCGCTACAAATTCCGCACCTCGCCGCTTCGTAATGTCGGCTTGCAACCCACTTTTTTCCACAACGGCGCATTCACGAACTTGGAAGAAGCCATCCGCTTCCACATCAACACCCCTGCGGTTGCACGCAAGTACAACGCCAAAGATGCTGGTGTGGACAACGACCTGACTCACAGGCAAGGCCCCATGGAACCCGTGTTGCAGCGATTGGACCCGCGGTTGAGTCAACCCGTGCGCCTCACCGATGAGGAAATCAGTGACCTGCTGCGGTTTGTCCGCGTCAGCCTGACGGACCAACGTGCCAGCGCAGAAGAGTTATGCAAGTTGGTCCCCAAGAAACTACCCAGCGGGCTCAAACCCCTGGAATTCCAGGGGTGTAAATAAGGCGAGGATCACTCTGTGACCACACAACACCACGGGTCAAAAAGTCCCCGATCCGTGGTTGTATTTGCGAGCATCGGTGTACTTGCTTTGTGCATCGTGCTGGGCCTGTATGGGCTGCAGCGATCAAACACCGACGAGCAACCGCATGCCGTTGCCGACACGGTGTCGCTTGAAGAACAAATGCGGCAAACGCTGGAGCGCCCAGCGATCATCGCCCGGCTCAAGGCCAAGCTCGACAAACAACCTGACGACGCCCAGGGCTGGACACTGCTGGCCAGGTCGTACGCACAAATCGGGCAATACGCTGAATCGGTTGATGCCTACCGTCGCGTCTTGCAACTCACCCCGAACGAGGCCTCCCTACTGGCGGAGTTCGCCGATGTATTGGCCATTCAAAATGGTGCCAAATTTGACGGGGAACCTAACGCCTTGTTGGCGCAAGCACTTCGGCTCGAACCCAACAATCCGTCGGCACTGTCTCTGGCTGGATTGGCAGCGTTTGATCGAGGCGATTGGACTCGCGCCGTCAGCCATTGGGAACATGTGTTGCGCGTCGTCGAGCCCAACAATCCACTGGCTCAACGAGTCCGGCAAGGAATCTCCAGCGCACGTGCGCAACAGAACCCGCGATGAACATGGGGACGGCCGTCGCCCTATGGCTTCAGTGGTCAGACGCCTGAGGCATTGAGCTGCTGTCATGCAAAGCACATTGTCCTGAGTTGGATCAGGAACCCATCTGCCTAACGCAGCGCGTCTGCGGGATCCACTACGTCCTTGCCGTGATTTTCTAAGGGCCGACGTTGACCAGCGTGCGTGATTTACTTTGGCTTTACCTTGCAGCAATACGCATCTGCACAGGGCTCAGCAAAATCTTGATACCAAAAACCAAATAGCGTGCGCCGATCCTGCGCAAGTAAAAAAAGGGTTGCTCAAGACAACCCATAAAGTGCTTTTTTTTCCTCACACCATAGCGGGCTGCTTGGTAGCGATTTTGTCGCTCGCGGCACTTTGACATCAATCACAAGGGAACAACCATGACCAATGCTGAACGGCGGCGATTTCTTCAATTGAGTGCGATGACGGTAGGCACTTCGGTGCTGACTGGTTGCGGTGGAAGCGACAATGCTGACCCCAACGCAGCCAGTCCGGCCGACGAGCTACTGCGCCCACCCTCAGGTAAAGCATCCTCAACGGAAGGGCTTCCAACCTCGCAAACACAGGCACCCGGCGCCTCCGCTGGTGCGATGCAATTCACGCTGTCCAGTTCGAACGCGCAGCAAGTGGCGCCGTTCTGCCTTGGTTATGCTTTCCGCAAGGGCGATGTTCCTGCGGGACAGACTGTGGTTTCAAACAAGGGCGCGCTTCAGGTCACACCGAAGAACACCTGGCCTGACGGTTCGCTGAAATTCGCCGTACTCTCTGGCCGCGCCTACTTGACCACCAACTCGGCCCTCACGGTGAGCCTTGAGAAGGCGGCTAACGTTCGCTCCAGGGCCGCGTTGACGACTGCTGATCTCAAGCGGACCAATATCCGCGCCCAGGTGAGCGCCGGTAGCTTCGGCAGCGTCAGCTGGGTTGGTACCGACTGGGATGGATTCACGCAGACGTGGATCAGTGGCCCCGAGATGTCGTCGTGGATCTACCGCAAGCCGCTGGGCACCGACGCGCATCTGGTCGTGTGGCTGGAAGTACGCCTGTTTGCGAACGGGGCTGTTGAGGTTTTGCCTTGGGTGGAGAACGGTTACTTGAACGTGGCAGGGCCAACCATCAAGACCGCGACCTTCGATTTCTCGCTCGGTGGCAGCTCGCGCTTCAACGCACCGATCACCTTGCCGCACCACACGCGCACACCTCTGATTCAAGGTACGGCATTGTCGTACTGGCTAGGTAGCGATCCGGCGTTGATTGCGCAACCAGACCTGCAGTACCTGCAGGCGACCGAGTTGGTACCCAGCTACTTCGCGAAGACCACCAACCTGACGGACGGTTATGCCATCAAGGCCACCAGCTACACGCCGCTTCAGCAGGGCGACTACAAATTCGGCCCGGACCAACTCGACAGCATGACCAACTCCGGCTACGGCGAGCCCATCGGGCTGCTGCCCGGGTGGGACGCGAAGGCGTTAACCGCCGAACCGGCCGTGTACGGCGCACTATTGGCAGCCGTGGTCCGCAACGGTTACAGCGCGGGCCGCTACCCCACCCACTACCGCGACGAGAAAACCAACCGGGTACCGGCGTTTTCTGCCTACCCCACCACCTGCCTGGCCGACCACCGCAACGACGGCAGCGGCTTCTACAGCCAAGGAGGTAGCAGCACCAGCACCTACACGCCGGCGATCACGGACACGTCCGGCACCAAGACGTGGGACACCGCGCACAGCCCAGCCGTGGGTTTCCTGCCCTACCTGCTGACCGGTCGCCTCTACTTCCTCGAAGAGGTGCAGTTTGCGGCCGTGACCAATTTCCTCGGCAACGACACTTCGATCCGCGACAACGGCAAGGGTTTGCACCGGCCCGCCTACGGTGCCTGGCAAGTCCGGGCCTCGGCCTGGGGCTTTCGCACCCTGGCCCACGCGCTGTGCATCACGCCCGACACCGACACCGCGCTTCGCAGCGAGTTCCAAGCCTCCATACAGGCCAACATTGACTTCTACCATGGCCGCTATGTCGCGCAGCCGAACAACCCACTGGGCTTCATTTACGACTGGTCCACCGGCGCTGGAGGCTATGGCGAGGCTGCCCCCTGGCAGTGCGATTTCTTTACCGGCGTCGTCGGCCACACGATGTCGATGGGCTTGCCGCTGCCTTCGAGCTACCAGACCAAGCTGGGCGGCTTCATGGGCTACATCGCCAAGAGCATCATCGGCCGGCTCGGCACCGGGCAGTCACCCGACTGGTGGTACATCAATGCGTTTCCCTACCAGGTCGCCGTGTCACCAGCGCCGCAACCTGACTGGGCCGGTGGCACCGGGCCTTGGTACACCACATGGAAAGAAGCCTACACGGCTACCTACACGCCACCGCCGTCCTGGCTCGGCTCGACCGAAGGGACGCTGGCGTTCGCGTACCCTAGTGACATCGACGTTGTACGCGGTTACCTTGCCAATGCCCTGCCAGCAATCACCTATGCCGTCAGGCACGGCGTTCCCGATGCGCTGGTGGCCTACAACAGACTGATTGGCGCCAACAACTATCCGTCCTTCCTGTCGGCGTTCAATTCGTTCCCGGCGTGGGCAACCAAACCCGCTGGCCCCACACCAGCTTCCATGCCGGCCTGGTTGCAGGGCAGGGCGTTGAACGAGTGGTTCCCGATCAGCGGTACCAGCGGGGCCGGCGGTGCGCCCCTGAACGACTATTCCGGGTTCGGGCTGACCAACGACGGCAAGATCGCCGCAGGTGCTGCTGGTGGCCACGGTGGCTCGCGCGACAACCGGGTGGTGGTGTTGAACCTGCTGTCCGATGCGCCGGCCTGGAGCGTATTGAATACCGCCTCGAGCACCGCGCCGAATGACGTGGCCTACAACCCAGATGGCAAACCTGCTTCGCGCCACACCTACCACTCGACTCTCTATGTGCCCTATTTCGACCGCATGATGCTGTTCGGCGTGCGCTACACAGCGCCCGGCGCCTACACGTTCAACAAGGTCGATGGCTTCAACGTCACCACCGGTGTGTGGGACGGTGTGGTGCCTGGCAAGCCGGGGCAAAGCGGAAGCGGCTACGCCGACGCCGTGACCGGTTACTACGGTGCGGCCATCGACGGTGCGGGCAACGTCTGGGGCACGTTCGGCCTCTCGAAGTACACCCCCAGCACGAACAGCTGGTCGCAGCCGGTGACCGCGCCTGCACCCAACGGAGTCCGATACCCGTGGGCCTGGGACAGTCGGCGCCAGCAAATGTTTGGCTTGTGCTGGGGCAATGGCGAGGGCGAGGGCGACGTCGGCTACACAGATGTTCGGGCGATCAAGCAGGTCGGGGCATCGCAGACACAGGTCACGTTCAACAGCAGCGCGGCCCTCAGCCAGTTCATGGCCGATAAGCCGGCCTACGCCGGCATGGACTATGACGCCGACAACAATCGTTTCCTGTTCTACTCGAATGACCACTCCACTCGGGTTTATGTGATCACGCCCAACGATGGGAACGTCTGGGACATGAACTTGTTCACTTTCGGTTTGGGCTCGGCCGCGCTGCCAAACACCAGCGCACCCATCGTCAACAAGTTCAAGTACGTGCCGCAACTCAAGGGCTTCGTGTGCATGCCTGATGTCACGCAGAACCTGTACTTCATCAGGACGGCATGACAATGAGACGGGCCAACCACCCATGCAGCCGCACACGCACCGCCAACGTCGACCCCGGGCGACCCACTTTACCCAGCATCCGTCGCAAACCGAGATAGATGCAGTGAAACATCGGCATCCCTGTTCTTTAGAAAGCGTCATTCCTATGGGCCATATCCAGAAGGGGTCTTGGTACATTGCTTCAGCCCTCTTGTGTTCTTACCTTGCGGGCTGCGGCGGCGGCGGTAGTGAACCGAGTCCAACTCCAACTCCAACTCCAACTCCAACTCCAACTCCAACTCCAACTCCAACTCCAGCACCAGCACCAGCACCAACTCCAACTCCAACTCCAACTCCAGCACCAGCACCAGCACCAACTCCAACTCCAACTCCAACTCCAACTCCAGCACCAGCACCAGCACCAGCACCAGCACCAGCACCAGCTCCAGCTCCAGCTCCAGCCGAGCCGACCAGTCAGCAGCGCGTCAACGCCGCGACGCAGACAGCGCTGGCGAATCCGGCCTGTGACAGCAGCGCACTGCCAGAGGGCTTCTACTGGGAGATCGGTGACCGCAATGGCGTTCGCGCTTCGGGCACCGTCAGCGGGACGAACACGCCGACCGCATCGCAGGTGATCGCGATCGCCTCGTCGTCGAAGTGGATCTACTCGACCTACGTGCTGCAGAAGCTGGGCGGTGTTCGGCTCGGCGATGTGCCTTTCTTGAACTTCACCAGTGGCTACGTTTTCCCCCCCCTGAAAGCCGCCAAAGAGGTGCTTTGCGGGCCTGGTGAAACCGTTGGGGAGTGCGCCGCGGACGTGGTTCAGTCTGGATCGGCGAACGGCAACTTCTTTTACGGCGCCGGTCACTTCCAGTATCACGCGGCCAACGTCATGGGGCTGAGCTCCTTGGGCGCCTCAGCGCTCACTACCGAGATCACCTCGCAGGTGGGCGCCTTCGACTTCACTTACCTCCAGACCAACCTGGCCGGAGGGGTCAATGCCAGTGCCAGCGGCTACGCAGCTTTTCTGCGCCGCATGTTGCGCGGCGAGTACGCGATGTCGTCCCAGCTGGGCAACAACAAAGTCTGTGGCTCGGCGGCCTGTGCGGCCGGCCTGGTCCTGTCTCCTGCGCCGTCCAACGAGGCCTGGAACTACTCGTTGGGTCACTGGGTCGAGGATGACCCGGTGGTCGGCGACCATGCCTTCAGCAGCGCCGGTGCGCTGGGCTTCTACCCCTGGATTGACAGCACCAAGACTTGGTACGGCGTGCTCGCGCGGCGCGCGGCGAGCCCGGGTGGCAACCAAGGCGTCGTGTCGTTGAACTGCGGCCGCCTCATCCGGCAAGCCTGGGTCACCGGTGTGATGGTGATCGGCAGCACACCCACGCCGAACCGCTAAGACGCGACATCGGTACGCGAACGGCAGCGATTGCGCGGCAATCGCTGCCAATGACTCTGCGCCATGCAAGTTGCCACTCCCGTCTTTTTCGCTACGGAAGCAACCGTCAGTCGGTTTTGAACAGAGAGATCAACTCACAGTTGATGTCATCCAAACCGAGCATTTCGTTCCATCGACTAGATCATTTCGACCCACAGATTGATCTAAATGCATCGCATCTGCGCGTATCGCCTATTTGTGACACGTCGGGGTCCGGTTTGGCACCCTCACTTTGCGCATGAGAACCATACTTTTTCACATGATGTCACCGCCATTTGCCTTAAACGGTCGCCAATTGGAGCGTCAAGAGTGCGCTAAGTGCGCACTTTTTGTCCAGAACTGAACACTTTTTCGGCTTTCTGTTGGCGCATTGATTTTCAACAATGCGGTTCTGAATTCCAGTTGGCGAAAAATTTCAGGAGCGAGAAATGATCAATCTCACCCGTCCCTGCGGACACCGACGGCCTGCCGCGACGGGCATGTGATGACAACACCCTTGCCGCTGAAACAGGGGAATCCAGACCGCGGTCGCTTGCTTACTGGTTCAGGGGTCACGACCACGGGTGGTGCCATGCGGCACGAAACGAAGAGTTGCAGCGTTCTTTCACAAAGGTTGTGAGGCGCCGCTCCATCACCCGGTTTGGAGCGGCGTTTTTTTGAACAACGGCTCATCGATACCTTCTTCGTGGGGTCGCGTTGGCACTCAACGCGGGTCCGGTTTTGTTTTTTCAGTGTTCATCATTCAAAGGAGTTTCGAATGTCTCGTATTTCATGCTGGCTAGCGCGCTGCTTGACGGTGTTGTGTGTTGTTGCCTCAACCGCCCAGGCTCGGGAGTTTGAGGAAATCAAACAACAAGGAAAAATCACCGTCGCCACGGAAGGCCAGTTCGCGCCGTTTAATTTTTTCCAAGGCACCAAGCTCACTGGCTTTGAAATCGAGTTGATGGAGTTGGTCGCCAAGAAAATGGGGGTTTCCGTCGAATGGAAAATTCTGGGTTTTGATGCACTGCTGACAGGCTTACGCCAAGATCGCTGGGACTTGGTAATCGCCTCGCACGGCATTACCGACGAACGTGCCAAAGCGGTGACTTTTACCAATCCCCACTACTGCTCTGGGGGCGTGATCGTCGCCAAAGATCCTAAGCTGCGCACAGCCCGTGACCTAGAGGGCAAGACGGTATCGGTCCAAACCGGCAGCTCTTACCTGGAAAACGTCAAGAAGATTCCCGGGCTGAAGGAGATGAAAAACTTCCCTCAGGATTCAGACGCACGCACCGCACTCTTCACCGACCGAGTGGATGCCTGGGTAACCGACCGCTTCGTGGCAGCCGCTGCACTCAGAGCGAACACCAATTCCGGTGCACGCAGCCAAGGCGTGTTGTTTGTGGAACGCATCGCCTCGGCGGTTGCCAAGGGCAACGCAAGCCTGGTAACGGCCTATAACAAGGCCTTGGCAGACGTTATGGCTGACGGCTCGTATGACGCGTTGGCCAAACGCTACTTCAACGAACTTGAAGTTCGTTGCCAATGAGTATTACCGTGATCGCAACACCGCGCTGGGCTTGCTGGCCTGATCAGTGGACGATCAAACAACGCAGCACGGCCACCATCGCCCTGGCCGCAGCTGGTTTGGTGGCCGTGTTGTGGTTGGCCGCGGCGGTTCTCGTTCATGTGCCCGAACCGATCGGGCCGAATGCCCGGGCCTTCGCCGATGGCATGTTGGTGACCATGCAACTGACGTTGCTGGCCGGCCTCAGCGGCGTGCTCTTGGGGGTGCTGGCCGCTTTGGGCAAGTTGTCCAAGTTCTTGCCGCTGCGGTGGTTGGCCGGTGCCTACGTCTGGATCATGCGCGGCACACCGCTCTTGGTGCAAATTCTGTTTGTCTACTTCGCGCTGCCCGCGCTCTTCCCGTGGTTGCGGTTGAGTGACTTTGCGTCCGCTTGCATCGCCTTGTCGTTGAATGTCGGCGCCTACAACGCAGAAGCCATTCGGGCAGGGCTGCTCTCCGTCCCCAAGGGCCAAGCGGAAGCCGCGCACTCGCTGGGCTTGGGGCCTTGGCAAACGTTGTGGGACGTCACCTTTCCACAAGCGTTCAAGGTGTCGCTACCGCCCTTGGTCTGCAACCTGGTGGCCTTGTTGAAAGACTCGTCGTTGGCCTATGCGGTGGGTGTGGTGGAGTTGACCAATGTTGGCAATCGCGTGCAGTCCGCCACCTTTGAACCGGTGCCGATCTTGATCACCACGGCCACGCTCTACTTGGTGATGACCACTTTGCTCACCCGGGTGTCGGCGGGTGTGGAGCAACGTTTTGACATTGAGCGGCGGCAACCATGAGCACGCCCTTGATCAACGTGCGCAAAGTCAACAAACACTTTGGCTCGGCCCATGTCCTGAAAGACCTCAGTACGCACTTTCATACCGGTGAGGTGACCGTCATTGTGGGTTCGTCGGGTTCCGGGAAAAGCACCTTGTTGCGCACCTTGAACCGCCTCGAAAAACACGACAGCGGCGAAATCGTGATTGACGGTATCCCCGTCAACGACGACAGCGCCAACCTCAAAGCCCTGCATGCGCAGGTGGGCATGGTGTTCCAGCAGTTCAATTTGTTTCCTCACTTGACGGCCCTGGACAACGTGAGTTTGGCGCCAAGGCGCGTCCGGGGCTTGAGGCCGACGCAAGCGAAAGAGCAGGCAATGGCCTTGTTGGATCGGGTGGGACTGTCTGCGCATGCCAACAAACACCCCTTCGCGTTGTCTGGCGGGCAGCAGCAGCGGGTCGCGATTGCACGTGCATTGGCCATGCAACCCCGAATCATGTTGTTTGACGAGCCCACCTCGGCGCTCGACCCCGAAATGGTCAAAGAAGTGCTGGATGTGATGAAAGCACTCGCGCAGTCGGGCATGACCATGCTTGTGGTGACTCATGAAATGGGCTTCGCCCGAGAGGTGGCTGATCGCATCTTGTACTTGGACCAAGGCTGTGTCCTGCAAGACAGCCCGCCAGCACCGTTCTTCGATCAACAAGACAACCCCCGCATCCGAGGCTTTCTCGGCCAGATGCTCCATTGAATTTCTATCCCCACTGTTCATTGCCTTCCACAAGGAGCCCACATGTCATTTAAGCCTCAACTTTGTGCCGTCGCCTCGGCTGTTCTGCTGGCATTTGCCGCGCCCGTGATGGCGCAATCAAACAGCCAGCTTGATGAACTCAAGCGTGAACTGGAGCGTTTGCGCCAAGAGGTCAGCGAACTCAAGCGCAACAGCGCCGCGCCCGCACCCGCGCCAACGACAGAGAAAGTCAACAACCGATTGGAGCAGTTGGAGCTGCGGCAAAAAGACAGCGTCGCGGCAGGTGATGTGCCCGGCAGCTTCCGCTTGCCAGGCTCCAACACCTCGGTCCGCCTCTACGGCTACGCGGAAGCCAACTTGATTCATGACCTCAAGGGCACCGCGCCAGGTGACAACTTCACCAACTTGCAGGAGCAACCCCTGGGCACGCTCAACGCCGGGCAAAAGAGCAAGACCAAACTCACCGGAGAAACTTCGCGGTTTGGGTTTGAGACCAGCACGCCCACCAGCACCGGGGCCTTCAATACCAAGCTGGAAATGGATTTCTATGCTTATGTCGGCCGCGAGAACAACCGCGGGCGCCTGCGCCTGCGCCATGCCTATGGTGAGTACGCCGGTTGGTTGATTGGCCAAACCTGGTCCACCTTCATGGACGACAACACACCCGAAACCCTGGACTTCAGTGGGCCCGTTGGCACGCCGTTCAGCCGACGCACCCAAGTGCGTTACACCTACAAGTCTCCCGACTTGGGTGCACTGGCCGTCGCATTGGAGGACCCGGAAGACGGCAGCAGCATTCCCAATCTGGTGGCCAAGTTGGACCACAACTTTGACTGGGGTGGTTTGACGCTGCGTCTTTTGGGCCACCAAAAACGGGTCGACGGGATCAAGAAAAATGGCTACGGCGTGGGTGTGGGGGGTAACTACAAACTGAGCGACAGCACCAAGCTGATGGCGCAGTACAACGAAGTCGACGGCGACTATGACTACCTCTTTGGAGCCAATGGCTACAGCGTCAATGACGACGGCAGCATCGTGTTCGACAAGAACCGCGGCGTGGTGTTCGGTGTGGCCCAGGTTTTTAACGAACGTTTGCGTGCCAATTTGTCCTTCAGCGCCAACCGGGGCAAGACTGCAACCGCGTTTGACAACAAGTCGCTCAAACTGATGCACCTGAACTTCGTCTACTCCCCGATCACGAACGTGGAGTTGGGCGCCGAGTACATCTACGGCGAGCGCAAGACCTTCACCGAAGAGTCCGGCAAGTTGTCGCGCTTTAACTTGTTGGCACGGTACTCGTTCTGACCGAGCTGCGGGCACAAGGCGGTCATGGGCGCGTGCAGCGATGGGCCTGCGTGCGTTCTTCGCCGACGGCCCGCCAGCCCATTGCCGATGGCAGTTCGGCGTCAGGCGACATGAGGCCCTGCGGGGCTTCAGCCTGGCCGCCTTTGCGGCCACGGGTCTCGGCCGGCGTTCACAGAATTAGAACTTTTGTACAACCAGTCTTGCCGTAATGATCAATTAGTCGATCAATATGATCACTTGCCTGGCTTTTTATTGACGCTGCCGGGTTGGAAAATTTCTGCAAACTGCTGCAACGGAGACCCTCCATGACCCGCTTTGTCGATGTCCACGCCCTGAGCCGTTTGGTTCAAGAGCTGGGCGCCACCACCTTCATCGAAGAGTTGGTGGGCACCTTGAAAGAAGACTTCCTTCGTTGGGAGTCATTTGATAAATCAGCCCGCGTGGCCAGCCACTCGCCGGTGGGCGTGATTGAGCTGATGCCGGTCTCTGACACCCGGCTCTACGCCTTCAAATACGTCAACGGCCACCCGGCCAATACGTCACGAGGCTTGTTCACCGTGATGGCCTTTGGCGTACTGGCCGATGTGGAAACCGGCTATCCGCTGTTGCTCTCGGAATTGACCCTCACCACCGCGTTTCGCACCGCAGCCACCTCGGTGATGGCGGCCATGGCCTTGGCGCGCCCCAACAGCAGTTCCATGGCCCTGATCGGCAATGGCGCACAAAGTGAGTTCCAGGCCTTGGCCTTTCACCACATGATGGGCATCAAGGAGTTGCGGGTGTTCGACGTCGACGGACAGGCGAGCGAAAAACTCATGCGCAACCTCGCGGCCTACCAGGGCTTGAAGGTGATTCGCGCCGCCTCGGCGAAAGACGCGGTGCGGGGGGCCGACATCGTCACCACCGTCACCGCAGACAAAACCTACGCCACCATCTTGACCCCCGAGATGATCGAACCCGGCATGCACATCAACGGGGTGGGCGGTGACTGCCCCGGTAAGACCGAGCTGCATCCCGATGTGTTGCGCGCTGCCAAGGTGTTCGTGGAGTTCGAACCGCAAACGCGCATTGAAGGCGATATCCAGCAGCTACCTATTGATTTTCCGGTGACGGAACTGTGGCAAGTGCTGGCTGGTCAGGCGACGGGTCGCGATGACGACCAACAAATCACCGTGTTCGACTCCGTCGGTTTTGCGCTGGAAGATTTCTCTGCGCTGCGGTATGTCTACCGCAAGGCGCGCGAGCGTGGCATCGGGGTTGAGACCGATCTGATCCCACCCACCGACGACCCGAAAGACCTGTTCCGCCATACCCGCCGGGGCGCTGTTCGCACCCACTTGCGTCGCGCCGCTTGACCTGCCACAGTCAAACCATGAAACCCACCATCAGCTTGATCGGCGCCCCCACAGACATCGGCGCGGGCACCCGCGGCGCCAGCATGGGGCCCGAGGCCTTGCGTGTGGCCGGCATCGCCACCGTGTTGCGCGGCCACGGGCTGGAGGTGCTGGACCAAGGCAACCTCACCGGGCCCGCCAACCCGTGGCTGCCACCCGTGGACGGTTACCGTCATTTGGCCGAGGTCGTGGCCTGGAACCGCAGCTTGCACGATGCCGTGCACAAGGAACTGCGATTGAATCGTTTGCCCATCGTGCTCGGCGGTGACCACTGCTTGGGGCTAGGCTCCATCAGCGCGGTGGCGCGACATTGCCGCGAGGCCGGAAAAAAGCTGCGCATCTTGTGGCTGGATGCCCACGCCGACTTCAACACCAACGCACTGACCCCGAGTGGCAATACCCACGGCATGCCCGTGGCGTGCTTGTGTGGCCACGGCCCGAAGGACTTGATCGAAATCGGCGGGCAGGTGCCCGCGATACAGCCTAAATGGATACGTCAAATTGGCATCCGCAGTGTGGACGAAGGCGAGAAACGTTTCGTTCACGAAATGGACCTCGAAGTGTTCGACATGCGTTTCATCGACGAGATGGGCATGCGCCACGCCATGGAGCTGGCGCTGGCCACGCTGGACGCCAACACCCATTTGCATGTGAGTTTTGACGTGGACTTTCTCGACCCCGACATTGCCCCCGGCGTGGGCACAACAGTGCTCGGCGGCCCCACCTACCGGGAGGCGCAGCTGTGCATGGAGATGATTGCCGACACCGGCCGCCTGGCCTCACTCGATGTGATGGAGCTCAACCCCGCCCTGGATGTGCGCAACCGCACCGCCGAGGTCGCAGTGGATTTGATTGAAAGTTTGTTTGGCAAAAGCACCTTGATGCGCAAGCACAGAACGTAAAAATGGGCGAGCACCTTGCGGTGCTCGCCCCGTGTTTGTAGCGTTTAAAAACTCAGCTCGGCTCAGTCGCCACCGCGCGGTAAGTGACCGCACCGACGATGGCCCCAACGATGGGTGCCACCCAGAACAACCACAGCTGCTCGACCGCCCAGCCGCCGGCAAACAGGGCCACACCGGTGCTGCGTGCTGGGTTGACGGAGGTATTGGTCACCGGAATGCTGATGAGGTGTATCAGCGTGAGGCCCAAGCCAATCGCCAAGGGGGCGAAACCCGCAGGTGCACGTTTGTCGGTCGCGCCCATGATGATGAATAAGAAGAATGCGGTCATCACCACTTCGCACAGCAAAGCCGCTTGCAGCGAATAGCCCCCAGGTGAATGCGCACCATAACCATTGGATGCAAAACCCTTGCTCACGTCAAAACCGGCCGCACCGCTGGCAATGCCGTAAAGCACTGCGCCCGCCAAGAGTGCGCCCAGCACTTGCGCCACGATGTAGGGCAAGAGTTGGCTGCCTGAAAAACGGCCCCCCGCCCAAAGGCCGATGGACACGGCGGGGTTCAAATGACATCCCGAGATATGGCCAATGGCATAGGCCATGGTGACTACCGTCAATCCAAAAGCCAGTGAGACGCCGTGCAGGCCGATGCCCACGCCAGGGAATGCGGCCGCCAGCACCGCGCTGCCGCAGCCACCCAGCACCAGCCAAAACGTTCCTAAAAACTCTGCGCCGTATTGCTTCATGTGGTTCTCCTCAATGGTTGTGTCGTATGACAGCGCACCATCTTGGAAGATCCGCGCGTCATCGGCCAGAGAATGCCCCCGGCGGCGCACATTGTGCGCCTGGCAAGTGACTGCCATGCAACAACACGCTCAACGGCGATTGACCGCTTCCCAGCGCACTTCGTAGTGCACGTCTTTTTCAGGATCTTTGAAACGCATGCTTTGTTTTGACCACAGCGCCTCGGTCACAAATTCGTCCACTTGCACGCTGCCGTGCATCAATACCAGCAGCATTTGTGTTTTTGGCGCACGCCAATTCAGGTGGTACACGAGATCGCTGACCTGGACACGGGCCGCACCGTTCCGAAACTGCACAGCCACGGGACCGCATTGCTCAGCAGCCCCCCCCGCGTTGACACACATTTGTCCGTTGTAACGCCCTGCCGGGGGCGGTCCGGCCTGATGCATGGCGGCGGCTGCACGCGCGCTGTCTGCGCCGAATGCGTCGGTCAGCCCCAAGGTTCCGGTTGCCACACAGGTCACCGCGGCCAGCAACGCCGCCCGAATGCGCCGCGTCACTTGAGCCCGCCTTCCGTTTTCAAAGCTGCTTGCACCGCAGGCCTGGCCGCCACACGGACCATGAACGCTGAAAGCTGCGTGAGCGGCGCCAGGTCCACACCGACAAACTTGCCCCAACCGGCCACGGTGAACAAATAGCCATCGGCCACGGTGAAGGTCTCTCCCATCAGGTAGGTCTTGCCTTGCAGTTGTGCGTCCACCCACTTCAGGCGTTCATTCAACTTGTCGCGTGCCTGTGTTTTGGCTTCCTCGGGTGACTTGGCGTTGAACAAGGGAGAAAAACCTTTGTGCAACTCGCTGGTGATGAAGTTGAGCCACTCTTGCAAGCGGTAGCGCGCCCACGTTCCGTTGGCTGGCGCCAGACCGGTTTGAGGCGCTTGGTCAGCGATGTATTGCACGATGGCCGGACCTTCGGTCAGGCGCTCCCCGCTGTCGAGCTCCAACACGGGCACCGCACCTTTGGGGTTGATGGCGTAGTAATCACTGCCATCGGACAGTTGGTGGGTTTTGATGTTGACCCGCACCAAATCAACGGCCAGGTCCGCTTCTCGCAGGGCGATGTGGGGGGACAGGGAACAGGTGCCAGGGCTGAAATAGAGTTTCATGAGGAGTCCTTGTTTCGGGAGAGTCGGTTTGCGGCGGCTTTGTATTACACGCTTTAACAAAAAATATTGCAGCGGCTGGGCAGGCTGTTCTTGAGCAAACACGTGGTCACAGCGGCGACCACGCCATACGCTAACCTCGACGTTTTCCCGGAGATCAACCATGCCCCGCGCCGTGTTGCATGAAAACCGCTTGCACCCTTCGATTCGTGATCGCATCGCCCACTGGCATGCTGACATCGTGCACAACGTGCAAGCGGCGACTCAATCCCACCCCGTGTTGGTGGTGGGCATGGCGCAAAACCCGTTTTGTCGCCGCGCTCGAAAAACGCTTCGTGGTGCTGGCATTGACCACCACTACCTAGAGTACGGCAGTTACTTCAGCCAATGGAAGCCCCGTTTGGCACTGAAGCTGTGGAGCGGTTGGTCCACGTTCCCGATGGTGTTCGTCGCTGGAAATTTGATCGGTGGTGCAACGCAATTGCAAGCTTTGGTCAGCAGTGGCGAGATCAAACGTTTGTTGCAGGCTCAATGAGCAACGGGTTCGGAGCGGCCAGCCACCCTCGCAAAACCTGAAGCAGTTGCACGGCATGGCTGCTTGGCGCAGCGCTTGGCAAGTCGCGTCCGAGCTCCCTCGCCAGCGCGCCAATCTGCCAGCGCATCTCTCGCATGCACGCCGCCAGTTCGAGGGCCGTGAGTTTGTCGATGTGTTGTACCTGCTCGCCGAATTGGCACAAGTGGCTCGCACCACTGGCGTAAAAAGCGGTCAGCAGGCGTTTGCAGCTTGCTCGCGCACGGTGACACCACGGCGAGTTGTCGGTTTCATCCCGCAGCATGTCAGCGCTTAACACAGTGGCTTGGTGCAAACAAGCGGACAAACCTTGAGCTTGTTGCGACAGGTGCGACCAGTCGGGTGGCAAGTCGATGTCTGAGGCATTCAAGGGCAGGGCTTGTTGCACCAATTGAATCCAGGGTGAAGCAAATTGCCCCGGCAACAAACGCAGTGCCACTTGGGCCCGGGCCCGGCCGGTTTGTACGTCGTTATGTGCTTGAGTCACGACACCCACCAATGCTTCCGCCACGGCCAACAATCCACCCAGTTTGGACAAGCCATGGGCTTGCAGACTCTGCGGGTAACCCGAACCATCCAAGCGCTCGTGGTGCTGCCCCACGGCTTGGCCCACCGCTGCGGGATAACGATCGAACTGGTCGGCCACACGCTGGCCCCATCGGGGGTGCTCGGTGTAGGCGCGCCAATCGTCCGCATGCATGTGTTCGTTGGAACGCAAACCAGGGGCGAGGTAAAGCTCGCCCGCGTCGTGCAGCCAACCGGCCAAGGCGGCTTGCTGGGTTTCGGCTTGATCCCAACCCGCCCGTTGGGCCAAGGCGGCGCAGACCACACTTACCGCAGCGGCGTGGTCAAAAGCATCGGGCTTGGTGCAGGCGGCGAGCAGCTGGGTAGCAGGCCCCCAGCGCAAACTGCTCAGGGTGTCAAAGAGGGTGCGGCCACCGGCCCCTGCGGCCAGGCGGCTCAAGCCGTCGTCTGAGGCCACCAGAACCTGTGCCCGTCGGGCGAGGTCGGCGCTGCTCGGGGCGCCATCAAAGGCCAGGCTCAACTCCAAGGGACTTTGCAGGTCTTGGTCGCGCAGCCGCTCGGCGGTCTCGGCGGTGAGGTACTCGCCTTGCACCAACAGGCAGCGGCCGTCACGGTGCCTTACCTCGCTGGCCACCAGGAAACGTCGGTAAGCCCCTGGTTTGACGATTCGCCGAAGAAAGTGAGGGTTGACCGGGCTTGCTGCTGCGTTCATGAAGATTGATCCCAGCCAACGACGCCAGGAATGTGATTTCCAAACGCTATTTTTCGATCAGCCCGCGATGGGGACAAGCTGGCATGGCTAACAGTGAATGGCGCTGCACTGCGGATATGCTGGCCGCAGCCCGCCGCACAGGCATACTTCGATCAACGCAACAGGCTCACAGAACCCCATGCAACTCATTGGCATGCTCGACTCACCCTATGTACGACGGGTGGCGATTTCGCTTCAATTGCTTGGCCTTCGCTTCGAGCATCGCTCGATCTCGGTGTTTCGGCAGTTTGAGGAATTTCAGGCGATCAACCCGGTGGTCAAAGCGCCCTCCCTGGTCTGCGACGACGGACAGGTGTTGATGGATTCCAGCTTGATTCTTGATTTCGCCGAAGCGCTGGCTACGCCACGCAGCCTGATGCCCAGCGCCCTGGACATGCGACAGCGTGCCCTGCGCACCATCGGACTGGCATTGGGTGCGTGCGAAAAAAGCGTGCAACTCGTCTATGAGCAGCAATTGCGCCCAAGCGACAAACAGCATCCGCCCTGGGTCGACCGGGTAACGGGTCAGTTGCTCGCGGCATGTGAAGAGCTTGAAGCGCAGATCACCCGCCACCCGTGGTCCAACCACGCGATGGACCAAGCAGGTATCAGCACCGCTGTGGCCTGGACCTTCATTCAGGCCATGGTGCCTCAGGTGGTCACGGCCCCTCGTTTTCCCGCGCTGGTCACTTGGGCCGCTGAGGCCGAACAACGGCCCGAATTCCGGGCAGCCCCACACAGTGATCTGACCTATGTACAAACCCTTTAAGGATGCTCTGCACAACTCCTTGCGGACTGTGGCAGCACGGACTCGGGCGGTCTGCGGCGCCCCGTTCCTTGCCAATAGCTGTGCTAATGGCCGCGAAACTCGCCTTGCAGCCCATCCCGATCCGCGCCACCACAGCGTCGCAAGAGTTATGCAGAGCATCCTTAGGCGGGGATTTTTGGCGGGCGTTGCAGCGCTGGCCGTCGTTCCCGCGTGGGCACAGACTCCGGCTCCCGTCACACCGTGTCGCATTCCCGGCGTGGCCCAGGAAGTTCGCTGCGGTGTGGTGCAGCGGCCTTTGGACGCCACACGGCCCAAAGGCACACAAATCGACATCCACTACGCGGTGCTGCCCGCAGTGGCCAGACGCAAACGCGAGGACGCGGTGTTTTTCATCGCCGGCGGTCCAGGACAAAGCGCCATCGATTTGATGCCCTATGTGATGCCCCTGTTCAACCGATTGAACCAACGCCGCGACATTGTGTTTGTAGACCAACGCGGCACCGGCCGATCGGCCCCGCTGCGCTGCGATCCACCCAAAACCAACACCCTCACCGGTTGGGCGCAAAGCAGCGACTTGGCCCAGTCGCTGCAAGACGCGCAAACTTGTTTGAAGCAGCTCAATGCCCTGCCCTGGGTGACGCACCCCAGTGACATCGGCCAGTTCACCACGCCCCAAGCCATGCAAGACTTGAACGCGGTGCGCGAGCAACTCGGCGCCCGCACCATCAACCTGGTGGCGGCGTCCTACGGCACCCGTGCCGCACTGGACTACCAGCGCCAGTTCCCACAAACGGTGCGGCGTTTGGTGCTTGACGGCGTGGTGCCACCGAACATGGCTTTGCACAACAGCAGCGGCGTCGACGCCCAAGCCGCACTCGATGCCATGTGGACCGCATGCAGCACCGAGCCCGCTTGCCAAAGGCGGCATGGTGACTTACGCGCCACCTGGCAGTTGCTGCTGCAAAGTTTGCCCAAAGACCAGTTGGTCAACGACCCCCGCACCGGCCAAAGCGAGGTGATCACCATCACACGCGACATGGTGTTGGCCGCGGTGCGGGCACCACTTTACGCGCCCAGCCTGGCCGCCGCGTTGCCGCAAGCGCTGCGCGATGCGGCATCGGGTCGCTGGGAGGGTCTGGCCACATTGGCCAGTGCCACTGCACCACGCAGCGCCCCGCCGCTTTACACCGGCATGCACCTCGCCGTGGTCTGCGCGGAAGACGTCAAACGGGCAGCGACCTCACCAACGCCTGCGAGTTCAAGCACAGACTTTGGCGACGCCTTGTCGCAGCGATACACCGCCATGTGCCCACTGTGGCCAACGGCCGACATACCGCCCGCGTTCTACCAACTCAAACCGAGCAACGCACCCGTGTTGTTGTTGAGTGGGGGCGCTGACCCCGTCACGCCCCCCCGGCATGCCAAGCAGGTCGCGCAAGCCCTGGGCAACAAGGTGACCCAGGTGGTGGTACCCCAGGCCAGCCACGGCCTGATGAGCCTGCCTTGTGTACCCGACCTGGTGTTTCGTTACCTCGACACCCCCGACGGCCAAACACCCCAGGTCGACGGCAGCTGCTTGCAATCCCTGCCCCGGCCCTTGAGTTTTTCGCTCGCGGGGGCGGTCACACCATGATTGAAATACACCACCTGGCAAAACGGTTTTTCGGCCGCGTCAGCGACGGCGAGACGAGGGCTTGGTGGCAACGCGGGGCACGAACCGTGATCGACGCTGTGCGCGGCGTGAACTTCACAGCCGCAGACGGTCAAATCACCGGCCTGCTCGGCCCCAACGGCGCAGGCAAAACCACCAGCTTGCGCATGTTGGCCGGATTGATCCGACCCGACAGTGGCGAGTTGTTGGTGGGCGGCAGCAATGTGCGCCTAGAGCCACGCGCCGCCTTGGCCAAGATGGGCATGCTGTCGGACGCACGTGGCCTGTATCCGCGCCTGACCGCGCGCGAAAACATTGTTTATTACGGCCAACTCCAAGGCATGCAGATTCATGCCGCTCTGCAGCGCGCCGAATTGCTGGCCCAACTGCTGGAGATGCAGCCACTCTTGGACCGGCGCGTGGAAGGCTTCAGCCAAGGCGAGCGCATGAAAACCGCACTGGCCCGCGCTTTGGTGCACGACCCCGCCCACATCGTGCTGGACGAACCCACCAACGGCCTCGATGTGCTGTCCACCCGCGCCCTGCGCGACGCGCTGCGCTACTTCGCCAGCCCCGCCGGCGGCAACAAATGCGTGGTGTTTTCCACCCACATCATGCAAGAGGTGCAGCAGCTGTGCCACCACGTGGTGGTGGTGGCCGCAGGCCGCACCGTGGCCAGTGGCACCGTGGCCGAGCTGTGCGAACGCACGGGCGAGCGCGACTTTGAAAGCGCCTTCGTGGCCCTGGCCTTCGCTGACCCAGCGCTCCTGGACGCCACCATCCCGGACCCTTTGGCGATGAATCTCACAACCCGTTTGCCATGAACCCTTTAAGTTTCTGGCACACCTGTGCCATCGTATTTCGCAAGGAGTGGCTGGATGCCCTGCGCGACCGGCGCACCTTGATGGTGGTGCTGTTCTCCAGCGTATTGATGGGCCCCTTGGTGCTGTGGGGGCTGTCGCACCTGGTGTCCACCTTTGAAACCCGGGCCGAGTCGCGCGAGCTGTGGGTCAGCAACTTGCAACAAGCACCCACCCTGCGCAACTACCTGGAACGCCAAACACTCAACTTGCGTGAAGCACCGGCCGACTTTGAGACCCAACTCAAGAGCGGTCGCTTGGCCCATCCCGTGCTCGTGGTGCCCGTTGATTTTGAAAAAAACCTGCGCGAAGGTGAACTGCCCAACGTGGAGGTGGTCAGCGACGGCGCCAACAAAGCCGCTGCTGCGGGCGTGAACCGGGTGATGCGAGTGCTCTCTGGTTTCAACCAAGAACGCGCCACCCTCACCCTGGCCCTGCGCGGTGTGGCGCCTGACGTGCTGCGCAGCGTGCAAGTGCAAGAGCGCGACTTGGCCAACAGCCAAAGCCGTGCCTTGCAAATCACCGCCATGCTGCCCTTTTTTGTGCTGATGGCCGTGCTCTATGGCGCACTCAATGCGGCGCTGGACACCACGGCAGGCGAACGCGAACGCGGGTCTTTAGAGCCCTTGCTCACCAACCCCATGCGCCACAGCAGCATCGTGCTGGGTAAATGGGGCGCAGTGGCCGCCTTGAGCACCTTGGTGGCCACCTTGAGTTGCTTCAGTTTTATTCCCGCGCAGTGGTTGATTCAAAGCGACAGCCTGCAGGCTTTGTTCCAGTACGGCTGGGAGGAAGCCGCTTGGTTCCTATTGATCCTGCTGCCTTTGGTGGCTTTGTTCTCCGCCGCCTTGATGGCCGTGGCCATGCGCTGCAAGAGCGTGAAAGAGGCACAGGTCAACGCCTCGCTGGTGGTCATGGTGGCCCAGCTGCTGCCCCTGGTCTCGGTCTTCAACCAAGAAGGCGAAGCGCCCTGGCATTTGTGGGTGCCTGCATTGGCGCAAAGCACCTTGATGACCCGGGTGCTCAAAGGCCAGAGCCTGGGGTTGCCAGATTTGTGGCTGCCGCTGCTGGTGTGTGCGGTGCTGACCGTGGTGGCGCTGTGGGGGGTGGCGGGGTTGTTGAAGAGGGCGGTGCGGGTTTGAGGTGTTGGTTCTTTTGCAGAAGATACATCGCGAAATTTCACTGCAATAGCGCTACAAGCTCCGGGCTGTGCATCACTTCGTAAGCTACTTGTCGCAGACCCATGAGGTGGACGTAATCGACAGCCTTGTTTGGTTCGCCTCGTCTGACACGGATGAGCATATGTTTTTGGAGCATTTCGTATGCGGGTGCAAATTTCTTGTCGACGTGCGCGCCGCCGTCCTGGTTAGCTGCGGCAAGAACGAGGTCACGTCTTCGAACAATGATTGGGCGAGAAACATAGATCACTTGTTCCCACCACTTTTCGACAGTCATTGGCTGATGAAAATTCAGCCTCTCCAAGCAGAGGGTATGGGCCAGACTTGCCCTCTGCGTCAAATCGCATTCCACCTAAACCATAAAAAAAATCGCAGGTGGCCGGGTTTACGTTGGTTGAATCTACTGTACTCAGAAAGCAAATCTTTGAAGCACCGAGGTGCGAAAGCAACGATGTGCTGTTTTTGGTGTTGTGGACGATTACTCGCACTGAAGTGGCGAGCCTGATGGCCTCATCTAAGTCACCGGAGTCATATGCGAGACAGGATCGCTCCATAAAAGAAAATTGTCGGCGCATCTGGGCCAAGAAATGACTACGGTCTTGCATTGGCACAGTGTATGTTCACGGCCACCCAATTTCGTCATTCCCGCGAAAGCGGGAATCCAGTCGGTGGTGATAAATGAACCCGTGTATGGAATTCGGTGCAGTGCTTGGATTCCCGCTTTCGCGGGAATGACGGCGATGGCTGGTGGAGTGACGCGTGTCCTATCGCTCTCTCACCGCAACCCACCCTGCGCCACCGCCAAAGCCCCCAGGGCCGTCAACGCGACACCCACACAAACGGCAGCCACCATCAAACGGCTTTTGATCGATAAATTTGCCAACACCAGGGTCGCCATCCCTGTTCCACCACGACAAAAAAATGGTCACCAGTGGGTGACCAAAACAACACACGTTGCAAATGAAACCGAGGGCTCAGAAGTTGTGGCGCAAACCGATCTCATAACCCGAGCTGTTGCCGCCCGCAGTCACGGGCGCAACACCCAAGTTGAAAGTTTTGCCTGCACCCTTGTTGTCGATTTGTGACCCAGTGGCATAAAGGGCGGTCCGCTTGGACAAGTTGTGCACATAACCCAGGGCAATTTGATGGGCGTCGCTGGCAACGCGTTTGGCATCAAGCTGGGTATAGGCGGCACGAATCTCTCCGTTGCCGACGCTAAACTGGGTGCCCAACATCACTGCAGTGGTTTTGGTCGTGCCAACCTTGTTCTCACCCCACAACAGCATCAGCTTGGCGGGGCCGAGTTGGTAGGTGGCGCCCAGGTTGGTCTGGGTGAAGTCCCCGCTCGCGTACTGAGTTTTGCCGGTCGCAGCAGCCACCGCAAAAGGGCCTGCCGCATAGCCCACGCGGCCGCCGACGTATTTACCGTCGTCCTTGGTTGCGCTGGGCGTGCTGTTTTGCTCCCCCAGGGCGTAGGCGAGATGGCCAATGAAGCCGCCCAGACCCCCCGGCAGAAAGTAGTTCACGCCGTTAGATGCCCGGATATTGGTTCGGGCTGTGGTGCCGCCTGTGTTGACCGGGTAGAACAGAAAACTCGAGCCCCCCACACCGTTGGTGCCGAACGGATGCATGCTGTTGCCAAGATTGGTGAAGCTCGGGACAAAGTCGCGACCCACACGCAACTCACCCCAGCCCCCCATCAAACTGACGGTTGCGCGGCGACCGAACAAGGCATTCGTCGCGGAATCAATGTTGTTGGTGCTGGTGGCACCACTGGTGCCTGTGTCAGGGTTGAACCCGTTTTCGAGCCAGAAACCCGCCTTCAGTCCCCCGCCCAGATCTTCTTGACCACGAAAACCAAAACGCGAGTTGCTGTTGCCGCCCTCAAGGATTCGATTCAGTGAACCGGCACCCGAGGCGTTGACGTGGTTCCAGGCCGTGTCCACCACACCAAACACCGTCACCGAAGACTGCGCCTGCACACCTGCTGAAACACCGAGGGCTCCAATCACCGCCAGGACTTTGTAGCCACGTTTGTTCATGTTTCGTCTCCTTTTCATTGAATAGGGAGACGAACGATAGAGGGCGGCAGCACCGATTGACGTGTGGGTATTGCGTACGTAGTCGGGGGTTCGAGGTGTGGGTTACGTTGGAGTCGGTCTAGGGTGTATTCACCTACAAAGTTGCACCGTGGCCGGGGCCAGTAAGCCCCAGCGGCTCGTTAAACTGGCATCACCCCAACCCACCCTGCGCCACCGTCAACGCAGTCAAGTTCACCACGCGGCGCACGGTGGCCGATGGCGTCAGCACATGCACAGGCGCTGCCGCACCGAGCAAGATCGGCCCCACGGTCACGCCTTGACCGCCGGTGATCTTGAGCACGTTGAACAGGATGTTGGCTGCGTCCAAGTTCGGCAGCACGAGCACATTGGCCGAGCCCTTGAGCGTGTTGCTGGGCAAGAAGGTGGCGCGGATGTCTTCGCTCAGTGCGGCATCGCCTTGCAACTCGCCTTCAGACTGAATGTCAGGCCGTTTGGCGGCGAAGAGGGCACGTGCGGCGCGCATTTTGCGGGCCGACGCACGTTGGCTGGAGCCGTAGATGGAGTGGGACAAGAAGGCCACTTTGGGTTCGATGCCAAACTGGGTCACAGCCTCGGCGGCCATCTCGGCGATCTCAGCCAGCGTCTGTGCATCGGGGTCGTCGTTGACAAAGGTGTCGGCGATGAACAGGGTGTGTTTGTCCAGCATCAAGGCATTGAGCGCTGCCAGGCAATGGGCACCGCGGCGCATGCCGATCACGTCACGAACATGCTCCAAATGGTGGTCATAACGGCCGACCAAACCGCAGAGCAGGCCGTCTGCGTGGCCCAGATGAACAGCCAAGGAAGCGATCAAGGTGCCGGAGCGACGCACGGCCGATTTGGCCATCTCGGGGGTGATGCCATCGCGGCCTTTGATGGCGTGGTAGGCCTCCCAGTACTGGCGGAAACGGGCGTCGTCTTCGGGGTTGATGAGGTCAAAGTCCACGCCCGGTTTCAGGCGCAAACCGGCGCGTTCAATGCGCTGCGCCATCACGGCCGGGCGGCCAATCAGGATGGGTTTGACCAGGCCTTCTTCCAGTGCAATTTGCACCGCACGCAAGGTGCGTTCGTCTTCGCCTTCGGCATAAGCCACCCGTTTGGGTGCACTGCGCGCGGCCATGAAGACGGGGCGCATGAACATGCCGGTGTGGGTCATGAACTGCATCAGGGACTGGCGGTAGGCGTCCAGGTCGGCAATGGGCCGCGTGGCCACACCCGACTCTGCAGCCGCTTTGGCCACTGCAGGTGCAATGCGCAAAATCAAACGTGAATCAAACGGTTTGGGGATGAGGTAGTCAGGCCCAAAACGCATGTCTTCGCCAGGGTAGGCGGCGGCCACTTCACCGGAGATTTCGGCCTTGGCCAAACCAGCGATTTCATAAACGCAGGCGACTTTCATTTCTTCGGTGATGCGCTGCGCGCCGCAGTCCAGCGCGCCCCGGAAGATGTAGGGGAAACACAGCACGTTGTTGACTTGGTTCACATAGTCAGAGCGGCCAGTGGCGATGATGCAATCAGGCCTTGCAGCTTTGGCGATCTCAGGGCGAATCTCGGGCTCGGGGTTGGCCAAGGCGAGGATCAAGGGTTTATCGGCCATGCTCTTGACCATGTCGGCATTGACCACGCCAGCGGCGGAACAGCCCAAGAAAATGTCGGCGCCCTTCATCACATCGGCCAAGCTGCGGGCCTGGGTGTTTTGTTGGTAGGCGCGTTTGCTTTCGTCCAGCTTGTCAGAGCGGTCGTTGTGGATCACGCCCTTGCTGTCGCAGACAAAAATATTGTGGCGCGCCACACCCAAACGAACCCACAAATCCAAACAAGCAATCGCGGCCGCACCGGCGCCGCTCACTGCGACTTTGACCTCGCTGATTTTTTTCCCCGTGAGTTCCAAGCCGTTGATCATGGCGGCGGCAGAAATGATGGCCGTGCCGTGTTGGTCGTCGTGGAACACGGGGATTTTCAAACGTTCTTTGAGCTTGCGCTCCACCACAAAACACTCAGGCGCTTTGATGTCTTCCAGGTTGATACCGCCCAGCGTGGGCTCCAAGGCGGCAATGATGTCGACCAGTTTGTCGGGGTCTTTTTCGTTGAGTTCGATGTCAAATACATCGATGCCGGCAAACTTGCGGAACAAACAGCCCTTGCCCTCCATGACGGGTTTGCTGGCCAGCGGGCCAATGTCGCCAAGTCCCAAAACGGCGGTTCCGTTGGTCACGACACCGACCAAGTTGCCACGAGAGGTGTACTCCGAGGCGAGCGTCGGGTCCTTCTGAATGGCCAAACAGGCGTAAGCCACACCCGGCGAGTAGGCCAGCGACAAATCACGCTGGTTCATCAGCGGTTTGGTGGGTAGCACCGAAATCTTGCCGCGGGTGGGCGAGCGGTGGTAGTCGAGTGCGGCCTCACGCAAAGCAGCTTCAGCGGGTGTGAGGTTGGTGTCGGAGGTGGGTTCCATATTTGTCTCCTGCGGGTGGCAGAGGTGGTTTTGATGTGAGCGCCGCGGCGCGGCCGGTCATCCACTGGGGCCACGTGGGGGCCGACCTTTGGGAAAAAGGACGGCAAGCGTAACCCAATGCAAGTGCCCCATGCATGTGGATGCCCACAAGATGCAGGGATAGCATGGGGCCATGCGGGCCTTGGGGCAAAATTCTGTCCGTTGTCTCTTAACTCACCCGCTTTGCGAAAGGACGCACCACCATGGCTGCTCGGTTGTTTGGCGCTCGAAATACCTTGGTTCACCTGCTGGGCCTGACCCTCATGGCGGCGGCGGGCACCGCCAGCGCACAAGGCGCCCCATCCAAGGTGCTGAACATTTACAACTGGTCCGACTACATCGCCGACGACACCATCAAGAATTTCGAGAAAGAGACCGGCATCAAGGTCAACTACGACAACTACGACAACAACGAGGTGCTGCATGCCAAGCTCGTTGCGGGCAAAACGGGTTACGACATCGTGGTTCCGGGCGCGCACTTTGCCAAAACACAAATTGAAGGCGGCCTATTGCAAAAATTGGACCGCAGCAAACTCACCCATTGGAACAACCTGGACAAAGGCCTGCTGGAGCAGCTGGCCAAGGTCGACCCGGGCAACCAACATTTGGTGAATTGGATGTGGGGTTATGTGACGGTAGGCATCAACGTCGACAAAGTGAAAAAAGCCTTGGGCACCGAGCCCCTGCCCGACAACACCTGGAGTTTGCTGTTTGACCCGAAGTACGTGAGCAAACTCAAAAGCTGCGGCGTGAGCGTGCTCGATTCGCCCTCCGAGGTGCTGCCAGCGGCCCTCTTGTACCTTGGCAAACCACCCTTCAGCAAAGAAGCAGCCGACTACGAAGAAGCCGGCAAACTGCTCAAAACCATACGCCCCCACATCACCCGGTTTTCGTCCTCGGGTTACATCGAAGAAATGGCCAAAGGCGCCACCTGTCTGGTGATGGGGTTTTCAGGCGACATCAACATTGCCCGTGCCCGTGCACTGGAAGCCAAAGGCAAAATCCCAGTGACCATTGAAGCCTTGGTGCCTAAAACCGGCGCCACGCTCTTCTTCGATTCCATGGCCATCCCCAAAGACGCCAAGAACGTGGAGAACGCCCACCTCTTCATCAACTACATCTTGCGCCCCGAGGTGCATGCGTCCCTCACCAACAAAGTGTTCTACGCCAACCCCAATGCCGCGTCACTCAAATTTGTGAAGAAAGACGTGGCGGAGAACAAAACCATTTTCCTGGACGACGCAGCGAAGACGACCATGTTTGCGCCTGATGCGTTGCCGCAGAACATTCGGCGTGTGCAAACGCGCGTGTTCACGGGGTTTAAGTCGGGGCGGTGAGGGCTTTCCAGATCAGCCCTTTCCGGGCTGATCTGGGGTCGCGTCAGTCAAGACCGGGTTCGGGCCGATACAGCAGCCGCTTTGCGTTCTCCTCAATCGCTGTCAGGATGTGCTTTGGCAGATAGGCATTGGTTCGCTGCTTAAATTCACATTCGCCCTCCGGGTCAAAAGTAAGTTCTCGCAGATCTCGTTCCTCCTCTGGGTGGAGGTAAAGGCAAAGCAACACGCGACGTTCCGGCTGATCAACCAGGAAATTGAGTTGTGTGACCCACTCGCCGTGCCGATTGACAACTTGGCGCGTTTCAAGCCGCAGTTGCAAACCGGTATGGTTCAGCCGACAAAACAGATGCCCGTCTTGCTCCCAAAATTCGCCTAAGTTGCTGGGTTTGACAAGGGGATAGTCGGCGACTTGTCGCCCCGGCAAGAAGTTGATGAACTGGTTTGTTTGGGCCGTTAGCTGTGCTGGTGTGAATGTCATGGAAACCTTTCGATTGGCATTAACCGCCGGTTTGGCGGCGGAACCATTAAGCGCATGCCTGCATCGACTTCGAGGGGCTGGCGCGATTTCAAAAATCGCGCCATAATCGCGCCGCCTCAGCTCAAAATCGCGCCATTCTCTGCGAAATCGCGCCATGCTCGACACACAAACCCTGGTTCAGTCCATCAACCAACACCCCGCCGGCTTAAGTTTGGCGGAGTTGCTGGTATTGCACCCGCTGCTGGCACGGCGCACGGCCCAGCGGTGGCTGAGTCAATTGCTGGCTCAAGGACAGATTGCCAGCCAAGGTGAGGGCCGGGCGCGTCGCTACTTGGCGGTTTTCGCCCTGGCACAACACACGGGCGCACTGGTCGCAACACAACACGGTGCGCACAATCTCTTGTGGGGCCAATTGCCCCTGTCGCAAGACAGCAAAGACATCCTGGCCTATGTGCAGCAGCCCCTGTCTGGCCGACAACCCGTGGGTTATCAAAGCGAGTTCTTGGCGGACTATGTGCCGAATCAAACCGCCTACTTGCCCGCATCGCTGCGTCGGCAGCTGCATTTGATGGGCCGCACCGCATCCCAGCCCCAACCAGCAGGAACCCATAGCCGTGCGCTGCTGAACCGCTTGTTGATTGACTTGTCGTGGGCTTCCAGTGTGCTGGAAGGCAACACCTATACCCGGCTAGACACCCGCGCGCTGATTGAGCACGGTCAAGCCGCCACGGGCAAGGCGGCGCTTGAGACGCAGATGATCCTGAACCACAAAGCCGCCATTGAAATGCTGGTGGACAACATCGACACCGTGGGCTTTGACCGCTACACCTTGATGAACCTGCACAGCAGCTTGGCGGAAAACCTGCTGCCAAACCCTTTTGATGAGGGCCGCGTGCGTCAACACGCGGTTGAGATCGGACTGAGTGTTTACCGGCCCCTGTCAGGGGCGGTGGCCTTGGAGGCGGCGCTGGATGGCTTGCTGCAAAAGCTGGGGCAAATTCACGACCCCTTTGAGCAGGCCTTCTTCAGCCTGACTCACCTGCCCTATTTGCAACCCTTTGCCGACGTCAACAAACGCTGTTCACGCTTGCTGGCCAACCTGCCGCTGTTCCGGGCCAATTTGTGCCCGCTGACATTTCTGGACGTGCCCGAAACGCTCTACAGCGCCGCCACACTGGGGGTGTACGAGCTGACCCGGGTGGAGTTGTTGCGCGACCTGTTCGTATGGGCTTATGAACGAAGCACCCAAGAGTACTTGGCGATCCGCAGTGAACTCACCCAGCCCGACCCACTGCGTTTGGCTTGGCGCCCCTTTATCAAGGCCCTGATACAACAGGTGGTCAAACAGCCGCACAACAACAGCTTGGATTTGATGAAACAAGAAGTGGTGGCACAAATCCCTGTCGCAGAACAAGAAGACGTGCTGGCCTTGGTGATCGACGAACTGCGCCGAGTTCACCTGGGCAACCTCGCGCGCTATGGACTGCGGCCAAACCAATGGCAGGCATGGAATGAGCAACAAGGCCGGCTGAAGGTTTGAGCTTTCAGGCTCTGGTCATCTCAAAACCCCCATTCCAAACGCTGCTGGCTGACAAAGCTCCTGTCGCCACGGGTGATCGGGCAAGTCAACACCAAGCGCTGGGCCAACAAGCGCAACGGGTTGCTGTAATCGAAAGTCGAGTCGCTCTGCGACTCGACCCGCAACGCCGGATAAATCCTGTCACCCAAGATGGGCAGTCCCAGCGACGCCATGTGCACCCGCAACTGGTGTTTGCGGCCCGTGATCGGACGCAAGCGGTAGCGAGCACATGGCCCATGAACGTCCAACAGCTCGATTTCCGTGTGGGCGTTGGGCGTGCCATCCACCTCACACATTTGCATGAAGGACTGGGGGTTCTGTTCCAGGCGGCTGCGCACCGTGCGCGGAAAACTCAACTCGGGCCGGTAGGGTGCAATCGCCTCGTATTGTTTTTGCACTTGCTGCTGACGAAACAGCGCGTGGTACCGGTCACGCTCTGAGGGGTTGACACCGAAGGCGACCAAACCGGCGGTTTCTAAGTCGATGCGGTGCAAGGGCGTGAGGTGGGGCAAGCCGAGTTTGCGTTTGAGGCGAACCAACAGCGTTTGCTGCACGAAGCGCCCGCCTGGGGTGACCGGCAAGAAATGCGGTTTGTCGGCCACCACCAAATGTTCATCTTGGTAGAGCACCACCTCGTCAAAGGGAATGTGCGGCTCGGCCGCCACGTGGCGGAAATAACAGACCTTGCTGTGAGCGCGGTAGGGTGCGTTGAGCGGCAGCGCTTGGTCATGTTCGTCCAGCACCAAACCGTCATTCAAGCGCTGCTGCCACTGCGCCAAACCGACGTCAGGAAAACGCTGCACCAAAAACTCCAGCAGCGTGGCCCAAGGGCCTGTCGGCAGCGAAACCGTGCTGGCGCCAACACCATCGCGTTGAGGTCGGCCCGGCACGGGTTCAAGTGGATTCATCCAGCCTTCTTGCCCGCTGCAGACGCCAGGCGTTGTGGGGGTCGGCATCGGAGCCCTCAACAAGATACACCTGCTCTGCGGTGGTGGTGGTTTCGTTCAACTGCGTGTCCAGGGCAATGCGGTTGTCGAAGACAAAACACTCGCCCGCCCAATCGTTGTTGGCGTCGGGCAAGGCTTGAAAGTAGTTCAGCACGCCGCCGTCCAGCTGGTAAACGTCCAGCCCCAGGCCATGCTGCATCCAGCCGCTCAGTTTTTCGCAGCGTATGCCGCCGGTGCAGTACATGGCCACGCGTTTGCCCTCGTTTTTCCACTGGTTAGCGTGGGCCTTCACATAGGCGGGAAAGTCGCGGAAGTGGTTCACGCCAGGGTCGATGGCGCCTTGGAAATGGCCGAGTTTGAACTCAAAACTGTTGCGGTTGTCGAGCAGCACCACGTCGTTTTGCGTGATCAGCTCACGCCATGCCTCGGCGCTCAGCGCCGTCCCGCCTGGGGGCAAACCCACCGCTTCGGGCGGCAAACCCACAGCCACCACTTCGGGTTTGGTGTGTACTTTCATTCGGGCAAATGGTGCTGTGCTGCACTGGCTCCGCTTGTAAGGCATGGCAGCAAACCGGGGGTCTTGGGCCAGGGCTTCTTTAAAGTCTTGAAGAGCGGCCTCGCTGCCCGCCAACACACCATTGATGCCTTCCGAGGCCACCAAGATCGAGCCGGTCAAGGCGCCGGTGATACCTCGCAGATACGCGGCGAGTACTGGCGGGTCAGCGACCTCAATCAAGCGATAAAAAGCCACATGCCACAGCATGGATGAAGACGGCAAGCTGGGGTGACAGTTCATGGCTGAATTGTCACAAGCCAGTGAAAGTCTCTAGCTCTGAACTGTTTGGCAAAGTCATTTTGCTAGTTTTGCGGGCGGTTTCACGTTCTTGTCATACCTTGTCGCGATCATAAAACCTTGACGTAATGATTTGCAGATCCACCATGAACCAGCCCCTTGTGACCCGCTTTCTTGACATCCGTGACATCCCCGCTTTGCTGAAGTTAGAGACCCGCCAGTGGCAGGATCATCAGGCCGCCGATGCTGAGACACTGCACAAACGCATAGAGAGCCATCCGCAACTTTGCATCGGTAGCTTTTGCGCGCACAGCGGTGAAGTGTTGGCTTCCTTGTTCATGCGGCCCATCAGCCAACAGGAGTTGCAACAAGCACGCAGTTGGACAGACTGTGCCGTGGGCACTGGCAACACCTCGCTCGCCAACTGCGGTGGTAGTTTATTTGGCATCAGCTTGACCAGCGTCGATCCCGATGCCGTCTCGGCGATATGCGAGTTCTTTTGGCCACTTGCGCTCAAGAATGGCTGGCATGAAATTTATTTCGGCTCGCCAATTCCTGGGCTTGAGCGGGCATTGCTTGCTGATCCCAGCCTGGACGTGACGAGCTACGTGAAGAGTCGGCGCGGCGGGTTGCCGCGCGATCCGCAGCTTCGCTACTACCACGGCAGGGGAATCCAAGAGATCGTTGCGGTACTGCCGAACTACTTTCCACATGCGGCGTCACTCAACTACGGTGTGATGCTGCGTTGCAGGGTTCCGTTCTCAAGGTGGCAATCTCTTTGGGCCCTGTTGCCCAAGGGCCTGCTGCAAGCTGTGGTGAGGTGGCTTTTTATCCTCTCTGGTGTATCAGCCGGACGACCCAAACCACCATCGGGCTTGGAAGGGGTCAACCCATGAACAGCACCTGGGTATCAGGTGACTCCCCTTGCGCCGACCTTTGGTGGAATGGGGGTGACGCGCTGCGCTCGCGGCTCTTCGACGCGATCTCTCTGCTTCTGCCAAGCGGCGAGAAATTTGTCATCACCGCCATGTCAGACTGGCTAAAAACAAGTTTGGAAGGCACGTCAACGTCGGCTGAGTTGCGGCAGGAAGTGCATCGGTTTGTGCGTGAAGAACAGAGCCACACACGGGCCCATCAGCTCTACAACGACAAGCTGGCAGCCAACGCTCCCTCGTCGCGTGAACTGGAGCGCCGCATCGAAGGGGTCATTCAGGAAATGTCGGACTGGCGTTTGCCCACGCGTTTGGCCATGGCCAGCGCTTTAGAGCACCTGACCGCCATGATCTCCCAAGAGGCTTTGCGAACCGGAAATGCCTGGTTGAGTGCCAGCCAAACACACCAAACGCGGCTGTGGCGCTGGCACTGCCAGGAAGAGCTGGACCACTATCACGTGGCCCGAAATGTGATGGTGGGTGCGGGTGTCGGTCGCACGCTGCGCATCCAGACACTGCTGGTGGCAATTTTGTTTTTGAGCACCGACATTGTTGCCATGCTGTCGGCCTTGCTTCGCACGGACCGCCACGCTGGCCGCGTCAGTGCCTGGCAGCTGTGCGCGCAGTGCGCCATGTTCAGCGTTCGTGCGTTGCCAAGCATGGTCCGCATGGCTTGGGGCTGCTGCAAGTACGCCGTGTCCACCAGGTAGTGGCACTTTCGGTGTGAACACTGTCTTTCGGCCGTTGGCTGATTCAATTTTTCCGGGACCGAAGTCCTTAGGCGAACAACGCAGCCCAGCGGTGTTTCGGGGCTTGGCGGCTGCTTGGCCGGCGATTCAACAATGGCGGTTTTCTGAGTTGGCTGATCGCCTGCCCGACCGAACCGTACAGCTGGTTGCCGGCAACAGAGAACACGGGCGAACGTGTTTTGTTGAATCGAGTTTGAGCGCCTACTTACGCGGCTTGGAATCCACCGCCCGCGCTGCGCAGCCGCCCCTGTACCTGAAAGAATTCGACCTGCTCGATGCCTTGCCCGCACTGCGTAGAGACTTACAACATGCCGAGATTTTTCCTGATGGCGTGACGAAGTCTTTGCAATGCTGGATCGGCCCAGCGGGCGCACAAACCGGCTTGCACCACGATTACCTCGATAACTTGGCCGTGCAAGTTGTCGGTCGCAAGCGTTTCTACCTGATAGCCCCGACCACGGTCGAACGTCTGGGTGCCATATCCGCGAAATACGATGCCTGGGCACGGTTGTCCAGCTGCAAGGCAGAAACACTGCGCTGCAAAGGCAGCGCGTCAGCAGACGATTTCGCGGTGGTGGACCTCGAGCCCGGCGATGTGCTTTATGTTCCGAAGGGCTGGTGGCACGAAGTGCACAACCTCACTGCCAGCATTTTGTTTGGTGGGTTTTATGGGCCGAGAACGGCCGTGGCAGCGCGCTGGGCTTGGGTGGGCATGCGCCATACCCTGCACCACATGGGCTGGTTAGGCCAACGGGGCTGCACTTGCCATCCCGAACGGTAAGCCTTTTTGAATTCACCCTTGGCTCTGAAGTGGGCAGGCTGCGAGCCTTGTTCACTCCACCACTTGCACGCCTTTCCAAAAGGCAATACGGCCTTTGATGTTGGCCGCGGCCTCCGAAGGCTCGGGGTAGTACCAAGCGGCGTCGGGGTTCAAGTCACCGTTCACCATGAGGCTGTAGTAGTGCGCCTGTCCCTTCCAAGGGCAGCCGGTGCGGTGGTTGCTGAAGGTGAAGTACTCGCGCTTCAAGCTGCTCTCTGGGAAGTAGTGGTTGCCTTCCACCACGACGGTGTCGGTGCTCTCGGCGATGACGGTGTTGTTCCAAACGGCTTTCATGGGTGCTCTCCTGGTTGGTTCTGGGCTCAAGCATAGAGCTTGGCGGCGCTTCGCAGCCGGGCCGCCACCGCTTGCTGCAGGGCTTTGTTGCCCGCCACGGTCACGCTGTCACCGTGGCGAAGAATGTCCATCAATATCTCTTGCGGTGCACTGTAGGGCACACGCAACTCATAGCGGCCTTCGCCTGGGGTGCCGTCCAGCCAGCGCGATGTTTGCTCGGGGTGCCACTCTTCGTTGGAAACCCACTGCGCGGCGTCGGGCTCAAACACCAAAGTCGCCCACGACACCTTGGCACCGGCCCCGCCGTAAATGCCATAACCCGCATCCAGCTCCGCTTCCAAATCTTTCACCGCCACGTTTCGGGCTTTGGTGGTCTGTAGCTGTGCTTCTTGAACCGCGTCAAGCGCAAACCGGCGCAGCGCATCGCTGGTATGGCACCAGGCATCCAGGTACCAGGTGTTGCGGTAATTCACCAGGCGCTGGGGCGAGACCTCGCGTTCGCTGGTGCTGCGGCTGCTGCGTTTGAAGTAACGCAGCCAAACCCGTCGCCGTTGCACCAGGGCACTGCCCAGCAACTCGAAATGACGGCTGGGGGATCGGCGCCTGGCGGTGCCAATCACCTTGACGCGGCGCATCAGCTCGCGGGCCTCGCTTTCGTCGGTGCCGAGCATGCCTTGCAGTTTGTCCATCATGGGAGCCAAGTGGCGGGCCAAGACGCCGTCGTCGTCCAAACCGGCGAGCAACTGGTGCATGGTGAGCAGGGCGTGGATCTCCGCCTCGCTGAACCACAGGCCGGGCAACTCATGGGCCGCAGCACCGTGGGCCGGCGCACTCGCCTCGAAAGCGTAGGCGTTTTCAGCGCGGTCGTAAATGATGGGGGCGGACAAGCGGTTGCGCAGGTAGTTGAGGTCGCGCTTCAAGGTGGCGGGGGAGACATCCAACTCTTCCAGCAGATCGGCAAAACTCACCTGCCTTCGGTTGCGCAGCAGCAGTTCAATTTTGTAGAAACGCTCGGTCCGGTCCATGGGGGTCCTATCAGGCCACAGGCTCACCAGATGAGCCACTTCAGCCTGAGCATACTCAAAATTTGTTCGCATCATTTTTACGACACACTTTTGTGGCTCACGCTGTGAGCTTGTGGCTCGTCACACTCTCTCCATGGTCCAACCCTTCCAGGAGACATTGATGAGCCCCGTCGTCCACAACACCACCCCTTTGCTGCCAACATCAGTCACCGCCGACCAAGAGGCCGCGCTTGCACACCTCGACCCCGTCGGCTTCGAGCTCGGCTGGGACTTTGCCCGCCACGGCGTGACGCCCCCGGCGCCCTACGACATGGAGGCTTCGCCGCTGCATCAAGGTTGGACAGCAGGCCAAGTCGCGTTTGCAGGCCGCACGCTGTCTAATCGGCCTGCGGTGCTGCAGTGGTTGCAGTTGCGCTTGCACGCCTGGCTGCGAGGTCGCCATGTAGAGCTGTTTCAAATCACGCCCCACTACCTGCGCCAACTGGCGGTGAGCCACTGCCCTGTCACCCGGGTCGAACTCACAGGCAGCGGCGCCCAGGGCAGTTCCGTCGACCGCGTGCGCAACGACGCCGCCTACGCGGCAGGCAACCTGGTGGTGATGAGCCAACGCGCCAACCACAGCAAGGGCGCCAATGGCCATCAAGAAGCCTTGGCACGCGCCCGCCACATCGCAGAAGAAAAACTGGGTGGCGCTGACGGCTTAAATGAAGCGCAGTGGTTGCGCGTGGCCACCCTGTGCAGTTTTGTCGAGCCACTGAGCCACGAGGCGGCGTGTCGCCTTCCCATGCGCGTCTTGCCGCCCAAACGGCTGCGCCTGTTTAATCCGGCGCAAGCCTTGCAAGCCTTTGTCAGCCAACAGCTGCTGCAAGCCGGGTGGAGCCAACGTGTCAGCCGCTTTGAAGCCTTGCTGCCATCGGAGGACTTACGCCGCGACTTCAAGCGCTTTTTCATGGCGCTGCTGCCACGCGTGATTGAAGCTGGTCGACCCACCCACACCCTCGGGGTACGCTGGGCCATTGAAGATGCCTGGGCCAATGCCGGGGTGCTCGAAAAATGGACGCAATTCGCGCTGCAAATCAGCCCGGTGCAATGCGAAGCCTTGTTGGTGCAGGCCACCAAAAAAGGGCTGGGCACCTGTTTGTTGGACAAAGCGAATGCAGCGCAGGCCACCGAGGGATGGGCTCTTGCTACCAAAGGTTACTCAACCACAGGCCATGAGACCGAGGTGCCCCGCATGGTGCAGCTCTCTCTATTGAATTGACTAACCCTGCATGCCTGGGAGCCTGTCGGACTTGGGGCGTCGAAAGCAAAATTGACCCCAGCGTGACCCGTGACTCCAGCTGTCCCAGCGCCTCCTAACTGCTGACGCCTAAACTGCTCTTGGGGGTTTATATTTGAGGCCCGGGCTCCCTTCTCACACATGAAAACAATCACATTCTTTATCTGTTTTATTCTGGGTTTGGGATTGATATGGACACTCAAAAAACAATTCTCAAAAAATACACCCTCACAAGAAGTTCCCAAAAGTGAAGCGCACCTGCAAAAACTATTCTCAGAATATGAAAATGTTTTTGGAAACAATAAAACGCCCGAAACACTGAAAAAACTGATGGCATTTGATACTGACCACCAACACGATTACAACTGGGGTTTTGAACTGTGCACCGATGTCAACAAAGAGCCGGACCGTGGCCAGTACTCATTGGATGAAGAGTATTTTCAAAAATTGGTCATTTTTGCGCGTGCGGATGGAACTGGCAGCCACTACGCGCTATGGCTGGATCAAACAGAAACATCATTCGAAAATGCCCCTGTGATTTTTCTGGGAAGTGAAGGAGACATCCGAATCATTGCCAGCAACATTCGAGAGCTCTTGGTGCTGCTGAGTTTTGGCCCGGAGACTTTGGACGGTCACTTTTACAAAGACCTTGACGAATATGACGATCCAGTGCATGCAAATGCCTTCAGAACTTGGATGAAGCAAGAACTCAACATCCATCCAATTCAAAATCTCCATGTTGAAACCAGCGAAGAAATTGAAGCCATCACTCGCATTGCCAACGAAAAATACAAACAAAAATTTGCCGGCTGGATGAGATCCCTCAAACCACAATATGAGGCATTTGAGGGTATTTAATCATTAAAACCCAATCAAAATGTCGGCCATGGAAATCCAAAAATATACCCATCTTCAATTGCACGAAAAATTTCAACACATCGTTCAACATGCCTTGAGTGACGATGCGGAGAAAATGAAAGCTATCAAATTTTTGTTCAGCCAAGAACCGCAGATTTGGAAATCCGCATTGATCAGCGCCTATTGTCATTTGGCAGAAGACCGAATGCGAGTTGACTTATGCGCCAACGCCAAACACGATTTATTTCAATTCACTCAAAATGCGCTGGCTGGGAACTTGCCATTTCACATCTCACAAACATCACCCGACGAATTTGCCAACTTGGTTTTTTCCAATTTAAAAGATGAATGCAAAATCACCCTGAAGGCCGATTTTGAACGGATCAAACAATGCATCTCCCTGGCCCAAACGCACGGCCCAGAGAGTGGCGCTGGGTTGACGCTCTCAGACATGTGGTGTCTTTTAAAAGGGCTGGCCTTCACCCTGCTTTACCACCCAACGTTCTTCGATGAATCACGCCGCGAAAACATGATTGCCTTGATGGCCGATCGGGTGGTTGAGGACTTGAATGGCCCGTGGCCCACCACCGATGACCCCCGTGAAGGTGCCCATCAGCCCCCTGCTACACGAATTGCTGTGCAGCACAGCATCCAACGCACGCACAAAGCCTCGTTGTGGGGGGCCATGGCACTTGTCAAGCAAGAAAAAATGCCCGTCGACGAATGGATGCTGCACATTGATGGCATCCAGTGTCACGTGCTCAACCACTGGAAAAACGGGCATTGCCAATTTGTCGTTAACGAAGAAGTGGTAGCTGAAAACAATGAAAAACTGGCCATTTTTGGCAAAACCCCTTTTCTCACGGCTCAAATCCAAGGCGTCAGCGGTCAACGCCACAAGGTAGAGGTTTTCGTTAGGGCCATTCTGAGTGTCAACATCCGCGCCCATGTGAATGGGCTGCCCATTCAAAAGAAATTCATGTAGTACACACCCAAGCCATCAGCGCGTTGGGCTATGTCATTTCTCCTATTGCCAGTTCCTTTACAAGAGAAGAATAGGAACTTAGCCTGGCACTCGTTGTTGCCGGGGTATTGGCAGCGGCCTTCGCCGGGTGATGGCTGGCGGCTCCATGCCTGGGGGTGCATTGGTGGGGGTTGGCAGTTGCGAGGCGGTGTTTGCACAAACCGGGGGTCTCCCATTAGCCGCCCCCGTTAATAGGGACGAACGAAGTACTGCCGTCGTCTGCACACCCACATCTTGAACACTGGTTCTGATCGACAGCCCACCAGTCTCCCATTGCCTCTTTGCCAGTCAACCATCATGGGGTCCCTCCCCAAACTCCAATCATCTTCTGATGGCCGTTACAACTCTTGCGCCATGGTGTCAATTGACCGCAGACAAGCGGCTTATGGCCCCAGCGCCTGCTGCATCGAAGTGGCCTTTGGGCTCAAAAGGTTAACGCGGTAAGTAAATCAAACGTTTGATTTATTTGCTAGAGTGCACGGCATGAATATGCCCCTGCCCGAGATGGCCCGTCCGACACGCCAAGATGGCGAACAGTCGCGTGAGCGCTTGCTGCTCGCGGCGCTGGCCCTTTTTGCCCAACATGGGTTTGCCAAGGTGTCGATTCGTGACATTGCCGAAAGCGCGCAAACCAATGTAGCCGCCATCAGCTACTACTTTGGTGACAAAGCGGGCCTCTACCGAGCCGCTTTTTTAGAGCCCATGGGCGCGGTGGAACAAGACATCGCCCTGTTTGCAAGCGACCAGTTGACGCTCGACCAGGCACTGCGAGGTTTCTTCGCCGCCTTCGTTGAGCCGCTGCGCTTGGGCGAAGTCTCGCGCCAGTGCATGAAGCTACGGCTGCGCGAAATGCTGGAACCCACGGGCCTGTGGGAGCAAGAAATCAACCAAGGCATCAAACCCATGCACGATGCCTTGGTGGCGGTGCTGTGCCGCCACTTCGGCTTGGCCCGTGCCGACGACGAATTGCAGCGTTTGGCGATTGCCATTGCCGGCCTGGGTGTGCATTTGCATGTGGGCCGCGACGTCACCGACGCGCTCGTCCCCAAGCTCAACACCGCCAGCCGCGCTTGGGATGTCTGGACCGACCGTTTGGTGCTGTACGCGGTGGCCATGGTGGCCGCCGAGTTGCAGCGCCGGGCCCAGGTGCAAGGCGGCGGCAAACCCGCCAGTTGGTTGCAGCGCGTGGCCAACAGTTTGTGCCCCACCCACAGGCGGCAAGCGGCGAGCCGCCCGCCTTCGTCGCGCCCTTCCTTGAAAGACACCTTGCGCGAAGTTAAACGTTCCATTCGCGCCCACTCCAAGTAGCTGCTACCCCCATGAACGCTTCATCCCCCTTTCGGCCCATGGCGTGTGTTTTGGTCGCCGCCTTGCTCGGTGGCTGTGCCACTGGGCCCACCGCAACGTCGGCGCTGGCCGAGGCCACCACAACGCCGCAAGCCTGGTTCGCGCCTTTGCCACACGGTGGCAAAACATCGGACTTGACCGCTTGGTGGCAGCAGTTCAACGACACCGTCTTGACTGAGTTCATCAGCAGTGCTCAAGCAGCGAGCCCGAGTGTGGCGCAGTCCGCCTCGCGTATCGAACAATCTCGGGCGGCCCAAGTGGCGGCATCCGGAGCGCAGCTGCCCACCTTGGATGCGCAAGCGTCTGGCAATCGGGGTCGGCAAGACGTGAGCATGCCCGCCACTACCACCGGCTCGCTGGGTCTGCAAACCCGCTGGGAGTTGGATGTGTTCGGGGCCGGGCGCGCCGCCCGCAGCGCCGCCGGCCAAAGGCTGGCGGGGGCACAGGCCAGCTGGCACGACGCACGGGTGTTGGTGGCGGCCGAGGTCGCCAACCGCTACATCGGCTTGCGCAGCTGCCTGGCCCAGGCGCGCACCGCCGAGGCCGATGCGCTGTCGCGCGCCGAGACGGCGCGCCTGACCGAACTCAGTGCCAAGGCCGGATTTCAAGCCCCAGCCAACGCAGCGTTGGCGCGTGCCAGCAGTGCCCAAGGCGCCAGCCTGCTGAACTCGCAAAAAGCGCGTTGCGATTTGGACATCAAAGCCTTGGTGGCCTTGACGGCCTTGGACGAAGGCGCGCTGCGGCAGCGCCTGGAGCGGCAGCGGTTGGAAGTCGGTGATACCGCTTGGTTTTCAGTGCCACAGCCGACACAGCTCAACGTCACCCAGGTGCCCGGCCAATTGCTGGCCCAGCGCCCCGATGTGGCAGCGAGCGAGCGCGAGTGGTTGGCCCGGCAGGCTGATGTTGCGCAACGCCAAGCACAGCGGCTGCCGCAAATCAGCCTGTCCGGCAACATCAGTGCAGCCCGGTCGTCGGTCGGGGGCATCAGCAGCGATGGCACGGTCTGGAGTTTGGGGCCTCTGCTGGTGACGATGCCACTCTTTGACGGCGGTACACGGCGTGCCAATGTCGATGCGGCGCAAGCCAGTTGGGTCGAAGCAGGCGTTTCCTACCGGGCAGCGGTGCGAACGGCGGTGCGCGAAGTGGAAGAGTCGCTGATCAATTTACAAAGCACGGCGGACCGCGAAACCCATGCCCTCACCGCGGCCCGGGGTTTCGCCGATTCCTTCAAAGCGTCTGAGGCGCGTTACCGCGGTGGCCTGGCCAGTTTGTTCGAATTGGAAGACGCGCGCCGCAGCGCGGTGCAAGCCCAAAGCGCGTTGATCGATTTGCAGCGCGAGCGCAGCCTGGCTTGGGTCAGCCTCTACCGCGCTTTGGGCGGCGGTTGGTCTTCGCCAGACGCCGCCGCAACACCCCTGACCCTGCTCGCTCGCTGATTCACCCACGAACCCCCTAAACGGCAGCCCCACCATGCAGTTGAACCGTCCTACCCTATTCAAAGCCACTGTCGCCATCGCCTTGATCGGTGCGCTGGCCCTGACCTTGCAAGCCGAAGCGGCTGATGACACCAAAGCGCCAGCAGCTGCTGCCACCAAACCCGCATTGACCGTCAGCGTCACCCAGGCCCAAAACGGCAGCTTTCCGGTGCGCATCAGCGGCAGTGGCAGCATTGCCGCGTGGCAAGAGGCCAGCGTCGGCACTGAAGCCAACGGCTTGCGCCTGAACGATGTGAAAGCGAATGTCGGTGATGTGGTCAAACGCGGCCAAGTGTTGGCTACTTTTGCACCTGACACCGTGCAGGCCGATTTGGCGCAGATTCGCGCCAGTGTGGCGGAGGCGCAAGCCACGCTCGCGGAGGCGGCAGGCAACGCCCAGCGCGCCCGCGAGTTGGACGCCAGCGGCGCACTCAGCGCCCAACAAATCAACCAGTACCTCACCCTGGAGCGCACCGCGCAAGCGCGGTTGAATGCGCAAAAAGCCTTGCTGCAAACCCAGCAATTGCGGCTGCGCCAAACCCAGGTCGTGGCACCTGATGCGGGCATCATCTCTTCGCGCAGCGCCACGGTGGGTGCGGTGCTGCCTGCGGGCCAAGAGCTGTTTCGTTTGATTCGGCAGGGGCGGCTGGAGTGGCGCGGTGAAGTCGCATCCAACGACTTGGCCCGCATCAATCCTGGCATGACGGTGAACTTGGTGGGCCCCAGCGGCCAAAGCGTGGTGGGCAAAGTGCGCATGGTGGCCCCGACGGTGGATCCCACCACGCGCAACGGCTTGGTCTACGTGGACTTGCCACCGGGCCATGCGGTGCGTGCGGGCATGTTTGCACGCGGCGATTTCGAACTGGGCAGCAGCCATGCCTTGACCCTGCCGCAAAGTGCTGTGGTGCTGCGTGATGGATTCAGTTATGTGTACACGGTGGCGGAAAACAACAAGGTGTCGCAGGTCAAAGTGCAAGCGGGTCGGCGGGTGGGGGAGCGCGTAGAAATCATCAGCGGCTTGACCGCCAATGCCCGGGTGGTCGCTGCGGGGGCGGGGTTTCTGGGGGATGGTGACACGGTCAAGGTGGTGGACGGCGGCGCCAATCCTGCCGTCAAAAAACCCTGAGCATCCAAGGACACACCATGGCCATCAATGTCTCCGCGTATTCCATACGCAACCCCATCCCCTCCATCTTGCTCTTTGTGATGCTCACGCTGGCAGGGCTGCTGGGTTACGTGTCGATGAAGGTGCAGCAATTCCCTGACATCGAGCTGCCGACCATCACAGTCACCGCCAGCTTGCCGGGTGCAGCACCCGCGCAAATGGAAACCGAGGTGGCGCGCAAGATTGAAAACTCGGTGGCCACCTTGCAGGGCGTGAAGAACATCTACGCCAAGGTGCAAGACGGCACCGCCATCGTTACCGTTGAGTTTCGTCTGGAGAAAAGCATCCAAGAAGCCTTGGACGATGTGCGCGACGCGGTGCAGCGTGTGCGATCCGACTTGCCCGGTGATTTGCGTGACCCACAAATCAGCAAGCTGAACTTGTCTGGCGCGCCCATCCTCACCTACACCGTGGCATCGCAAAAAATGGACGGCGAAGCGCTGAGCTGGTTTGTCGACAACGAGGTCAGCCGCGCTTTGCTGGCCGTCAAGGGCGTGGGCGCGGTCAGCCGTGTTGGCGGCGTGACACGCGAAGTGCATGTGGAGATTGACCCGGCCAAGTTGTTGTCCCTGAATGCGACCGTGGCCGATGTGTCGCGCCAACTGCGCAACATCCAGCAAGACGCCTCGGGCGGCCGCGCCGACTTGGGTGGCGCCGAACAATCGGTGCGCACCATCGCCACTGTGCAGTCGGCCGAACAACTGGCGGCCATGGACATCACACTGGCTGACGGTCGCCATGTCCGCCTGGACCGCCTGGCCAAAGTCAGCGACACCGTGGCCGAAACCCGCAGCACCGCCTTGCTCAATGGCGAGGCTGTGGTGGGGTTTGAGATCACGCGCTCACGCGGCGCAGGCGAAGTGGAAGTGGCCAAAGGTGTGCGCTCCACACTCGAAAAGCTCAAAGTTGCTCACCCTGACATCACGGTGACCGAAGCCTTTAACTTTGTCGACCCGGTTGAGGAAAACTTCCATGGCTCGATGTGGCTGATGCTGGAAGGTGCCTTGCTCGCCGTGGTGGTGGTGTGGTTTTTTCTGCGCGACTGGCGCGCCACCTTGGTCTCGGCGGTGGCACTTCCCCTGTCCATCATTCCCACCTTTGCGGCCATGCACTGGGCGGGGTTTTCGCTCAATGTCGTGACGCTGCTGAGTTTGTCTCTGGTGGTGGGCATCTTGGTCGACGATGCCATTGTTGAAATTGAAAACATCATGCGGCATTTGCGCATGGGCAAGTCGCCGAAAGAGGCGGCCATGGAGGCCGCCGACGAGATCGGCTTGGCTGTGATCGCCACCACCTTCACCCTGATTGCGGTGTTTCTGCCCACCGCTTTCATGAGCGGCATAGCGGGCAAGTTTTTCGTGCAGTTCGGCTGGACAGCTGCGATGGCGGTGTTCTTCTCGCTGGTGGTGGCACGCATGCTAACCCCCATGATGGCCGCCTACCTGCTCGCCAAACCCACCCGCGAGCACGTCGAGCCCGGTTGGATGAATACCTATATGCGCTGGGCCGCCTGGTGTGTCAAACACCGCTTGTGGACAGTGGCCGCTGCCACCGTGTTCAGCGTGGCCTCTTGCGCCCCCTTGTTCGCAGGGAAAATTGCTGGCGGTTTTATTCCGCCTGATGATTTGTCGCAAACCCAGGTCTACATTTCACTGCCCCCAGGCAGCACCTATGCACAAACCTTGGCGGCGGCCGAACAAGCGCGCTTGGCGGTACAAACGCACCCCCATGTGAAGATGGTCTACACCGCCGTCGGTGGGGGGGCCACGGGCAGCGATCCGTTGGCAGGCAGCGGCGCTGCGGAGGTACGCAAGGCCACGTTGACCATCAACATGACGCCTCGCAACGAACGCGGCGGCATCAGCAAGCAGCAGGTTGAAGGCGATTTGCGCAAAGTACTGGCCGAGATACCGGGCGCACGTTTCGGTGTGGGCTTCGGCGGCTCGGCAGAAAAATACGTGTTGGTGCTGGCCGGGCAGGACGGTGCAGCGCTGGCCGCCCATGCCGCCATCGTCGAGCAAGAATTGCGCACCGTGCCCGGCATTGGCAATGTGACCAGCACCTCCAGCCTGCAGCGCCCCGAGCTCGTGGTGCGCCCCGACTTTGCCCGTGCGGCGGATTTGGGGGTGACCTCGGCGGCCATTGCCGACACCCTGCGCATCGCCACTGCCGGTGACTACGACCAAGGCCTGGCCAAACTCAATTTGTCGCAGCGGCAAGTGCCCATCGTCGTCAAGCTGCCGCCCGAGGCCAGGCAAGACCTGGCGCTGATCGAACGGCTGGCCATCCCCGGTGCGCGTGGGCCTGTGCCGCTGTCCAATGTGGCCAGCTTGAGCGTGGACAGCGGTCCCGCCCAGATTGATCGCTACAACCGCCAGCGCAATGTGAACTTTGAGGTCGAGCTCAACGGGCAACCCTTGGGGCTGGTGCAACAACGCACCGATACCCTGCCCAGCCTGCAGAACCTGCCGTCAGGTGTGACCAAAGCGGCGCTCGGCGACGCTGAGGCCATGAACGAGCTGTTCGCCAGTTTCGGTCTGGCCATGCTGACCGGCGTGCTCTGCATTTACATCGTGCTGGTGCTTCTCTTCCACGCTTGGGTGCAGCCGGTGACGATTTTGGCGGCGCTGCTGCTGTCGATTCCCGGTGCGATTCTGGCGCTATTCCTCACGCGCACCGACCTCACCATGCCAGCCATGATCGGCACCATCATGTTGCTCGGTATCGCCACCAAAAACTCCATCTTGCTGGTGGAGTACGCCATCGTGGCACGGCGCGATCGAGGCATGAACCGCTGGGATGCGCTGATGGACGCCTGCCACAAACGCGCCCGCCCCATCATCATGACCACCATCGCGATGGGCGCTGGCATGTTGCCCATCGCCTTGGGCTGGGGCACCGACCCGAGCTTCCGCTCCCCCATGGCCATCGTTGTGATTGGTGGCCTCATCACTTCCACTTTCTTGAGCTTGCTGGTGATTCCTGTGCTCTTCACTTATGTGGATGATTTTGTGCAGTGGGTGGCGCGAATGATGATCCGTCTCTTGAACCGCAGGGCACCGGCTGCTGCATCGATTGACACACCGTGACCAGGCTTGCGGCACCGCCCTTGCCGTGGGTGCGCTGAGGTTTCACGGGAAGTGAGCGGGCGCCCCGATGTTTCAGGTTCTAGACGATTGACGCCAGAACAGCCGCGGCGGGTTTTAGGCCTGGTACGGGCCGCCGATTCTTGGTTCAGCCCGCCACCGGTGCGGCATCACCCCATGCTGGCTGGACATTGCCCCCGCACCACTCTGGGGTCTTTATGGCCACCTAGTGTAAACCCTAGTGACTAGGGTTTACACTTACGTCCGTGCATACCAAATCTCTGGTGCGCACCACAAGCGGCGGTTGAACTCGGAGGTTTAACTGACCGCATGGACGAAGCCAAAAGGAAAAGTGCCATGTCTTTGATCTCTATCCTCATCAACCTGGTGTTCACACCGGCCCACGCATCAGCCTACGACGGTGACGCTGCCTACCTCTCCCAATCGGTCGACATGATTGATCTGGAGCGCCGCATGCGTGCGCTGGACGAGCGCCAGCCCTTTGGGCCTTTCGGTCTGAATGCCTGAGGCGCTCAGCGCAAAAAGCTGGGCTCACCGCGAAGGTGAGCGATTTCGGCCAGGCAAAATGCCCTGAACGGCTACGGTGGTGGGTGTCGGTAACTCTTCGAACTCCGACTCCCACACCGTGTCCCGAAGCAGGGGAACCACACTCTCGCTGATGCCGGGCATGAGCTCGGTATAGACCATGGGCTGGCGCAGCAAAGCCAGCACCGCCTCGCGGTCGAGCGACAGCTCCCCATAACGGGAGCGGCGCAGCCTGACCGTCGGCATCTCCATGTGCAGCAAGCCTTGGTTCTGAAGGTGCTCGACCGCCAGCGACACCCGGTTGGGCGTGAGCATGCCGCCCAAATGACTCTGGCGAAATTGTCCCAAGGTAGCCCGAATGGGCAGTTTGTCGGCCCCCAGGGCCAGTAGAACCATCAGGACAACCGCGTCGTCATAGCTTTCGAGTCGGTGCAAAAGTTCGATAAAGAGTCGGGTATTGGTCATGGAATGGGCTGATATCGCTATCGTTGATGGACCTTGCTTTAAGCAGCAACGACCGGTAAGAGGTCTTGCCAAAGGGGTTGCAGGCGCAGCTTTTCCGCTTCACCTAAGCGTTCGCTTAGAAGCATGCACTCACGTTGTAATTCGCGCAAGCGTTGTTTCAGTTCTCTGTCGGCCAGTTCCAGCTCAAACCGCTCACCAGGGTTGAGTGCAGCGCCTTCCAGGCCCCAACAACCCAAAGCGTTCCAAGCCACCTGAAGGCGCGTCAACCGCGCGATGCTGTTCTCGACGACGTCCAGCACCGGCCCGCCGCGACCTTGTTCCTTCAGCGTTTGGGCCAAGTTTTTGGCCTGAAGCGTGCGCTGTTCAATTTGGGTCAACGGCAACACGGCTTCGGTGGCCGTCGTGCCGGACGCGTCATCAGGTGCCTTCTCGCTACTTTGCCGACCGGCGTCGCATACCAGCGCCACCCAAAGAGGATCGAACTCGCCCGGCACCACACGCAGCGCAAAGCTGGCTCTGGTCAGCGGCGCACGCGGCGACCGCAATATCCCCAACGTAACTTCGACCACCGCCAAGGCGCGACCCAACTCGGATATCTTGTCCCCCACCAAACGCGCCGGATAACCCGAACCGTCCAGGCGCTCATGGTGCTCGCCGATAGCTCGGCAAAGCGCGGCCGGGTAGTCGGTGGTGTTGCTCAACAGCAGCTGCGCCACCCGTGGGTGCACGACCAAGTGTTTGTGTCCCACCAAATCCAAGGGGCCGCTGTGATCGAGGTATTGCGGCTGGATGTAAACCTCGCCCAGGTCGTGCAGCAAGCCCCCGAGCATGGCCATGCGCACATCCACGGCCGGACGATTTCTCGACAACATCATCGCGCCCGCTATCGCCATGGCCGCGACGGCGTGGGGCAAACTGGTCGGGCGCGTCGCCAATGCTGCAGTCAGCAGCAACTGCGCCACCGAATGCAGCGGCAGCCGTTTGACCTGCCCCAGCAAACCGCTCGCCCACGGGCGCAATGCCACCGACATGGGGCTGCTGCTGTCCTCCAACCACGCTTTGAGATCGTCGTGCAAGGCAAAGAGGGTGACACCATCTTCCGCCGTCAAACACACTTCCAGTGGGTGCTGCAGTTTGCGTTCCAGGAGGCGTTGCTGAAGTGCCGCTGACACCGGCTGACCTTTGGCCCAGAGTTTCAAGCCGCGCACATCGACGATGTCCTGCGACGCAACGATGGAATAGGTTTCGCTGGCCTTGACGATGGCATCCAAGGCCTGAGGATTGGCCTCGTTGCCGGATGCGGTGTCAACCGCAACAGCGCTCACGCTCTTGCTCCCAAAACGCCAGCGGACCGTCGGCATTGGACACGGCAACGCGATTCAAAAATTAACTCGACATGAATGAATAAATTGCTCATAAACCACCAAGTTGTTTGAATTTGGTCTCTTTGGATGTTTTGGTTATACAACTGTGGTTTCGGTAACAACTTGAGGAACTTGAGGGGAGACTGTTTTGCGGCGATAGCCACAGGTTCGCAGGACAGGGACGCGGCCCGCTTGGGGGTGCCGAATTCAAACCATCCCGTCTTGTGGCCCCTGCGTTCGGGTGGGGGACCAGGAGGTTGAAGCCACGGTGCGCAGGTCTTGCGCCACCCGGCCCTCCTTGAGCACCACCACGCGCCCCACGGAGGCAATGGTCTCGGGCCGGTGGGCCACGATGACTCGGGTGATAGACAACTCGCGTACCGCTTGATTGACCAAACGCTCGCGCTCCACATCCAATGCGCTGGTGGCTTCGTCCAAAAACAAAATTTGCGGCCGCTTGTAAAGCGCTCGCGCCAGCAAAATACGCTGACGCTGCCCCCCGGAGAGGCTGCAACCCATGTCGCCCACCAAGGTATGGAAGCCCATGGGCATGTCGTCGATTTCGTCTTCGACCGCCGCCAGTTGGGCGCAGCGGCGCACCCAATCGAGATCAGGCTCAGCGTCAAAAAAACTGATGTTGTCAACCACCGAACCCGCGAAGAGCACATCGTCTTGCATCACGGTGCCTATCATGTCGCGCCAAGCACGCAAACCCAAACGCGACAGCGGTACACCACCCACGATGAGCTCGCCACCTTGTGGCTCGTGGATGCCCAGCATCACTTTGAGCAAGGTAGTTTTGCCACAACCGGAGGGGCCCACAATGGCCACAGACTCACCGGGTTCAATGGCCAGCGACAGGTTCTGCAACACCGGCGCTTCACCCGGCGAGTAAGCAAACGCCACCTCGCGCAGCTCAAGAATCGCCGGCACGCTTGCGTCAGCACTTCGTTTGGAGACGGGTGCCCCCAAGGGCAGGCCTTGGTTTTCTGGGGCGGTGAGCAGGATGTCCGCCAAACGCTCGCCTTGCAGCTTGAGCATTTTCAGCTCCACGGCTTTGTCGATCAGTCCACTCACACGCAGCGCGAACTGTTCCTTGTAGGCAAAGAACGCGAACAACATGCCCACCGAGAAACTCCGGTCCAAGACCAGCAGCGCTCCCACCCACACCACGGCGACCCGCTCCAGACCAAACACCAGTTTGTGAATCACACCCAAGCTCAGGTCGAGTTTGCGTGTGGTGATGTGGGCGTTCATCGCGTCCACCACCTTGTTCATGAACTGGGCTTGCCTGTCTTCTTGGCGGTTGTAAAGCTTGATGGCTTGCACGCCGCGCAGTGACTCTAAAAAGTGGGTGTTCTTTTTGGCATCAAAAACGATGGCCTCTTCGGTCGCTGCACGCAGTGGCCGGAACAGCGCCCATTTGGCCAAGGCATAGAGCAGCACAGCCACCAGCGCGATGCCGCTAAGCAAGGGGCTGTAGACCCACATCATGATCAAGGTCAGCACCACCAAGAGTCCATCCAGCACAGCTTCAATGAAACTCGTGGTCAGGGTTTGCTGAATCTGCTGGACGGCACCAAACCGAGACATCACATCCCCTGCATGGCGTTTTTCAAACCACGCTACCGGCAAGCGCATCAGGTGGGCAAAGACATGTCCGAGCCACTGCAGATTCAGGTGTGATGACAGGTAGAGCACCGCCCAGGACCGCACAGCACCGGTGGCCACTTGAATCAACACCAAGAAGCCAAAACCCAAACCCAGGGTCACAAGCAAGTCGCGGTCGGCGCTGACCAGCACACCGTCTACCACCCATTGCATAAAAAAGGGTGACAAGAGCATGAAGGTTTCAAGCGCCAGCGCCAGCACAAAAATCTGCAACAGCGCCCGTTTGAGCCCCGTCACGGGCCCAAGCAGCTGGGACAAAGTCACCGTTTGTTTTTCAACCTTCGCTTCAAAACCGGAACCGGGCGTCAATTCCAACACCACCCCGGTGAAATGTTTGGAGACTTCGGCGAAGCTCAGCTCGCGCAGGCCCTGCGCTGGGTCGTGAACCACAGCTCGCTGGCCACCGCCCAGACGGGTTTTGACTTCCGTCAGCACCACAAAATGGTTCAGGTCCCAGTGCAAGATGCATGGGAGCTGCAGACCCGTGAGGTGCTCCATTTCCGCACGCAATGGACGCGCGGTGAGTTGCATGTGTTGGCCAATGCGCAACAAGTCCACCATGGTCGCGCCCTTGAGCGACAGCGGGTGGCGCTTGCGCAACGTGGCGAGATCGGTTTTGAGGCCGTGGTGTGCAGCCACCATGACCAGGCAAGCCAAACCGCATTCGGCCGCTTCCGTCTGCAACACCATCGGCGTGCGCCGACGACCAAAATTCAACCGCGTGATGGCCTCCAGCATGGGCTCACACCCTGCCCGTCATTCTTTGGGACACGCCGAGCAAAGGCTCAAAAATCCATTCGATCAAACGCCGCTTGTCCAGCAGTACGTCAGCATCCAATTGCATTCCGGGTACCAAAGCCTGGGCTTGCCCATAGGCCTGGACCGATTGCTCCTTCAATGCAACCGTGATCCGATAAAGCGGTTCCCGGCGCACATCCTGAGGCAGCGACAGTGCTGCGATCTCGGCGGCTTGCAGGGGGGTTTTCGACACCACCAAGACCTCGCCGGCATGGTGTCCAAATTTTTGATATGGATAGGCCTGGTAACGCAACAGCACGGTTTGCTGCGGCCTTAAAAAACCTACCGCACTCGAGGGGGCATAGAGCTGGGCCTGCAATCGGCTGTGTTCAGGCACCAGGCTGGCCAAGGCAGCTTCCGGCGTGGCCACTTGACCCGCCTGCACTGTCACGCCGCTGACGACGCCGGCTTGTGGCGCACGCACAACCACACGCTGGCGGGCGGCAACTTCTGCCACCTCTTGGGCCAGCTGCGCCAGATCGCGTTCGATTTCACCGGTGGCCGCTTGGGTTTGTAAGGGCAAAGCCGTCAGCTGCGCTTGCAGCGCGCTCACCTCACGCTGTTTGCCAACACGCTGGCGCTCCAGGGCTTGCTGTTGTGCACGCACCGCCAACACCTCTTCGGCTTTGGCCTGGACCTGGGCAGTCGATATAAAGTTTTGAGCCAGCAGCCCTTTGTAGCGATCCAGTGCCTCTTGGGCCAGTGCCAGCCGCTGGCGTTGCAGGTCGGCCTCCGCATCAATTTGGGCCAACTCACGCTGGATGTCTCGCTGTTGTCGCTCCAAATTGGCCTTTTGTGCGTCCATCAAAGCCACACGCTGGCGCGTGGCTTGTTGCAGGCTTTGTTGGCGTGTGCTCAAGCCCGCTTGAACAGCCGCCTGCGTATCACCCTGCTCTGTGCTTCGGCCAACGGCCAACACAAACAGCACGTCGCCCTGCTGGACGCGCTGCCCCTCAACGGCGTGGCTTTCCACCACGGTCCCGGTTTGCGGCGCGTGCAGGCGCAGCACACCTTTCTCCGGCACCAACACCCCCACCACCTGGGCTTTACGGGTGTATTGCCCATACCCCAAAAAAATTACCACTCCCACCGCCACGAGGGCGGCAAGAGTGGTCAAGAGGGAGAGGGACAAGGGCCGAATCAGCTGAATGCTGCCGAGCCAGGTTTGATGTTGGGTGGTGAGCGCTTCCTGGCGGAAGAGGGAGGGCATTTTGGTCAGTGCAACGATGGCAACAAGATTACCAATTGCCCTTGGGATAGCCTACGCCGCCACCCACCTGTCGCAGCACCTTCACATCCAATGGCTGCGGCTGTTTGCGCGGCTCGGCCTTGGTGGCCTGGCCGGAAGTAGTTGAAACTTTGGCGTTGGTGGCTTGAGGCTTGGTTTGCATCGACTGCTCCTGAATAAAGAAACACCGTGTTCGGTGCGTGGCTTTATTTCAGCGGAGCAGCGTGGTTTGCATAACTGTCAGCTCTTGCAGTGACCATCCCCCTGACAGGGGATGGTGGATGCAAGTTTCAGCGCAAAAGACCCAGTCGATCAGCACGAACTGCGGCTTGGTGTTTGCTAACGCAACCTAATTTGTGCATAGCATTGTTGACATGAAACACGGAAGTGCGCTCTGAAATACCCAAAATTTTTCCCACCTCCCAGGCCGTTTTCCCCTCCAATGTCCAACGCAACGCCTCCAACTCACGTTGAGTCAACTTCGGCACGTCAGCATTGCTTAGCGTCGGCAACAAAATCCTGCTCGCCGCCTCTTGTGCATAAACAGCAAAGAGTTGTAGATCGGCCACGGTACGACTGAGCCGCGCGGAATCGCTGGTCAATTGGCCATCCAAATCCACACCGAACATGAAGTGCCGCCCGTCGGGCATGTGCAGCGCCATGGCAATACCTGATCGGTAGCCGTACATAGCCTGTTCTTCCCAGCAGTCCGCGACACCGGCTCCAACATAGGTGGCTTGATCCCAAATGATGGGGCGACCACTTCGCTTGCAGTGCTGCATGACCGGGTCCCGCATTCCGCTGCCCTCAGCCTCAAACTTGTCCCGGTAAGCGGCGGGCGTATTGTCGACCGCTACAAACTCCGATGAGCCATCGTGCCGATCATAGATTGACGCGGCCGCGACTGTGGTGAAGCCCAAGTGTTGAGCAAAACGGATGACTTCCGTTCTAAATTCCTCTCGGTTTTGCACTTCCACCACTGCTTGAAAACTACCTTGAAGCATGTTTGTTTCTCCGCCTGTTTGAGTACATGTCCTGCGTCACTTGCTCCGTGTGGCAACAGGTCGTCAGTGGATCAGCCTGGGCAATCTGGCTTTGAAGTTCGATATGCCATTGGTACGTTTGAAGCCCAGCGGATCATCGTCCATCCGCAACCAGGACGGCAGCACCAATCCTTTTGATCGCGCAAGATCGTTGGGCTTAGCAATAGGCGGCCCAGACAACGATTCAGCCATCGCAGCTTGCTGATCCAAGCCTCTCGAATCACCCTCATGCGATGGCAAGAAATAAAAAGCCGCGTCTTGGGCAAACATCAAAACGGATGCCAAGTCAGCCACCATTCTTGCAAGCAATCGCTCCTTTTTCGGCAATGGTTGATCTCCGTCCACGCCGAAAACAAAATGCCGCCCTTGCGGAAGATGTAAGGCCATTGAAATGCCTGTTTGGTAGCCATGCGCCGCCAGCTCTTCCCACAATTCAGCACGACCGGCACACACGTAAGTGGCCTGATCCCAAACGATGGGCAAACCGCTGAACTTGCAGTGCTGCATCACTGGATCACGAGCGCCTGCGTCCGATTCAAAGATGTCGAGGTAAGACTGGGGCGTGTTGTGTGCGATCACAAATTCCGGTCGCGAGCCGGGACGGTCGTACACCGCAGCAGCAGCCATGATGCCAAACCCCAAATCCTGCGCAAACCGCACCAGCACCCGCTGAAACTCGTCGCGGGTAGATGCATGCAACACTGCTTCGCAATGATCCTGAAGAAGCATGGGCTGTCTCCTCTGGTTGATCAATACTTAACCCGGTGGGTACCTGAGTACATAGGAAATCTTCACGCCTGTTACCCCTGACAGTCTGGCATCGGTGGCAGTTCAATTGCACACTGAACCTGCCGATACTGGTATGCCACTCGCTTACAGAAAGTGATTCGCACACCATGACCCTTGCCTGGACTGTTACCGCTTGGCCGCCCGTATTGTGGCAGGCCGAACCGCCGCCTCACAAGCAACTCGCAAGTCGATTTGTACATTTAGGGACACAGATCACTTCGGTAGGCCGAGGGCACGAGCCCAGCATGGGGCAGACCATTTGGGGGAGCAAACTCGGGGGTGGTGAGGCGGGGGTCGCGTGGGACTGGGTAGACCTGGGCCACGGCGTGGTAGCCATGGCCGACCCGATGGGTTTCGTCACCAACCTGCATGTGGTCAATGCGCGGGGAGACGAGTTACCGAGCCTCCAGGTCGCCCTGCACATCAATGAAATCGTTCATGAATTGCCTTGGCAGGCCGAGGTGCAGTTGGCCTTGCAGCCCTTGCGAGGGTGAACCCCGGTTTGCAAACGTTCACAAGGTATAGAAGGGTAAAGATGCGCCCGCAGCAGGCGGGTTCGGGGCAGACTGCGCACATTGCGATTGGAGTCGCGCAGGAAGAAGCCCATGGCAAAACACGAAACTTCTGTCGACGAAGAGTCCGTTGACCTGGCCAAGCACCAGACCGAAGCGCTGGCACCGGGCAACGCCGGCACCTCTGCGTTGTGGTCATTGCTGGGCGCCAGCACCGCCCTGACCGCGTGCGGAGGCGGGGGCGACAGCACCCCTGCCCCCAGTCCGGACCCTGCGCCGCCTCCACCGGGACCGCTGTCACGCGAACAAGCCTCGCGGTTTTTGTCGCAGGCCAGCCTGTCCAGCAGTGCTGCGGACATTGCACAAGTGCAAAAACTCGGTTCCAGCGCCTGGCTGGACGAACAATTTGCCGTGCCGCGCAGCAGTGGATATGTGGCCTGGTTGTTGTCCAAGGGTTATGACGCGGTGGACTTGGTCAACACCCAAGCGGGCAGCAACAACATGCTGTGGCGCAAGCTCCTGGCCAGCCCCGATGTGTTGCGCCAGCGCGTGACCTTGGCGCTGACGGAGATCATCGTGGTGTCCATCTCAGGCATCGCTGCCACGACGTTCAAAAGTTTCTCGGCTGCTGCCTTCATGGACATTCTGGAGGCGCAAGCTTTTGGCAACTACCGAACGCTGCTGGAGCAGGTGTCCACCAGCACGGCCATGGGGGCTTACCTGTCGTTCCGTGGCAACCGCAAGGCCGACCCGGCCACCGGCAGCCAGCCGGATGAAAACTATGCTCGCGAGGTGATGCAGCTCTTTTCCATTGGTTTGTTGGACCTGAACCTGGACGGCACACCCAAATTGGTCAATGGCAATACCAAAGAGAGCTACACCCAAGCCGACGTCGGCGGGCTGGCTCGCGTTTTCACCGGCTGGGAGCGCGACACCAGTGTGGGCGGCGCCGACACCCCCGACCGCTCCATTCGCCCCATGGTGCAAATCACCGGTCGCCACGAGGCCGGGAACAAAAATTTTCTCGGCGCAACCATCCCGGCCAATACCAATGGTCAGCAGAGTTTGCAGTTGGCACTGGATAGCCTGATGGTCCACCCCAATATGGCGCCCTTCATCAGCCGCCAGTTGATCCAGCGCCTGGTCACCAGCAACCCAGCACCGGCTTATGTGGCGCGGGTGGCAGCGGTGTTCAACAACAACGGCAGCGGCGTCAAGGGTGACATGAAGGCGGTCGTGCGCGCCATCTTGTTGGATGCCGAAGCGCGGTCCGACAGCAACCTCAGCAATCCCAACTTTGGCAAGCTGCGCGAACCCTTGCTTCGTTTCATTCAGTGGGCACGAAGCTTTGGTCTGACGTCGGCCGACGACAGTTGGAACTTGGGTGACTTGTCCGACCCCGCCACCAAACTCGGCCAAAGCCCGCTGCGTGCACCCTCGGTGTTCAACTTTTTCAGGCCGGGTTATGTGCCGCCCAACAGCAGTCTGGGCACGGCGAGCATCACCGCACCAGAGTTTCAAATCACCACCGAGTCGTCGGTGGCGGGGTATGTGAACTTCATGCAAGGCGCCATCAGCAACGGCGTAGCGGGTCTGCGTGCCAACTACAGCGCTTTGTTGCCCCTGGTGTCGGATTCCGCCGCCCTCTTGGCCGAGTTGAATGTGTTGCTGGCGGCGGGTCAGCTCTCGGCGGCCACGCTGACGTCGCTGAAGACGGCGCTGGACAGCATCAACACCAGCACCACCGCAGGTCAAAACAACCGCCTGTATGCCGCACTCACCTTGGTGATGGCAGCGCCCGAGTACATCGCCCAAAAGTAAAGAGGCCTCGCCATGTCCACAACTGCTTCACGCCGAGAATTTCTCAAACGCGCCAGCGCACTGTCCGCTGCAGGAGTTGCTGCGCCTTGGGCCCTGCAACTGGCCGCCATGGGCGAAGCCGCCGCGGCGACGGCCACAGACTACAAAGCCTTGGTCTGCGTTTTTCTCTATGGCGGCAACGACTACGCCAACACCGTGGTGCCCTATGACAGCATCAACCACGCCGCCTATTTGGCGCAGCGCCCCGCCATTGGCACGGCGCGCAGCGCTTTGGCGTCGACGGTGCTCGGCCCGCGCACCGCTTTGGCAGACGGGCGGCAGTACGCGCTCGCGCCCCAGCTGTCACCTGTGGTGCCTATCTTCAACGCCGGCCAAATGGCGGTGATGCTCAACCTGGGTACCTTGGTGCAACCCACCACCAAAGCCCAGTACGGCAGCAACTCGGTGCCCTTGCCGCCCAAGCTGTTCTCGCACAACGACCAGCAGTCGGTGTGGCAATCATCGAGCCCCGAAGGTTCCACCTCGGGTTGGGGTGGGCGTTTGGGTGATTTGTTTGCTGCGGGCAATGGCAATGCCACGTTCACCAACATCAGCGTGGCGGGCAATGCGGTGTATTTGGCAGGCCAATCGGCGGTGCAGTACCAAGTCACGTCCAACGGGTCGGTGCCCGTGGCGGGGGTGAAGTCTCCGCTGTTTGGTTCATCCGCTTGCTCGGCGGCGTTGCGCAACTTGGTCACCGCACCGCGCACCCACTTGTTTGAAGCGGAACATTCACGCGTCATGAAACGCTCCATCGAAGCCGATGAGCAGCTCACTGCGGGCTTGAGCGGCATCAGCCCATTGACCACGGTCTTCCCCAGCGGCAACAGCCTGGCCGCACAACTGGCCATGGTGGCGCGTTTGATCAAAGCGCGTGATGCCCTGGGGGCCAAACGCCAGGTGTTTTTTGTGTCATTGGGTGGCTTTGACACCCATGACGGTTTATTGGACGACCACCCCGGCCTGCTCACCACAGTGGGCTCGTCCTTGGCCGCATTTCACGCGGCGACGATCGAGATGGGCGTGGCCAACAACGTGACCACCTTCACCGGCTCCGACTTTGGTCGCACCTTGAATTCCGACGGCGATGGCTCTGACCATGGTTGGGGCAGCATGCAGTTTGTGCTGGGTGGTGCAGTCAAAGGGCAGGCGTTTTACGGCGCGCCGCCTGTGGTGGCCAATGACGGGCCAGACGACGTGGGCCGCGGCCGGCTCTTGCCCAACATCGCTGTTGATCAACTCGGTGCCACGCTGGGCACCTGGTTTGGTGTGAGCAATACCGAACTCAACATGGTGCTGCCGCAGCTGAGCAACTACAGCAATCGCAATTTAGGGTTTATGGCTTGACCATCGTACGGACCGCAGCGCGTCGCATCTCGATGTGGGGAATGCCGTCTTCCATGTAAGGCTGGCCGGCGGACTGGAAACCAAACCCACCATAAAAACGTTCAAGATGGGCTTGCGCAGAAATGCTCAAGGCGCTGCCGTCAAACAACGCGTCGGATTGAGCCAGTGCGTGCTCAACCAACACCTTGCCCCAACCTTGCCCGCGAACGACCTCGGTGGTGAGCACCCGACCGATGGACGCTTCGGGGTACTTCACCCCGGGTGGAAACAAACGCGCGTAGGCCAGCGGCAGGCTCTGTGTGGGCGACCAAGCGGCAAGGTGCCAGGCAAGTTCGTCCAAGCCGTCCACATCCTGATAAAAACACTGTTGCTCCAAGATAAACACCGCTTGGCGGGCGGCATAAATGTGCTGCAAGGCGGTGACGCTGAGATCTGAAAACCGCAGGCAGTTCCACTGGACGTTCGAAGGGTCAAGCTGCATAGGTGGGTGAGTTTAGGTTGCTCCGCAACGAGTTGTGCAGAGCATCCTATATGCGCCCGCCACCTACACTGCCAGCGTGTTGTTGACCCTCTCACCGCAGCCATGATGCCCACACTCTCCCGCATAAAACGCACCGCATCTTGCTTGCTCATCGCAAGCGCCTCCTTGTTGCTTGGCGGTTTCGCGGCGGCCCAAGCGCCCGCGAAGGCGCCTAAGGTGCTGCGTCTTGCTTTTCCGATCGCGGAGACGGGGTTTGATCCGGCGCAAATCTCCGACCTGTACTCGGCGACGATCACGGGGCACATCTTCGAGTCACTGCTGACCTATGACTACCTGGCCAGGCCCGTCAAACTCAAACCGCTCACCGCCATCAGCATGCCCGAGGTGTCGGAAAATTTCACCATCTACACCCTGCGGCTGAGACCCGGCATTTTTTTCACGCCCGACCCTGCCTTCAAAGGCCAAGCACGGGAGCTCGTCGCGGCGGACTATGTGTACTCGATCAAACGCATTTTTGACCCGCGCTGGAAAAGCCCCGCCCAGGTATCGCTGGCCCAAGAAGGCATTGTGGGATTGCAGGCCCTGCTGGACCAGGCACTCAAGAGCAAACGCGCCTTCGACTACACCCGCGAGGTGACGGGCCTGCAGGTGCTCGACCGCTACACACTGCGGATCACGCTGGAAAAACCGCGTCCGCGTTTTCTCTACACCTTGGTGAACCTGCCTGCGGTGGCCCATGAAGTGGTGCAAGCTTATGGGGACCGCATCATGCAACACCCTGTGGGCACCGGCCCCTTCATGCTGACAGGCTGGGAGCGTTCGTCGCGCATTGTGCTGTCGCGCAACCCAGGGTTTCGTGACATGGTGTTTGACGCGGAGCCGGCGCCTGGGGATACCGCGGCAGAGCAGATCGCCGCTCAATTGAAGGGTCGCAAACTGCCGCTGCTGGACCGCGTGGAAGTGGCCATCATTGAAGAAGACCAGCCGCGCTGGTTGGCGTTTTTGAACGGCGAACATCAACTCATGCAGCGGGTGCCCGAGACCTATATCGACAGCGTGTTTCAGAACGGGCAGGTCGCCCCGGAGATGCAAAAACGCGGCTTTCAGGTGCAGCGCAGCACCCAGCCCGAGGTGTTTTTTGCCTTCTTCAACATGAAACATCCGCTGGTGGGCGGCTACACCCCCAACAAAGTGGCGCTGCGCCGCGCGATCAGCCTGGCCTATGACAACCAGGAACAAATTCGCCACGTCTGGCGCGGGCAAGCGGCACCCGCAGAGAGCCTGCTGCCACCCATGACCTTCGGCTACGACAAAAACTTTCGCACCGAGACCAGCTTGTACGACCCCGCCCGTGCCAAAGCCTTGCTCGATTTGTTCGGCTATGTGGACAAAGACGGTGACGGCTGGCGCGACCAGCCCGATGGGCGCCCCTTGGTGCTGGAGTTTCACTCATTGGGTGACCAGCGTTACCGCAGGCTCAACGAGGTCTGGCTCAAGTCCATGAAGGCCGTGGGCCTGCGCATGGAGTTCAAGATTGCGCCCTGGCCCGAGCATTTGAAATCCGCCAGGGCGGGGCGTGTGATGATGTGGACGCTGGCCAACGGCGCCAACAGCCCCGACGCCGGTGATTTTTTAGCCATGGCCTACGGGCCAGAGGCCGGGTCAGGCAATTTTTCTTTCTTTGACTGGCCCGCCTACAACGCCTTGTTCGAACAACAGTCGCAGTTGCCCGACGGGCCGCAGCGCCAAGCGCTCATGCAACAAGCCGCCGCTTTGCTCGTGGCCTACATGCCTTACAAAGCCCATGCGCACCGGCTGGCTACAGACTTGGCCGCACCAGAGCTGGTCGGCTACTCGCGGCACCCCTTCATGGCCGAGAACTGGCAGTTTCTCGACCTTCGTGCGCCCAGTGCTACAGCGGCAACTCGGTAAAAAATTTTCCGCCGTGAAAGATCAGCGGCTGGGCGTCTGAGCGCTGGTTGCAGCGCTCCACCTCGCCGACAAAAATCACGTGGTCACCTTCTTCGTACTGGCTGCGGTTGAAACACTCGAACACCGCCAGCGCACCTTGCAGTATCGGCACGCCAAAAGCGCCGTCTTGAAAAACAACGCCTTCAAACCGGTCCACATCCTTGCGCGCAAAGCGCTCGGCCAAGGCCCGTTGATCAGCCGCCAAAATGTGGATGGCGTAGTGGGAGCCGCGGCTGAAGGCAGGCATGGTGCCCGCGGTCAAGGCGAGGCTCCAAAGCACCAAGGGCGGGGCCAGCGACACCGAGTTGAATGAGTTGGCAGTCAGGCCCACAGGCTGCCCTTGCGCATCGCGGGCGGTGACGATGGTGACGCCGGTGGCAAACCGCGCCAAAGCAGCTCGAAAATCGGGCGTGGAGAAAGTCGGTGCTTGGGCGCGGTGGGGTGGGCTCATGGCCGCATTGTCAGAGATCGAAGGGGTTGTTGGGTTTTCCCTTGATAAACCCTCACAATCCGCCAAGTGTTGTGCCCTGTGACATGTTTTTGCTAGGAACTCGACATGGCTGCGCCCCGGATTTCACCGCTTGACCCCATCACCACCATCCGTGAGCACATCCGAACCGTGCCCGATTGGCCTGCGAAAGGCGTGCAGTTCCGCGACATCACACCCTTGTTGTCCAACCCCAAGGTCTTCAGGGTGTTGATAGACCAGTTCGTACACCGTTATTTCGATGAGAAACCGGCGGCCATCGCCGGGCTGGATGCGCGGGGTTTCATCATTGGGTCGGTGCTGGCCTATGAACTGAACATCGGCTTCATTCCGATTCGAAAAAAGGGCAAGCTGCCGTTCAACACGGTGCAAGAGAGCTATGAGCTGGAGTACGGCAACGCGACCGTGGAAATCCATACCGACGCTGTCCAAGCCGGTGACCGTGTGGTGTTAATTGACGACTTGATTGCGACCGGTGGCACCATGTTGGCCGGCATGCGACTGCTGCAACGCCTGGGCGCCCACGTGATTGAAGGCGCGGCCATTGTGGATTTGCCGGAACTTGGCGGCTCGGCCAAATTGCGAGCTGCGGGACTGCCGCTGTTCACGCTGGTGGACTTTGCGGGCCACTGACACACCGCCGTGGCCGGTAGGGCGCTCAGCTGAACGGGGTTTGTCGAGTTAAATTGGCACGCATGCGCGTGGCCATGACGCCGCCCGCAGCCCGCAGCAACTCCAAGGCCAAAGCGGGTGAGCGCTGCGACAGCTCTTCCAAACGCGGGCCGCGCAAGGCCCAGACGGTGCAAGGAGTCATGGCCTCCACATTGGCCATGCGCAGACCATCACCGAACAAGCCGGGCTCGCCGACCACGGAACCGGAACGCAAAATCGCAATGCGGCTGCTGCCGGGTGGGCCGCCCGTCACAAACACTTGCAGGGTGCCGGCACCCAAGAAATACAGCGAGCGGTCGGTATCGCCTTGTTTGATCAGCAAATCACCGGCGCGCACTTCGTGTTTGGTGAGGTAGGTGGCGACGCTGCGCCATTGATCCTGCGTCAAACGCGCCCGAAAGGCGTCGTCCGCATTCAATGTCTGGATCGCTTGAACCAGATCGGTCAGTTCCATCAATTCTCCTGGCGGTGGTCCGCACTTTTTTGTTCGAATCTACGGGAGCCATTATTCACCGTACCGGAGGCTGCGCCAAGCACCCAAGCCCGGGGTGTCCTGTCCGCTTGTCGCTCGCAAGGTGCCGTTGATCGAATACGACGGCCCTCGTCTGCGCTCATTTGCCAATGCAAAACCGGCTGAATATCTCACCGAGCAAGTCATCCGCCGTGAACACACCCGTGATGACACTGAGTTGTTGCTGTGCCAATCGCAGCTCCTCGGCCACGAGGTCGAGCGCTGCATTTTCTGCCAGTGCCAGTTGCTGTTGGGCTGATTCGAGGTGGATTTGGGTTTGCACCAGCGCCAGCACATGCCGTTTGCGCGCGATGAAGAGGCCTTCCGGCACGCTGTGCCAACCCGCCATGGTCAAGAGCTGTTCGCGCAGCGCTTGCAGGCCATCGCCTGTTTGGGCGGACAACACCACCACCGATCCATCAACGCTGTCAGACAACCCCTGGGTCGCTTGCATCACCTCTTCGTCGCGAACCAAATCGCGCTTGTTCAGTACATGAATCAGCCGCCCGCCACGCCTGGCCGCTTCGGGAAGACGGTCCATGATGACGGCGTCGTCTCGTTGGTAGTCGGCCTGGTGCATGCGACTCAAATCGTGCAGAAAAAGAACCGCGTCGGCCTCATCAATGGCCTGCCAGCTGCGGGAAATGCCGATGCGCTCCACCTCGTCCTGGCTGTCCCTCAAACCTGCGGTATCCACCACATGCACGGGGACGCCTTGAATTTGCAGGGTTTCAGTCACTTTGTCGCGTGTGGTTCCGGCGACTGCGGTGACGATGGCCCGCTCGGCCCCAGCCAAGGCATTGAGCAAGGAGCTTTTCCCCACATTCGGCTGCCCCGCCAGCACCACCGTCAAACCTTCGCGCAACAACGCGCCTTGTTGGGTCAAGTCCAGCACCCGGGCGACTGCGCTTTGAAGTTGCAGCAGTTGGCCTTGGGCATCGGCTTTCTGCAAAAAATCGATCTCTTCTTCGGGGAAATCCAATGTCGCTTCGACCAACAAACGAAGTCGCACCAAGGCGTCGCGCAAGCGGTGGATTTCCGAAGAAAAACCGCCACTCAAGGATCGACTGGCCGACCGAGCTGCTGCTTCGGTGCTGGCATCAATCAAGTCGGCGACTGCTTCGGCTTGGGCCAAATCCAGTTTGTCGTTGAGAAATGCGCGTTGGGTGAATTCGCCCGGTTCCGCAACACGCAGGCCGATGTCTCGCCCCGCTTGCAAACAGCGCGCCAGCAGCATTTGCAACACCACCGGGCCACCGTGCGCCTGCAACTCCAGCACGTCTTCGCCGGTGTAGGACTGGGGCGCCGGAAAGTAAAGCGCCAGGCCATGGTCGATGGCTTGGCCAGCTTCGTCCAAAAAGGGCAGGTAGTGCGCCAGCCGCGGTGTCAGGGCTCGGCCACACAAGGTGTGGGCCAAAGCGGAAAGCGCAGGCCCGGAAACACGAACGATGCCCACCGCACCGCGACCAGGTGCGGTAGCAATGGCGGCGATGGGGGCGTTTTGTGATGCCAGCATGGGCTCATTCTGGCCGATGCCATGGACCAGCCGACGGCTGGGTCGCTGGAGACGAATTGGCGCGGGGGGAGAGGTCGAGGCACCCGCGTGGTGGAAGCGACAGTCTCCGGGACCGTGGTTGTTTCATGGGCTCCGTGCGGCGTTGGTTGGCCGCACGGGGTTAAAACAAGCCACGGATGTGTCCCCGCAATGGTTATTGTCGACCTGTTTTGCCCAGACTTGAACGCGAACTTCGTGCGTTATTTACCCAGCACGCCCAATTGTTTGTTGATGAGGTATTGCTGGGTGATGGACAGGATGTTGTTCGTCAACCAGTACAGCACGAGGCCTGCAGGGAAGAAGAAGAACATGACCGAGAACATCAGCGGCATGATCCACATCAGCTTGGCTTGCATGGGATCCGGTGGCGTCGGATTGAGCCAGGTTTGCAACAAACTGGTGCCCGTCATCAAGAGCGGCAGGATGTAGTAGGGGTCAATCGCCGACAAATCGCTGATCCACCCAATCCAAGGCGCATTGCGCATTTCCACAGACGACAGCAACACCCAATACAAAGCGATGAAGAAGGGCATTTGCGCCACGATGGGCAAACAGCCGCCCAAGGGGTTGATTTTTTCTTCGCGGTAGATGCGCATCATTTCCTGCTGCATCTCTTGCGGTTTGTCCTTGAGGCGCTCACGCATTTCAGTGATGCGCGGACCGACAGCCTTCATTTTTGCCATCGAGCGGTAGGCGCTGGCGTTGAGCCAGTAAAAGGCAATCTTCAGCAACACCACCAAAGCGACGATGGCCCAGCCCCAGTTGCCGATGATTTTGTGCAGTTGGGTGAGCAACCAGAACAAAGGTTTGGCCAGCAGGGTGAACCAGCCATAGTCTTTCACCAACTCCAAGCCGGGTGCCAAGCTGCTCAGTTTGTTTTCCTCTTGAGGGCCGACAAAAAGTCGGGCATCGACCGTTTTGGTTTGTCCAGCGGCCAGGGGCCCGAGCGGCACCAACATGCCAGCCGCATACAGGTTGGTGTCAACCTTACGCGTGAAAAACTCGCGAGGAATCGGTGGCGTGGGCGTCGCGCTGCTGGCAGCGGTGGGATCCAACAACCAAGCCGAGGCGAAATAGTGCTGAACCATGGCGACCCAGCCGTTGTCGGCTGACGTCACGTGGCTGGGCTTTTCGTCCGCCTTGCGTTTTTCAATGCTCTTGAAATCAATCTTGTTGAACTTGGTTTCTGCGGTGTAGAACGCCGGCCCCGTGAACGTGAAATACAGGCTGGACTCGCCAAGAGGCGGGTTACCGTCGCGCAACAGTTGCAAATACAGCTGTGGATTGACCGGCTCGTTGCTGGTATTGATCACGTCATGGCGGACGTTGACCACATAGTCCGCCCGCTTGAAGGTGAACGTTTTGACGAGTTTGACGCCACCGATCTCGGGAGATTCAAATTTCACTTGCAGCTCGTCTTTGTCGGCCGCCAACTCACGCTCGCCAGGGATCCAATTCATCACGGTGAGGTGGTTGGGCAATGCGGCGCCGCCTGCGGTTGGAATCAGTCCGGTTTGCGCCGAGTAACTGCGCTGTGCGGTGTGTTCGAACAACACGATGTTCTTGCTGCGGTCGTTCTGGTCCACCTGCTTCAAGAGTTCCAGTCGCACCAAGTCACCGCCGCGCGCGTCGAAAGTCGCTTTAACAAGGTCGGTCGACACCTCGGTTTTGGCCGTGGCCGCTGCGGTTGCGTTTTGGGATGGCACCGCGCTCGCGGCAGCGGCCGCAGCAGGCGTGGCACTGGTGGCGGCGGCTGTCGGCAAAGCAGCGCTGCCAGCTGCACCGCTTGGCGGTGTTGACGCGGCTGTTTTGGTCACAGACGGGCTGAACATCGACGGGTGACCCGTGTGTTTTTGCCAAGCGTCCCACAAAAATACCAAGGACATGGAGAACACCACCCAAAGCATGGTGCGGCGGATATCGGTCATGGAAGTGTCTTTTCTGAACAAGTGGGAGTGAATCGGCGAAACAAGCCGGGACGATTTTCCGGTACGGGATCAATGCCCCCGGCGCACCAAGGGTGACAGCGCAAAAGGCGGGTTGTTGCCAGGTAGCTGCCGGCGGCAGCGCCGTGTTGTTCAAGCGCTTGCAAAGCATAGGCAGAACAAGTGGGCTCAAAGCGGCAGGCGCTGCCCAACCAAGGGCTGAGCAAGAGGCGGTAGGCTCGCACCGCCGCCATCAGAAAACGTGTGGGCCAACGGTGTGTTTTCTTCATGCAAGCCCCGAGCCGGCGCCGGTCGCCCGCCGCAACAGCTCCACCAGTTCTTGGCGAGCCTCTTGCCCCAGCACGGTAGACGCCGCACTGGGGTACTGCTTCACATCGAACGCGGCACGCAGCCTGAGCACCCACAGCCCGTGGGCCAAGGCTGGCGTTAAAGCCTGTTGCTCGCTCACGGCGGCGCGCATGTGGCGTTTAAGCAATTGCCGGGTGACGGAACGTTTGGCGTGTCGTTTGGGCACCACCAAACCGAGCCAGATATCGCTGCTGGATGTGGGTAGATTTGGAGCCGAGCGTGCCGAGTCATCCACAAGTACCGGTTGTGCTACAGCATCGGCTGTTGATAACTCGGTCAATTTGTCCACGCCAATTGCCGAATCCAGTCTCGCGGCCGAGACAGCAAAGCTCGGCCGGCTGGGCAAGTCGGCCAAGTGGTGAAGAACGAAATGCCGGGTTTTTGCGCGGCTGGGAACAGCCATCACACGCTCGAAGTCCACGGAACGCACGATGCGGCCGATCAAGGCGTTGCCTCGCGGCCAGGTGTGGCTTAGACGGCCAAACGCTTGCGGCCTTTGGCACGACGGGCGTTAATGACGGCACGGCCACCACGCGACTTCATACGCACGAGAAAACCGTGGGTGCGGGCGCGGCGAACTTTAGAGGCTTGGTAAGTGCGTTTCATGGTCTATCCTGGAATTGTAAAAACGGGTCTATAAAAAATTCCAACCATGCACCCCCATAGATGGCGGGATGCGGCACTCGGCTGCTGTCGACTGACTGGATTGGTTGAACGGCTTCGGTATTTCTTGCCCGGTTTGCATGCAGTAACTAGGCGTTTGTGGTCAGTCGCAGACGAGCAGCCTGCCGTGCTTACCCGCGGGTAAGCAAACGCCTGGCATCGCATGCAGCGATCCGGGAAACCCACTATTACACCAAAAACCCCTTGATTAGTCAAAGACTTGGCTCCAATCGTCTGCGTCAGCGGGGTGTTGCCCACTGGCAATAGATCTGTGGATAACCCAAAAATTTCGGCCTTTGCGACGTAGAATCCGCACCCGACTAGGGAGACTTTTCCACAACATGAGTGCCGACCTGTGGCTGCGGGGCTGCGAACGTTTAGCCGCCGAATTGCCGGAGCAACAATTCAACACCTGGATCAAACCGCTTCCTGCGGCTGATTTCAGTGACCAAGGAACGTCTGGCGCGGTGGTCACCTTGAAGGTGCCCAACCGCTTCAAACTGGATTGGATACGCACGCAATACGCCAGTCGCATTGAAGCTCTGCTCAGTGAGTTGGCGGGAAAACCAGTTAGGCTGGAGATCACCCTGGGAGTTCGTGAAACACCTGCTTTGGGCCAGAGACCGCTGGCATCTAAGGTATCTGACTCGGTGCGTCCTGTGAATTCAGTGATGCTCAATGGACATGGCAATACTGTTGAGATGTCCACAGCCAGCGGACGCAGCATGCACAGTCCGGTGCAAAACACCAACCGTCTTAACAGCCACCTGACGTTCAACAACCTGGTTCCCGGCCGTGCCAACCAAATGGCCCGGACAGCGGCTTTGCACGTCGCCGGCGCCCCTGGACGCATGTACAACCCGCTTTTTATCTATGGCGGTGTGGGGCTTGGAAAGACCCACTTGATCCACGCGGTGGGCAATGCCCTCTTGGCTGACAAACCCGACGCACGGATTTTGTATTTGCATGCGGAGCAGTTCATCACCGATGTGGTGAAAAACTACCAGCGTAAAACCTTTGACGAACTCAAAGCAAAGTACCACTCGCTGGATTTGCTCTTGATTGACGATGTGCAGTTCTTCGCTGGAAAAGAACGCACCCAAGAAGAATTCTTCAACGCCTTCGAAGCCTTGTTGGCCAAACAAGCCCACATCATCATGACCAGCGACACCTACCCCAAGGGTTTGGTGGACATCGACGAACGCCTGACATCGCGTTTTGATGCTGGTTTGACGGTTGCCATTGAGCCTCCGGAATTGGAGATGCGTGTCGCCATCTTGATGCGCAAGTCCGAGTTGGAAGGCACGCCCATGCCAGAAGACGTGGCCTTCTTCGTTGCAAAAAACGTTCGTGCCAATGTGCGTGAGTTGGAAGGTGCGCTGCGCAAAGTTTTGGCTTACTCGCGGTTTTCACACAAGGAAATCAACATTGGTCTGGCGCGTGAGGCGTTGAAAGACCTGCTGTCGATCCAAAACCGGCAAATTGGCGTCGAGAACATTCAAAAAACGGTGGCCGATTTCTACAAAATTAAAGTGGCCGACATGTACAGCAAAAAGCGCCCCGCCAGCATTGCCAGGCCGCGCCAAATTGCCATGTACCTGGCCAAAGAAATGACACAAAAAAGCCTGCCCGAAATTGGTGAGCTTTTCGGTGGCAGAGACCACACCACGGTGCTGCACGCGGTTCGTAAGATTGCTGCGGAGCGTCAAAAAAACACCGAACTCAATCAGCAGCTGCATGTGCTGGAACAAACCCTGAAAGGCTGAACCCCTTGATTTGCCTTGCACAACCCTGGGGACAGTTTTTGGACAACGTTGAGCTTGTCCACAGGCCAAGCCGGCGAATCGAAGTTGTTGTACTTGACTCCCGCCCAGAGAACAGCCTGGCGCACAGGGTTGACCAGTGTTTAAGTCATTGATGGAACAAGAGAAAATGCGGTTCTCCACAGAAAACCGCTTCCCCTATTTACTACGACTACATTAAGAGGACGACATGATTGTTTTGAAGACAACACAAGAAAAAATCTTGAGTTCGTTGCAATCGGTCTCGGGCATTGTGGAGCGCAGGCACACACTGCCCGTGCTGGCCAATGTGCTGATGCGCAAGAGTGGTGGGGAAGTGGAGTTCACCACCTCGGACCTGGAAATCCAAGTCCGCACCACCGCCGCCTTTGACGGTGACTCTGGAAATTTTTCGACCACCGTTGGTGCGCGCAAGTTGATCGACATTCTTCGGTCCTTGCCCTCGGATCAAACCGTCACCCTCAGTGCAGCCCAAAACAAGCTCACCTTGCAAGGCGGTAAAAGCCGCTTTACTTTGCAGACCCTTCCGAGCGACGACTTTCCGCTCGTCCAAGAAGCGGCTGACTTTGGTCCCATGTTCAGCGTTCCGCAAAAAACGCTGAAGATGTTGATCAACCAAGTGCACTTTGCGATGGCCGTGCACGACATTCGTTATTACCTCAACGGTATTTTGTTTGTGGCCGAAGGCAAGAGCCTGACCTTGGTCGCCACCGATGGCCACCGCCTGGCTTTGGCACAAGCAAACTTGGATGTGGAAATCCCTAAACAAGAAGTCATCCTGCCGCGCAAAACTGTGCTCGAACTGCAGCGTTTGCTCAAAGACGAAGACACCGCGATTGAAATGCGTTTTGCGGGCAACCAAGCTAAGTTCAGTTTCAGTGGCATGGAGTTCGTCACCAAGCTGGTCGAGGGCAAGTTCCCTGACTACAACCGCGTGATTCCAAAGAACCACAAAAACGCGATCGTGCTCGGTCGTGCGCCTTTGCTGTCGAGTTTGCAGCGGGCCGCAATTCTGACCAGTGAAAAGTTCAAGGCGGTGCGGGTCAACATCGACCCGGGTGTGTTTCGTATTGCGTCGAGCAATGCCGAACAAGAAGAGGCCAAAGAAGAGTTGGAAATTGATTACGAAGGCGATTCCATCGAGATTGGTTTCAACGTCACCTACCTGATGGACGCCCTGGCCAATATGAGTGTGGAGATGGTGAAGATTGAACTTCACGACAACAACTCCAGTGCCTTGATCACCGTGCCGGAACAACCCGGGTTCAAGTACGTGGTCATGCCGATGCGCATTTAAGCCGTCGGTTTTTATACCCCATGTTTTTAGCGATCGATCGCTTGGTTCTTGTGACCCGAGCGAAAGTCATAGTTTGATTTCACGCGATAGACCAGGCCTTCTTGAGGCCAGTGATGTGATGCAGAGGGAATGATTTCAATGAGCCAGAACAACGAGAGCGGAAATAGCAGCGGCAACCAAGACCCAAACGCCGACCAACAATCTGCTGAGGAAACCGCCAAACAATTGGCCAAAACCGTGGCTGCCGCCGAGGCCAAAGCAGCCGACGTGGCTGCTTATGGCGAAGGCAGCATTCAAATCCTTGAAGGCCTGGAGGCGGTGCGCAAACGCCCTGGCATGTACATCGGCGACACGTCCGACGGTACAGGCTTGCACCACCTGGTGTTTGAGGTGGTGGACAACTCCATCGATGAATCCCTGGCTGGCCATTGCGATGACATCGTGGTCACCATCCATACCGACAACTCCATCAGCGTGACCGACAACGGCCGCGGCATTCCCACGGGCGTGAAGATGGACGACAAACATGAGCCCAAACGCTCAGCCGCAGAAATTGCGCTGACCGAATTGCATGCGGGCGGCAAGTTCAACCAGAACAGCTACAAGGTATCGGGTGGTCTGCACGGGGTGGGTGTGAGCTGCGTGAACGGCTTGTCCAAATGGCTGCGCATGACCATCCGCCGCGATGGCAAGACCCACTACATGGAGTTCAAACAAGGCATTCCACAAGACCGCTTGATTGAAAAACGCGACGGTTTTGAAGTTTCGCCCATGAAGGTGATAGGCGAGACCGAAAAGCGCGGCACCGAGATTCACTTCTTGCCCGACTTGGAAATTTTCTCCAACATCGACTTCCACTACGAGATTCTGAGCAAACGCCTGCGCGAGCTGAGCTTTCTGAACAACGGCGTGAAGATCCGCCTGGTGGACGAGCGCAACAACAAAGAAGACAACTTTGCGTTTGCGGGCGGTGTGAAGGGTTTCGTTGAATTCATCAACACCGGCAAAAAAATACTGCACCCCAATGTGTTCCATGCCACCGGCGACAAGGTCAGTGATCAAGGCACCAACATCACCGCCGAAGTGGCCATGCAGTGGAACGACGGCTACAGCGAGAACGTGCTGTGCTTCACCAACAACATTCCCCAGCGTGACGGCGGCACCCATTTGACCGGCCTGCGTGCGGCCATGACCCGCATCATCAACAAATACATTGAAGACAACGAGTTGGCCAAGAAGGCCAAGGTGGAAGTGGCCGGCGACGACATGCGCGAAGGCCTGTGCTGTGTGCTCTCGGTCAAAGTGCCAGAGCCGAAGTTCTCCAGCCAAACCAAAGACAAACTCGTGAGCAGCGAAGTGCGCGGCCCGGTGGAAGACGTGGTGAGCAAAGCGCTGACCGACTACCTGCTGGAGAACCCGAACGACGCCAAAATCATTTGCGGCAAGATTCTCGACGCTGCCCGCGCCCGCGAAGCGGCACGCAAAGCCCGCGAAATGACACGCCGCAAAGGCGTGCTCGATGGCATGGGCTTGCCCGGCAAATTGGCAGACTGCCAAGAAAAAGACCCGGCCATGTGCGAGATTTACATCGTCGAGGGTGACTCTGCGGGTGGCTCGGCCAAACAAGGCCGTGACCGGAAGTTCCAAGCCATCTTGCCCCTGCGCGGCAAGATCTTGAACGTGGAAAAAGCGCGTTACGAAAAACTGCTGTCGAGCAATGAAATTCTGACCTTGATCACCGCGCTGGGCACAGGCATTGGCAAGGTTGGTGGCGTGGGTGGCAGCGGCGGTGGGGCGGACGACTTCAACCCCGACAAGCTGCGTTACCACCGCATCATCATCATGACCGACGCCGACGTTGACGGCGCCCACATCCGCACCTTGTTGCTCACCTTCTTCTACCGCCAAATGCCCGAGTTGGTGGAACGTGGCCACATCTACATTGCGCAGCCGCCGCTCTACAAAGTGAAGTTGGGCAAAGAAGAGCAATACCTCAAAGACGGCCATGAGCTCGATGGTTATTTGCTGAAGGTGGCGCTGAAGGACGCAAGTCTGGACACCGGTGTGCCGGGTGCTGCGGTATTGCAAGGCGAAACCTTGGAAACCTTGGCCCGTCAATATGTGCTGGCCAACAATGTGGTGGAGCGTTTGTCCAGCTGGATGGACATTGAAGCCCTGCGCGCCATCGCCAACGGCCAAGCGCTGGATTTGGACACTCTCGCATCGGCCGAACGTTCTGCGCGCGAGTTGGCCACCAATGTGCACGATGCCCAAGTCACGGCCGAATTCGATGCGCGCAGCGACAAACACATCCTGCGCATCAGCCGCATGCACCACGGCAACGTCAAGAGCAGCGTGATCACCGCCGATTTTGTTCACGGCGCCGACTATGAAGCCTTGAGCCTGGCAGGCAAAACCTTCAAAGGTTTGGTCACTGCGGAGGCCATCGTCAAACGCGGTGAAGGTGAAAAACAAAAAGAGTCCAAAGTGGGCGACTTCCGCCAAGCCATGGCCTGGCTCATCACGCAAGCTGAAAACGCGGTGGGTCGCCAGCGCTACAAAGGTTTGGGCGAGATGAACCCACAGCAACTTTGGGAAACCACCATGGACCCCACCGTGCGCCGCCTGCTCAGAGTGCAAATCGACGACGCCATCGAAGCCGACCGCGTTTTCACCATGCTGATGGGCGACGAGGTGGAGCCGCGCCGCAACTTCATCGAGATGAATGCGCTGCGGGCGTCGAACATCGACGTCTAACGCGGTCGGGTGCGACGCTGCGGAAAATCGTCATCGCCAAAGGCGATGACGGCGCCGAATCGCTAAGTACAAATGCGTATCTGGTCGGGCGGGGCTCTGCACTCATAATTCCAGCCCGCGTGCGCTGTTGACGCTGATCCGTACCGATCAACATCAACACAGCGCACCAGCGGTCGTGGGTTGTAGCGCTATCGCTCGACGCCCTTGGGCCGCTCTCTTAGAAAAGAACACCACACCATGATGGAACTCCTTACCAATCCCCAAGCGTGGATTGCTTTTGCCACTTTGACGATGCTGGAGCTGGTTCTTGGCATCGACAACATCATCTTCATTTCCATCTTGGTGGACAAGCTGCCCAAAGAACGGCGCGAGTTTGCAAGGCGCATTGGCCTTTTCATGGCCATGTTCATGCGCATTGGTTTGCTCTTGATCTTGGCTTGGATCGTCGGCTTGGTGGAGCCTTTGTTCACCGTGTTCGGCAAAGGCATTTCGGGGCGGGACCTGATTTTGATTGCGGGCGGCCTGTTCCTGATTTGGAAAAGCACGAGTGAGATTCACCAGTCCATGGAAGGTGAAGAAGAGAGCCATGGTGCCAAGGCTGTCAAAGCCACGATGACGGCGGTGATTCTGCAAATCATGGTGATTGACCTCGTGTTCTCGCTCGACTCCATCATCACCGCCGTGGGCATGGTGGACGACGTGCGGATCATGATTGCCGCGGTGATTGCCTCGGTCGCTTTGATGATGCTGTTTGCCGGCCCCATCGGACGCTTTGTGTCTGACCACCCCACCATCAAAATGTTGGCCCTGGCTTTCTTGGTGGTGGTCGGCGTGGTGCTGGTGGCCGAAGGATTTGGCCACCATGTGCCCAAGGGCTACATCTACTTCGGCATGGCCTTCTCTTTGGGTGTGGAGATGCTCAACATCCACATGCGCAAACGTTCGAAGAAGCCGGTGCAGTTGCACCAGCATATTCCGGGCGACTGAGTCGCCAGTGCTTGCTCAGTTGTAGCGGTAAAGCGAGGCGTCGTCCCGAAACGGCTGGTCGTCGAAAACATGTCTCAGCGCGCCTTGGCGCATGAGTTGGGTTGCCCATTGCGCCGCGGTGGTGCGTGGAACGCCATAACGCCGCACCACCCAGTCGACGATCTCCCGTCCCATGGTGCAGCGGTGGTGGCGCAGCAAACCGTGCACATGGTCGCTCAGCGGCACACCTTGCGGGCCCCCTATGGCGCTTCGAAGGTCGTCGGCTACGGCGGTCGCGGTGGCCGAGGTGACCGGGCCAGCCGGGGACGACAGCCGGTAGAACAAATCGGCATCGGCAAAATCATGCTCGTTCTGTACGTGTGAGATCAACCCCAGGGCGGCCAAACGTTGGCCTAGGCGCACGGCCTCCGATCGGTGGATGCCTTGGTGTTTGACCAACCAATCGACGGCTTCTCGGCCAACGAAGCACTGGGGATAGCTGCGCAGGTGGTAGATGCGGTCGTGGATGTCCAGGCCGCCAGGCGTGCGCATGTTTTGCAACAGTTGCTGGGCTTGAGCATCTAGAACCGCGCCGGCGCGTTCTTGAAATGGTGCATGGGGCGTGTTTGCGGTGCTCGCGCTGGATGTTTGAGCGCTGATCCAATCGGCGAAGGCCTCAATGGACATGGGCTTGGCCATCAAAAAACCTTGGGCATATTGCACACCACGGCCCGCGAGATAGTCCCACTGTGCGCGGGTTTCAATGCCCTCGGCGATCAAACGCACGTTCAGTTGTTGTCCGAGGGAAATGATGGCGTCGAGCACGGGCCGGTTAAGGGTCCCCTCGCCGATGGTGCTGACAAAGGCGCGGTCGATCTTGATGCGGTCGATGGGCAGTTGTTCTAGCGATGCCAAGCTGCTTTGGCCGGTGCCAAAGTCGTCGATGGCAATGCGCCAACCCTGGTTGCGCAGCGTTTGCAGAGTTTGCACGCCGCTGGCGTCCACAAACTCTCGCTCGGTCAATTCCAACAGCACTTGTTCTTGGGGCAACGTTTGCGCATGAAACAGGGCCGACAGCTGATGGCTAAAGTGCGGTTGGCGCAGCTGCCCGGATGTGATGTTGAACGAAAAGTAGAGCTCCGGATAGGCCGCTGCCAGTGGTGCCAAACGGTGGGCTGCCCGGGCCATGACCAAGTCCGACATTCCCAGGATGAGTCCACAACGCTCGGCTTCTTCAATGAACTCACCAGGCGCCAAGATGCCGCGTTCCGGATGAGCCCAGCGCATCAAAATTTCGGCACCAGCGCAGCGGCCAGTGGCCAGGTCAACAATGGGTTGCACATAGGGCTCGAACTGGCGTTTGCGCAGGGCTTTTTCAATGCGATGCGGCAATTCGGCACGCAGCTGGGTGCGCCACCAAAAGAAGGCCAAGGCCGCTAGCAACAAGAGCAAGGCACCCAAGACCGCCATCAGCGTTTGTGGCCAAAAAACCAACCAAAACGAATCCGAACCAATGTCAGTCAAGACCTCGGCGTCGACCATGACGCCATAGGTGGAAGAAGCCGTGCGGTGTCGCAAGCTGTCGATGGCGGAACCTTTGGGATCGGCGTTATTCAACGAGGCCAAGCGGCTTCCCGCGCCCGAAATCAAGGTCAGACGAATCTTTCCAGCGCCCTTGGTGAGGGCGCCCATTTCTGAATCCGGGTCAAAGGCGCGCCTGTCCAAAACGGCAGTGAGCACCTGGCCTGCGGCGTCGGCCCGTGTCGCCGTCAGAAGCAGTTGAATTTCATTGGTAGACGCCAACATCAAGGTGCCCGCGGCGTATCGCGTGGTGGCCAGGGCTTGGCTGCGGCCCTCGGGACCGCATGCGTGGGGGCTGTCTCGGTGGCCGAGGGTGAAACGTTGGGCCAAGGGCGACGCCAAACTTGCGCGCAGCAGAGCGCGGGTGAGCGACTCAGCGCAACCCTCGCTTTCGAACGAAAAGCCAGGCTCGGCTTGCAAGTGGGACATCTCCTGGTCGAGCCGGCCCAATCGCCCCTCTACCCAGCGCATGGCCTGTTCAGCGACTTCGCGGCTGCGGTCGCGTTCCTGGTGCCAAAGCAATTGTTGTGTAGCAAGCGCTGTGAGCGTCGCTGTGACCAATACCAGCCCGGCGAGGCGCCAGCCGTCCAGGGTCAAGCGGCGGCGTCGAGGGTTGATGCGGCTTCTCCATCGCCAACGAAACCAGGCTGCCTGCAGTCTATGAGTACCCACAGCGCCCACCAATGGCGGTTCTCCCACCGCTCGAATTTGAGAGGCTAGGGTTGAGTTCATCGTTCTTTATCGCCTTTCGTCGCTGCAACTTAAGCGGCGACGACTGCCACGGGTTTGTTTTTTGCTGTCTTTGTGTTCAACGAAAAACCGCAGCAGCGGACGAGTGCGCGAAAGATTCACGCTAAGACGGCGCACAGCGCCGTGTGACCTGAAAGCTGGGTTTCATTTGCGGTGGCAATCGCCGGACGTAAAGCCATTGGCCCGCCGCGCGTACAGTGTTTGAAGTATTCGCCATGGTGGCGAGGCTTTCGGCCTGAAATCGTTTTCGGTGGCCGTCTCTACGACGACGGCCGCACGGCTGGGTTTGGTGACTACGTGCCCAAGGGTTACATCTACTTCGGTATGGCACACGCCTTGGGCGCAGAGATGCTCAGCATTTAAAAGCACAAACGCTCGAAGAATCCAGCGCAGTTGCACCAGCACATCCCGAGCGACTGAGGTCGGCCGGGCCGACCTCGGGCACACCGGCAGCGCAGGTTTAACCCCTTCTTGCGGGCCAAACCGTAAAAAGCTTCTGAACCCCCGGATGCCGGGGTCAGGAGAACACCATGTCGACCCCCGTTTTGTCGCCCCTCGTGGCCACCGCGCTCGCCTTGGCGCTGGCCCTCGGCGATGCCACCGCTCAAACCTCCACCAAAACCACCGAGCCGACTGAACGGCGCAGCACGCTGACCGACCAGCAAGCGGTGGCAGTGACGATCTACAACCAAGAGTTGGCCTTGGTGAAAGACGCGCGCAAGGTGCAGATCGACAGCGGCGTGAATCGGCTGGCCTTGCGTGATGTCAGCGCCATGATGCGGCCGGAAACGGCCTTGTTGCGCAGCTTGTCACACCCCGGAACGTTCAGCTTGTTGGAGCAAAACTTTGATTTTGATTTGCTCACCCAAGCCAAGCTGCTCGAAAAATATTTGGGCCGCAGCGTGCGCATCGTCAAAACCCACCCCACCACGGGGGCAGAAACCGTGGAGGTGGCCCAGGTGCTCAGCGCCAACGAGGGCGTGGTGCTGCAAATGGGCGATCGCATTGAAACCGGCGTGCCTGGGTGCATCGTGTTTGACGGCGTGCCTGCCAATTTACGCGACCGGCCCACGCTGGTGACCGAGTTGCAAAGCCAACGGTCGGGCCTGCAAGATGTGGAGTTGTCTTACCTCACCAGCGGCCTGTCCTGGCGTGCCGACTATGTGGCGGAATTGAATGCCGACGACAGCGCCTTGGACCTCAATGGTTGGGTCACCTTGAACAACCTCAGTGGCACCACCTATGCCAATGCCCGCTTGCAATTGGTGGCGGGGGACGTCAACCGCGTGCGGGATGAATTTCGTGCGGACAAAGCCGAGTTGCTCATGAAAAGCCGAGTGGCAGCTGCACCAGCACCCATGGCCCAAGAGTCCTTGTTCGAATACCACCTCTATACGCTGCAGCGCCCCACCACCTTGGCCAACCAACAAACCAAACAAGTGGCCTTGCTCAACGCGACGAGTGTGCCGGTCAAAAAAGAGCTGCTGCTCAGCGGTAGCGACCACTACTACCGTGGCAGCGTCGGCGACTTGGGTAAAAAAATCAAGGTCGGCGTATATGTGGAGTTCAACAACAAGGAAAGTGCCAACCTGGGTCAACCCCTGCCCAAAGGCGTGGTCCGTGTCTACAAACGCGACAGCGCCGGAAACGCGCAGTTTGTAGGCGAGGACCGCATTGACCACACGCCGAAGAATGAAAAAGTGCGCCTGCATTTGGGTGATGCCTTTGACGTCAGCGCCGACAGAAAACAAACCGACTTCCGCCGCCGGGAAGCCACCAATGTGGCCAGTTATGTGCACGAGAGCGCCTACGAGATCGTGCTGCGCAATGCCAAAGCCGAAGTGGTGACGGTCACCGTGCGCGAACCCGTGCCCGGCGACTGGACCATGCTGCAAGAGTCGCACAAACACAGCAAGGTCGCGTCCGGTACCGCGCAGTGGCAGGTGGTGGTGCCAGCGGGCGGCAGTGCCACGCTGAAGTATCGGGTGCTGGTGCGGTACTGAGTGAGCGAAGGCATCACAGCCCATGTTGGCGCGTGTACCTGGCGTGCCAACGGATGCGCACGGAGATTGAACTTACCCCAGCTGGTTTAACCGCTCAAAGTGGCGTTGATAGACGTTCAGGTAGTTGGTGTCGACCTGGCAGCTGGTGATGCGGTTGGTGGGTAGTTCCGTGGGCGTTTCATCCCAGTCTCCCGCGCCAGAAAAGTATTTCACCGAGACGAGGCTGTTGTTGACTGAATACAGCTTGCCGATGATGAATTCCGCCTCCGGCGCAACCGCATCCTCAACGATGACCAGCTGGTACTGCTTCGCCAGTTGAGACAGGATGGACCGCCAGCTGGACACGTCGAAGCTCTTCTCAAACGGAACGCGTTGAAACAACTGCTCTGCGATCAACAAGTCCTTCTGAAACTTGTTTGTGGCGGCACATTTGATGTCGCTGACGTCTTGCGTCCTCAATACCATCAGACCGTCCAGATGGAAGTCGTAAACGTACTGGATCAACAGCAGTTCGTCCGAGACGGCCAGCACGAATCCTTGAATCGAGTACTCATCAATGCTGTCGCGGCGAATGGAGACCAGCGACTGGTCCAGTAAAAATTGTTTGAACCTCGCTGTTGTTTTGGTGACCTTGGCCATCACGTCCCCTTTGGTTTTACGCTGACTCGAAAACTGTTCTTGTCTGTGACGGCCTCGAATTGCACCGGCAAAAACGCCTCAATCACCCCCGCATTGCTGCGGGCATGGTCTGTCCACTGCGTGCAGGTGAAACGCGCTGAAGCCTGGGCTTGACCGGTGTCGCACAGGGCCAAAGCCAGCGGCAGCATCCACTGGTCGGCCAGGTGGGGGCCGAGGGCACCCGTGCTTCCTTCAAACTGGCGCACCTCTTGCGCCAACAACTCGGCCACACGTTCGGCGCTCAGGCCCTTTTCACCGATGCAGGTGAACACCTCGCTCAGTTCTTGGTAGACCAAGGTGGCCATGAGTGCATTGCCCGGGCCTTCGTTTTGGCGCACGGCGGGGGTGAGCAATTGGCTGGGTGCCCAGTTCAAGGCCTCGCCCAAGGCGGACAGCTCTCGTTGCGCCACCGAGCGCGGCAAGGCCGGCGCCAGACATTCTGCATAAGAAGCCAATAAGGGGCCGCGTTGCAGCATGTCGACGGGCGTCAAACCCTGGGCCGCCGGTGTGATCTCGGCCACCACTTCACCCCCGCCTGCCGGATAAAAACCATGGCGGCGCAGGGTCAGGTCCAGGCCCACACCCAAACGGCGCAGCAGCGGCGCAAAGGAACGCTGCAGAAACTGAAACGGTGGTGCCATCGGGTTGTGGGTGCCACCGCCCAAGGTCACCCGGCTGGTTTCAGCCGCACGCATCAAAGCGGGCAGCACGGTTTGCAGCACCAGCGTGCAGCTGCCCGCCGTGCCCACTTGAAAGACGTAGTCGCCCGCCCGCACGGGCCCGGGCTCAAAGACCAAGGTGGTTGAGCCCAAAACATCCCCCTCGACCGCCGCCCCACAGACCTTGGCGGCCGCTTGCACGCAGGTGAGGTGTTGGCGCATCAGACCAGGCTTGGTGCGTTTGGCGCGAATGTGTTTGAAGCGAACCGGCTGGCCCGTGCACATGGACAGTGCCAAGCCGCTTCGCAAAATTTGGCCACCACCTTCACCGGTGGCGCCGTCGAGTTCGATCATGGTGGTTCTCGTTATCTTTAGGTGGGTGATGTCGCACGGGCTTCGTGCAACGTCACCGTCTCGTACAAAAAGTGGTCCAACGCCTGCGCATTCCCGGGTGGTGCGGGAGGCAGGGTTTGCGCTTTCGCTTGGGCCACGGCCAACTCGCTGGTGATGAAGGCATGCAGGCCCTCCCAGCGCGGGCTGGTGGCGGCTTCGCCGGCACGCATTTTCACGTCCAGCAAACGGTTGATCTCAGCGATCAAGCCCGCATCGGTCAAGGTGCTTTGCGCCAGCTCGGCAAAACGCATCGGCGGCACGCCCCGGCCCTCGCTGATCCAGCGTGCCGCCAGCAAGGGCCGCAACACATAGAGGTATTTTTTGTAGCGCACTTCATCGCCTTGCAAGTGCTCGCGGAAGTTTTTCTTGGCCATGGAGAGATAGTGGTGGTAACCCCGCACCGCTGAAAACCCGTCTTCTGCGAGGGTGCGCAGACGGTTGGTGGCTGCGTCGTTTTGCCGATAAACAATCGGCGAGCGCAGCCACTCCAGCAGTGTGGGGTTGGAGTCGCGCAGCAACTGCAACGCTTTGCGCAAGTCCCAGCCGTTCACATCCAAATCACCGCTGATGGGCTGCTCGATCACATCGCGGCCGGGCTCAACCCGCAGGTACCAGGGCAAGCGGTTCACGTAAATAAAGCGCACGTCGTAGTCGCTGTCAGGCGAAGCAAACCCCCAACCTCGGCTGCCGGATTCACAGGCGAACAGCACCTGCACCTCATGGCGGGATTCGATGTCGGCCAAGACGCCGAGCACGGTGTGGCGCATGGTGTCGCTCACGGGGTGGGCGCTGAGGATGGTTTCGGTCATTTTGATCTTTCATTCGTGTTTGAACGACGAGCGATTCAGGTTCGCGTGTCGTTCGGGTGAACCGGTGGGGGATGCTGACCAATGCCTCCATCCCCACCGTTTTTATCCCTTCACACACACCACCTGCTTCAAGGTGTGCACCACTTCGACCAGGTCTTTCTGTGCCGCCATCACCGCCTCGATGTCTTTGTAGGCCATGGGGATCTCGTCGATCACGTCCTGGTCTTTTCGACATTCCACGCCTGCGGTCGCTTTGATCTGGTCGTCCAAGGTGAACATTTTCTTGGCTTTGGTGCGGCTCATCACACGGCCAGCGCCGTGGGAGCAGCTCTCGAAGCTTTCCGGGTTGCCGAGGCCGCGCACGATGTAGCTGCGCGCGCCCATGCTGCCCGGAATGATGCCGAGTTCGCCCTTCTTGGCGCTCACCGCGCCCTTGCGGGTGATGAACACTTCTTGCCCGAAGTGGGTTTCCTTTTGCACATAGTTGTGGTGGCAGTTCACCGCTTCCACATGGGTTTCAAAAGGTTTGGTGATCACTTGGCGCACGGTGGCGATCAAGTTGACCATCATCACTTCGCGGTTGCGCGCCGCAAACTTTTGCGCCCAACCCACACCACGCACATAGTCGCCAAAGTACTGCGCCCCTTCTTCGAAGTAGGCCAGGTCTTTGTCCGGCAGGTTGGCGTTGTTGCGCAAGGCGTCTTGTTTGGCCAGCTCAATGAAGTGCGTACCAATGGCATTGCCTACGCCGCGTGAACCGGAGTGCAACATGAACCACACGACGCCGTCTTGGTCGAGACACACTTCAATGAAGTGGTTCCCCCCGCCCAGCGTTCCGAGGTGATTGCGGTTGTTGGTGTTCTTGAAGCGCGGGTGCAACTCGCACAGAGCGTCAAACTCGTCCACCAAGGTGGACCAAATCTGGTCCACCGACTCGGGCGGGTTTTCCCAGCTGCCGTGGTCGCGGCCACGTGCGCGTGGCGTCGAACCATGGGGCACGGCCTTTTCAATGGCAGCACGCAGCGGGCCGAGGTTGTCGGGCAAGTCTTCGGCACGCAGCGTGGTTTTGCACGCCATCATGCCGCAGCCGATGTCCACCCCCACGGCCGCCGGAATGATGGCCTTGAAGGTCGGAATCACCGAGCCCACGGTGGCGCCGATGCCCAGGTGAATGTCGGGCATGGCGGCGATGTGTTTGAAGACGATGGGCAGGCGCGCCGCATTGGCGAGCTGCTTCTTCGCTTCGTCTTCCACCGGCACACCACGGGTCCACATTTTCACGGGCACGCCGCCTTCGATGTCTTCTTGGTTGTAGTTGGGTTGTTCCATGTTCTATCTCAATAAAAAATGATGAGTGCCTTGCTGCGACCAGGGTTGGTGAAACGTCGTGCTCTACCGCTGAGCTACGGTCCCCCTGTATGGGACCGGCGGGAGTCGAACCCGCGACCACGAGATTAAAAGTCTGTAGTTCCACCTGAATTCGCAGCAAGGCATCAAAAAGTGCGCGACAAGGAACGGCAAGACGTTTTACCAGTGCCAGTTTCCTGGCTGGGGTATTGAAAACCCCCGTGGTCCCATGTAGTCCAGCCTGCATTCGCGCGAAATTAATGTCCTCTTCTATTCAACAACCTGCGCACAACGACTAAAAATGGCGAGAGACATGGGCGATTTCAACGATGTAGTCTCCCACCGCATTCGCCGTGCGTCGGCATTCAAAATTTTGAGGGTCGGTGCCACCAACGACCAGATTCACAAGAGCGGCCCACGGGTAACCCCGTGGCGGGTTTGCAGGCCCGCGTGGCCAAAGGCTGCTGTACTCCTGTGTGCATTCGCTGGTGACACCTTCCTTTTCTTTCTTACTTTCGCATTTCAATCACTGTGCATCGAGCGAGATCTTGTCGATCTCACCCACCCAGTGGTCGGCAGCCATCTTGCCCTCAGAAAAACGGGCCAACAGCGTGAACACGGCGTCGGAGAAACCGCCCACGTTCATGATGTCGCGACGCTCGGCCGCTTGCGTGGTGCTGCCCGGCTGGATGTCGATGCACACCAAACGTGCCTGGGGGTTGCGGGTTTTCAACTGCTCCCATTCACGCATGGTTTGCGTCGCACCGTGGCGGCGTGCGTCCATCCACGATTCGTTGTCCGACACCATCACCACCACATCCACCACCGCACGCTCTTTGTTCAAGAGCGCCAGCGGTGCACTGCAGTTGGTTCCGCCACCACCGATGGCGGCCAATGCTTGCGCATTGGTCATCACCGAATCGCGGGCGTTCAAGCGCAGCGGCACCACCGCCTGCTCAAACGGCAGGACGCGAGCACCGGGGTTCTTGCGCAACACCGCCGCCGCCACCAAAGCCGCCACGTCGATGCAGCGCACGCTGGAGGTTGCCGAACCGCGGTAACCCGTCACCGCCGAGCTCATCGAACCCGACACGTCAGGGCACACCACCACACGACCCGCAAGCGCCGGCACGTTGACCAAAGCGGCTTCCATCGCGTCTTGCAAGGCCTCCAGCACCAGGGCAGGCACACCGTCGCCGGACGCCTTGAATGCCGACATCAATTGATACGGCATCACACGCGCCTTGGCCACGGCTTGCGGGTCACGCAGCTTGGCCGCGATCACCTCGGTCAAACCTGGCAACTCGAACACGCCGTGGCGTGCAAAGGTATTCAGGTTCTGACGCACCATTTGCCACGAACCGGTGCGGGCGATTTGCCCCCACTGGGCGGCCGTCAAGTTCGGCGCCGTCAACATTTGGAAGGGCACGTCGGGCACCGCTTGCGCCACACCTTGTGCACTGTCGCGTTTGAAGCGCTCGAAGGCCTGGGTGATAGGCGGCAGCGCCGCTTCATCAAAGGGCTTCCCGATCAACCATGCAAACCAAGCGGCACGCCAGGCGTCCAGGGGCTTGGGGTGAACCATCTTCACCACATCGGCCAAAGACGGCGCATTGCCCACCGTGGCGGTGAGCAACCACTGTTGCACCAGCTTCTTCGGACGTGAGCCCAAAGACTTGCGACCCAAGGCGCCGCTGCGCACGATGTGCACAAAGTTGCGCAGCATCTTGCCGTTGTCCACCACACGACCAAACACCCGTTGCAGCAACGACACGTCACGCACGGCCAATGCCGCTGCCAACAGCGCAGGCATGTCCTTCATGTAACCCGATTCGCGGGCAAACACGGCGGTCTTGGCAACGAAGTCGGCGTCCACGGTCAACGCCAAAGCATGCACCGCGTCCAGCTGGTCTTCAGCGCTGGCGTAAAAAGTTTGGTTCAAACAACCGGTAGCCGCCAATTGCGCCAACTGGTGGCGGGGGCTCAAGGCGTAAGCCGGGGCCTTGCCCTGGTTGCGCGCGTCGGGCTGCGGCAACAAGGCTCCTTTGAAAGACTGAAACAAGGTGGTGTTCACCATGGGGTTCTCCTACTTCATTCAACAACTTGATGCCTTCTCTATTGCAATGGGTGTGCCAGGTGTTGGTATGGACGCTGAAGAACATGGCAAGGTGTTGATTTATAAGAAAAAAGTTTTCCTTCGGAGTCGTTTCGTTTGGTTTTGGAAGATTGATGATCCAATAAAGACTAGCTAATAAAATAGCGAAATATCTAAATGGATATGACGCCGTATGCGATTTGATCCGCCACCTGGTATCTGCATTGGCGCGAAAGGCGGGTGCTTCCTGGCGAACCGCGAGCGCACGTCGGGGGTGTGTCTCAAGAGCGCCGAGGGCGGGAAACCTCGATCCCCGCGCCGTACCAGCTTGAGGTGCTAAGTCATATTGAACACCGGCTTGCGGGTCGAAAACGGCAGCCGCATGCCGGGGCTTAGCAGGAAGGCGTGGTCGCGTTGCACGGTGAGGTCGCTCTCGCACAGGCCATCGGTGATGATCAAGATGGGGCTGTCTTTGGGAAAGTCAGCCCGGCTGATCAGCAGGTTGACGGCGGGTTGCAGCACGGTGCCGCCACGGCCTCGAACTTGCACCCGGCTGGCCAGTGAATCGATGGACACAAAACCTTCGTCATAGGGCTGGGCGTCGCAGTACACCAGCCGCACCTGTTTCACCTCTTGGGCTTGTGAATAGGCCACGATGGCACCCAAGGCTTTGCCGAGTTCGTCACGTTGCATGGAGCCGCTGGTGTCGATGATGACGCCGAAGGTGCGTGATGTCCGCTCTTCAACAGGCGTTACGAGGCGTGGCCGGGGGATGTCGGGTGTGCTGGTTTGTCGGCGTGACGGCCTGGACCAGCTGCGCTGTCTCTCAGGCAATGGGCAGTGTTCTCGAATCCACTGCGCCAGCTGGGCTTGCCAGGGGATGGCCGGTTGGTTGAGGGTGCGAATGGCTTCCACCAAACCGTCTGGCAAGAGCCCTCGGCCGGTGTTGTGGTGGTAGTCCAAGCCTTGCAACAAGGCGCGTCGGCAAAACTCCTCTCGGTCGGTGAAGAACCGACTCGGGCGTTCGTCCAGCATATCGACATCGTCGCCGCGCAAGGTTGACAGGCGGCGGCGAATGCGCAGGTCGGCAGCCAGTTGAAGGTAGATGTCTTCTGCGGCCATCCCCCGCAGGGCATCGTCCAGCAGCAGACCCCCTTCGGGTGGAAGCCCCAAGTTCATTTGCACCAGCCAGTCGTTGATGACGAAGTCGCAGGCCACGTTCCACAAATAGGCATCGCGGCCTTGGCGTCGGCTGCTGTGGTTGAGCCCGGCATGCAGCACCTCGTGGGCCACCACGAATTTGGCCTGTTCCAGGCCCAGCTGTCGCCTTGGGTTGATGTAAATCTCGCCGGTGCTGATTTGCACTGCGGCAATGGAGATGCGCAGGCGTTCGCAAACATCAGGGTCTTCCACCAGCTCGAACTGGGTGAGCAAGGAGCCGAGCAGCGGGTAGTGAGATATCAACCAACGCCGTGCCCGCGAGGCGTTGCTGTTGGGGTCGCTGCCAGGCCGCACTGGGTGGTTGGCCTCGTGCTGCATTTGCAGTGCGCGCTGGGCGTTTGCGACCAGGGCTTGCGCGAATGATTGTTCGGGGCTGATCGCATGTGCTGTCTGCCGTGACCAGCGTGATGCTGGTGGGGCGGGCAACATCAAGGGTTCAGCGCTGCGGGTGAGCGTCCATGCGCCATCGAGGATGTCGTCGGGTGGCTCGCTGCGCAGGCGGTTGGCGATTTCCTCCACGGGCTGACGGCCCCACTGCACGAATTCGGGGGGCAGCTCGAAGTGTTCGGGCAATACCCCGACACGCAGCTGCTGCCACCAATGCAGCGCGGCCAGTTGTGCGGCCAAGTCGGAGACGGGCGACGGTATGGGCAGGCGCCTGGGGCCGCCCACGGCCAGCACCAGGGTGGCCAGCGCAAAAACGCCCAACCACTGCGAGGTGTCCAGCTTCAGTTGGTCGTTGAAGAAAATCGTCGATTCGCCTTCGATTTGGCAGTACGCCCCACGTGGCATGTCGATTCGCGTGAAATCAGTGCTTTTGTAGAACTGGGTGTCCCACAACACCGGTCCGAGCAGGTAGTGGTCTTTGAGTTGGGCCAAAGCGACCTGGTGTGGCTTGGGTTTGGTTGGAGCACGCTTACTTTTTCCCATCACTGGCTTTCTGTTGCAGCAGGCGTGGCAGCTCTTTGGCGATTTCGAGCACGAACCAGTCGGGCACCCGTGTGCCCGCATCGTTTTCTGTCAACACCAATTGAGCCAACTCGCCATCAATGCGGGCCAGCGATTTCAGCGCCTGTTTGGCGGACTGTGCCAACTCGCGGCTGTCGCGGCCGAGTTGGTTTTCGCGTTCGGGCAACTCTTTGACCAACAGGTCGCGCAGGCTTTGCGTCAAGAAATAAGTGAGGTCTCGGTCCTCGGGGGCGCTGGGCCAAAGCTCGTCGCCTTTGAGAATTTTGTGCACACTGAATTGGTTGCGAATTTGCTTCAGGAACGCCTTGAATCCCACCGCGTGGTCGCGGGTGAGGCTGCCGAACAGCACTGCATCCAAGTGGTCAGGCGAGATGTGTTCACCGAGAGCATGCAGGGCGTCGCTGACGGTATGCCAGCTGCGCGGCGTTGAAAACGGTTCTTCCTTGGCTGGCGGAATTTCGGTGGACAACTGCGTGGGGCGGGCGCGCACATAGTCGAGCACCCATGGGTGAATGTTGTGGGCTTGTGCCCACTCCAGCCATTCGCGGTGCGACGCTTTCAGGTGCACATGCACCAAACGGTTGATGAGCGCGCTGGGCATGGGTTTGGCCAGTGCGCCATCGTGCGCGCGGTTGCCTGCACCGATGATGATGGAGCCCGCTGGCAAGCGGTATTCGCCGATGCGTTGGTCCAGGATGAGGCTGTAAAAAGCCTTTTGAATCTCGGGGGAAGCGATGTTCAGCTCGTCGATGAAGAGCACAAACTCCCGGTTGCGAACGATCATCGAGGGCGGATAAAAGCGGCTCACGGCCCCTTCTATTTTCGGAATGCCGATCAAATCTTCTGGCGCCAGCTGTGAGCCCAGCAGGGCCACACACTCCAAGCCGAGCGAGGCCGCGAATTGTTCGACCAGCGAGCTTTTGCCTACACCTGGCGGGCCCCAGATGAAGATGGGGCGCACCGTGGCCACATGGAGCAGCAAGTCGTTGATTTGTTTGATCGACAGGGTGATGAAGGAGTGCAAAGCGGGTGTTCCTGATTCTCTGGGTTCAATGGCAGGCCATGTTCGATGGTAGAGGCGCCAGATCAACTTTTTACTGTGTTGTCTGGCGCTATTTACGGGCTCAACGCAACTTCACCAGCCCATTGAGCACCTGGTCCAGCCCGCCGAAGACCGAGATCTTGTCGATGCGTTCGACCACGCGCTCCAGCGTTTCCAGCTCTTTCAGGCGCAGGGCGATGGGGCTGTCTTCCAACGCCTTGGCGGTATTGAGCAAAGAACGCGTGGCGGCGGTTTCCTCGCGGCGGCGGATCACGTTGGCCTCGGCGGACTTCTGGGCCTGCACCACCTCGGCCAAGATGGTTTTCATCTCGCCAGGCAGCACGATGTCCTTCACGCCCACGCTCTCTAACGCCATGCCCACCTCGGCCAGCTTGCGGCTGGTGTAGGCAGTGACCACCTCGTCGATCACGGACTTGTTTTCCAGCAACTCGTCCAAGGTGCGTGTTCCCACTGCGGCGCGCAGCCCCAGTTGCAGCTCGCGGTACAAATGTTCCGCAGGCTTTTGCAGCTGGGTGTAGGCCTTGTAGACATCGGTGGTGCGGTAGTTGGCCAGCAAGTTCAAACGCAAGCTGACTTTGTCGCGGGTCAAGATTTCTTGGCCCGACACCTCCACCGTCTGCACACGCAAATCCACCAGGTCGACCGCGACGTGGCGGTTGAACTTCCAGTAGGCGTAGGAGCCCGGTGCCAGCACTTTCTCCAACTTGCCGTCCACCCACAACACACCGGCGCTGTGCTCAGGCACTTGCACTTGCAACACGGAAGACAAGCCTGCCACCTGGCGCTGGCGCAACTGGGTTTGGGTCAGGCGCGACACCACCGCAGCAGGCACTTCGGCCGTGGCGGTGAGGTCGATGATCTCCACCTGCACATCAACCAAACCTTTCCAGTAGAGGCGGCGCGTGGCGGGGGCCAAGACTTCGACCAGCACACCGTTTTCGCTGCGCAAACCGACTTGGGTTTCGCTCAGCTCAACGCGCACAAAGTTTTGCGCCACGACCTCGGGCTCTTTGGCCAAGAGGTAGTCGCTCAAGCCGTGCGAGAACGCGGTCTGTTCCATGGCGAAAGTTTCCACGCGCAGGCGGTCCATGCCGGCGAGCAACCACTGCACGCCAGGCTGCAACACACGGTCAAAGTCACCATTGCGCAGCAACAGGGCACGTTCGTTTTTCTTCACGAGGACTCGTTTGATCAAAGCCATTTTTTTCTCCTTCTTTTCTTTCAACACTTCTTCACGAATAGGTGCCGTTACAGGGGCCGCACGGACGCCGAGGGCTGCTGCGGTTGCGCGCAGTGCGCCTGGGTTGCTCCGCCCCGGGTCCTCCCTGGGTGCAGCGCCATGGCTGGCTGCGCGCGCTGGCAGGGCGAACTCGCCGCACAAGCGCTGGCCGCTGACGGTGTAGAGAGCAAATGATCTGTCCGGAGCTGTAGCAAGTAATCTGTCCGGTTTAGGGGAGGTGCGATGTTCGCACCACAACTGAGCCGGGCGCACTTGATGCAAGGAAGCCGGATCATGAGATTTGAAGAGGTTTACGA
>JANPCX010000074.1:0-59553 GCA_031431125.1 Burkholderiales bacterium
CACCAGCCTCACAGCCTCTAGCTTGAACTCCAGCGTGTATCTGGCCCGATGCTTCATTCCGTCTTTCTTGCTCATCTCTCGTTCTCCATAACTGCATTTTTATCATCAGCTATGAACTACGTTTTTCGGGGGCAAGGTCACGGTGTCAATAGGCAGCGGTACACACTTCAACGGAAACTCGCCTGTTTTTCAGCAACTGGCTTAGCAATATGGTCTACTGATGCCGCCGCTATGGCTCCCGTCTATTTTGACCTCGGTGGGTTGCTCGTTGGGATCGCGTTGATTGTTCTCGCTGTTGGCGGCGGCCTTGCTTATCTGCTTGGCAAAGGGAAAGGGGTTGCCATCTTTACAGTGCTGGTCCTGACGGCACTCATTTGGTTTGACCGTGACGTGTCGCAAGAGAAACAAAGAAATGCCGAAGCCTTTCGCGTAGCAGAGTTCACGAAAAACGCTCGCTGCTTAAGCGAGGCTGGGGAATCTGGGGTTGCTTCAGATCAGAGAGTGTTTCAACAGGTCTTCGTGCAGATCGGTGCGGACGTAAACGCCTTGGCGAGCGACTTACGCAGGCAAGATCACCTGGATAACGTGCAGTACGTGAACGTCTTCCCTTTGGACCGGATCGAAAGCGCGGCTTATGTAGATATCTCGGGCTTTACTGAGGCGATACCAAATGCGGGAAGGCGGCTACTAAGTGGAATCAAAGTCGTTGTCAGTGACTCCTCTGGAAACGCCTTCGCTCAACGCACGGAAATCAACATTCATAACGGCGTGTGGTGCATGAGCAGATCGTTAAGCACATCGACGGAGCGATTTGTTAAAAACTGGGTTGGTCAAAAAATTGGTATGTCACGTGGAGAAGATGCGCCATGGTCAAAGGTTCAAGACTATTCGCCCATTGCAACCGTGACCGAACCCGTAAAAGGGCGATTCGGTGAGCGTGTTCGCCGCCCTCGCCTCTCCACTGACGAAAATGTGCCTGGTTTGAAATCGTTGCTTTCAACGATGAATTGCGCGGGAAGCGATCGAAAGTATGGTGACCGCTCGATCGTTTGCGCTCAAAACACCGTGGACGAAAATACCATCGACCCGTCAACCGTGATCGGGCTGCACGAGTCTGGAGACCGTTGGCTACTGATACACACAACGACCAGTGTTTTTTTTATTCAGTCTTTAGACGTGGTTGAACGATCCAGAACAGGCGTCGTGACCAACGAGTGGCGATTACGATTTAAGGGGATCAGTTTAGTGAAGCAGTTCCCTGTTGAGCAACTCAGAGGCGTCAACATACAGCGTAAAGGGGGGGAGATTAGCCTGGATTTGCTCGCATCCAGGCACTGGGACACATTGAGTCCGGTGCCCCCAAGTGGGAACGAATACAACGAGTGGTACGACTACAAGGCCACGGTGTCAGCCTCGCTTACAAGCCGCCAATCGCGCTGAGTGGGCCGCTCCCACACAGGCATTCGAACACAGGTTCGAATAGTCGTGCGATAAATAGACGGCAAAAATTTAATCATCACCCGGCACGCGGCCCCTTGACCTGGTCCAAGAAGGTTTGCAGCACTCCCAAGCATCGACTGTCCAGCCCGACCCACTCCAAACCAATTTGGTAGTCGTCGCCACGCAGCACCTGAAAAACCACCTTGGCTTGGCCTGACACCACATCGGTTTGCCCCCCGGCGCGAGTCAATTGGATCGCCACCTGGACTGTGGTTTGCGGAACCAAGGACGATGCCAACAACAGACTCAATCCGCCAACGCTCAAATCATGGGTTCGCCCGTCCACGACGCGACCTTGGCTTAGCAAGACGCGGGCTTTGAGCGTGACCTGTTTGCGAACACTTCCACGGTTTTCCACTTTTCAAACGGTTGAAGCCGCACCTTTGTTGGATAGAGGGAGTTTCCATGATTCACCCATGGATCAACAAGTTCAATCGAAAAAACTCAACTGACCTGAGAAAAATACACCATGCAGATGACGCTGTCAGGGATGCGCCGTAAAACCCCTGCAGACTGTGGCGGCACGGACTCGGACTGCCTACGGCGCAGTTGTTCCTGCTGGTAGCAAAGCTGGTGGCAAAAAAGCCGCCTTGTAACCCCTTCCGATGCGCACCACCCCAGCCTCGAAAGCGTTGTGCAGCGCCTGCCTAACGCGGCCCCTGCCCGTAGGTGATGGTTTGCACCACTCCGTCCCGAAAACGCACGGTTGCCATCAGGTTACCGGGACCGCGGTCGTATAGCCACTCTTCGATGGACACGCAGATTCCAGGTTGAACCAAAACAGCTTCATGTGTGGGGCGAACTCTGCGGGGAATGTGGACCGTGGTGCAGTAACTGTCCTTGAGCAAGGGCTCACCACATTTGTGGAGCAACGACAACGTGAATCCCCTTCACTGGCAATCTGGCCGTTACAGCGCAAGGACTCGGCGCGAACAGCCGCGAAAGGCAATAAAGTGCCAAGGGCAAACAGTACAACCGAAACAAACAACTTCATCGCGCCTCACTCCCAAGCCGGCGTTGCCCGCAGCACCTCTTCCAAGGTGGTGACGCCCTCCGCCACTTTCATCGCCCCTGCCAAACGCAGCGGCCGCATGCCGTCTTGCAAGGCGAGTTGGCGCAGTTTGGGCAGGTCGGTGGTGGGGTGGATGGCCGCGCGAACGGCTTCGTTCACGGTCATGAGTTCGTACAAACCGGCACGGCCTCGGTAACCGGTCATGCGGCATTCCAAACAGCCCACGGGTTTGTAAACCTTGGGGGTGCCGTTCAGGCGCCAGGGTTTGATGGCCTCTGCCAGCACGGTGGCCGCGTCGCCATCGTCGGGTTGTTTGCAGGCCACGCACAAAGTGCGCACCAGCCGCTGCGCCAGCACACCGATCACCGTCGCGCTGATCAGGTAAGACGGCACACCCAAGTCTTCCATGCGGGTAATGGCAGTCGCTGCATCGTTGGTGTGCAAGGTGCTGAACACCAAGTGGCCTGTGAGTGAGGCCTGGATGGCCATCTCAGCGGTTTCCAAGTCGCGGATTTCGCCGACCATGATGATGTCGGGGTCCTGCCGCATCAAGGCGCGCAGGCCTTGTGCAAAACCGAGATCGATGTTGCTTTGCACCTGGGTTTGGTTGAAGGCGGGCTGAATCATCTCGATCGGGTCTTCCACCGTGCAGACATTGACTTCGTCGGTGGCCAGTCGGCGCAGCGTGGAGTAGAGCGTGGTGGTTTTGCCTGAGCCGGTGGGGCCTGTGACCAAGATGATGCCGTGGGCGTTGGCCACCAATTTTTCCCAGCGTGGGCCATCGTGGGCGCCAAAGCCCAATTGGTCCAGCGACTTCACTGTGGTGTCGGGGTCAAATATCCGCATCACCATTTTTTCGCCGAAGGCGGTGGGTAAGGTGGCCAGTCGCATTTCCACTTCTTCGCCCAAGGGGTTGCGGGTTTTGATGCGACCGTCCAAGGGCCTGCGCCGCTCCACCACGTCCATGCGGCCCAGCACCTTCACGCGGGCGATCATCGCGTTCATCACACCGGGCGGCACCTGGTAGACCGTGTGCATCACGCCGTCGATGCGAAAACGAATCGCGCTCAGGTCACGACGCGGCTCCAAGTGAATGTCCGAAGCGCGCTGGTCAAAAGCGTATTGCCACAACCAGTCCACCACCTGGACGACGCCTTGGTCGTTGGCATCCAACTGCTTGTTGCTGCGGCCCAGTTCCACCAACTGTTCAAAGTTGGCCATGGCGGCCGTTTCACCTGTCTTGATGGCAGCGCGAACCGACTTGGACAGTGTGTAGAACTCTGTGGTGTAACGCTGCAACTCCAGCGGGCTGACCACCACCAGGCGTATCGGCTTTTGGGTATGGGCCTCAATCTCACTCACCCAGGCCACGTCACAAGGCTCGCAGGTGGCCACGGTGATTTCACGCAAGCCAAACTGAAGCGGCAAGGCTTTGCGGCGCTCGGCATAGTTGATGGACATGACGTCGGACACGCGACCCACATCCACCTTGAGTGGGTCAATGCGCAAATAGGGTAGGCCACAGCGCCCCGCCACCCATTCGGTGAGTTGTTCCAGATCCCAGACCTTGCCGGTATCCACACTGCCGGCCCATCGGGTTAGATTGGCGCCGGCCACCCGCACCAAGGCATGCTGGGCGCTGTCGCCTGCAGCAAAACGCTGGGCGGTGCGGTCGTTGTCGGCAAGGCTGATGAAACCGTCGTCCAACAACCACTTCAGCAATACCCGCCAGGTCAGGCGACCAGCGTGCGGTGGCGGATGGGCGGCACCACCAATGTGGGCGTTGGGCGGGCGAACGGGGGCGGCTTCTTTGGTTTTCATTCGGGTGAAGAACTCAGGTTTCAGTCAGCACCAGCGGGCGCATCATGCGCAACCACTTTTTAGCGGGCAATTTGAAGCGAGTGTCCAAGGTTTCGGCGCGCTGGGCAAGGGTTTCGCGATCCGGCACCATACCGCCCTTCATGGCCACGACGATGGTGTTGCCTTCTTTGGTGGGTTGCATCGAAAACACCGGGCCGTCGCCAAAGGCCTTGGCGATGCGCGATGCACTTTGTTCAAAACTGGCATCGCGGCCAAAGAGGTTCACGGTCATCACTCCGCCGTCCACGAGCAAGCCGTGGCACTGGCGGTAGAAGTCTTCACTGTCCAGCATGGGGCTGGCGGCGTCATGGTCATACAGGTCGACACACAAGACTTGCACGGTGTCGATGTGTGCCGGGTTGGCCACATAAGCGGCGGCGTCCATCTGCAACACCTGCAAGCGGCTGTTGTCATCGGGCAAGTTGAAGTAGGCACGGCACATGCCAATCACCGTGGCGTTCAGCTCCACCGCCACGGTTTTCATTTTGAGAACGCCGTGGGTGAAACGAGTGATGGCACCCGCCCCCAACCCGAGTTGCACCGCCAAACCTTTCGATAAATCAGCCGGTTCGCGCAGCAGCAACCACACCATCATGCGCAGCACATACTCCAGTTCAATTGCCAGCGGTTTACGCACCCGCATGGCGCCTTGTACCCAAGGGGTGCCCAGGTGCAGGTAACGCACACCTTCAAACTCGGACACCGTGGCGGGTGCCAAATCGGCATCGACTTCCGTCTCTTTGTTTTTTCGTGAACTCATGCAATTCCGTGTTGACTGAACACCTCGCGCCAGGCTAGCAGCTTGCGTTCAAACGACCAGCTGGCGTTGGCCGGGCTGGTGGATGGCAAACGGTGCACCTTGCACCCCAAGGTGAGAGTGTGACGCATGGCGCGAGCCGACTCACCCCCGTTGTGGGCGACCGCCTGCAAGGCAGGGGCCAGGCGACGCAGTTCGGCCCAGTCGTTGAACTCGGGCGCTTCAATGGCGCTGTCCAAACTGCCCTCGCGACGACAGCTGGCGTACACGTCCCAAATCCCGAGGCCGCGCTCCAGAACCAGCGCCAAACGCTGCGCGTACGACAAGGTGCGCAGCTCGACGCCCCATAAGGCAGACAACAACGGCCAAAACTGATTGCGTGGGTGGGCGTAATACTGCTCAGCCAGCAATGACGCCTTGCTCGGAAAGCTGCCCAGCACCACCAAACGGGTTCTAGACCCGAGCACGGGAGGTAGGCCTTGAAGCCGTTCCATCATTCGGCAAACGGAGGCAGCAAAGCCAAACGCGGCAAGGCGGCCATCGCATTGGCCGTGGTCGCCTCGGCCAGCGCCTGCAAGGACATGCCGCGCAGATCAGCCAGCACCTGGGCCACACGCGGCAGCTCGGAGGGTTCGTTGCGCGAGGTCAACCCTTGTGCACGCTCGGCCGCCACTCGGTACAACCAATGCGGCGGAATGTCGGGTGCATCGGTTTCCAGCACGATGCAGGACAGCGGCAAGGTTTGCGCCAAGCGGCGAATTTGCAGCGCCCGGTCAAAAGTCAATGCGCCGCCAAAACCTAGCTTGAAACCCAAGTCAACAAAGGCCATGGCCTGCTGCTCGCTGCCATTGAAGGCATGGGCGATGCCGCCCACCACAGGGTGACGGCGCAACTGTTTCAGCAAGGCATCGGCTGAACGGCGCACATGCAGGATCACGGGAAGCTTGAACTGCTGGGCCAGCTTGAGTTGTGCCACATAAAAGTGTTCTTGTTTGGCGAGGTCGAGGTTGGGGACGAAGTGATCCAGTCCAATCTCGCCAACGGCCACCAAACGCGGGTCGGTTTGAAACTCGTGCAAAGCGGACGCGACATCCAACAAATCAGCTTCTGCGGCGCCATCCACATAAAGCGGATGAATGCCCAAAGCGTAAGCGCCGTTCACGCGGTGCGCCAGTTGGCGCACCGCTGCGAGGTTGCTGCGCTCAACGGCGGGCAGGACCAAGTGCTTGACCCCGCCTGCGCGCGCACGCGAGGCGACGTTGTCTCGGTCGGCATCAAACTCGCGAGCGTCCAGGTGGCAATGGGTGTCGATCCACATGACCGACATCATGCCTGCATGTCGGCGAGCGCACTTTGCGCCGTCGGCGCGTGGGTGGTGCCGAGCACAAATCAAAACCACGGCTCTTATGAAGGTCCTGCTCCGGCTCTCGTAAGATGCAGGCCATGCTGCGCCTGAACACCTTCACCATCTCCCACTTCTCGGAGAAAGCGCGTTGGGCGCTGGATTTCAACCAAATCAAGTACACCGAACGTGCCCTGGTGCCCGGAGCGCATTTGTGGACGATGCGCCAATTGCAGGCCGAATCCCGCGTGCCGCTGCTGGAGCACGATGGGCAACTGATCCAAGGCTCGGGCGCCATCCTGAACTACCTGGAGCAAAACCTGAACGCCAAACGCCTGTCTGTGTCGACCTCACAGGCCGCCCGCTGCGCGGAGTTGGAAGCCCTCGCCGACCGCGCGTTTGGATTGGGCATCCAGCGTATTTTTTACGGTCCACTTTTGGCCAACCGCCGCACCATCGTGGACCTGTGGAGCCAAGGCGGCCCCGCTTGGAGCCGGGTGTTCTTGAACCTGAGCTACCCCTTGCTCGCCACAGGCGTGGCCCGCAAGTACAAGGTCAGGCCCGACAAAGTGGCCGAAGCCAAAGACTTGTTCCGCAAGACCTTCGACTACTTCAATGTGATTTTTCGCGACAACACCTATTTGATGGGCGACCACATCACCCGCGCCGACGTCACCGTGGCGTCGCTTTTGGCACCACTGTGCTGCCCGCCCGAGCATGTCGCCCGCTGGCCCGCCGCCATGCCGGCAGAAATTGAGGCATTTCAGAACGAATTCCGTGGCCACCCCACCTGGAACTTCGTGCTGCGCCTTTACCACCAGCAACGCCGCTCGCGGTGAGCGCGGGGCCCTCGTATTCAGTCCCATGCTTGAAATCAAGGACAGTGAAATCGAGTTCAGCGCCATTCGTGCCCAAGGCGCTGGAGGTCAAAACGTCAACAAGGTGTCGAGCGCGGTGCATTTGCGCTTTGACATCCATGCGTCGTCCTTGCCGTTAGAAGTGAAAGAGCGCCTCTTGGCCCTGAGCGACCAGCGCATCACCTCGGACGGCGTGGTGGTCATCAAGGCCCAAACCAGCCGCAGCCAGGACATGAACCGCGCGGACGCGATGGTACGTTTGAACGAACTGGTGAACAGCGTCGCCACGCCGCCCAAACCTCGCAAGGCCACCAAACCCACCTACGGCTCCAAACAGCGGCGTTTGGAAGGCAAGGGACAACGTTCGGCCATCAAAGCCGGTCGCGGCAAGGTCACAGAATGAGGCGTCTATGTTTCCATTGACGTTCAGCTTTCACGACTCAGAGGTCAAATACATCCGCCAGGAGCAGCACATTGTGCGGGTGGTGTTTTCTGCGGCGAGGGTTGAAAGCGCCGCGTCGGAAACTGGGGTATTCGACGGATATGCGCTGGGCATCGATCTGCAACTCATCGGCGTCATTGGCACCGACTTGGCATCAGATGGCTTCGGCCGTTTGTCAAGCGGAAGCATCTCGGTCGGTGGCCCGGCGCGTTCTTCCCTCCTGCTTCCGAGTTTGCCGTTTGAATGGGCGGGCACGACGCACCTGGAGTTGAATTTCAGCCAAGGCCCTGTGTGGGCAGCCCGCGCCCTGCGGATCAAGCTTGATTGGGAAAATGGGGAACGCTTTTTAGAGGGGAAGGCTTGCTGACACAAAGCCCGGAGCGGCGGGTGAACTGCGCTTTTTTCCAACACCGTCGGCCACACAACCGACGCACCGCATGCTAAGGTTTCATCCACAGCGCATTTCAGCGCTGACAGCATCCAAGGATGACCGTGATGAAAAAGGCAGCGTTGTACAGCCCATCACCCGCACAGCGGAGTCAATCCACCAGCGCTGATCCGCCCGGTGCTGCCCTTGGGGCTGCCGCACAAACCCAATCTGCCGGCGACTCCGCAGCTCCCCATGTGGCCAAGACCCGCCCCGCTCGCCGCTGGACGTGGCTGCTGGCCACAGGCTTGGGTGTGCTGGCCGGTTTGTTGCTGGCCCTCGGACCATCGGGGCTGAAGGACTGGGCCACGGGCCGACCCACCCCGGGTTTGAACATGCGTGCCATTGAAGCGGCAGTGCGCAAGTCGCTGGAAGAAAAGCCCCTTATTTCGCCCACGCTCAAAGCGGCTGAAATCATCGCCCCCTCGGTGGTGCGGGTGGTAGGTTTGATGAGTGACGATGACGACGGCAAAGACCAAGACGAACCCCTGGTTGCCTCGGGCAAGAATCCCAAAACACAAAAAGTGGAACGCGGTGTGGGGAGCGGCGTGGTCATCATTGACAACGGCACCATCCTCACCAATTTGCATGTGCTGCAAGGCGCCAAACGCATCAAGGTGACCTTTGCCGATGGCCATGTGTCGGACGCACGCCTGATCAGCACCGACCCCAAGAACGACCTGGCGGTGCTGCGCGCCTTGAGCATTCCCGATGACTTGCAGGCCGCAGCCATGCGCTCCACGGGCGACTTGGCCCCGGGCGAGCCTGTGGTGGCAGTGGGTTTTCCCTTTGGCATTGGGCCCTCGACATCGGCGGGCGTGGTCTCGGGATTGAAACGCGAGTTCCGCTCGCCCGACGGTGAGCAGGTCATGACCAACCTGATTCAGTTCGACGCAGCCGCCAACCCCGGCAACTCGGGTGGCCCGCTTGTCACCCTCGACGGTGCCGTGGTCGGCATCGTGACCGCCATCTTGAACCCCTCACAGCAGCGGGTGTTCATAGGCATTGGTTTTGCTGTGCCGATTGAAAACGCCGCGGGTGCGGCAGGTATGCCGCCATTTTGATTTTGGAGACCCTCAATGAACCCTCAAACCGCCAAAGACACCGCCGAGCTGATGCAGCGGCTTCTCTATGAAGTCAAACGGGTGGTGGTCGGCCAAGACCAGTTCTTGGAGCGCGTGATGGTGGCCGTGCTGGCGCAAGGCCACTTGCTGGTGGAGGGAGTGCCTGGCCTGGCCAAAACCCTCACCGTCAAAACGCTGGCCGCCACGCTGCGCGGCAGCTTCAAGCGCATTCAGTTCACGCCCGACCTCGTACCGGCCGACCTGATAGGCACGCGCATCTACCACCCCAAAGACGGCGAATTCAACACCATGCTCGGCCCGGTGTTCACCCACTTGCTGTTGGCCGATGAAATCAACCGCGCGCCGGCCAAAGTGCAAAGTGCGCTCTTGGAAGTGATGCAGGAACGCCAGGTGACGATTGCCGGCGAAACCCACCGTGTGCCCGAGCCGTTTTTGGTCATGGCCACACAAAACCCGCTGGAAACAGAAGGCACCTACCCGCTGCCCGAAGCCCAGGTGGACCGCTTCATGATGAAGGTGCTGGTGGACTATCCGAGCGAAGAGGAGGAGTTCGTCATCACACAACGTGCCACGGGGGCTGCCACGATGGTTTCCCCTGTGACCAGCATGGCGCAACTGGCGGAACTGCAGGCGGTTTGCCGCGAGGTCTATGTGGACCCCTCACTGATTCAGTACGCGGTCAAACTGGTGAGCGCCACCCGCCGCCCCGAACGTTTCGGACTCACCACCCTGACTCGTCACCTGAGCCACGGCGCCAGCCCGCGCGCCACCATCGGTTTGATTGAAGGTGCGCGCGCGTTGGCCTTGATGCGCGGGCGGCACTATGCCCTGCCCGAAGACATCACGCCCTTGATCGGCGACGTGCTGCGCCACCGTTTGGTGCTGAGTTACGAGGCGCTGAGCGAAGGTGTCAGCGTGGACCAGGTGATCGCCAAGGTTCAGAAATCCATCCCTCTGCCCGACGCAGTCACACCGCCGGTTTAACCACCATGGCCAACTTGCCATCCGCCGCCACCAGCGAAGCCGTTTTGAAGCGGCTGGAGTGGACTGTGCTGCGCCGTTTGGACGGTTGGCTGCAAGGCGACTGGCGCAGCCTGTGGCGCGGCACCGGCCTGGATTTGGCCGACCTGCGCGAGTACCAGCACATGGACGATGTGCGCCACATCGACTGGAACGTGACTGCCCGCACGGGTGTGCCCCACGTCCGCCTCTTCAATGAAGACCGCGACCTCACGGCCTGGTTTCTGGTGGACACCAGCAGAAGCAGCCTCTTTGGCAGCCAAGGCCAATCCAAAGGTGAGGTGGCGGCCGAGTTCGTGGGCTTGATGGCACGTTTGCTCACCCGCCACGGCAACCGCGTGGGCGCCATTGTTTACAGCCAACAAGTCGACCGCGTCATTCCCCCGCGCGGTGGGCGGCAGCAGGTGCTGCAGCTGTTGCAGGCACTGAGAACACCCCCTGAAGGCGAAAAGCCCCCATCACCCCAAGGCATCACAGACCTGAGTGAATTGCTGCAAACAGCCAGCGGCCACATTCGAAGGCGCAGCAGTGTGTTCGTGGTGTCGGACTTCATCAGCAGCCCCGGCTGGGAGCAGCCCCTGGGCCGCTTGAGCATGCGCCACGATGTCTGTGCAGTGCGTCTATTTGACCCGCTGGAAATGCAGCTGCCCAATGTCGGAACCGTCTGGATGCAAGACGCCGAAAGCGGCGAACAAATTCAGGTCGACACCAGCGACACCCGCTTTCGACAGCGTTTTGCCGCCGCGGCCGATACCGCCGAAGCTGAACTGCGCACCTCCTTGGCACGCGCTGGCGTAGACGCACTGGAGCTGACCACTGAAGAACCCCTTTTTGATGCCATGCTGCGTTTCATGGCGCTGCGCCAGCGACGAGCCCACGCCTTTCGTGGCGGCGTGGTGGGCGGCCAGGTTCGTCACACCGGCCGGGCAGAAAACGCCGCGTCCAGCGAGAATGCATTGTCATGAATATCAGCAACCTCACCTTCATCTGGCCCGACAACCTCTGGGCCTTGTTGCTCTTGCCGCTGCTGGTGCTGGTGTATGTGTGGCTGCTGTGGCGGCGCAAAAAGAACGCGGTGGTCTGGTCGAGCTTGGGACTGGTGAAATCGGCCATGGGCCCCCAGCAACGTTGGCGCAAACATGTGCCGCCATTGGTGTTGCTGTTGGCACTGACAGTGCTGTTGCTGGCCGCCGCACGGCCTGCCGCCGTCATCAGCCTGCCCTCGCAACAAGAAACCGTGGTGCTGGCCATGGATGTGTCCGGCAGCATGCGCGCCACCGACGTGCAGCCCAACCGACTCAAAGCCTCGCAAGACGCAGCCAAAGCTTTCATCAGCGGCTTGCCACGGCACGTGCGCATCTCAGTGGTGTCGTTCGCAGGGTCTGCCGCCGTGGTGCAAGCGCCGACTGTGAGCCGGGATGACGTCATTGCCGCCATCGACCGCTTCCAGCTGCAGCGTGGTACCGCCATCGGCAGCGGCATCGTGCTGTCGCTGGCCACTTTATTCCCCGAAGCCGGCATTGACCTGTCGCAAATCACCGGCCAACGCGCCATGCCACCCTCACCCGAGGACAAACCCAAACCCGAGTTCAAACCCGTCAAACCCGGCAGCTATTCCTCAGCCGCCATCATTTTGCTCACCGACGGGCAACGCACCACAGGGCCTGACCCCTTAGAAGCCGCCAAGATGGCGGCCGACCGCGGTGTGCGCATTTACACCGTGGGCATCGGCACCAAGGACGGCGAAACCATAGGCTTTGAGGGTTGGACCATGCGCGTGCGGCTGGACGAAGAGACGCTCAAGAACATTGCCAACATCACCCAGGCCGACTACTACTACGCCGGCACGGCCGACGATTTGAAAAAGGTCTACCAAGGCTTGAGTTCGAGGCTGGTGGTGGAGACCAAAGAAACCGAAATCAGCAGCCTGTTCGCGGCGCTGGCCGCCCTGCTGGTACTGCTGGCCGCTGGATTGTCGTTGTGGTGGTTTGGGCGGGTGGCTTGAGAAAAATCGGCCCCTGATTTGTGTAGGTCCCACACCGGAACTGCACCCACCCCATCATCGTCATTCCCGCGCAGGCGGGAATCCAGGACTGCACGACATCGAACCCGAAGGTTCTCTTTTGCCACCACCGACTGGATTCCCGCCTGCGCGGGAATGGCGGTGCAGCAGTGTCAAATGCCGCTGCCTACAATCAGTCGGTGAACACCCCCATCCCCACCCACTGGCTCAACGCCGACCTGCACTGCCATTCCGTCGTCTCCGATGGCACCTTGACACCCGAGGTGTTGGCGGCGCGTGCCAAGGCCAATGGGGTGCAGTTGTGGGCCTTGACCGACCACGATGAAATTGGCGGACAGAAGCAGGCACGTGATGCCGCGCTCGCTCTGGGCCTGCCCTACCTCACGGGTGTGGAAATTTCGGTCACCTTCGCGGGTGTCACGGTGCACATTGTGGGTTTGGGGTTTGACGCTGACAACGCCGCATTGCAAGCCGGTTTGCTGGCCACACGCGGCGGTCGCACCGAACGTGCCCGAGAGATGGCCGCCGGTTTGGCGCGAGCAGGCATCCCCGGGGCTTTCGAAGGAGCCTTGAAATTTGTCGGCAACCCCGAGTTGATGTCACGCACCCACTTTGCCCGGTTTTTGATTGAAGCGGGTGTGTGCCAAGACACCAACGAGGTGTTCCGCCGCTTTCTCACCGAGGGCAAGCCGGGCTTCGTACCGCACAAATGGGCGTCTCTTGGCAACGCGGTGAAGTGGATCAAAGACGCTGGCGGCCAAGCCGTGATCGCCCATCCGGCGCGCTACAAATTTACACCCAACGAGGAATACGCGTTCTTCACTGAATTCATCGCCCATGGTGGACGCGGTGTCGAGGTGATCACCGGCAGCCACAGCCCACCCGAGGCGGTGAAGTACGCCGACACGGCTATGGAATTCAACCTTGCCGCCTCACGAGGCAGCGACTTTCACAGCCCCGACGAGAGCCGCATTGACTTGGGTGGTTTGCCCGAGCTGCCGGGTCGGCTCACACCCGTTTGGTCGCTGCTGGAAGACCGCATACTGCGGCCCGCTTGAGCGCCGGCAAGCCACTCCATGTCCCAATACTTCGAAGTTCATCCCGACAACCCCCAGCCGCGTTTGCTCAAACAAGCGGTGCAAATTCTTCACGGCGGTGGTGTGGTGGCCATACCCACCGACAGCAGTTATGCCTTGGTCTGTCACCTCGACGACAAAGCCGCCGCCGAATCGCTGCGCCGCATTCGTGGTGTGGACGACAAACACCACCTCACCTTGCTCTGCCGCGACCTGAGCGAACTGGCCAACTACGCCCGCGTGGACAACCAGCAGTTTCGTTTGATGAAGCTGGGCACGCCCGGCCCCTACACCTTCATTCTGGAAGCCACCAAGGAAGTGCCGCGCCGCCTGTCGCATCCCTCACGGCGCACCATTGGGCTGCGTGTGCCCGAGCACAGCGTGACGCAAGAGCTGCTGTCGCTGATGGGGCAACCCTTGCTCGCCACCACCTTGATCGCCCCTGGCGAAACCGAGCCGATGAACGAGCCGCAAGAAATCCGCGCTTTGTTTCAAAAACAAATTCAAGCGGTGGTGGATGCAGGCGCGTGTTCTATGCAACCCACCACCATCGTGGACCTCACCGGCGAAGAGCCGGTGCTGCTCAGGGTGGGGCTGGGCGATCCCGCCGCGCTGGGATTGACGCCCTTGGATTGAGTCAGTCTCAAAGAGGGGCTTATTCCCCCAAGCCCGCCATGAAAAATTTGATCAGCCCTTTGGCGGCAAACCCCACCAGGCCCAGTCCGAGCCCAAGCAACAGCACAAAGGTGCCAAAGCGTCCCGCCTTGGACTCGCGCGCCAGTTGGATGATGATGAACAGCATGTAGAGCATGAAGGCCGCGACCCCAAAGGTCAGGCCGAACTGGGCAATTTGGGCTTCGGTGTAGCCGAACATGTTCGCTCAAGACTCAAAAGGTGCGTGAACGCAGCAACTCGTCGGGCGCGGGGCGCACCAAGTCGCGGTAAGCGTGCCAACTCGCATGCCCCAGCCATGGCAGCACCACCACCAAACCCAGCATCAAGGTGGCCATGCCCAGCAAGGTCAGGCTGATGATGAGCACGGCCCACAGGGCCAGTGGGACGGGGTCGTCCATCACCACACGCCAACTGGTGAAGACGGCCCCCAAAACACTCACACGTTGATCGAGCAGCATGGGCACGGCGACCACGCTGGATGCAAACACGGGCGCGGCCAGCACGGCACCCAATGCCATCCAGACCTCAAACAAGTGTGAGTCTTCGCTGAGCACCACCCAGCGCAAAAAGGCCGCCGGATTGCTGATGGGTACGGAGGAAAAAGCGGTGATGAGGGCCGCCGATGTGAGCACCCAACCGGTGCCCGCCAGGGCCAGCAAGAGGCCAAACACCACCAACTTGCTGTTACTCCTGTTGTTTGGCCGCCAGGCTTTGAGCACAGTGCGCCAGCCTGGCCGCCCGCCCAACTCCAGCTCGCGGCTGATGGCATAAAGACCGGTCGCCAAGATTGGGGCCACCAACAAAAAGCCGCTGAACGCACCGGCTAGCAACCAGAAACGGTCCCGCGCCAGGTAAAAAATAGCTGCGCCGAACAATGCCACAACCAGGCCGTGCAGCAACGACAAGACGGGGCAGGCCAAGACATCGCGCCAACCCCGGGCCAACCAACCCAAGGGCCGCAGCGGCGGCACCGTCTTGACGACAAAACTGCGCGTCTCTTGCAGGGCTTTATTGGCAGGGTGCTCGGTCATTGGACTGGAGAATGACACGCAGAGAACCTTTGCGGTGTGATCTATATCAAGAGCGACTGTGAACTTTCAAACTCAACACCTGGCCACCTTGAGGAAGTACGCGGGCATCAGCCGCATTGCGGGTACCGTGAACCACGTCATGTTTTGAAGCTGGGCACCACGAAGCGGGCATGAAGGGCGTGGTCGAGGTGACTGCCCAAGGCAGTTGATCAACATCAACCGCGCGGTATCAGGTCAACGGCAAATCACAGCAAGCATCACGCACCGCTCGCAATGGCGGCAGTCACCACCATCTCAATGCGGTAGCCCGGATTGGCCAGTTTGGCCTGAACCGTGGCACGCGGTGGGGCATCGCCCGGTGCCACCCAGTCGTCCCACACGGCATTCATGCCCGCAAAGTCGGTCAAGTCGGCGAGGAAAATTTGCGCCATCAGGATGTGGGCTTTGTCGGTTCGGGCTTCGAGCAACAGCTTGTCCACCATGGCAAGGACCTGGGCGGTTTGGCCCTTGACGTCCTGGCTGAGGTCCTCAGGCACTTGGCCGGCCAGGTAAACCACATGGTTGAAGATGGCCATCTCGGAGAGACGGTCGCCGACGTGAAAACGTTGAATGGAGTGGCTCATGGTGCGCGGTTTCAGTGCTTCTTCTTGGGTTGACGGGTTGCCTTGCGGACGGGTGCCGAGGTGGGTGCTGATTTTGTTCCTGCTTTTTGCCCCAAGCGGCTCTCGGTGCCGGCCAGCAATTTGGAAATGTTGGCGCTGTGCCGCCAGATCAGGAGCAAGCCCATGATGCCTGCGACGATGGCGGTGGGCCCGGCATCCCAAATCAACAACTCATAAAACGGCGCAAATACTGCCGAGACGATGGCTGCGAGCGACGAATAACGGGTGAAGAATGCCACGATGAGCCAGGTGAGCATGGTCGCCAAACCCAGCAATGGGTTCAGACCGAACAACACTCCCGCCGCTGTGGCCACACCTTTACCGCCTTGGAATCTGAAAAAAACCGGCCACAAATGCCCCAAAAAAGCGGCCAGGCCCACCGCCGCGGCTGTGCCCTCGCCGAGCCCATGGGGTGCGCCCCAAATCACCACGGCCAGAACAGGCAAATAGCCTTTGAGCGCATCCAGCACCAAGGTCAAGATGGCAGCCAATTTATTGCCTGAGCGCAGCACATTGGTGGCGCCCGGGTTGCCCGAACCGTAACTACGGGGATCACCCAGGCCCATCAAACGGCTGACGATCACGGCAAACGACAGCGAACCGACCAGATAAGCCAATACGGCGGCAACAACAGGCAAATAGGGCTGCATGGCAATTCGCGGAGGAAAGAGGCCGCTATTCTGCCCCGGCGCAGGAAACCGGCTGGGCGGCCAACAACTGGGTCAGCACCTCAGGTTCCAAACCAATCAAATACCCCCGCCGCCCGCCGTTGATGACGATGCGCGGCAAAACCAGCACCGTGGCTTCTACATACACAGGCATGGCCTTTTTGGTGCCAAAAGGCGAGGTACCGCCCACCATATAACCGCTGTGGCGCTGCGCAACCTCGGGTTTGCAGGGCTGCACTTTTTTGGCTTTGATTTGCCGCGCCAATTCTTTGGTGCTGACCTGGCGGTCACCGTGCATCAAGATAATGAGCGGCTTGGCATGCTCATCCTCCATCACCAATGTTTTGATGACGGCATGCTCGTCCACGCCCAACTGCTTCGCAGACTCGGTGGTGCCACCGTGGTCCACATAGTCGTAAAGATGCTCGGTATAGAACACCCCGGCCCGTTTGAGCATTTGGGTGGCGGGAGTTTCGCTGGCGTGGTCTTTGCGGGACATCGTCGGAGTCAAAAAGAAAGACGTCAATCCAACAGTGTGCCGCAAAGGCCGGTTTCCTGAGCCGGATGGACAGCTTGTCTCCCGATGCGCTGCGCGAGTGAATGAGGAACGTGGACTGTTGGCTCGCTCGTCAGGTTGGTTGAGATGATGCAAAAGTGAACCGCGGCGCATCCACACTGAGGACTGCCTGCATGGTCACAGCATCAAATCCTCGGATCAATTCATCCACGATCTGACCGAGCAGTTCGCCAACATCATGCACAGCATTGGCATGAAGGGCTTCAGCCACGATCAGCACCTCGTTTGTTGATGGCCGGACCGCAGAGCGGGCACTTTGCCGGTGACACCAGCGGCGCGCGTGGGCATGACCGGCATCGTCTACAAACACCACTTCTCCCGGCTCCGGTGTTTCGTCTTCGCCGGAGAAACTGATGAAGCGCTCGGTGCCAGTCGCCAAGCGCACCTCCATGCCGCGATGCACTTGGCTCAGGTCGAACACCGCAATCGGGATGGCGTACGCCGCCGACAGCGCGTTGAGCGTGTTTACCAATGGGCAGATGCGTGGCATGTCACCGTCCTGACGCAATCGACGCAGCAGCGATTCAGCTGCGCAGCGGTACTGCGTAGGTTTAAGGCCGAGTTCGGAGAATCCTCGCCGCCAAGCTTGGATCTCAGAAAACTGGCCTTCTGGGCCACCGGCTTGTCTCAGTCTTTCTCTGGCTCGCTGAAGCAGCGGGTCCAACGCAACCTGGGCCTGCTCATTGGGGTGAATGCCTCGCGCCCAAACAGCGCAGGCGCTCAATTGGGGAAAGCGCTTCCAAATGTCACAGTGGTGTTGAAAGTTCATGCCTGGGTCTGCTCACTGCGGCTTTGGATGCTGGCGTGCTTTGCTCGTAACAGTGGCAAGCCCATGGCAACCAACACCAAGCCCATGGCAAGCCATTGCAGCGTATGAATCGGTTCATGCAACCACCAAGCAGACAAGGCAAAGGCCGAGACAGGCAAAAACGCGGTGGTCACGGCAGCGCTAGCGGAAGATATCCTTGCAGCACCGGCGTACCACAGTACAAAGCCTCCCACCGTGCCCACCCAGGCGTAGTACAAAACGCCAGCCATGGCGGGGCTGTTCCACAGCACCCCATCAACCGGCCATCGGACAGCCGCTGGAACTGCGCACAAAACCAAACCGCCGGCACACATGACGACGGACATTTGTAGTGGTGTCAGCGCCGATTTCAAACGCCCTTGACCCAGGATAAACACGGCTTCGCAAGCAACAGCACAAAGAATCAGCGACATACCCAAGAAACGCCGTTCTGCCGGAATGGCAGCGTCGGCGCCTGTGTTGGCCAGTGCCAAAAAAACGACGCCCATCGTGGCCAAGCCAATGCAAGCCGCAGAACGGAGCGTGGGGCGTTCGCCCAAAAACAAGAAAGACAACAGCGCGGCCACGGCAGGCAGCGTGCCGGTCACCACACTGGCGTCCGCTGCGCTGGCCAGTTGCACACCGGCAATCAACAACACCGTGTAGCCCACGCTGCCTGCGGCTGACTGCAGTGCCAGCAAAATCTGGTCATGGCGACAAAGCCGGGGCCAGGGCGTTGACTGCACCAACAACCAAATCAGCAGCACAGGCAGCGCCGCCGCGTGGCGCAAAGCGGTCGCCACGAATGGATCCAGCGTCTGGCCAATTAGCTTGCTTACCGGCACCGTAGATCCAACCAACAGCATGGCCAGCGTACACAGCAGCCGGCCCTTGAGTTGCTCCCTCGGTCGGTGATCGATCGACTTTTTCATGTGCGCCCCGTGGTTCAACAAGGGCGCAATGTGCCCTGCGTCAGGGGTTTGGTCTTGAACGTGGTTGCAGCGCCAACTGGCTGGCACCTGGCGAGTAACCGAGGAATGCGCGGAAAGCGCGCGTCATGTGGCTTTGGTCGGCAAAGCCGCTCTCTGCCGCGACGGCGGCCAGGGGCATGCCCTGAGCCAGCAGCTTGCGGGCACGCTCCAACCGGTAGGAGCGCAGCCACGCATGGGGTGGCAGGCCGTAAACCTCGGTGAAGCGGCGCAACAATTGGTAGCGGCTCAGACCCATCGGCGCGGCCATGGCTTGTAGTGAGGGTGGGCTGAGCGCTTCAGCCGCCAACATATCGCGCACTTTGATCATGGATTCGGATGCACTTGAAGCTTGCCTGGCGGTGCTGTGTTTCATGAGCATGCGCGTGCACAAGGTACTCAATGCCGACTCGTCGGCCAAACGCGTCAGACCGTCCTCCAGGTCCAGGGGATCGCGCTGTGACCAAACCTTCAACAAGTGTTGCAGTTGCCCGACCACCACCTGGTCGCTCAACACCGGGTGGGTGAACGCCACATCGGCGTCGCCGCCGTCACCGGAACAACCGCCAAGCGAAGGCAACAGGTTCACCTCCACATGCAACATGACCCAACAACGATCTCTCCCTTGCAGGGGCACACCATCATGGACCTCGCCAGGGTTGTGGGTCAGCACATGACCCGCCAACACTTCGACCGGGCCTCGGCCGCTGGCAGAGCGATGACCGCCTTGTTCCATCACGCCAAAACCGAAAGTGTTGTGCCAGTGCTTGCCAAATGGCAGCTTCGAACGTACTCGAGTGGCGTACACACCGGGCAAAGCACTGCGCAGCAGTTCTGATTGCATGGGAGAAGTTTCAATCGTCTTGCGCATGCTGGGACATATTGCGTTCACTCGCATTGACGCGGTATTTCCAATGATAGGCGGCACAGGAACGCCGCTGCACGCTGTTGGCGCCAGCACAGGTGATCCCAAACATGTTGGTCCAGGGCCTGCGTGCAAAACCCATCGTGGATGCCGAGCGTGTCCGTAGAACTGGACTCCTGCCGCATCGATGGCAGTCGACACTGACTTCACCACAGGTCCCAAACGTTCAAGACGAAAAACACCGCGTCCATCAATCTCCATTCCTCACGAGGAGATTCGCATGTTTCAAAGCTACACCCCACCCTTCACCGTGACCGGCAAGAGTGCCTTGGTGCCGCCCCCACCATGGCACTACGCTGGCTGGTTGCTCAACATCGCCTTCGAATTTGACGCCAAGCGGGCACTGACCTTCATTCCACCAGGGATCGGCGTCCCAAACGGGCGGGGCTGCGTTCATTTCGCAGACTGGCAAGCCAGCACCGATGGGCGCGAACTGGCCGATCCCGTCACGGCGCAATACCGCGAAACCATCGTGGTGCTCGGTTTGGAACGCCCCGATGGGCGCCTCTGCGGTTTGTGCCCCGCCATTTGGGTAGACCAAGACACCTCCATGCTTCGTGGCCTGTTGCAGGGTTGGCCCAAAAAATGGGGCAGCACCTGGCTGACCCGCAGCTTGCCGCTGGATCATGTGGCAGCGGCGCCCTTGCGCGCGGGTTCAGTCATCGGCGCGAGTTTGGCAGTCAAAGACCGGCGATTGATACAAGCCCGAGCGACCTTGACCGGACAGCCTGGCCGGGGCTTTGGGTTTCTGGCAGAACCCACCATCGGCATCGCTGGGTGGCCTGATCTACGGCACCCTGAGCGCTTGCCTGAAACCAGGCTGCTTCGCGCTGACATACGTGACCGCGTTGAATCCGGTTGGCATGCGGCGCAAGCCACCTTGGATATCGCGGAACATCCCTTGGAAGAAATTGCCTCACTCGGCCCCACGTCGGTAGTTGACGCCAGTGTCGGCTGGTTGGGGCTCACGGTGGCAGGAGCCATGGATGGTTGATACGGTGCAGACGCCCGAACGCGTCGTCATCGTGCTGGCGTCTGACCTCAGTCCCGACATCGCCGTCAATGTGGGCGCCTGCTTGGCAGCAGGTCTGTCTGCAGCGTCGCCCACCTGGGTCGGTCAAGCGCTGGTCGATGTCACAGGCATGATCAGCGTGTCCAGTTCGCACTTGCCCATTGTGTTGCTGCACGCGCCCTCCGCGCGGATGAACGAATTGGTCACACGCCTACCATCCATCAGGCAAACTGCCGCTTGGGTGTCGGTGTTTCCGGCCTATGCAAAATCGATGCATGACGCCCAAACCTACTGGAAACAGCACGCCACTGCGTCACACCGAGTGGAGCCACTGCTTGGAATGGGCATCGCGGGATCAAAAAAATGGGTGAATTCATTGACCGGCAGTTTTCCTCTGTGGCGCGGATGCGATCAGAAGTGACTCGATGGCATGCATCTGCGAGCACTGGTGCCGACAGCATCGAACGTGTCGTTCACGCCCAACCTGGTCAGGAATGGGTGCCTCATTGGCATGACGAACTGTCCGTGGGTTCTGTGGTGCGCGGCCATTGCCAATTCAGCCTGGGCGGGCGCTTGCACCTCGCCGCTGAAGGTGACCTGTTGTCCATCGCGCCCAACACACCACATTCCTGTGCGACGAGTCTAGACAACGATCGGGGCCCTGTCTTGATCGTGATGTTCTATGTGTCTCGTGCGTGGTTGCGCCAGGCAAGCCTTTCGTCGCACATCGACAGCCGCCGCATCCACTGCCCCGCGCTGGCTCGCCAAGCAACCAACCTGGACAACGAAGCAACAGCCCGCCAGTGGTTGCTACACGCCTTGCCGACGTTGCAAGTCGGGGAGGAGTTATCGCCACTCGACGCCTCACCATCGCCGCTCGCCCAGCGCATTTTGTCCAAATTTCGCGCCTTGACCCAAAGCAGTGAGCACTTGAGCGTAGACGCCATGGCCAAGCAATGCGCCGTGAGCCGCAAACAATTGCATCGAACTGTCACGCGCTGGACCGGCATGAGCCCGGACCAATACCAGCGCGCCGTTCGAATCAACCAAGGCAGAGAATTTCTGATGGACCAGACGTCCGTCGCGGACGCAGCGCAAGCCACTGGTTTTGCCGATCAAGCTCATTTCACTCGCTGGTATCAGCGTGTTTACGGCTACACCCCTGGGGCTTTCTTGAACGCTACGACTTCAACGTCGTAACCACATCCTCCAGCGCCCCGGCGAGACCCCCGTCTGGATGCGAAAGCGCCGCACCAAGTGGCTGGCGCTGGCCAGGCCGCAGTTTTGTGCAATGGCGTCGAGCGACCAAGTCGGATGCTGGCGCAACAAGGTTTTGGCCCGCTCAATTCGACGCGTCAGCACCCAGGCATGCGGGGTGACTGCGAAGGACTGGCGAAACGCCAAGGCGAAGTGGTGTTCGGACAAGGTGGCCCAGGCGGCCATTTGCCCGACGGTGATCTGTTGGTCCAAGTAGGCTTCGATGCGTTCTATCACCACACGCCGCACCATTGGTGCCAAGCCACCGCGCGCCGCCCCCACCCGAGGGCGTTGGCTGTGCCCAGTGATCAATTCAGCCAAAACTTCGTGGGCCAGGCTGTTGGCCTGCAAACGCGCTTGCGGATCGTTCCAGTTGAGCTGCGTCATCGCGAGCAGGGGCGACACCAGGGCGGTTGGGTTGACGAAGGTCAGTTCGGGCAGGGCAACTTCACGTGGCTCGCGGTCGAGCAGGCGCAAGGCCCAAGGCGCGAGTTGTTCGGCCCGAAAGTACAAGTGCAAGAAACGTTGCTCGCCGCCCACCACCCAGTGCGACTCGTGGCCTGCGGGGAGCAGACACAAGAGACCGGGCGCCCCGCGCAGCGCCGGTTGATCGGCGCGGAACGTGCCCTCTCCGCCGCGCAGGTAGAGCGACAGCGTGTGGTGACCCGGACGGTGGTATTGGGTCTCGTCGTTTGCATTGCGCCACAGCGCCACCTCCAGCCCGTCCCCAAGCTTGGCACTGTTCAGCAAGCTGGCGCGCGACTGCGACAGCGCTTGAAACACGGTGGTGTGTAGCGCTGCGGTGGAGTTGGTGGAAGACTGGTTCACGGCAAGGTGGAAAGTAAACCGCAGGGGCGGCGGGGGCAAGGCTGAGCGGCTGCGCTCCCTGTTTTGCGCTTGCTTGATTTTGCAGCAGCGATGCCACTTGAAACCACTGCAGACAGCAGGCACACACAACAAATGCCGGTTTTGTGCAACCAGGCATGCGGCGCAAGCTGGACACTGTCCGTACCCCCTGCATGCGCCGACGCGCCTTCCCATGAACCTGTTCTTGTACCTGCTCACCGTGCTCATTTGGGGCACCACCTGGATTGCACTGAAGCTGCAACTCGGTGTCGTTCCCATCGCTTGGTCGGTGGCTTACCGTTTTGCGCTGGCCGCGGCGGTGCTGTTTGCTTGGTTGGTTTTCACCGGGCGCTTGAAGCGGCCACGGGGCATTGCCATGGGCTTGGTGGCCGCGCAGGGTCTGTTCTTGTTTTGTTTGAATTTTTTGTGTTTCATGCAAGCCAGCCGCTACATCCCCAGCGGTTTGGTGGCGGTGCTGTTTTCAACCGCCACGGTATGGAACGCCTTCAACGCCCGCGTGTTTTTAGGTCGGCCGCTGAACCACCGGGTGCTGGCGGGCAGCGTGCTGGGCTTGTTCGGACTGGTGGCTCTTTTCTGGCCAGAGTTGACCCGCCACGACACCTCGGCCCACACCGGCTTGGGCATGGCCTATGGCTTGGCGGGCACCTTGTGTTTTTCAATTGGCAATATGCTGTCCACCCGCTTGCAAGCGACGGGCCACACGCCAGTGGTCACCAACGCATGGGGCATGTTGATGGGGGCGACCGCGCTCACCGTGGGTTGTTTGGTGGCCGGCGTGCCCTGGGCTTTCGAGGCCAATGAGCGGTATGTCGGCGCCCTGCTCTACCTGGCCATTCCGGGCTCGGTGATCGGCTTCACGGCTTACCTCACCTTGGTCGGTCGTTTGGGCCCTGAGAAAGCAGCCTATTGCACGGTGCTCTTTCCCGTGGTGGCCTTGAATGTGTCGGCCTGGGTGGAGGGCTACACCTGGACGGCACCAGCGCTGTTCGGTTTGTTTCTTGTGATGGTCGGCAACGTGCTGGTGTTCAAAAAGCCATCGGTGGGGACGCAGCGCTGAGTTTTCTGCGGCACCGGCCGTTTGAAGTTCGAAATGTTGGTGGAGGTGCTTTCGAGGCCTTGGTTGGGGGACAGTCTTGGCGCGATACACCACGCCGGGAATGCGCCCCGGCAGGCGCCTCACTTTCTTGCTGGTGCAAGAAAGTAAGCAAAGAAGCACCTGAACACCAGCCTATTTGAGCGGAGGTGGCTCAACCACTTGGCCCGGTTACAACGGGTTGTTCGGTCAGTGGCAACAAGCATTCACGGCGACGTTAATGGCTTGTTCTTCCAACGACGTCAGCTCACCACCTTCTCTTCCGTCAGTCCCGCACTCGCGGGACTGAAGAACACAGGAGTGCACTCCAAACGTGAGGTGTTGTGTCGAAGAAGCACACCGAAAACGTCGCCCGAACGCCAGTGGCCACTGGCCGAACCCAGACCCCACGTCTGCACTCCGGCATCAAGCCACCTCTCCCCAAATAGGCTGGTGTTCAGGTGTTTCTTTGGTGACTTTCTTTGCACCAGCAAAGAAAGTTACTCGGCAGCCGGGCCGAGACCCGGCGCGGTATTCCAACCCCAAGGACATCTTCCAACAACGCATGTTGCGAAGCTAAGCATCGCATCAACACCGTCACTGCGCCGGATCACGGTGCAGCCAGCGAATGGCTTCAATTTCGGCCAAGAGTTCGGGGGACAAGGTGGTGCCCCAAGCAGCCAGGTTGTCCTTCAGCTGCGCCTGGTTCGTCACACCAATGATGGTGCTTGTGACGCGCCAGGAGTGGTAGCAGAACGCGAGGGCCATGGCGGTGGGTGTGAGGCCGAAGCGGCGGGCCAAGGCGTTGTAGAGGCGGCTGGCTTGCAGCGCTTCGGGGCGGGCCCAGCGCTGTACCTTCATGGAGTCGTACACCGCAATGCGACCGGGTTTGTCGTGCGGGGAATCAAAACCCACATCGTCGTACTTGCCAGTCAAGGTGCCAAAGGCCAAAGGCGAGTAAGCCAACAGCGCGATGCCCTCCCGGTGAAGGGTTTCGTCCAAACCGTTGTCGAGCGCGCGGCTGTTCAGTGCATAGGGGTTTTGCACGCTCACAATTTTGGGCAGGCCATGTTTCGCCGCCACACGCACAAACTCGCTCACGCCCCATGGGGTTTCATTGGACAGGCCGATGTAACGCACCTTGCCCGCTTTCACCAAGGAGGACAAAGCCTCCAGTTGGGCATGGATGGAGGTGAATTCACGGTCGTTCGCCGGGTCGAAATACAGCGCACCGAAGGACGGCGCATTGCGGTTGGGCCAGTGGATTTGATAGAGGTCGATCACATCGGTTTGCAAGCGGCGCAAGCTGTCGTTGCAGGCTTGCACGATGTGTTCGGGCTTCAAATCGGTGGCGCCACCCCTTATCCAGCCCATGTTGCGTGAGGGCCCGGCCACTTTGGTCGCGAGCACCACCTGCCATCGTACCTCGGGCCGCTTGGCGAACCACTGGCCGATGATGGTTTCTGTGGCGCCAAAGGTTTCCGCCTTGGCGGGCACCGCATACATCTCGGCGGTATCGATGAAATTGATGCCTTGGGCCAAGGCGCTGTCCAAGATGGCGTGGGCGTCATCACGCGCCACTTGCTCGCCAAAGGTCATGGTGCCCAAACAGATGGGGCTGATGCGCAAGTCGCTGTGGGCCAAAGGACGGGGTTTCATTGGAGCCTCTTGAAGTCGCGATGACGTTGGCGCTGAGCTACCCGCCAAGGCTTGCTGCAACGGGTCGGATCGAGAAATAGGTTAAACGGTAAGCAACTTAGCAACATAGAAAGCCAAAGAGTAAATACAAAGTGTCAGGATAAAAAAACCTACTGCCTTGAGTGAGGCCCAGCTGGCCTTCAATGCAGGAAGAAGGCGGAAAAAGTAGAGCGGGATTCCAATTGGTGCCAGAAATGCGGCGAAGACAGAAGCACCAAACGGCGGCTCGACTCCGCGTTCCTCTGCATAGGCGCGACACCATTTATAGATAAGTACCGCGAGAAGGAAAGCGTATATCAGAGCGAATGGACTCGGCTTGTTTGGAGCGACCGCCATCCATGCGTCCAGAAATCCTGCGGCACACGACACAAATACCATTGAAAGCAAAAATCGGTTCGCTTTTTTCATTGCCGTTTAACGAATGACGTGAGGGGCCGCCGTAGCGGCGAAGCCGCGAAAGTAACCCGCAAGCGCAGCTTGTGGGCGTTCCATCTCGACGGAACGGTTAGCCGCCACGGCTCAGCACTCCGGCGGCAATGATCTTTCCCTCCAGCTCAAGTAGCAACCTTGAGCCAAGAGGGGCGTTAATCGGTGCCTGTGCTTCGAACACCAATTCATCATTTCCACCCGGACTGAGAGGACGCGACGATTTGACGACTGCTCGAACGGACTGGCCATTGATCCAAAGATCGATCGATGACCCTTGACGTAGAACAACAACGTTCTTCGATTCGAGTTTTGTCAGAAGGTAGAGATATGCATGGAAGGACCGACCGGAATACTTCTCTAGCGGAATGGTTTTACGCGCGGGGAGCGACTGGACTCTACTTAGAACTGCCTTGAGCCCAATCCCGTTTGTGTGAAGCTTGGGGATCGAGCGAATCGATGCGTCATGAAAAACCATGGTTGTATCGCCGCCCATTTCGTACTTGTTCATCAGCTCCCTGACTTCCAGCTCTACGAGCTCAACTAGCTCGGAGGCGTCGCGCATCCCTTCAAGCAATGGCATGTTCACGAACATTACCGAGAGCGACGGAACGCCTGCTTGGCGTGCAATCAGAACATGCTCCCTTGTAATTGGGAGGGGTCCAGTAGCGGCGTCAACAACGATGATTGCGTGTCGAGCAGACTGCGCAGAATTTGCAACCAGCGACGCGCTCGCGCCTCGCACGGGGGTGCCAATTTGTAGGTTTGTGCTCAGGCACTCAGTCCCGCACTTCTTGACAAGCTCTAGGCGTGCCTCATCTCCCAGAAAAACAATGTCGTTCGCAAAAATCTTGCCTGCTGCGCAGAAGCAAACAATGGCTAGGACAAAACTTCGAAGTGTGCACATGGGCAATAAAGAAGAGGCTAACTTGCTACGGGGTGACAGTTTTGCTGCGTAACACCGCCGCCTGTCTCCCTCAATCCGGCGGTGCTGTCGGCCTGGAGTCCGCATGGGGCTTGGTTTTCTGACATCAACCCTGCGATTTAAACAGCCATAACAAAATCAACAAAAGCGGTAGGCCTTTTTCGAGCCTTGGAGGTCTGCATGCCTAAGTCGCCTTTGCGTCGAATGCTGCCACAGTTTTCCGCTGCGTCCCATCTGCTGTATTCGGCCACGCCACAAGAACCAAGCAACCCTTGCGGATAATAGCCACACCGATCAACCCGTGACTTGATGAACTCTCCCTCGACCTCGCCTTCGCGCCTGCGCAGCCTTTATTCGACCTTACGCAGCACCCGACCTCTGATTTGGTTGCGCTGGACAGCGCTTGGCTTGCTGGGTGGGATGGTGCTGGGTGCCATCACCTTGGCCGTCACGATGGCTTGGTTGTGGCCTTCTCTGCCGGCTCTGGACAAAGCGGTGAACTACCAGCCCATCCAGCACCTGCAGGTGCTCACCCACGATGGCGTGGAGCTGGCTCAATTTGGGGCTGAACGGCGCATTTTTGTTCCCATCGGCGACATGCCGTTGCAGCTGCAGAACGCCGTGCTCGCCATTGAAGATGCGCGCTTTCGTGAGCACCAAGGGGTGGACTGGTTGGGTGTGACGCGCGCCGTATTGGTGAACACCGGCAATGCAGTGGGTTTGGCGGCAGGCAGGCCGCAAGGCGCGTCCACCATCACGCAGCAAGTGGCGCGCAACTTCTTTTTGTCCTCGCGCCGCACGCTGGAGCGCAAACTCAAAGAGGCGCTGCTGGCCTGGCGCATGGAACAAGAGCTGTCCAAGGACGAGATCCTTGAGCTCTACATGAACCAGATCTACCTCGGGCACCGTGCCTACGGCTTTGGCGCTGCCGCGCAGGTGTATTTGGGCAAGTCGCTGAACGAACTCACCGTGGCCGAGAGTGCCCTCCTGGCCGGATTGCCGCAGAACCCGTCTTTCGCCAACCCCATCACCAATTGGGAGCGGGCACGCGCTCGGCAGTTGTTGGTGCTCAAACGTTTGCTCGATTTGGGGCAACTCACCGAGGCGCAGTGGCGTCAGGCGCGTGAAGAAGTGATCAAAGTTCGCAGCAACAGCCCGGCCCTGAACACAGCCTCACTGCGCGCGGACCATGTGGCCGAACTGGCCCGTCAAGTGGTGTTTGAACGTTTCGGCCAAGAGGCTTACACGCGCGGCCTCAAGGTGACCACCACGCTGCTGGCAGCCGACCAACAAGCCGCATGGAGTGCCATGCGCAGCGCACTCTTGAACCAAGACCGCCAACAAGCCTGGCGTGGCCCGGAAGACTTCGAACCCTTGCCCGAAGACCCACTGCTGGCGGAGGCCGCAGCCGCCGCTGCACTCAAAGACTTGCGTGACCACGACCTGCTGCGTTTAGCCATGGTGCAACAAGCCCATCCGCGCGAGGTGGTGGCCCTGTTGGCCAGCGGCGAAACGATCCGCATCAGCGGCGATGGCCTGCGCTGGGTGCAAGCTGCCTTGGCCGCCAACGCACCCAGCAAAATTGCGCTGCGCCGCGGCGCCATCATCCGCTTGGTGCAAAGCGCTGGTAATGCATGGGCGGTGTCGCAGTGGCCCCAGGCACAAGCCGCCTTTGTGGCCATGGACCCGCAAACCGGCCATGTACGTGCCCTGGTGGGCAGTTTTGATTTTGCGCGTCAGCCCTTCAACCACGCCACCCAAGCTTGGCGGCAACCGGGCTCCACGATCAAACCTTTCATTTACTCGGCGGCCTTCGAAAAAGGCGTCATGCCCGACACCTTGGTCAACGACGCCCCTCTGGAAAACTTGGCCAATCTCTCCGCAGACGACGCGAACGCATGGAACCCGCGAAATGCCGACGGCCAGTTTGATGGTCCCATCACCGTTCGACGTGCGCTGGCCCAGTCCAAAAACCTGGTGACTTTGCGGCTGCTGCAACATGTGGGCGTGGGCCCGGCGAGGCAGTGGTTGGCCCGTTTTGGTTTTGACCTGGACCGCCAGCCTGACAACCTCAGCTTGGGCTTGGGCACAGGCAGCGCCACGCCCATGCAAATGGCCACGGCCTATGCCGCGCTCGCCAATGGCGGCCACGCAGTGGCGCCGGTGATGATCGAACGTATCACCGACGCCCAAGGGGAACTGCTGTTTGAGGCACCCGCGCCCGCGCCGTTTGACGAAACCAAACGGGTGGTGTCCGAGCGCAACGCCTACCTGACACGCCAATTGCTGCAAGAGGTGACACGCACCGGCAGCGCCGCCAGAGCGCAGAAGGAATTGCAGCGACCCGACCTCTACGGCAAAACCGGAACCACCACCGCCGCTGCCGATGTCTGGTTCGCCGGCTTTCAGCCCACCGTCGTGGCGGTGGTGTGGATGGGGCATGACGAACCGCGCAGTTTGGGCAGCCGAGCATCCGGGGCCAGCCTGGCCTTGCCCGCGTGGATCAGCTACATGAAGGCGGTGCTGCGGGATGTGCCCATCATGACGGACGCTGCGCCGGATGGCCTCGCACCGCGCCAAGGGGTGTTCGGACAAGGCGAGTGGGTCTATGAAGAGTGGGCCGAGGGTGGAGGCGTGCGCAGCATTGGATTGGAACGAAACGACGAAACAAACCTTGCCCCGGCGCAGCCGCAGGCTGCGCCGGCACAGGTGGCCGCGCCTGCCCCCGCCCTGCCCTTGCGACCGCCGACCAAGTTGAATGACGATCCAATACCTTCCATCTACACAGGCAATTGACGCATTGCATCGTTACATTCGATATTGATTGAACAACAGGAAAAAGCATGCATCGCATCGTGATCGTTGGAGGGGGCGCTGGTGGCCTGGCCTTGGCCACACAGCTCGGGAAAAAATGGGGCCGAAGCGGCAAAGCAGAAATCACCTTGGTCGACGCGGCACGCACCCATGTGTGGAAGCCGCTCTTGCACCAACTGGCCGCAGGGAGTTTTGACACCCATGCCGAGGAGATTGAGTACCTGGCCCAAGCACGCTGGAATCATTTCAAGTTTCGACTAGGCAGCCTGGCGGGCATCGACCGCCAAGAAAAACGCATTCAACTCGCCGCCAGCCATGACGACGCAGGCCGTGAGATCACGCCCGCACAAACCTTGGCCTACGACACCTTGGTGGTTGCCGTGGGCAGCCAAACCAACGACTTCGGCACCTTGGGCGCCGCCGAACACACCATCAAACTCGACAGCCCCATCGCGGCCAAACGTTTCAACGACAGGTTGATCAATGCCTGCATTCGTGCACAAAGCGTGCCGCGGGCGGCGGGTTCGGGACGCCTTACCGTCACCATCGTCGGTGCCGGGGCCACGGGCGTGGAATTGGCGGCCGAGTTGCACGCCTCAGCCCGTGTACTGGCGAGTTTCGGCTTTGACAACATCCATCCTGAAAAAGACCTGCAAATCGTGCTGGTCGAGGCCGCACCCCGTGTGCTGTCGCAATTGCCCGAGAGGCTGAGCACGGCCGCCGTGCGCGAGTTGCGCAAACTGGCCATTGAAGTGCACACCAACGAAAAAGTGGTGGAAGTGACCGAGGACAGCGTGAAGATGGCCAGCGGCAAGGTGATTCAAAGCACCCTCACCGTGTGGGCGGCAGGCATCAAAGCCAATGCCTTCCTCACGCATTTGGGCGGCGACGATGTGCTGGAAACCAACCGCTTGAATCAACTGGTGGTGAATAGCCAGTTGCAGACGACACGAGATGCGAGCATCTATGCTTTTGGTGACTGCGCTGCCTGCCCCCAGCCTGACGGCAGCACCGTGCCACCCCGTGCCCAGTCCGCCTACCAACAGGCCATGTACCTAAAAAAACACCTACCTGGACTCATCGGCCTGTCGGGCCGGGCGACCAGCGCGGCACCGCCCTTCATCTACAAAGATCAAGGCTCCTTGGTGTCGCTGTCCGAGTACTCGTCGGTCGGTAGTCTGATGGGCAGCCTCACACAAGGCAGCCTGTTTGTCGAAGGTTACCTGGCCAAGTTCATGTACTGGGGCCTGCACAAACAGCACCAGTTGGCCTTGGGCGGCTGGCGCAAAACTTTTCTGATTACCTTGTCAGAGTTGATTGACCGAACGCACAGGCCGCGCATTAAATTGCACTGAACCGACAACCTTGACCATTGTTTTCTTGGATGTTTGTTTTGACCACTCAACGGCGCACGACTCGCGACAAAACACCAGGCCTTTTCTTCAAGCACCTCAAAGGTGACTACTCGCTGGCCCGTTCCTATTGGTTGCACACCGTCTTGATCGGGGAGGTCGCAACCCTGCTGGGCAGCCTGTGTATTCGCGCGGTCGCAGAGCGGCACACGATGAGTTATGTGTCCATGGCCGTCATCCTGTTCCAACCCTTCTTGATACTGGTTTGGCTGTGGTCTACGGCGGGTACCTGGATGTCGGCATTCAAGACGTTTTTCGGCCGTGGAAGTCGGCTCTGGTCTGTCATGGCCGTTGTGGCCATGACATTGAGCACATTTGGCATGGCCCATCGGCTGTCCAGCATGCGACCATTCATTGAAGAACACTGGGCTGTGGTCAAAGGCAAACAGCCTGCCCCCATCTTCAGCTTGCAGCTCAAAGACGGCGGGAGAGTCATTGAGTTCAAAGGTGGGGTCAATGACGGGGCGGCACGTGCGCTGGATAAAGCAATCGCGGACGCCCCAAAAGTTTCAACCATCGTGCTGAACTCACCCGGTGGTTGGATCAAAGAAGGTGAACGAATGGCGCAGGTCATTCGTCGCTATCAAATCCATACCCACGTTGACGAGGAATGTTTTTCTTCATGCACGCTGGTTTTTTTAGCCGGACAAGATCGCACCATGGGGTCACGTGCCGCACTGGGATTTCACCGCGGACGCGCGATTGGCGAGAGCAGGCAACACGATGCCCCAACGAGCAAAGAAGAAGCAGCCGTTTACCTTCGTGCAGGTTTGAAAAGTGATTTCGTCCAACGAATTCTCGCCACACCCCACAGCGATATCTGGGTTCCAACACGACGCGAGCTTTTGCAAGCGATGGTTTTGACTCGGTAAGGATGCTCTGCATGACTCTTGCGAGGCGGTGGTAGCGCGAATCCGGACGGACCACAAGGCGTTACTCGACCACGCGCCGCAGTTCATAGCCTGAAGCGTCGATCCGTGGGTGACCATCTTGCAAACGAAGTCGGACCAGCTCACCCCAAGCATTGAGTGGGCCGGTCAACACGGCCTCTGTTGCAGAGACAGGCACCAAAGTCATTGCGGGTACCGAGTCGAACGTCTTGGTCTCTTTGATGTGCACCAAGTAGAAGCCGCGAACGGCTTCCACCGTCACCTCGCCCTGGAAAGGATCGTCGGATTTGCGGTTGAGGAACTCGTAACGACCGACCCATCGCTCAGGGTTGGCCAGCGCAAACGACGGTTTGATCTTCTCGCCAAGCAACATGTCCTGCTCGCCGCTGCGGGCCACCAACACCTGGCGGCCCGCGACGGTGCGAGTAGAAAGGGCAACAAAATCCAGCTCACCCAGGCTCACTGGAAATATGCCCAGCACCGAATAACGCAAGCCCAGTTGATGGCCTTCCAAAGGCCGCAGTTTGAAGGTCTTTCCCAATGCCTCGGCTTGCAGTCCACCGCCTTTGCGTTGTACCCGCACATGGCCCAGCGCTGTGGTGTAGTCACCTTCAATGGCCCGCATGGCTTCGTCGCTCCACGGTTGTGGGGACTCGGTGGGTTTGATTTTTTTAGGTTGGGTGATGCCGGCCTGGGTTTCCAGCAACAGCTCCAAAGCCCGCACGGCAATGCGGTTCACCGCTTGGTGCGCAGCCGCATCGTTGGACAACACCACCACACCCAGTTTGTGGTCAGGCAGCGCGTAGATTTGACTGTGGAAGTTCACCGTCGCACCACCATGGTGGGCCACAGGACCGCCCCCCTGAAGGGAGCCCTCGCCCAACGTGCTGAGCATCCATCCCAAGCCGTTGCGGAATCCCAGGTCCAGCGCAACATCAAGGTTTTGCACCAACAACATTTGGTTCACTGTTTGCGCTTGCAGCACCGTTTTGTCTCCAACACGTCCCTTTGCAAACACCATCGACAAGAAGCGACTCAAATCCAGCACCGACGCATTCAGACCGCCAGCAGGCACATCCCGCAGCGCAGGCTCGGGCGCGGCTTGGCCCTTGTCGTACGGTTTAGCCATCAGGGCGTGATCCGGTAGGGCTGCCGTGAACGATGCTGTTCTCATACCCAAAGGAATCAACAGCTTTTGCTGCACATGGTTTTCAAAGGGCTGCCCTGCCACTTGTTCGACCACATGGCCCAACACGTCAAACCCCAAGTTGGAATAGGAAAAGACGGTTTGCGGCGGGTAGGCGGCATCCTGCTGCGCCAAGGCGGTGGTGACCGCTGTGAAGCGCGCCGGGGCAGCAGTCCACATGCCTTGAACGATGTCGCGCGGCAAGCCCGCATGGTGGGTGAGCAATTGCTGGGGTGTGATGGCGGACGCAGACCCAAATCGGGAGCGCATTTGAAACTGCGGCAGCACCTGCTGTACGGGGGCGTCCAGCTTGACCTGTCCCGCTTCGACCATCTGCATCACTGCGGAAGCGGTGAACAGCTTGGAGATGGAACCCACGCGGTACAAGGTTTCAGATGTGGCGGGCCGCTTGTTTTGTTGGTCGGCCCAGCCAAACCCTTGTGTCCACAGCACCTGCTGGTCCTCCACCAACGCAATGCTCAGACCCGCCAGGCGCTGCGATTTCATCTCGTGCTCAATGAAAGCCTGCAGCTGAGTCACCGTGCCTTGTGTATCACCACGAGACACAGGGCGAGACAGTTGCGGTGGCGAGCCACATGCGGCCAGAACGACTGCAGATGTCAACAGCGTGAGGCCCAATGCAGGTCGGCTGCGCGAGGCACAGGTGAAGTTATTCATGAAAACCGTTCCATTCAAAGAGATGCTGATGAGTCTCCACCAGAACACCTTTGTAGCGGCTTAAGACGATGCATTGGAGGCCTGGCCCGCATCACCCTTAAGCTGTCGCAAAGGTGAAGCAGCACACACTGCGAACCTCATCAACCGCTATGACCCCAGGCCATGAATGACCTTCTCTCTTCGGCGATGGCATACGCCCAGACACTGCCGCTGCCTTTGCTGGGCAAGGTTTACCTGTTCAACCTGTTCCACGAAGCCAAGTTCTACCTGCTGGCCGCACTCTTCATGTGGGGCTTGCTGCATGTGCTGCTGAAGCGGCGACTGGCCCATCGTTTGATCGACCAATGGCCCAGCCGTGCTGATATCCGCCGTGAGCTCAGCTATTCGTTTTTGTCCATGCTGGTGTTCGCTGGCTTGAGCATGGCCGTGTTGGCCGGTGTGTTCAGCGGCCACATCACCATTTACAGCGACCCGGGTCAGTACGGGTGGTGGTGGTTGGTGATCAGCTTCCCATTGCTCTTGGTCTGGCAAGACGTTTATTTCTACACCACGCACCGCCTCTTGCACACGCGCTGGTTGTTCAAAAAGGTTCACAGCGTGCACCACCGCTCGCGCCAACCCTCGCCCTGGGCGGCCTATGCCTTTCATCCGGTTGAAGCCTTGATCAACGGCTTGGTCACACCCTTGGCGCTGTGCGTATTGCCAGTGCATGGCGGCGTATTGTTCGCTTCGATCTTGCATCAAATCATCCGCAACACCCATGGCCATGCGGCGGTAGAAATCATGCCCGCCGGGTTCACGCACGATGTGCTGGGACGATTTTTCACCACCACCACCCACCATCACTTGCACCACGAAACGGCACGTGGCAACTACGGGCTGTGGTTCACTTGGTGGGATCGCTGGTTGGGCACCGAACGCATCGATTACCACGGTCGTTTTGATTCAGCAACGAAACCGCCACCACAATACATGTTGCCTGCCCCAGGATCCCGTCACCGTCCCCGTGCTCAACCGACCCGCCATGCACCTGCTGATCATTGAAGACGACTTAGACCTGGGCCGCTCACTGCAACAAGCACTCAAAGCCGAGGGCCAAAGCAGCGAGTGGCGGCGGCGCGTGGCGGACGCACCAAAGCACTTCGAAGCCGCTGACTACGATTGCGTGCTGCTGGATCTGACCTTGCCCGACGGCTTCGGATTGGATTTGTTGGCAGCATGGCGGCGTGCCGGACACCAAGTGCCCGTGATTGTGATCACCGCGCGCGAATCGCTGCAAGAACGTTTGGCGGGTTTGGACGGCGGCGCCGACGACTTCATCATCAAACCCTTTGCCATGCCCGAGTTGATGTCGCGCATTCGTGCCGTGGTCAGGCGCTACGCGCAACAAGCCAGTGAGGTCTGGCAATTGGGCGATTTGCGCATCGAGCCGCGTGCCCATGTGGCGTCATTGGCGGGCCGGGTGCTCGACCTGTCGCCGCGCGAGTTTCAGTTGCTGCTGGAGTTGGCGCGCGACAGCAGCAGTGTGGTCCCCAAAGGCCAACTCGCTCAGCGTTTGGCGCCGCTGGGCGAAGGCATGGAGTTTGGCGCGCTAGAAGTGCATGTATCCAATCTGCGCCGGAAAATTGGCGCGCAGCGCATCCGCACCGTGCGTGGTGTGGGCTACCAATTGATAGCCTGAACCCATGCGCTGGCTACTCTTTCGCCCCAGCCTGTTGCTGCGTGTTCTTTTCACCGCAACGGCGGTGGCGTTCACCCTAGTCTGGTTCGCCCTCATGGCCTACGGTTACCACGAGGCCACCGACAGCACCTTGCGCAACAAGCAGTACCGCGCCTTTGGAGACGGCTTGCTGCAATCGCTCGAAAACACTGCCGATGCGACCCAAGCACGGGCCATGGCCGCAGCATTCGTGGACAGGATGAATGAAAGCCGTCGGCTGGCCGATGCACCCGGTGCGCTGCAACTGCGGTTCTCCGATCGCATCAAGGGTGAGCTGGTCTATTCGTCGGGCGACCTGGCGAGCAGCCATTGGTACAGCGGTCCGCAAACACTGCATACCAGCCGAGTTGATTCGCACACCCACCATTTCTATTTTGGTGAGACTGAACACTGGCGCTTGCAGATGGCCTCACCCGAGCCCAGCACCGTTTGGCTGCTGTGGATGCTGGCCAAAAACCTGCTGCCCAACCTGCTGATCGCGTTTCCACTGGTGCTCTTTCCCCTGTGGTTGGCGGCCAAACACGGCTTGGAGCCCTTGCAGGCGCTGGGTGAACAAATCAGCGCCCGGCAAACCGACGATGTTTCGCGTTTGAAGTTGAGCACGGTACACACCGAACTCAAACCACTGGTCGATGCGATCAACGGCCTGACGGCCCGGTTGGCGCAAAAGATGCAACGCGAGCGCGCTTTCGTTCAGGACGCAGCCCACGAGCTTCGAACGCCGCTGGCGGTGGTGGCCACACAAGCCCATGTCTTGATGAAAAGCGACGACCCTGCATCACGACAGCAGGCCGGTGCTCAGCTACAAGACGCGATCGCACGGGCCTCACACCTGGTGCAGCAACTGCTTGCCCTGACCCTGGTGGATACCGACCGTGTCATGGAACTTGAACAACTGGACCTGGCTCAACTGGTGCGCAAGCACCTGGCCGAACTCGCTTCGCTGCCTGCCCATTCGGGCGTGGAGTGGAGCCTGGAAGCATCGGACCATTGCGTGCAAGCGGTTGATCGCCTCACGTTTCAATCGGTGCTGCAGAACTTGCTGGGCAATGCCATCACCCATGGCCGTTGCGCGGGTCAGGACCACCGAGTGCTTGTCCAGTTGTTTGCCGACAAGACCCATTGGCAACTCACCGTCGCGGACAACGGCCCGGGCATTGCAGCCGCCGATCAGCCCCGCGTGTTTGAACGTTTCTTCCGCAGCGCATCACCGGATACCGCAGGTTCCGGCCTGGGCCTGGCCATTGCCGCTCAGGGCGCCGCACGTTTGGGTGGGCGCATCACCTTGAGCGAAGGACTGGACGCGAGAGGTTGCTGCTTCACATTGCTCGTTCCCTTGCAAAAGGCGTGAGAACAGCCGACAGGTTGTTCTTGGTGCGTCCTCGTCAGTCTTGATGTCCACGATCACCGCTTCTCGGGCAACTGCCGTGGTTGCGGCCCGAACGCCCCCAGGCCACTTTTGGATCGCACTCAGCAGCGCGTGCGCACTGCACTTGCTCTTGCTGTGGCTGCTGGGCATGTCGCATATTCATGGCGACAACCCGCTGGGTGCACCGCCGCAGCGATTGCAGTGGCGGTGGATACCGCCTCAGAACTTGGCTCAGCCCGCTGTGAACCAGACAAGCCCTTCACGAGAACCGTCGGCGTCAAGGGACTCAAGGCAGCCGCGAACGAAAACCAGAGCTGCGCAAGAGGGCACGTTGCCGATGGGGCACGGCACCAACGACAAATTCGACGCTTCAGCCACCACCCCACCATCAACGGACGTGAGCGGCCCACACGGGTCATCGACCAACCACCCAGTCCAAGCGCCGCTGCAGTTGCAACTGCCCGCGTCACCACCAAGCCGACCTCTGCCCAACAGCATGCTGGGCCAAGCCTTGAATGATGCGCGCGGCAACAGCCCCAGGAGCAGGCTCGAAGACCGCATCGCACAAGTCACCACAGGCAACGATGCCTTGCAGGTGGACGTGCTGGGTGAGGGTCGCAAACGTGTGCATTTGAACGGCCGCTGCCTGGATGTTCACCAGGCTCGCATTTCGCAAATTGACCCCATGAACGAGGTGTCGCAGCGCGCCATGCCCGGCGTGAAACGCTGCGATCAGTGATCGCAAACGGAGCTTGCAGCCTCTTCTTGTGGTGATTTCGCTTCAAGTGCCGAGGTAAAGCTCTGGTGGCTGGTCGAATTCGTTACAAACCATAAACAAACTCTGCACACTCTGTCACGAAACATCGCCAAATCAGGAGATGGCATGCGAAATGTGCAGATCTGGGTCGTGAACAGCATCACACAGCCTGGCTCAGAAGCGGCAGGCCAGGTGGTGGTGGCGGCCTCTCACGGCGGTTTGATTGCAGGCGCCATTGCGGCAGCAAAACAAGTGCGCAGCGTCATCTTCAACGACGCGGGCGGTGGCAAAGACGGCGCCGGTTTTGCCAGCTTGCTGCCGCTGGAACAGATGGGCCTGGCCTGTGCCACCCTGGCACGCCACAGCGCCCGCATCGGCGATGGTGAACACATGTACCGTTACGGTGTTGTTTCACATGCCAACGCGCTTGCACGGCAATGCGGCTTGGCGCTGGGCATGCCATGCACCGAAGCGGCACAGGGCCTGATGGCCGCGCCGATGCCGTCGGGGTCACCGTTCACATGGACAGAAGGGCGTCATCGTTTGGCTCACCGTCCTGCGCGCGTGATCGGCTGTGACTCTGTCACGTTGGTCCAACCGCAAGACGCCGACCAAATTTTGGTCATCGGTTCACACGCGGCTTTGCATGCAGGCCCGGCGAGCGCCCTGAGCGTTCGGGCCCAAGCTGCCTTCTTTCATGACGCAGGCAGTTGGGGCGATGCCCATGGCTTGAGCCGTTTGCCCGTGCTTGCGCAACGTGGCGTACCTGCTGCGGCGGTTCACCACCAGTCTGCACGCATCGGCGACGCAAGGTCGATGTACGCCACGGGCGTGATCTCCTTTTGTAATGCCACCGCCCTCGAACTCGGTTGGCGCGCGGGCATGGGCGTGCAAGACGCCATCGCCCTTGCTGGCGCCTTCACACAGCCCGAAGCCCTCTTCGCCTGAACGCCCCTGCCAGGAGTTTCACCATGGTCTCGCAACTTGCGCTTGTAGTGATCCCGGTTTTTTGCCTGGTCGCCCTTGGCACGTGGTACGGCAAACGCCGCAAACCCGACCCAGAATGGACCAACAAGATGAACATGGACTGGTTTTTGCCAGCCCTCATCTTCAGCGCCCTGTCCACACGCAGTTTCGACTGGCACGCGGACAGCTGGTTGGTGCTGGGCACCGTGGGCATCATCCTGGGATCGGTCCTGCTTGCTTGGCCTTTGGTGCGTTTTCTCAAGCTGGATTGGCGCACTTTTTTGCCGCCGGTGATGTTTAGGGTCTGTTGACATACAAATCGCCCTCGCGCCGGGGTGGCCAAGGGTGCAGGGCAAGGCGCGCGACGCCGCCCAGGCTGGGGGGGCCCCTGGGCCAGGAGCGCAACGCGGCCCTGCGCCCTTGGGGACCCCGGCCCTCAGGGTGCAGCTCCCACAGGCCCCCACTCTTCGTTGCAAATGCTCGCGGGGGATAAACCCCCGCTGTGCTTTGCGCCTCAATTGGGGGCCTGTGGGGGCTGCACGCGAGGGCGATTTGTATCGCCAACAGACCCTAACAACTGCGGCAACATCGGTTTGCCTTTGGCCATGTTCGCTTTTGGCCAGGCGCTGATGCCCAACGCCATCGTTGTGTTCGTGACGACCAACTTGCTCTTCTTTACCCTAGTCCTACTGTGTCAGTAAATTGCCCCTGCGTGAGCCTCTCTGACAGCCGCAATCTAGGCGCAAAGCGCAGCCGGGTTGTACACCCAGCGAGCATTTGCAACGACGAGTGCGGCTGTCAGAGAGGCTCACCCTTCGGGGCCGGTTGGCCAAACGCGCCGGGCGTTGTTGGAGGCCGTTGCCCGGGGGGGGGTACCCCGGGCGGCGGCCTGCGCCTAGCCCAGCACGGTTTGGCATACCGGCGCAGGGGTAATTTACTGACACAGTAGGACTAAGCGCTTGGTTGATCTCGGGGCAAACCCAGTGGCGCCATATTCTGCGCAGCCCCATGGTGATCGCCACCTTGATCGGGTTTGCCATGGGTGCTTCGGGATGGCGTTTTCCGGCCGAAGTGGCCAAGCCCATACAGCTGCTGGGTGACATCTCCTTGCCCTTGATGCTGTTCACCTTGGGCATACGCATGGCCGAGGTGAAATGGGCCGATTGGCGGCACGGCATGCTGGGCGCTGTGCTGTGCCCGTTAACAGGCATCGTGGCGGCGGCCCTGGTACTGCCTTGGTTGCCGCTGTCGCCGGGGCAACAAGCCGCTTTGATTTTGTTCGCTGTATTGCCTCCCGCCGCAGTGAACTACCTGCTGGCCGAGACCTACCAACAAGAACCGAAAAAAATGGCAGCGATTGTGCTGGCCGGCAACATCGCCAGCTTGGTTTTCGTGCCCTTGGGTTTGGCCTTGGCCATGCGAACACAAGCGGCTTGATGATGTGCGACGGGCCGCCGCAGCGGACCAAGCAGCGCTGATGCATGCCCCACCTCAAACAGCCCGATCAATCTCGCTTGCACCCGAGGTAGCGCGCTTGAATCGTTCCTCTTCCTGCAAGCGCAACACCCGCCGCTGAACCTTTCCCGTGGTGGTCATGGGCAAGGCCTCAACGAATTCAATTTCTTTCGGGTACTCGTAGGGCGCCAGCCGGGCACGAACATGCCGCTGCAATTCGTCGATCAAGGCGTCGCTGGGGGAAAAACCAGCGGCCAGCACCACATAGGCCTTGACCACCGCACCACGTTCAACATCGGGTTTGGGCACCACCGCGGCGTTGGCAACACAAGGGTGTTTGACCAAGCAGTTTTCAATTTCACTGGGCCCAATGCGGTAACCCGCGGCTTTGAACATGTCGTCGCTGCGGCCTTGGTACCAAAGATAACCTGCGTCATCCATGATGGCCATGTCGCCGGTGCGGCACCAGCTGGATGCAGGGTCACCAGTGAACTTGGTCTGGGTGGCTCCAGGGTTGTTCCAATACCCCAAGAAAAAAATGGGGTCGGGTGCGCCGTGCACATCCAGGCGGTGCACGGCGACATCCCCAGGGGTGCCGCGCGGGCATTCCACGCCATCCTCATCGATCACGGCCACACGGTGGCCAGGGTAAGCGCGGCCCATGCTGCCGGGTTGGGCCGGCCAAGCCGCTGGCGCATCGGTCCTGCCGTTCATGGCGCAATTGCCAACGATGTAATTCATTTCAGTTTGGCCGAACATTTCGTTCACGGTGATGCCCAACTGGGTTTGACAATAGGCGAACACCGCGTCTCCCACGGCCTCACCGGCGCTCATGATGGCCTGCAAGGTTTGCAGTCGGTAGCGGTCGGCAGGCCTGGGTACCGCTTTCATCATGGCTTTGAGTGCCGTGGGGAATAAAAAGGTGTGGGTAATGCCGTGGGTTTCGATCAGCTCAAAGGCTTTTTCTGGACTGAAGCGCCCGGCATGGGCCACGATGGTTCGTCCGAAATAGAGCGTCGGCAAGAGGGCGTCCATCAAGCCGCCCGTCCAGGCCCAGTCAGCCGGACTCCAGAACACGGCACGCGATTCGTTAGCTGGCACTGCGGGCTCGGCCGCTCCATTGAAACAGGAAAAACCAAAGCCGTTTTGGCTGCACACAAAACCCGGCAAATTGCCAATCAGCGCACGGTGCGGAATCAGCGCCCCTTTGGGCGGGCCGGTGGTGCCACTGGTGTAGATCAGCACGGCGGCCTCGTCAGCCAATGTGGTGACGCCGTCGAATTGCGTCGGCATGTCGTGCAGGGCTTCTCGGTAAAGCTGTTCACCCAGCGCAAGGCAAGCGCCGGTTTCACCAGCCACCACCAGCACGGCGCGCAGCGCCGGCAGTTGCGCCCTCAGCGCACGCAAAGAGGTCAAGGCAGACTCGTCAACCAGTGCCAGAACCGCGGCGCTGTCCTGCAAGCGATAAGCCAGCGCCTCGGGGCCGAACAGCACCGACAGCGGCATGGCCACGGCGCCCAATTGGTAAGCGGCCATGTGGGCCACGGCGGTTTCGAAACATTGCGGCAAGACGATGGCCAGGCGGTCACCCAGCCCTACGCCATGGCGACTCAGTCGATTGGAAAGCTGGTTTGCAGCTCGCTGTAACTGCTCGTAACTGAAAAAATCAAACTGCCCATTGGGTCGCTCATACCGCAGCGCCACTGCATGGGGCTGGCGCTTGGCCCAGCGGCCACAACAAGCCTCGGCCAGATTGAACTCTCGGGGAACAGACCAAACAAAGTTGGCGTGCAGCGTGTCGTAGTCAGATGCGGGCATGTTCATAGCGCCATCTTAGGCAGACCATGGGGTCACACCACCCCAGGGGAAACCACGGCAGCACCACACCCAGCCTGCATCACTCTTGCGAGGCGGTAGTGGTACCGATGGGGATGGGCTGCAAGGCGAGGCTCAAGGCCGATAGCCCAGCCTATTGGCAAGAAAATAAAGGCTGCGGACCGCCCGGGTCGGTGCTGCCACGGTCCGCCAGGCGTTGTGCGGAGCGACCGTAAGGGTCATATCTCTTGAATTGGCCGGTGATTACCCCCAAACTCCTAGCAAAATCAAGCGCTTATGGCTGTAAATTAATGCTTGATAGGATCTTGGGTGTGATGCGCCCGCCGTTTTCAACCGGCGCCGCTCGTTGATGCTCGTTTACGTGGGTTCTTGAACCAGATGGAATGCTCGCCGCTTACCGTTGCCAAACAAAAAATCAAGGTCGGTTCTCCGCTGCCTTTTAGTATCCGTGATGCGGACGGCACTTTGTTGCTCGCCCGTGGCCAAATCATTGCCACAGAAGAACAGCTCAATACGTTGATGGAGCGCGGTGCCCTGGTAGACACCGAGGAACTCAAGGCCCTGCGCAGCGAAGCCATCGACGCGCCCGTGGAGCGGCTGCCAGGTTTGTGGAATGAGTCCATTGACCGGGTGGGGCGCACGCTGAAATCTTCAATCGCCAGCGATTTTCAACAATCGCTCGCGGAAACCGCCCGCCCTATTTTGGCTTTGATGGAACGCGACCCGGATCTCGCCATTTTTCAAATTCTTCGCCAAGAAGTGGCCAGTACGCAGCACTATGGCGTGAGTCATTCCGTCCACTCGGCCATAGCCAGCTTTTTGGTGGCGCAAAGGCTGGGATGGGAGATTGAGAAAAAAATGTGCGTCTTCAATGCCGCACTGACGATGAACTTGTCGATGCTGGAGTTGCAAGCGCGTCTGTCCACACAAGTCACCGCCCCCACGCAAATGCAACGCGAAGCCATCAACAAACACCCTCTTCGCAGCCGGGAAATGTTGGAAACCTCGGGTGTGACGGACAAAGCCTGGCTGGATGCCGTGTCGCAGCACCATGAAATTCCGGGCGGAACGGGCTACCCAAACAAACTCAAAGAAGTCAGCGAGATTGCAGATTTGCTGCGTCGGGTCGACATCTACGCCGCCAAGCTTGCAGGGCGCATCAGCCGTTCTGCCTTACCGGCCAATGAAGCGGGTCGGTCCATCTTTTTGGCCGACCAAGGCCACCCCATGGCCTCGGCCATCATCAAAGAGTTTGGCGTTTATCCGCCAGGCTGTTTTGTGAAGCTGGCCTCGGGTGAAGCAGGCGTGGTGGTCAAACGAGGCGCCGCGGCGAACGCGCCCTTGGTCGCAGCACTGACCAACCGCGACGGCAACGCGCTCTTGGAGCCCGTTCGCCGCAACACGTCTGTGAAGGAACACGCCATCGTCAGCATCATTTCGGAAAAGTCGATCAAAGTGCGTGTGTCGCCCGAGAAACTGGTGGTGTTGGCGAGCGGTTGACGGACCCGTTGCCCTCAAACGTGTTTAGATTCACTGGCAGGGGCGATTCCCAGTCCCGCCAAGGCTTGCACCAAGGTCTGTACGTCCACCGGTTTTGTCAAAAACACATCGTGGTTCAAGCCCGGATATTGCGGCAAGGCCAGAGGCGCTGGGTTACCGGAACAAATCACCACCGCTGTATGTGGGGGCGGCATCATCGACTCCTCTTTGCGCAGCGTTTGAATCAACTTGGCACCGCCCAGGCCAGGCATGCTCAAGTCAGTGATGAGGGCGCGCACCCCCCCTTCGCGCAGTCGAGCGAGTGCCGCTTCGCCGTCTTCAACTTGTTCCACCTCAAAACCTTGCCCTACCAGTCCCTCAGCGACCAGCATGCGGCACACTGGATCGTCGTCACATAAGAGCAATATACCTTCAGCAAGGAACTGCGACGTAGCAACGCTTTGTTGCGTGATGGGTAGAAAAACTGTGGCCTGCGTCCCGCGCCCTGCATGGCTTTGCAGCTCGATTCGCCCCCCCATCATCTCCACCAGACGACGGCAAATTGACAGACCCAAACCGGTGCCGCCTTCCAGGGGTGTCGCGCGACCAAAGGGCACGAAAGGCGCAGCCTGACGTTCGGGTGACAAACCCGTGCCGGTGTCACTGACAACAAAACACAACATCGGTCCGGCATGCGGGTTGACTGCGCCTATTGAAGCCGCACCCGGCACCATCAAAACCTGCAATGTCACGCCACCTTGGCTGGTGTAGCGCGTGGCATTGCTGAGTAAATTCGTCAGCACCTGCTTCAAGCGTAAGGGGTCGAGAAAGAGCAAAGCAGGCACATCATTGCCCACCACGCAGTTAAAGCTCAACGCCTTGGCCATCAGGGCCGCCTCATGTGCGTCGCGGATTTGCTCGATCAAAACGCGCAAATCAAAATTCTGTGGCCGTAGCTCGACATGCCCAGCATCGAAACGCGCCACATCGAGCACGTCGTTCAGCAGCTGTGCGAGCGTGCGTGAGGCCTCCTTGGCAATTCGCAGCGACCGCGCTGCGGACTCGGGCCAACCTTCGCTGCTCAGGGTTTGCAATGCCAGCGAGAGGGTGTGGGTTGGTGCGCGCAACTCGTGGCTGGCTGAGGCCAGCAACACATGCCGCTCGCTGGCTTCCTTGGCCAGGCGCTCTTGCAAATGGCGCTCGGAGCTGACATCAACGACATATCCCGTCGACGAGATTTCGTTCGCGTGTTGCAGGTGAACCGCTTCTATTTGCAGCCACATTTCAGACTCCTCCTGCCCCCCCCTCAGGCGATGGAGTTGGCCGCTGGTACAACCCTGTGAACTTCAGCGGCCTTTTGTCGCTCAGGTGCGAAAGCATCTGCTCACCGAGCTGGGCTGCATCGCTGGGGCGCAAATGCGATTGCAGCGATTGCAGCAACGTTTTGTCAGGGCCAGGTTCCCACCCCAAAAAACTCTTGGCACCAGACGAGTAAAAACGCCGCAGCAGTTTCCCCTGACAGGAGTAGGTGTCTCGGAATGCGACGCCTGGCACCGTGCGGCCTATATCGTCGAGTTGCTCAACCGCAAGGCGCTTGGCCAGTACCTCTTTGCGCAAACGCCGCATCCACCACAGTGTGCCCGCCACGATCAAGAGCAGCGCAGACGCTCCGACCACGATGGTGGGCAGGTGGCGCCGCCAAGGAAACGGTGGGCTGAAATCGATAGCCACCCAGCGGCGAAGCATGCGGTCTCGCTCGCCCATGGGCACTTCATCCAAGGCACGGTCGATCAATGGCAACAGCGCCGAATTGGTCGTGTCTGAATTTTTTCTGGCCGCGAATCGAAATTGCGCCGGCAGGTCGTCGACTGTTCCCACGGCCCGCAAGCGCCCGGCCGAGTCGGCGTTGATACGCAGGTTGGCAAACACCTTGATTTCCACGGCCGCGTCTGCATCACCACGGGCGACCATGTCCATGGCATCCAGCCCGTTTTTGGGTGCAAGTACTTGAATGTCGGGGTATTTTTTGGCTATCAAATCACGCAGCGGATGGGCCGGCGCCAAAGCCAGGCGTTTGCCTTTGAGGCTGCCGAGGCCCCAATACAAAGGCGCATCGCTGCGGGCCACCAGCATGTAGGGCATCTCAAAATAGGGCTTAGAAAAAACAAACTCCCGTGACCGCTCCTCGGTTTGGGTGAGGAAGGGAATAAAGTCGATACGGCCTTGGCGCAGGCCATCCAGCATGGAGGCCACGTTGTCAAAAGCCACCAGTTCAATGCCAACACCCAGGCGGCGGGCCACGTGGTCGGTGTACTCTGAGGCAATACCAGAGTGCGTGCCGTTGGCATCCACATCGTTGAGCAGAGCCAAGCCACGAACCGCACCGATGCGCCACACCGCTTTGCTGGACAGCAGGGTAGTTTCCTCGTCGCTCAAGGCCAAGGGACGCGGCCAAGCCATGCTGCCCGGGGGAATGCTCGCTGCTGCTGCAGTCCAGGCGTTGGGCTGCTGGTCGGAGCGGAGCCTGGAAATGCCTTTATTCAATATGGCGGCAAGTGGTGCCCAGTCTTTGCGAATGCCGAAGTGGTAAAGATTGCTGCCGGTTGGCAGGATTTCTTGCACCGCAATGCCGCGCACAGGCTGGCGAGACAACAAATCAATCGCCTCCAACAAACTACCGATGTAGTAGTCGGCACGCCCATCGGCGACCGCTTGCAACGCCTCGATCGTGGTCAAGGTAGGCAAGATCTTGGCCTGGGGATAGAGGCGACGCACCAAGTCATTGCTGTAGTACTCACGCTCCAGCGCAATGCGCGCTTGATCGATAGGGGGCTGTTTGCCCTTATCCTGTTGACGAACAAACACGGCCGCTGGAACGGGCACCGTGCCCAAGGTGAATTCGAGGAACTTCATGCGCTCGGGCGACACCGCCAAAGTCAACACCATGTCGGCCTGGCCACTCTTGACCGCCTGCAGCACACTGGGCCAATCGGGGAAGATGACAGGTTTGATGCGCAATCCGAAGGTCTTGGCCAAATGACCCAGGACTTCAGCCTGAAAGCCCGCAATCTCACCCGACTCAGCTATCGTTTCATAGGGCGGAGCGCCCACGATTTGCATGGCCACTCGGATTTCCGGTAGCTGCGCCAGGAAAGCACGTTCTTGACTGGTGAGAAAACCGTCGGCCAAGGTCACCGAGGCAGTACCGCCGTAGGTTTTGAAGCGGTAGTCGGGCGATGCGGATGCCCCGAAACAATACAAGGCGGTGAAAAGCGCCACAGCCGCCGCATGCAACCATCGCCTTGCTGGCACGAAACCACACCACCGCTGTCCCGAAGCTGTCAACAACATCGCCTTGGCCTCACCTTCCACCGAACATCCCTAGTGGTACGGCGAACCGCCTTGTAAGGTCGGCAGCTTGGGCCGTGGACGGCGCAGTCTAGCGGATGGGCGTGGACTGAGCGCGACGGGACAAACCGAGGTCAGCGCGCGCCGACGAGGGTCAGGGTCACACGCGAACCATCCCTGCCTGGGCGAGCAGGCGCCGCCGTGGTCCCTGTATTTGCAGATGGCGTTGTCAAACCAGCTTTGATCTGGGACAGCTTGGGCGAGGGATCGGTCACTCGCGCATCAAAGGGATGTACCGGCGAGCCCACCGCCTTGAGCACCCGGCCCACATAGGCCTGGGTTTCGCCAAAGGGGGGGATACCGCGGTAGCGCTCCACCGTGCCTTCGCCCGCGTTGTAGGCCGCGGCGACCAGGGCCACATCACCTTGGAAGTAGGCCAGTAGCCACCTCAAGTACGCCATGCCGCCGCTGATGTTCTGTTTTGGCTCGAACGGCTTTTGCACATTAAAACGCGCAGCCGTTTCGGGAATGAGCTGCATCAAGCCCATGGCATTCTTGGGTGAGACCGCCATCGCATCAAAATTGGATTCGGCTTTGATGATGGCCAGCACCAATTGCGGCTCCAGCTTGAAGCTCGGGGCGAGTTTTTTAACCAGATCTGCAATGAGCTTCGGCGCGACGATGGGCACAGGCGCCGCTATGGGCGCCGCAGCGACGGCGCTCGCCTCAACCTCCAGTATCGGGTCGTTGCGCAAGCAGTCCGGAATGTCGCCCTCAGGTTCACCCACCAGCACCAACATGCGACGCGCTTGCTCAACGCCTTGGTCCGCCGCCGACCGAAAGAAAAAAGCGGCCAGCCTGTCGTCACGCGGCACACCACGGCCGTGGGCATACAACCAACCCAAGCTGAATTGCGATTCAGCATCACCGAGTTTCGCCGCCTGGCAGTAAAGTGCCGCCGCTTTGGCGCCATCTTTGCCCACACCTTGGCCGTGTTCGAAGGCCAGTGCTTCGGCCCGCAGAGCCTGCCACAGCGGCGGCGGCTCAAAAGCGTCGACTGCGGCCCCAACAAACCCCGGCCAAGCCAGGACTGCCACCAGCGACAGGCGGGCCGCAACGCGCGATCGCATCACAAGGCCGCGCAAATAGGGGAAAACCATAGGATTCATACCGAGGCGCAGTATCGCTGCATCCGGCCTGCCTGACACCCCCTAAGTCAGGGATGGGTGGTCCTACACGTGCGAAAATCAGCGACCTTCTTAAAAAAACATTGGGAATCAAGAACATGGACGTCGAACACATCAATGCCATTGGCAACGCTTTGGCTGACCTGAGCGAGCGCACGATAGCCCTTCGGGGGTATCTTTGACTACGATCGCAAATCACTGCGGTTGAACGAAGTCAACGCCGCACTAGAGAACCCCAACGTTTGGAACGAGCCCAAACGAGCGCAGGAACTCGGCCGCGAGAAACGTGAGCTGGACAACGTGGTGGAAACCATCAACCACCTGAGTAGCAACCTGGCGGATAACTCTGAGCTGTTTGAGATGGCCAAGGGCGACAACGACTTCGACTCCATTCTCACCATTGAAGCCGAAGCCAAGAAACTGGAAGAAAGCGTCGCCACGCTCGAATTCCGCCGCATGTTCAACAACCCGGCCGACCCGAGCAACTGTTTCATCGACATTCAAGCCGGTGCCGGTGGCACCGAGGCCTGCGACTGGGCCAGCATGCTCTTGCGCCAGTACTTGAAATACGCAGAGCGCAAGGGTTTCAAAACCACCATGGAAGATGAAACCGCTGGCGATGTGGCGGGCATCAAAAGTGCCACCATCAAAGTCGAAGGCGAGTACGCTTTTGGTCTGCTGCGCACCGAAACTGGCGTCCACCGTTTGGTCCGCAAAAGCCCATTCGATTCATCAGGCGGTCGGCACACCAGTTTTGCCTCGCTCTTTGTTTACCCAGAGGTTGACGATTCGATTGAGATCGACATCAACCCCTCTGACGTGCGCACCGACACCTTCCGCGCCAGCGGCGCCGGTGGCCAGCACATCAACAAAACCGACTCGGCGGTGCGCTTGACCCACATTCCCACCGGCATCGTGGTGCAGTGCCAAGACGGTCGCAGCCAACATAGCAACCGCGACGTGGCGTGGAAGCGCTTGCGCTCACGTCTTTATGACCACGAGATGCGCAAACGCCAGGAAGAGCAACAAAAACTGGAAGACACCAAAACCGATGTCGGCTGGGGTCATCAAATTCGCTCTTATGTGTTGGACCAAAGTCGCATCAAAGATTTGCGCACCAACTTTGAAACCTCCAACACCCAGAAAGTACTGGACGGTGACTTGGACGCTTTCATTGAAGCAAGCTTGAAGCAAGGCGTTTAGTTTTTCAGGTGAAGGGCCGCATGGGTCACATTCACCTGCTCTCATTTGGAATTTAACCGCTCGTTTGTAAGAGAGAACCCATCATGCGTGAAGGAAGTTCCACCTTGATTCGCCGCGAAGACTATGTCGCGCCGGCTTATTGGATCCGTTCGGTTGACATCAGCTTCGACCTGGACCCGGCCAAAACCCTGGTCATCAACCGCATGCAGTTGCAGCGCAATGAGGGCGTCGCTGCACAGCCGCTGCGCCTGCATGGCGAAGGCCTGAACCTGTTGCGGGTGCTGGTCAATGGTCAAAGTGTGTCCTTCAAAAATGAAGACGGCATGTTGGTGATCGAAAGTGCCCAAGAACTGGGCACTGAGCCCTTCACACTTGAAATTCGCAACACCTGCGCGCCTGAGAAAAACACCGAGCTGTCGGGCCTTTACACCTCGGGCGGAGGTTTTTTCACGCAGTGCGAAGCGGAAGGTTTCCGGCGCATCACCTACTTCTTGGACCGGCCCGATGTGATGGCGGTGTTTACCGTGACCTTGCGTGCGCCCAAGAAAACCTACCCGGTGTTGCTGTCCAACGGCAACCTGGTCGAACAAGGCGAGCTGGACGCCGACCGTCACTTCGCGAAGTGGCACGACCCCTTCCCGAAACCCAGTTACCTCTTTGCCTTGGTGGCCGCCGATTTGGTGGTGCGCGAGCAAAACATCCGCACACGGGGCGGCAAAGACCACTTGCTGCAAATTTTTGTGCGCAAGGGCGATCTCGACAAAACCGAACACGCGATGAACTCGCTGATTGCCAGCTTGATTTGGGATGAAGCCCGCTTCAAGCTGCCGCTGGATCTAGAGCGATTCATGATCGTGGCCGTGGGCGACTTCAACATGGGCGCCATGGAGAACAAAGGCCTGAACATCTTCAACACCAAGTATGTGCTCGCAAGCGTTGCCACCGCGACCGATGCCGACTATGCCGGTGTGGAAAGCGTGATCGGCCACGAGTACTTCCACAACTGGACGGGCAACCGCGTCACCTGCCGGGATTGGTTTCAGCTCAGCCTCAAAGAAGGCCTCACCGTATTCCGCGACCAAGAGTTTTCGATGGACATGGCCGGCGGCGCCTCGGCCCGCGCCGTCAAACGCATTGAAGATGTGCGTACCTTGCGGCAGTTCCAGTTCTCGGAAGACGCTGGCCCCATGGCGCATCCGGTGCGCCCAGACCAGTACGAACAAATCAACAACTTCTACACCGCCACCGTGTACGACAAGGGCGCTGAAGTGGTTCGCATGATGCAAACCCTGGTGGGCCGCGACGGTTTTGCGCGGGGCATGACGCTTTACTTTGAACGGTTCGATGGCCAGGCCGTCACTTGCGACGACTTCGCCCAGGCGATAGCCGACGCCAACCCCAACAGCAAGCTGGCCGAGCTGCTGCCCCAGTTCAAACGTTGGTACGCGCAAGCCGGCACACCGCGCGTCGGGGCCAAGGGGCGCTACGACGCGCCGTCGCGCACCTACACCTTGATGCTCGACCAACACACGGCGGCCACCCCTGGCCAAACCGAGAAACTGCCTTTCGTGATTCCCGTGGCCTTGGGTTTTGTTGGCCGCAGTGGCAAAACCCTGCCCGCACAGCTCGAAGGCGAAACAACCCTGGTCCACGAGCGTGTGCTCGTGCTCTCGGAAGCGCGCAACTTTTTTACTTTCATCAACATCGACGAAGATCCCGTGCCGTCGTTGATGCGCGGTTTCTCCGCGCCGGTAGTGCTGTCCGACGGCTCAGGCGAAGCCGAACTGCTCACCCTGCTGCAACACGACAGCGACGCCTTCAACCGCTGGGAGGCGGGTCAGCGTTTGGCGCTGCGGCAAATGTTGGCTGCAGTCAACAACCACACATTGCCGCCTCTGGACAGCGCCTACTTGGACGCGATGCGCGCCGTGTTGCGCCACCCACAACTCGATGCCGCGTTCAAAGAGCTGGTGCTCACCTTGCCCAGCGAAGCCTATGTGGCAGAGCAACTCGACGTGGTCGACCCACCGCGCATCCATGCCGTGCGCGAACACTTCCGCCTGCAACTGGCCCAAGGCTTGCGCGATGACTGGCTCTGGGCCATTGAACACCACCGCACCCCCGGCGGCTATTCGCCCGACGCGGTGTCCAGCGGCAAACGTGCCTTGAGCAACCTGGCGCTGGCGATGTTGTGCCTGGACGCCGCTCAAACCGGCGACACCGTGTGGCCTGGACGCGCTTACCAAGGTTTCAAAGACGCGAGCAACATGACAGACCGCCTGGGTGCACTCAGCGCCTTGGTCAACAGCCACGCCGAACTGGCCGAGCCTGCCTTGGCGCGTTTCCATGAGCTCTTCAAAGACGAGGCCCTGGTCTTCGACAAATGGTTCAGCATGCAAGTCACCGCGCCAGAGAAAAACGGCCGTGTCTTCGCACGCGCACGCAGCCTGTTGCAGCACCCCGACTTCAGTCTCAAAAACCCCAACCGCGCCCGCAGCTTGATTGCCGCCTTGTGTTCAGGCAACCCCAGCGCCTTCCACCGCTCCGATGCGGCAGGGTATGTGTTCTGGGCCGAACGTGTGCTTGAACTCGATGCGGCCAACCCACAACTGGCCGCGCGCATGGCCCGTGTGATGGACCGCTGGACCAAACTCGCCGAGCCCTACCGCAATGCTGCAAAAACAGCATTGACGCGTGTGGCCGCTAAAGCGGACCTCTCCAAAGACGTGCGGGAAATCATCAGCCACGCCCTGGCTTCCGATGCGCCCACCGAATCCACCAAAGCGCCATCCCCATGACAAAAAACATCAGCCTCACGCGTTACCTCGTTGAACAACAACGCCACAACGGCAGCATTCCCGCCCAACTGCGGCTCTTGATTGAAGTGGTGGCACGCGCTTGCAAGCGCATCAGCATCAGCGTCAACAAAGGTGCGCTCGGTGACGTGCTGGGCAGTGCGCATTCGGAAAACGTGCAAGGCGAGATTCAAAAGAAACTCGACATCATCGCCAACGAAGTGCTGATTGAAGCCAATGAATGGGGTGGCCATTTGGCGGCCATGGCCTCGGAAGAAATGGAAGGCATTTATGTGGTGCCCAACCGTTTTCCTCAAGGCGAATACCTGTTGATGTTTGACCCACTCGATGGCTCCAGCAACATCGACGTCAACGTGAGCATCGGCACCATCTTCTCGGTGCTGAAAAAACCCGACGGCAGTGCCGGTGTCAGCGAAGCCGACTTCCTTCAAGCAGGCAGCACACAAGCAGCCGCTGGTTATTGCGTGTATGGCCCGCAAACCACGCTGGTGCTCACAGTGGGCGACGGTGTGGCCATGTTCACCCTGGACCGCGAACAAGGCACGTGGGTGCTCACGCAAGACGACGTGAAGATTCCCGAAGACACGAAAGAATTCGCCATCAACATGAGCAACCTGCGCCACTGGGCACCGCCGGTGAAACGCTACATAGACGAATGCCTGGCTGGCAAAGAGGGCCCACGCGGCAAAGACTTCAACATGCGCTGGGTGGCCAGCATGGTGGCCGATGTGCATCGCATCCTCACACGCGGCGGTGTCTTCCTCTACCCCTGGGACAAACGTGAACCCGAAAAAGCCGGCAAGCTGCGCCTGATGTACGAAGCCAACCCGATGGCCTTCTTGGTGGAACAAGCGGGTGGCGCCGCCACCAATGGCAAAGAGCGCATCATGGACTTGCAGCCCAAGTTGCTGCATGAACGTGTGAGCGTGGTGTTGGGCTCCAAAAACGAAGTCGACCGCGTCACGGCCTACCACCGCGAGGCCACTTGAGCGCCGCCATGGCCCAGCCGCACTTCAGTTTGCAGAACGCCCACCACGACCGCGAAGCCGGCAGCCGCGACGCGACGCTCGACACCACCCGCATCGACGACGTGCGCATCGGCGCGGTGAGGCCCCTCATCACGCCCGCCCTGCTGCAAGAACGTGTGCCGGTGAGTGACGCCATTTTGGCCATGGTGGAAAAAAGCCGCACCGCCATGGCCAACGTTTTGCATGGCCGTGACGACAGACTGATCGTCGTGGTGGGCCCCTGCTCCATCCACGACCACGACCAAGCCATCGAATACGGCAAGTTGCTCAAAATTGCCGCCAACGAATTGCAAGCCGACTTGCTCATCGTGATGCGCGCCTATTTCGAAAAGCCCCGTACCACCGTCGGCTGGAAGGGCTACATCAACGACCCCCACCTCGACGGCAGCTTCGCCATCAACGAAGGCCTGGAGCGTGCGCGCCGCTTGCTGCTGGAACTGACCGAACTCGGCCTGCCGACTGGCACCGAGTTTTTGGACCTGCTCAGCCCGCAATACATCGCCGACCTCATCGCCTGGGGCGCCATCGGCGCCCGCACCACCGAAAGCCAAAGCCACCGCCAACTCGCCTCGGGCCTGAGCTGCCCCGTGGGCTTCAAGAACGGCACCGATGGCAGCCTCAAAGTAGCCAGTGATGCCGTGCTCGCCGCCCAAGCGCCCCATGCCTTCATGGGCATGACCAAGATGGGCGTGGCCGCCATTTTTGAAACCCGGGGCAATGCCGACTGCCACGTCATTCTGCGCGGCGGCAAAACCCCCAATTACAGCGCGGAGCACATCAACGCCGCATCCGACACCCTGCGCGCTGCGGGCCTGCGTGAGCAAGTGATGATTGATGTCTCCCACGGCAACAGCAGCAAACAGCACCAGCGGCAAATCACCGTGGCGCAAGAAGTGGCCGCACAAATTGCAGCGGGCGACAAGCGCATCACTGGCCTCATGATTGAAAGCCACCTCCACGAAGGCCGCCAAGACCTGATCGAAGGCCAACCGTTAAAACATGGTGTGTCCATCACCGACGCCTGCATCAGCTGGGCGCAAACCCAACCTGTGCTGCAATCACTGGCCCAAGCCGTCCGGGACCGTCGCCGCCAGACAGCCTGACAGCGCCCACAGCCCAGCGTTCTGGCCCGCGACAAAGCCATCCCACCAAAAGCGGGAACCCATACGCCTCAGATATAATGCGAGGCTTCGCCGGTGTAGCTCAGTCGGTAGAGCAGCTCATTCGTAATGAGAAGGTCGGGTGTTCGATTCATCTCTCCGGCACCACTTTAAAAAGCCAACTGCTCTCAGTTGGCTTTTTCTTTTGAGCAAAGGCCCAAGCGGCGCGGGGTTGCGGGCGGTTCTGCCTGCGCTTGCCCTTTTGCCAAGGCCTCAAATTTGGCCCCGGTTCGACCCTCTTTTGCTCTCTGCTCTCTAAAAAAGTGGAGAACCGCTACGCACAGGCGCACGCAGAACCCCTGTATTCATGCGGGTTTGCGCCTGCGCTAAAAAGAGCGGTTCGACGCATGAGTTGCCTGCCGTTTTTCTTGATGGGGGTGGTGCAAACTCTTCTATGCCGGTAGAGCAAGCCGCTGATAGAGCGCGGCAAGCCTTCGGGCTGCCGCGCTTTGTCCCGACAAACTGTTCGCAACGCTGTGGACAACTTTGCCCCAACCTGCCGCAAGCCGCATCTGGGCTGACTTGGCCACGATTGCTCAATCGTCGGGCAGACCCAAGCGGAGTTTTCCCCTCACAAAAAAACCCATTCTCCCGCTGGCTTACAGTGCAGAGCCCACCGCTTTTGACGAATCACCATGTCCTTCACCTCCACATTCATCACCCCAGATGACTCCGGCTTGTCAGAAGACGAACTGGACGAACTCGACCAGTTTTTGATCTCCGACGCGGTTTCTGATGAGTCCATGATTTTGGAGAGCCTGGATGGTTACCTGACAGCCATCGTGGCTGGGCCCAGCACCATCATGCCCAGTCAATGGCTGCCTGGCGTTTGGGGCCCCACAGAGGAGCATGCACCCGAATTTGAATCCATGGCGCAACACCAGCGCATCATCGAATTGTTGTTTCGCCACATGAACATGATCGTCAGCAGTCTGATGCACAACTCAGACGAGTTTGAGCCGCTGTTCACCACCAGCCAATACGAGGGGAGCGACCGAGAGTTCCTCGACGGAGAAGCCTGGGCCTACGGTTTTATGCGTGGCGTTGCGCTGTGCCGTTCAGACTGGCAACCGCTTTACGACAGCGCCGAGGGGCAAGCGTGGTTGCGACCATTGCGCTTGTTGGGTGACGAAGACGTCTGCACCGAGCAAGACGAGTTGACCCGCACTCCCGCACTGCGCGAAGAAATCGCCGAGCAAATTCCTGCCAGTGTCGGGGCCATCTACCGCTACTGGCTGCCCTACCGGCAAGCCGTCAGTGAACGGCACGTAGCAAACTTGGTTCAGCGCCAACAAACAAAAGATGGCCGCAAAGTCGGCCGCAACGACCCTTGCCCGTGCGGCAGTGGGAATAAGTACAAGAAATGTTGCGGGGCACCGCTGCATTGATCGTCTGACCAAGCCGCGTCTTTGAGCGCCGCTTCATTTCTTACCAACTCCACCTCCCATCTCTTTGGTTCGCCATGCTACTTGCCCCTGAATCGGCCAGCCGTTTCATCAACAGCTACAAGTCCGTCTTGCTCGAAGTTTTAAGCGCCATGGGGCAACCCCCAACGAGCAACGTGGTTCATGATTTGGCGTGCGCCAGAACGCACTGCATCCGACACCCTGAGGCGATGGCCACCGCGATTTCTGTGCTGCAAGACGCCGGTCACGCCTTGGACGCCGAGGTGGTTCGATCCCTGGGCACACTCAAAGTGGGGCAGTGGGTGTATTTGCGCCACACCACAAAGTATGCGATTTTTCTGGACAACGCGGTGAAGAATGCCTACGCCGTCAAGGCGCTCACCACACCGATCCATGAAGTGGTGGGCGGACAAGCCGCCGCGTTCGAGACTGGGCTGGTTGAATTCGAGGGTCAATTCGTGTGTGACGGCATCGTGATGGGGCCTGTGTTTCTGGGGGCTGGATACCGCGCAGAGTTCAACGCGAGGTACTCGGACTTGCGCAAGTCGGGGCATTTTTTTGTCAACCCGTCTGCAAGAGACATGGCACGGGTCGCGAAGGTGCTGATCAGCAAAACCCGGAAGCGGTGAACACCATGCCACGCACCCAAGGTGTCAAAGAAGACCCGGTACGTGAGGATCGCATCCTGTTTGACATCGTGGTTGACGCTTACAACGAGACTGAGCGCGCACTGGGTTGGTACTACTACCTGGAGCAGCAAATCACGTTTCCATTTGCGGCGCGATTCAACAGCACCCTCACCGATTTGAATCCCAATTCACGCGCAAGATCACCGCTACGCAAGGAGGATAGGGTATCAGTCATCGGCTTGGCTGAAGAGGATGACTGTATGTCCGGCGTATCGGTTGTTGTCGAATTCAACGGGGCCGAATTCATCGTTCCCCTTGCACAGCTTGAATGCAGCGCTCTGGATGACGAGAGCGCCCAAGCTGTAAGTGACTGGCACTACTGGTACGCCAGAGGCTATCAGTACTAACGAACGCCGGGCCCGACCTCGTTGCTCACGAACCCAAACAGCAGCCGCTGCTCCTCCCAATCCAGCGGCACCACCGCCTACCTTCCCCTGAGTGCGTGCAAATTCATATGCCGGGGCTGTTTGCCGCTGAGAACGGCGTGCACGATATCGGGGGCCAGCCGCGCCATGCGCAGCACCTCGGCCACCCAGCCGGGGTGAAGGTTCGGCCGGTCGGCCAGCGCCGCAATCGTGGGCACCTCGCCGGAGTCCAACAACTTCTGCCAGTGGTAAGCCTTGCCGAGTGTGCGGATCAGCGGCAGGTCGAATGACGCCGCTCCTGCAGGCGAGGTTTGCTCATCCCGTGAGGGTGGCGCAATCAGCAAAGTGCGCTGCTGCCGCCGTTTGATCGACAGCGGCACAAAGGTGATTCGGTTATCTGAGGTGCTGTACTGGCGCACCGGGCCGTTGGGTCTGATGTTGACCGCCGTGCTTTTGATGGCGTTGTGGTGTGTTGTCCTGGCGGGTTGCGGTTTCACAAGGTTTCTCCTTCTTCAACTTCAGCGTGGCACGTTTCCTTGACCAGCTGGTGCTGGATTGTTTCAATTCCCAGGCTGTGCCACCCATCCTCTCGCCAAACAATATCCAGGCCCGCTTCGTGCAACTGCACCCGTTCGATGAGCAGCTGGGCGATGCGCTGCTGCTCCACCGGGAAGAGTTGCTCCCATACCTTGCCCATCTGCCGCATGGCCACCACGGCCTGGGCTTCGTCGAGTGGGTCGGGCTGTGTTGCTTGGTAGGACTGCGCCGCCCGCCAAACCGCGATGATCATTTCCGGCTGCTGCAAGGTGGCATGGATTTGCTGGAGCACGGCTTGTTCAATCTCGCCAGCGGGCAGCGGAACCGCAGCCACGCGCCTGGGGTTCCCCACGCCTGCCTCGCCACCTTGCCTGACCGCCGCCGCGCTGCGCCGCTTGTACAAGTGAGGCACGTAGTAGCGGTAGCGTTTGCCGTTCTTCTTCGTGGTGTAGGTCGGCAGCATGCGCTGGCCATCGGCGGCGTAGAGCAGACCTGCGAGCAAGGCGGGGTGTTCGGTGTTTCGCTGCCGTGGGCCTTGCTTTCTGGCGTCGACCACGGTTTGCACGGCGTCCCACAGTTCTGTTGACACGATGGCCTCGTGCTGGCCTGGATAGGTTTGACCCTTGTGGGCCATCTCGCCCAGGTAAAGCCGGTTGCGCAGCATGGCAAAGAGGATGTGCTGTTCGATCACCCGCCCTGCCCTAAAAGCCCCGGACTGGGTGACCCAGGACTTGGTGGTGTGACCTTCGATTTCCAGTTCACGGGTGAGTCTGGATGCGGAGCCGTGTTCTGCATAACGGGCAAAGATGTCACGCACGAGCTCGGCCTCGGTTTCGTTGACCATGAGTTTTCTGTCTCGGACGTCGTAACCCAGGGGCGGCACACCGCCCATCCACATGCCTTTGGCTTTGCTGGCCGCGATCTTGTCGCGGATGCGCTCGCCCGTGACCTCGCGCTCGAATTGCGCGAAGGACAGCAGGATGTTCAGCGTCAAACGCCCCATGCTGGTGGTGGTGTTGAACTGCTGGGTGACGGAGACGAAAGTAACACCATGGGCGTCGAAGCAATCCACCATGCGCGCAAAGTCACCCAGGCTGCGCGAGCAGCCGGTCGATTTTGTAGACCACCACCACGTCAACGCGGTCCGCTTCGATATCGGCCATGAGGCGTTTGAGCCCCGGGCGGTCCATGTTGCCGCCTGAGTAGCCACCATCGTGATAGCCGTCCTCCAGGGCGATCCAACCCTCATGACGCTGGCTGGCGATGAAAGACTTGGCGGCATCGGCCTGCGCTTCCAGGCTGTTGTACTCCTGCTCCAGGCCTTCCTCGGTGGATTTTCGGGTGTAGATGGCGCAGCGTTTCTTGGCGGTCAGTGGGGGCGCAATGCCATGGGCCGTTCGGCGTGCAGTCATGCCGACACCCCCACACCGGCTTTATCTTTGCGCGCAGTGGTCTTAAGGCCAAAGAAAACCGGTCCACTCCAAGGGGTACCAGTGATGGCCTTGGCCACACCTGACAAGCTCCGGTACGGCTGGCCCTGCCACTCAAACCGCCCGTCAGGCAGCGCGGTGACACGGTGGGCAATTCCGTTGAACTCGCGGACCAAAGTCGTGCCAGGCATCAAGCGGCTGTCGGCCTGTTTGTCCAGGCCGGGAATGAGGCCGGTTTCGCCGATCTTCTCCAGCTTGCGACGGATCGCGCTGGGCAAGCCACCCAATGTGCTTTCTTGCAGCTTGTACTGTTGACGCCAGCCGAAAACTGCTCATCAAAGCGCAGGTATTTCAGTTCAAAAGTGACCAGGGTGTATAGCCGCTGTTGCCTAAGTTTTAGGCAGGAGCAAAAAAATGTGATCACCATGGAAATGATGGGCAAGGTAAGGCGGATGAGTTTGCGCGATGGTTTGTCGCGCAGTGAGATAGCAAAGCGCACGGGGTTATCGCGCAATACGGTGAGGAAGTGGCTCAAGGAGTCTGCGGCGGTGGTGCCGAAGTACCGGCGGCGCGAAGTAGCCGGCAAGCTCCAGTGCGTTGACCAAGTCCACCGTCGAATGGAACCGCACCCGTTTGCCATTCCGGGTGATGCTGGACACCCCAATGGCCGTGGCCAGATGGGTTTTGCCCGTGCCCGGCCCACCGATCAAAACCACGTTGTGTGCCGTCTCTGTTGGCGCCAGTTGAATTCTGCCCACCCGTGCCAGTTGAATATTGACCAGGGGCGGGACGCAGTTCAATGAACTTGCGTTTGTGGATAAGTGTAGGTTCTTTGACTGTTGGTTGACCTCCTTCGATGATCTTCAATGTG
>JANPCX010000075.1:0-16636 GCA_031431125.1 Burkholderiales bacterium
ACGTTCTACAACCATCGCCGGCTTCACTCCACGCTGGGTTACATCAGTCCAATGAAGTATGAAGAAAACTGGCACGCGGGCCAGGCTAAACAAGCCGCGTAACCGAGTGGCTATGCACTACGTCGAACAGGGGCAAGGTCAAGGTTTATACGAAGGCATATCTTGCCGTGCAGCCGTCGTGCCCGTCTCAACTCGAACGCTATCCCTCATGAAGCTCCGCGCCCTCGGTATCGAGCCGACCTCTACCCGCGCGGTCGGCCAACGCGTCCAGCACTCTTGCTCATTGAAAGAGACTCAGCTGCGAGCCTTGCTGGCAGAACTTCCCGTTGGAGGTGAGGTGTCAGTTCCAGACGTTGGCGCCGGCGAATGCTTTCGCGAGGCGAGGCGCGTAGATACCGGCTTTGAAGTCAAACGCGGGTGCCATGGCGCGTACGGCACATGGCGCCCCGCCTCGCCCCAGGATGCAGAGGCTTGGCTTGTTCCTGGGCTCTCAGTCGCAATGCGTAGTTGCACACCAGACTACGGTGTGAACGTAGTGCTCCCAGATTGAGGGATAACGATTCCACTCGACCGGACCTCCTACGGCGACGGGTCACTTTGTTAGGCAACTCAATCAATCCAAACGACCATGCGGAATCTTCGATTTGCTGCAACATTTCTGCTTGGTTCACTGGTCGGGCTCCTGGCCTCGAGTTACGTGTTCGTTATTCACGGCTACCAGACTGAGTACGTTGCACCCAAGTCAGACCGCTGGTACCAACTCATTAGGGATGGCCGCTTTCCGGAACCTCTACGGCTCACGTACTCGGAAGTGAAGTCGAACGGGCATGTCCTGGAAGTTTTCGGAACGATAGAAAACCCTCGGAACAAGCTAGCTCAGATGCAGAAGGTCAGTGCGGACTTGTTCGATTCAAAGGGCTCCTTTACTCACAAATGCGAGTTCTGGATCCCCGCGGTCGAGCCAAAATCGCCGTACAACTTTCGATTTCATTGCGCAAACCTCTCGGATCTAAAGCCAGGTGACTATGCTTCAAGCAAGGTGTACGTAGATTTCTAAGCCCATAGAGGGACCTTCCACAGGGAGTCAAGCGCGCTGCTTTAGATTTTGCATTTCATTGTTCAACTCAAAGGTTGCAGAGATACACACGGCGACGGTGCCGAAGGCACCACCTCACCGCAGCGCATCCACCAACCGTTTGACCGCAGCCGCATCCAGCGGTGCAAACCAAGCAGGCTCAGCAGCGCCCGCTTTGAGCCACAACAAACCATCGGGTCGCAGCACCAGGGTGTGCGCGGTTTGGCCGTCGCGGTCCCAGCGCAGCGTGAGGTGCCGGGGGGTTTTGTCGCTGACCGGCAAGTCAAGCCGGGGGCTCCAGCGGCCCGCGGTGGCCGACTCCACCTGATTCAGCCAGGCTTGCATTGCAGGGACCACCGGTGCCGCAGGCCCTGCGTTTTGTCGCCAAGCCCAACGTTCGGGCTCGTGCTGCAGGGCCTCGCGCAGACTGGTGAGTGGGGCGGCGGTGGAGGCGACCAATGCCGAGCCCAAGGCCGAACGGTGGAGGCGGGGGACTGCGCCTTCCGTCGATGCCGCTGGCGGTAGCGGTGCAGCAGCGGGTGTGGCTGCCACCGTTGGTGCTGGTTTGGAAAGCGGCGCTGTCGTGGCCGGTACTGGCACCGCACGCTCCAATGCAGGCGGATCGGCGGTGGCCACCACTGCCTCGGCGCGTGATCTTTGTGAAGCGGTGTCGGCCAACGGCGCAGGTGCAGCTGGTGCGGCGACCTCCGCGCTCGCCTGGCTGCCGCGGAGGGTGGCGCTTTTGTCACTGACAGCCGCATCGGCCGCCGCACGCCGTTGCTCGACGGTGTTCGGCGAGGCGCTGGTTTTGGACTCGATCTCGGACGCTGTTGTTCGGGACGGTGCAGGTGGCATCGCTTTGGCGGCGTTGGCCACCTTGGACGCCGCCGTCGGCGCGGGTGTGGTTGCGGGCGCAGGAGTCGGTGTGGGCAGCGCAGGCGCCGCAGCTGCGTCGCGCCTGGCTTCCAACTGCACGGCGGGCGGCACCGCAGGCCTGGCGGTGTCACGCTTCAACTCGGCCTGTGCACCCACCTCCTCGGGCACCCGGTCCCACCACATCAAGCCGACCACAGACGCGACCATGACGCTGGCCAAACCCGTCGCCAAGGCGGGTTGCGACAACGCCAACCAGCTTTGGCGCAGCCAGCGCAGTGGCGACCACAGTGTGTTTGCAGGCGCAGCGTTGGGGCGGGCATGGGAGGCTGCACGCGCTTGCGACAAGATGGCCTCGGTCAAGGCCAAAGGGGGCGCGGCGTCGGCATCGGGTGCATGGCGCAAGGCGGCGCGCAGATGGGCGTCCACGGGTTCGTCGTGGTTGGCGCCGTTTGGACGAGGTGGGCGTAGGCTCATGGCGTGTCCCCTTGCAAGGGATCGAGGTGGGCACCCATGCAGGTGCGCAGTTTGCTCATGGCGTATCGCAAACGGGTTTTGGCGGTTTCGAAACCGACTTGCAAGGCGGTGGCCACATCGTTCAAGGGCAGGCCATCGTCGTGGTGCAGCAAGAAGGCGCTTCGCTGCGGCAGGGGCAGTTGCTCCAAACATGACAGCAGGCGTTCACCGGCGCGGCGCCAAAACAGCAGGTCGTCGTTTTGCGGTGCGCTGCTCGCGCTGGGCCAGTGCGACCAGGCGGTGTGAACGCCATCGGGCTCCCAGGGTTCGCGTTCGTCGTCGACTTCAATCGACACCTCGCGCCCGCTGCGCCGCCAAATATCAATCACCCGGTGGTGGGCCAGGGTGAACAACCAGGTGCGAAAACTCGCGCCTTGCGGCGACCACTGCTGCCGTGTTTTCACCACCCGCAGCCAGGTGTCTTGAAACACCTCGTCCACCTGGGACGCGCCCGCTGTGCCCAGCAGCCGCCGCACAAAACGGTAGAGCCCCGCATGGTGCCGCGCATAAAGCAGCTCAAACGCCCGCGCATCACCCGCCGCATAAGCGGCCATCAGGGCGTCGTCGGTGGGGTCTGAATCCATGTGTGGCCAGGAGCGCGGGTTTTCGCGGCCCTTCACTGTTACGTTGCGAGCGTGGCTTGAGGGTGAAAGGGGACGGCTTCTTTCGTCGATGTGGTCCGGGCGGGTGTGCCCAGGGGCCACACGGGCAAGGTTTTGAAGCCGCGGTACAGCGGATTGTGCAGTCGTTGTGGCGACAATTCGGCCAGTTGAAGGCGGGGCCAGCGCTGCAGCAGGGTGGCCAAGGTCAGCTCCACTTCCAGGTGGGTCAGCGCCGCGCCGATGCACACATGGGGCCCTTGCCCAAAAGCCAGGTGGGGCGCTTCGCGGCGTTGCAGCTGCAGGGCATCCGGTTCACTGTAGGTGCCTGGGTCGCGGTGGGCGGCGCCGATCAGCGGGATCAGCAATTCACCGCGCTCAAAACGCCGGCCATGGCGGGTGAAGGGAACAGCCACCCGGCGGCCGGTGTACTGCACCGGGCTGTCAAACCGCAGCAGCTCGCGCACCGCCAGCGGCAGCCTGTCGGGGTCTTGCCGCAACTGTTGCCATGCGTCCGGTTGGCTGAGCACGGCGTGCAGCCCATTGCCCAGAAGATGGCGGGTGGTTTCAAAGCCGGCAAACAAAAACATCACGCACTGCGCCAGCAGTGTTTCGGTTTGAGCCAAGGGGCCTTGGGCTTGGGCTTGCAAGAGCACATCGAGCAGGTCGCCAGGCGCATCCTGAGGGACTGGTGCCGCACGGCGGGCTTGCAGTATGGGTACAAAAGCATCCGCCATGGCGAGCGCGGCGCGTTGGGCGCGTTGGCCCAAGGCCAGGTCGGGCTCAGGGTGGCCGAGAAAGGCGGCGATGTCGTCTGACCAGGCGCGCACTGCGTGCAGGCCGACGGACTGCAAGCCCAGCCAGTCGGTCATCACGCGCGCAGGCAGTGGGCCGGCCAACTGGGCCACCAGGTCCACTGGCTGATGCGGGTCGATGGCCTGCAGCAGTTCATCGATGTGCGCCTGGATGCGGCCACGCAGCCGAGCCAATCCGGCCGGCTTGAAGGCCGGCATCAACGCTTGTCGCAACAGGGTGTGGTCAGGTGCGTCCAAGAACAACAGCGCGCGTGCGAAGAGCTGCTGGAAGGGCGCGAGCCGCCGCCCTGCGCCTGGCGCTGCGCGGTTCACCCAGCCCCCGGTGCGCCGGGCCGACAACTCGGGGGCTTTCAAGGCCCAGGCCACGTCCTCGTAACGTGTGAGCAACCATGCACCGCCAAAAAACTCGTCGCTCCAGTGCAGCGGCCCGCGCTCGCGCAGGGCTGCATACGTCGGGTAGGGGTCGTGCAAAAAATCGGGGGTGATCAATGTCATTGGATCGGGCTCAAGTGCAAGGCGGCCATGACCGTTTTGGCGTCCAAGTGAGCCGCCACATTCGTCGGTGTGGGTTCGTCCAGCCAGGGAATCAAACCGAAATTCGGCGCGGGCAACCAGGCCCGCAGCGTGGCCAGGTTGTCTTCCTGATGAGGCATGGGGTGGGGCCCCACCTGGTTGCCGACCCAGCCGGCCAGCCGCAGCCCCTTGGCAGCGATCGCCCGGGCGGTGAGCAGCGCATGGTTCAGGCAACCCAAGCGCAAAGCCACCACCAACACCACGGGCAGGCCCAGGTCGGCGGCCAGGTCGTCCAGGCCCCAACGCACGGTCTTGCTCAAAGCGCTCATCGGCACCGCAAACCCGCCCGCGCCTTCCACGACGACGGCATCGGCGGCAGCGGCCGACTGGCGCAACTGCGCCACCAGCGCACCGCGCTGCGGCGACACGCCTTCTTGCTGCGCGGCGATGTGGGGAGCGCAGGCGGTGCGCAGCACACACAGGCCGTGTTGTGCCATCGGCCCTTGCACGCTGGAGGCGCGGTGCAGCGCCACAACATCGTCTTGCAACCAAACGCCATCTCGCAGGGTCATTCCCGCCGCGACAGGTTTCAGACCCATCACGCGCAGGCCCTGCCCACCCAACAGGTGCAGCAGGCCGGTGCTGACCAGGGTCTTGCCGACTTCGGTGTCGGTTCCGGTGACAAAGCAACCCTTCATGGCACCGCGCCTGTGGCTTGTTGTAAGGCCGTCAGCAGGCGCGCCACGTCGGCTTCGGTGTGCAAGGCACTGAGTGTGATGCGCAAGCGAGCGCTGCCCACCGGCACGGTGGGCGGGCGGATGGCGGGCACCCACAGGCCTTGAGCCTGCAGGGCGGCGCTCAAGGCCACGGCGGTGGCGTTGTCACCGACGATCAGCGGCTGGATCGCGGTGTCGGATTCACCCAGTCGCCAACCACGCTCCAACACCCAGCTCGACAAGCCCTCACGCAGCTGCGCTTGACGCTGGCGCAGCAGGGCGCGGCGCTCGTGGCCCACGGCACCTTCGATCAGGCGCAGGCTGGCCTGCACCGCATGGGCCACGGCCGGCGGCGCGGCGGTGGTGTAGATGTAGGGCCGGGCCAGGTTGAGCAGGGCGTCGATGATGAGGGGGTGGGCGGCGACAAAAGCCCCGGCCACGCCCACCGCTTTGCCCAGCGTGCCCATGCAGATCAAACGCGGGCTGCACAAGCCCAGGTGGGCCAGGCTGCCGCGCCCTTGGGGCCCGAGCACGCCCAGGCCGTGGGCATCGTCAACGATGAGCCAGGCGTCGTGCAACTCGGCCAGGCGCAGCAGCTCGGCCAAAGGGGCCAGGTCGCCGTCCATGCTGAACACGGCGTCGGTGACGATGAGTTTGATGGGCGTGCTGCAGGCGGCCAGTTGGTTGGCCAGGCGTTCGGTGTTTCTGTGGGGATATCGCAGCGATTCGGCCTTGGCCAGCAAGGCCCCGTCGATCAGCGAGGCGTGGTTGAGCTTGTCGGAAAACAGCGTGGCCCGGCCATCGCCGAGGGTGGTGATCAAGGCCAGGTTGGCCAGGTAGCCGGTGCCAAAAAACAAGGCCCGCGCATCGGGGATGCAGGGCGCGGCCCAGCGCGCCAACTCGTCTTCCAGCTGGGCATGGGCCGGGCTGTGGCCGCTGATCAAATGGGATGCGCCACTGCCCGCACCATAAAGCCGCGCGCCTTCGCCCAGCGCGGCCACCACGTCGGGGTGCTGGGCCAGGCCCAGGTAGTCGTTGCTGCAAAAGGCCAGGTAGTCTCGGCCCGGTTCGGTGAGCGCCTGGCCGTCCCACACCCGCACCTGGTGGCCTTGCAGGGTGTGGGTGGTTTTCAAACGGCGGCGCATCTGCTGCGCATCACGGGCGTCGAGCTGCTGTTGCAGGTGCTCAAGCAGCATGGGTCACCTCGTCCAGCGTGCGCAGGGTTTGTTCGGCCAGCCACTGGTACTGCTCGGGCGGCAGCAAATACGGCGGCATCAGGTAGACGGTGTGGCCAATGGGCCTGATCAGCAATTCATGGCGCCGTGCCGCCAGCTGAAAACGTTCGGCGAACTGGGGGCCTGCCACCTCGGGTTTCACATCAAAGGCCCAGACCATGCCCTGCTGGCGCACATGGCACAGCCGCGCATCGTCACTCAGTGTTTGCCAGGTGGCGTTGATCAAATGGCTGCGTTCTTGGTTTTGCTGCAGCACCGCCTCGCGCTCGAAGCGCTCCAGCACCGCCCAGGCGGCGCGGCAGGCCAGCGGGTTGCCACTGTAGGAATGTGAATGCAAAAAGCTGCGCGCCGTGGTGTGGATGGCGGCGTCGTCCCAAAAGGCGTCATAAACCGCGTCGCGCGTCAGCACCACCGACAGCGCCATCGTACCGCCGGTGATGCCCTTGGACAGCAGGATGAAGTCGGGCCAGACCGTTGCTTGCTCGGGCAGCGTGGCCTGCTCGAAAGCAAAGAAACTGCCGCTGCGGCCGCAGCCCACAGCGATCTCGTCGGCGATCAGGTGCACCTCAAACTCGTTGCACAAGGCGCGCAGGCCGCGCAAATAGGACGGATCGTGCATGGCCATGCCAGCCGCACACTGAATGAGCGGCTCCACGATCACCGCCGCCACGCGGCCCTCGCGTTGTTGCACCAACGTGCGCATGGCGACCAAAGCACGCTGTGCCACCTCCAAAGCCGACTCGCCCGCCGCCGCCTGCCGCGCATCCGGCGAGGCCACGGTGTGGGCGCGCATCAAGAGCGGGTCGTAGGCGTCGCGGAAGATGGCCACATCGGTGACGGCCAATGCCCCGAGGGTTTCGCCGTGGTAGCTGTGTTGCAGGCAGACGAACTCGCTCTTGTCTGAGCGGCCTTGGTTGCGCCAGCAATGGAAACTCATCTTCAGCGCGATCTCGACCGCCGATGCCCCATCACTGCCGTAAAACGCGTGGCCCAGCTCACCGCCGGTGAGGGCCGAAAGTTTCTCCGCCACCACCACGGCACTTTCGTGTGTACAACCGGCCAGCATCACATGCGGCAGGGTGTCGAGTTGCTGCTTGATGGCGTGGTTGAGGGTGGGGTCGACGTGGCCGAACAGGTTCACCCACCATGAGCTGATGGCGTCGAAATAACGCCTCCCCTCGGTGTCGAACAGCCACGGCCCCTGCCCCCTGGAAATGGCCAGGGGCGCGGCCTGTTGCGTTCGTTTGAGTGGCGTGCAGGGGTGCCAGACGCTGCGTTGGCTGCGTGCTGACAGGGCATCGGCCCCACCCATGGCGGGTTCAACCGCAAAGGACGGATTCACGCTGCTTTCAAACCCAGCTTGCTGAAGAGCAGCTGGTCGCGTTCCCAATCCGGGTTGCCTGTGGTGAGCAGCTTGTCGCCATAAAAAATCGAATTGGCACCCGCCAAAAAACACAACGCTTGAATGGCTTCACCCATGGTCTGCCGTCCCGCTGACAAACGCACATGGGCCTTGGGCATGGTGATGCGGGCCACGGCGATGGTGCGCACAAACTCCAGCAGGTCCAGTGGTTCGCTGCCATGCAAGGGTGTGCCTTCGACTTGCACCAGGTTGTTGATGGGCACCGACTCGGGGTAACGCGGTTCCAGGTTCGCCAACTGCGCCACCAGGGCCGCACGCTGCGCACGGCTTTCGCCCATGCCCACGATGCCGCCGCTGCACACATTCAAACCCGCCTGCCGCACATGGCTCAAAGTGGTCAGCCGGTCTTGGTAGTCACGCGTGGTGATGATGGCGCCATACAGCTCGGGTGCGGTGTCCAGGTTGTGGTTGTAGTAGTCAAGCCCCGCGTCTTTCAAGCTGCGCGCCTGGGTGTCGGTCAACATGCCCAAGGTGCAGCAGGCCTGCAGGCCGTGGTCTTTCACCACCTTGACCAGGTCGGCCACTTTTTCAATGTCACGGTCTTTGGGTTCGCGCCAGGCAGCCCCCATGCAAAACCGGGTGGCACCTGCGGCCTTGGCGGCTTGCACGGCGGTGGTGACGGCCTCGGTGTCCAGCAACTTGCTGGCCTCCAGCCCGGTGTTGTGGTGGATGGATTGCGGGCAATAGCCGCAGTCTTCAGGGCAGCCCCCGGTCTTGATGGACAACAAGGTGGAGAGCTGCACTTCGTTGGCATTGAAGTGTTCCCGGTGTACTTGTTGGGCACGAAACAGCAGGTCGTTGAAAGGCAGGTTGAAAAGGGCTTGTACATCGGCAACCGGCCAGCGCTCGTCGCGGGAGGGGGCGGTTGCAGTGGGGGCAGGTGTTGTCCAGTGGATGGGTTGGGCCAGGGGAGTGGTCATGGGTGTCGTTGGAGGAAACAGGTGAGGCTGCAGTGTAGTGGTGCATCCCTCAAAATCTCCCCATGCCCCATGCCGTCTCCCTGCTGCGCGCTGCGCGCCTCGCGCGCAGCGCCAAACCCTTTCTCGCCCGCGGTGGTTTCAAGCGCGAGCGTTGCACCGACTGCCGTTTGGTACCGAGCCACTGCATGTGTGCCTTGCGTCCGTCGGTACCCACGCGGTCGGGGGTTTGCCTGCTGATGGCCGACATCGAGCCGCTCAAACCGAGCAACACGGGCTGGTTGATTGCCGATGTGGTGACCGACACCTTTGCCTTTGGCTGGGCGCGCACCGAAGTCGACCCGGGGTTGTTGGCGCTGCTGAGCGACCCCCAGTGGCAACCTTATGTGGTGTTTCCGGGCGAGTATGCGGCGCCCGAGCGGGTGGTTCACACCGTTTCGCTGGCAAACGCCGGCCGTGACCCGGCGGACAAGCGCCCATTGTTCATTTTGCTGGACGGCACCTGGGCCGAAGCCCGCAAGATGTTTGGGCGCAGCCCCTACCTGAACCACTTGCCGGTGCTGAGCTTGCAGCCGGGTCAGGCATCGCAATACCAGCTGCGCCGCTCGCGACGCGACGACCACTTCTGCACCAGCGAGGTGGCCGCCCTGTGCCTGAGTTTGGCGGGCGAAACCCTTGCCGAGCAGACGCTGGCGGCCTACTTGGACGTATTCACGCACCACTACCTGCAAGCGCGTAGCCAATTGCCTGTTGCTTGGGATAACTCGGTTCACCAGCGCTTGCGCGAGCTGTTGATGTTGTTGCCGTCGCCCGCTAACGCAGCGGTACGACAGCCTGCTTCGACAGAAAAGGATGGGGTGCAAGCTTGACCATGCAGGCGTCAAACAAATTGCTGCCGACCCATGCCGCGAGCCACCGCTGAACGGCGGGCCATTGCTGCGCCACAAACCACCCGGAGTCCACAGCCGCGAACTGGCGCACAAAAGGAAAGATCGCCAGGTCGGTCGCACACGGTGAGTTGCCACCCAAGTAAGGCTGCCGACTCAGCCTGGCCTCCAGTGGCAGCAGCAGAGCCGCTGCCGCATCGGCGCGGTGGTCTTCGCGATGACCCGTTTCCTTTGAATGACGCTCGGGGTATTTGTAGCGGTCCAGGTGGTATTTGAAGTCGCCATCGTTGCGGCGCAGCAGGTCGAGGTTGTCGGGTGTTTGAGCGGGGTGCCACCAGTGGCCGTTGTCGTGGGATTGCAGGGCCCAGCGCATGATGTCCCAGCTTTCATCCAGCACTCGACCATCGGGCAGTTGCAGCACGGGCACGGTGGCTTTGGGTGACAAGGCCAGCAGCGCGGCAGGTTTGTCGCGAAGGGCGATTTCAAACGCCTCGAAGGGTTGCTGGGCGACCAGCAGCGCCATTCGCGCCCGCATCGCATAGGGGCAGCGGCGGTAGGTGTAGAGAAGGGGCAGGTGGGCTGAGTCGGCCGGTGCTGCACCCATGTTCAGGCAGCGCCTTCCGCTTCAGGCCACAGACTGGGGAAGTAAAACCGCAGCGCATGCTGCGGCACGCCCAGGCGCAATTTTCCGTGGGGCGAGTCGGTTTCCAAGAGACCGCGTTGTAAGAGCGCGCTGACCTGGGCGGTGGCCAAGCGGTCGCCCAGGCCGAGCAGGGCTTTGAAGTTGGCGCGGTCCAGCTCGCCTTGGGTGGCGAAGAGGTAATGCAGTGCACTCAGGGACTGGCGGCGCACGCCTTGTTGCACCACTTCTTCTTCATAGGCCAGGCAGGCGGCCATGCGGTCTTTTATTTGCGGTAAGGCCAGTGTGGCGGCCATGAAGTTGACCTGGTCCAGGCACAGGCCGAGCACATAGGCGATCCACTGGGTGAGCCCCTGCTCGGTGAGGTTGCCGCGCCCGTCCAGGTCGCCCGCGCGGGGTGCATCGGCAGCGCTGAGGTGGGCGTAGTAGGCCTCATGGCTGCGGGCAAAACCACGCAGGGGTGACCACAGGCCCTTGCTCAAACCCAGGTGGTTCAGCACGAGGTGGCTGTGCAGGCGGGCGACGCGGCCATTGCCATCACGAAAGGGGTGTATCCAGGCCAGGCGGTGGTGGGCGGCGGCCATGGCCACCACCTGCATTTCGCCGCGCCGCGTTTGGCCGTAGGCCTCAGACCAGCGCGTCAGGAAGGCACTCAATTGTTCGGCAGCCGGTGCGGCATGGCGGCCCACGCTCACCGCTTGGGTGCGCAGTTGGCCTGGGTGCAGGGGCTCGGGTTTTGCCGCTGGCTCGGCGGCGTCGAGCAGCAGGTCGGCCGGGGGCAAACGGGCGAACAGGTCTTGGTGGATCTCGCGCACGGTTTGCGGCGACCAGACGCGTGCGGTGTCCCATTGGGGGCACAGGGTTTCGAGTTGTTGTTCGGTGGCCATGTGGGCCAAGGCCAGGCGCTGGCGGCGTGCTTTGTCGGGGTCTTGCGCGTAGTCGTTGCGCAGGGCCTGTTCAATTTCCAGCGGCAGGGTGTGCTGGCCTTCAATTTTGTTGGAGTAATACGAATTCATGGCGCGCAACAAGCGGCGCAAGCCCACCAAAGCACCGGGTTGGCACAAGCCAGACAACTGGTCGGCGCGGCGGATCAGGTCGCCCGCTTGCTCCAAGAGAGGCCCCAGCCGCAGCTCGCCTGGAAGCAAAGGCTCCATCTGAGCGGGGTGGTCATAAAGAGAGAAGGTTTGCGACTTCTTAAGCATTCTTAAGTCTATGACTTAAAACACATTTATGGAAGTCTTGCGGAAGTATTTGCGACTTTAAATGCGACTTTAGTTGCAAGTTAAGCTGTGCGTTTGTCAGTATGCCTTTCCCGTGTTTGAGGCATTCAAGTCAGGCATTGAGTTGTCAAAGGGATAAAAAAGCTCACCCCATTGCCCATGTTGATGCGTATCAACCCAAGTGTTCACTCTGGAGACTTTGATGCCCCTTCGTTTGCCCCTTCGCCGCCGCCCTGCGCCCCAGCTATTGCTGACCCTTACCGCACTGGCCTTGCTCAGCGCCTGTGATTCGATGGTGAGCAACCCCTTCATCGCCAGCGCACATGCGCGTCAGCCAATACTGCCTGACGCGTCCAGCCACTGGCCAGGCGTTTGGTCTGGCAATGAGTCGCCGCCCGACCGCGGCCCGGTTGCCTTTGACCCGCCCACGGCCGAACATTGCCGCCGCTGGCCTTCGGTGCGTGAGGTGGCGGGCGATGTGGCCTCCAGCACCAACGAGGCTGAACGTTGGCGCGGCGAAGACAAACGATCAATGCTGTCGAGGCGCGATGCCCTGCCTGCTGCGGCGCCCATGGCCTCGGCAAAAACAGCAGGACGCGCCATGGAAAGCACCGCGCTGGCCGACCATGTCGGGTCCAGCAGCACCGCGCCTCTCACGCCGATGCCGCAAGTTCAACCGCCACCGCAGCGCCCAGCCAACGAGGCGGTGACTGCCGGCATGGTGGACGACAACGCTGACTTCGGCGAGTACCGCGCCTACCGCGAACGCAGCCTGGCATTGAAGCGGCTGCTGGTGCGCGACCGCGATGTGAGCGAGCGCCAGTTGCTGGAAGTGACTGACGCAGCCGGCCGCCCTGTGCACGACGCTGAGGTGGCCATTCAACGTGCCGGCCTGTCGCAGCCCGTGATGTGGGCCCGCACCGATGCCGCCGGGCGCGTTTGGTTGCACCCGCGTGCGTTTTTGCCGGCGGATGCAGTCTCAGAAACACGTTTCGCAGTGGCCGTGCGCAAGGGCCAGAGCAGCGCCCGCACGGTGTGGTCACGCGGCCAAGCGGCGGCGCTTCAAGTGCAGTTGAAGGAGGTGCAGGCGGTGCAGCGCCCACGTTTGGACCTGGTGTTTTTGGTCGACGCCACCGGCTCCATGGCCGACGAGATCGCCAAGCTCAAAGGTTCCATGCGCGCAGTCGCCGCGCAAATTGCCCAGATGCCCACCACCCCCGATGTTTGTTACGGCCTGGTGACCTACCGCGACCGTGGCGACGCCTACCTCACCCGCAGCCACGATTTCACCCACGACTTGGGCGCTTTCCAATCGGCCCTCGCGCAAGCCCAGGCGGCTGGCGGCGGCGACACCCCCGAGGCCTTGAACGAAGCTTTGCATGAAACGGTGCATGGCCTGAGCTGGCGCCGCGATGCGGTGCGTTTGGTGGTGCTGGTGGCCGACGCGCCGCCGCATCTGGACTACTGCGACAAAGCGCCACAGACGACACAACAAACGGTCTGTCCGCTTTACGACCGCGACATGCAAGCCGCTTTGGCCAAAGGCATCAAACTCTTTGCAGTGGGGGCCAGCGGTCTCGATCCATCGGGCGAATTCATATTCCGGCAAATGGCGCAGTACACAGCAGGGCGCTTTGTTTTCTTGACTTACAAAAACGCCAAAGAACCCAGCAGCGGCCCAGGCGGCGAGACCGTGCACGACGTGAAGCAGTATTCAGTGCAAACCTTGGACAAACTGATTGTGCGTTTGGTGGGGGATGAGTTGGCGCAACTGACACCCGCGTTGAAACCCGGGTCAACCTGAAAGCGTCAAGCTGCGTTGAAATGGGCACCAAGCTGCAATGTTTGGTGCCCGTTTGACTGCCTATGGGTGGGTGCCATGAATGTTTTGAAGTTTTTCTCGTCGCGATGTTCTGCGGTGGCGTTGTCTTTGCTGACCGCCTTGAGCCTGACTGCCTGCGGCGGCGGCGTGAGTGTCGGCGGCGACGGTTACTACGTCGGGGGCGGCTACTACTATGAGGACGACTACACCAAACCCGTGGTCAGCATTGCGGTGGCCGAAGGCGTCACGCGGCCGGGGCAAGTGGTGCGTGTGGCGGTGGCGGCATCAGACGAAAGCGGCATTGAAAGCGTGACCTTGTTTCGTCGCGACTTCGGCGGCGATGTCGTCATCAGCACTTTGGGCTGGCGGCCTTACGAGTGGGCCGTGCAAACGCCCTTTGATGGCCGCAGCAGCGTGACCTATTACGCCCAAGCCCGCGACAACGCGGGGAATCGCGCCAACAGCAACACGGTGACCGTTGCTGTCACTCCCTGACCCAGCGCTCAGCGCCCCAACACGCGCAAAATTTCTTGCCCGTAGGCCTCGAGCTTTTTCACGCCAACGCCACTGATCTCGCCCAGCTCGTCGAGCGTGCCGGGCAGTGAGCGTGCCATCTCGGCCAGTGTGGCGTCGTGGAACACCACATAGGCCGGCAGGTTGTGTTCTTTGGCCACTTCGGCACGCCAGGCTTTGAGGTCGGTGAAACGTTGCAGCGCGTCTTCATCCAAAGGCAGTGGCGGTGCTTTTTCTTTGTTTTTGGCGCCGCTTTTGGTGGCCGCACCACGGGTGGTTTTGCTGCGCGAGCGCGGCGGTGTGTCGCTGGCCACGCGCAGCAGCAAAGTGACATCGCCGCGCAGCACCTCTCGGGCACTCGGTGTCAGCTCCAGCGTGTGGTACTCGCCCTCGGTGCGCAAATGGCCCAGGGCAATCAATTGACGCAACACCGCGCGCCACTGCGCCTCGGCCACGTCGGCACCGACACCATAGGTGCTGAGCCGCTGGTGGTTGTACTGGCCGACCTTCTCGGTGGCCTTGCCGCGCAGCACGTCTATCAAATGCCCGGCACCAAAACGTTGCCCACCGTTTTGGTGAAAACGGTAGATGCAGCTCAGCGCTTTGCGCGCCGCTTCGGTGGCGTTCCAGGTGGCCGGGGCCTGCAAGCAGTTGTCGCAATTGCCGCAGGGCTCACTGGCTTCGCCAAAGTAACCGAGCAAACGCACACGGCGGCAGTCGTGCGCCTCGGCCAAGGCCAGCAGCGCTTCGAGCTTGCCCACTTGACCGCGTTTGAATTCATCGCCCGCCGGGCTGTCGTCAATCATGCGGCGCTGGTTGACCACATCGGCCAGGCCATAGGCCATCCAGGCATTGGCGGGCAAACCGTCGCGGCCGGCGCGGCCGGTTTCTTGGTAATAACTTTCAATGTTTTTGGGCAAATCCAGGTGGGCCACAAAACGCACATCGGGTTTGTCGATGCCCATGCCGAAGGCAATCGTGGCCACCATCACCAGAGCGTCTTCGCGCAAGAAGCGGTCTTGGTGGCGACGCCGCACTTCAGAGTCCAAACCTGCGTGGTAGGCCAAAGCGGTGATGCCTTCGCTCTCCAGCCAGGCCGCAGTCTCGTCCACTTTTTTGCGCGACTGGCAATACACGATGCCCGCATCGCCGTCGTGTTCGTCTTGAATGAACCGCAGCAACTGAGCGCGGGCATTGTCTTTTTCGACAATGCTGTAGCGGATGTTGGGCCGGTCAAAACTGCTGATGAAAACGCGCGCGCTTTGCAGCTGCAGGCGTTCGATGATGTCGGCGCGGGTGAGGTCGTCGGCGGTGGCCGTCAGCGCAATGCGCGGCACGTCGGGGTAACGTTCGTGCAGCACATTCAGTGCCAAATAGTCCTCGCGAAAGTCGTGTCCCCATTGGCTTACGCAATGCGCTTCATCAATGGCAAACAAACTCAGCAGGCCGCGCTCGTGCAGTGAATCGAGTTGGGCCAAAAACCGTGGTGTGGTGATGCGTTCTGGCGCGGCATACAGCATCACCAAACGGCCGCCCATCATGTCGCGCTCTATCTTTTGCGCTTCTTCGGAAGTGAGGCTGGAATTCAAATAGGCGGCGTGGACACCGGCCTCTTCCAATGCACCGACTTGGTCGTGCATCAAGGCAATCAAGGGACTGACCACCACGGTCACGCCCTGGTCGGCACGGTGACGGGCGATCGCCGGCACCTGGTAACACAGGCTTTTACCGCCGCCGGTGGGCATGAGGACCAAGGCGTCGCCGCCCTCACGCACATGCTGAATGATCTCGGCTTGCGCGCCGCGAAACTGGCTGTAGCCAAACACCTCTTGCAGGATGGTGTGCAGGGCGGATGCTGCTGGGGCGGAGCGTTCTAGGAGGGCAGACACGGTGGGGGGCGAGGTAGGTTCTTTGCGCAGGGTTGCGCGGGCTGCTGATGGTAAGGCAGTGCGTGTGCGCACAGGACGGTCGTGCGGCCCTCGTTCGAGGGCGTTCTAGGGGGCGATGGCCTGGGCGGCCGTCCAGTCGATAATGTCGGCATTCCCTTTGAATCCGCAGGAGCTCACCACATGGCCGCCATCAACAAAGTCATTCTCATCGGCAACCTGGGCAAAGACCCCGAGGTGCGTTACACCCCCAACGGCAATGCCATCTGCAATGTGAGCGTGGCCACGACCCGCACTTGGAAAGACAAAACCTCCGGCGACAAACAAGAGGAAACCGAATGGCACCGCGTGGTCTTTTACGACCGTTTGGCTGAAATTGCCGGTGAATACCTGAAAAAAGGCCGCCCCATCTACGTGGAAGGCCGTCTGAAAACCCGCAAATGGCAGAACAAAGAAGGCCAAGACGTCTACACCACCGAAATCATCGCCAACGAAATGCAAATGTTGGGTGGCCGGGAAGGCATGGGCGGTGGCGATGAAGGCGGTGGGGGTGGCGGCGGTGGTGGCGGTGGTGGCGGTGGCAACTACAACAGCCGCCCGGCCAGCGCCCCGGCTCCGGCATCCCGCCCGGCAGCACCCAAACCCGCAGGCAAACCCAGCACTGGGTTTGACGACATGGATGATGACATTCCGTTCTGACCCACCCGCGAGGGGTTTGTCGCGTTGGTGGAGTCTGGCCGAAAGAGTCTGCGTCGCCAGGCCTGTGATCAAACTTTGACAGGAAGCAAGCATCGCCTGTTTTGTCGTTTAGGGATGGTCTGAATAACTCGATCTGAAGCGTGCTACGCGGGTCGAGCAATTTGTGATTGTGGATTTGGGCGAGTTGCAACCGCTGATGGCGGTTATTTGGTCTCAAGCCGTGTGCAAAAGGTGCGCTGCACCCCTGTTCTCGTGATGGCAGACGCACTCATGCCTGCACCTGCATC
>JANPCX010000076.1:0-26828 GCA_031431125.1 Burkholderiales bacterium
AGAAAGGGGGGGGCCTGCGGCGCCCTGGCAGGGGCCTTGAGGGCATAAAAAAACAGACAACAGAACACGCCAAAAATGAACCGCGTAAAGCGGACAATCTACTTGCTACAAAAGCGGACAGTTCTATTTGCTCTCAACACCTCGAGAAACAGATGGTCAGACGGATGAAGGGTTGGCTCCGACCCAATAGCCTGTTCTTTGTTATTCGAGATCAAGACAGCGGTGACTGCATACGGATCAAAAACGGATTGCGAGCCAAGTGCGAAGCAGCTGGCCGGCCAGACTCGGTTGTTCGCATCGCATGCCGAGAACTTGAGAGTTTTTTTGTTGGGGATTGGGAAGCCATTGCTCAAGCCTTTGCAAAGCCCAGCCTACGAAATCATGATCGTTCCGCCAAGTATAGAAATCCTGACCTGATCAGCAGTCCCTCGCGTGAAATCAAGAGATTGATTCCTGACTACCAAAAGCGGGACGGCGCAAGAAGAATTTCACTCCATTTGGTGCCGGATAGGAACAAATCCCGCAGCTTCCAAGTTCTCGTGAAGTCGTTACAACGGTTGTAGTCAGCCGATGACCAACTCCGTCAGTCTCAGAATGGCCGTTCGACGTGGCTGACCTATTGCCCCAACGCGCCTACCGCGCCGCCTGCCCCAATTGCGGCGCGCCGGTGGAGTTTCGCTCCAGCGCGTCGGCTTTCGCCGTCTGCGGTTTTTGCCGCAGCACCATCGTGCGCGATGGCGAAGCGCTTCGCAAAACCGGCGAAAGCGCCGAGCTGTTTGACGACCACTCTCCCCTGCAACTCGGGGCCAGTGGCAGCGCGCAAGGCGCGGCCTTCACCTTGGTCGGGCGCTTGCAGTACCGCTACAAAGACGGCACCTGGAACGAGTGGCATGCCCTCTTCGACAGCGGCCGCTCCGGCTGGTTGGCTGAAGACAACGGCCGTTATGTGCTGGCCTTCGATGCGCCTTTGCTTGAGCCCGCGCCCCAGGCCGACAAACTGCGCCCAGGGCAATCGTTGACCCTGGCCGGACAAGGCTGGAGCGTGGCCTCGGTGGCCGTCGCCAAGCTGATTGCCGCGCAAGGCGAGTTGCCCTTTGCTCCGAACCTTCAACGCGGTTTCATGGTGGTGGACCTGCGCAATCCGCGCGGCGAAGTGGGCACGCTGGACTACCAAAACCCGGACCAGCCCCACTGGTCTGTGGGCCGCTCCGTCGCACTGAGCGAGCTGGCCCTGCGCGGCCTGGCCGAGAGCAGCGAAAAAACCCTGAAAGCGCGCGGCGTGGAATGCCCGAGTTGCGGCACGGCGCTGAACGTCACACTCTCCACCACCCAGTCCATCGCCTGCCACCAATGCCATGCGGTGGTGGACTTGTCGCAAGGGGTGGGTGGCGACCTCGCCCACTATGCCCAAGAAAACGGCAGCGAGCCGCAAATTCCCCTGGGCAGCATCGGTCGCTTGAAACTCAGTCTCGACAAAACCGCCACCGTCCTGCCTTGGCAGGTGGTGGGTTACGCCGAACGTTGCGAGGTAGAAACTGGCGAGGATGAACAAAGCTTCTGGCGTGAATACCTGCTTTACCACCGCGACACTGGTTTCGCATTTTTGGTCGACGCCCAAGACGGCTGGAGCTGGGCCACACCCATCACCGGCGTGCCGCAAAAGTTTGGCGACAGCGTCAAGCTGGACGGCGTGCTCTACAAAAACCTTTATGAGTACACAGGCAAAACCACCTATGTCCTGGGTGAGTTCTACTGGCAACTCAAACGCGACGAGCTGACCTACAACAGCGACTACATCGGCACGGGCGACGCCAACACCAAGCGCTTGAACCGTGAAAAAACCGGCGACGAGATCACCTGGTCCTTGGGCGCCACCCTCACTGCCGACGAGGTGATGCAAGCCTTCAAACTCGGCGCCGACAAACGCACCAGCCTGCAGCGCGACGCCCTGCCCACCGCACTCGGCGGCTCCAATCTGTTGCAGCAAATCGTGCTGTGGAGCGTGGTCATCCTCGTGCTGCTCATCCTGTGGCGATGTGACAGTAAAGACGACTGCGACCAGGTACGCGCCACCTACGGCGAAGCCTCCACCGAGTACCGCAGTTGCCGCACCAGCAGCAGTCACCGCAGCAGCGGCGGATCCTGGGGCGGGTACAGCTCGGGTGGGGGGCATAAGTGAGTGGCGTCACCACCTTGGTATTGCTCCCCGGCATGGACGGCACGGGGGATTTGTTTGCGCCCTTCGTCGCGGCGCTGGGTAAGGAGTACACGACCCACATCGTGCGCTACCCAAGAGACCGCGTGACGAGCGATGAAGAACTCACAGCCATCGCCCGCGATGCACTGCCGAACACCACGCCCTATGCCTTGCTCGGAGAGTCTTTTTCTGGCCCGATCGCCATCCGCCTTGCAGCTGAACGTCCCCAGCAACTCCACGCTTTGGTGCTTTGCTGCAGTTTTGCACGCAACCCGCAAGCCTGGCTGGCACGCCCTGCCTCCGTCTTGCTGAGCTGGCGTTGCCCCATGCCACCCGTGGGTTTGATCAGCGCGGCCTTGATGGGGCGGTTTGCCACCCCAAGCGCAAAAGAAGCGCTGAAAACCGCCCTCACCAGCGTCCGGGCTGATGTACTGCGAGCACGCATGAAGCAGGTGCTGGCGGTGGACACCCGCGACTTGCTGAAGCGGGTCACCCTGCCGCTGCTTTACCTGCGTGCGGCCCAAGACCTCTTGGTGTCCGCGCGGTCAGCGAACGAGGTACAAGGTCTTGCGCCGCAAACCACAGTCACTTCGCTGCCCGGTCCGCATTTCCTGTTGCAAACTCAGCCCGAAGCAGCGGCTGCCGCGGTGAAAACGTTTCTGCGCCAACTCAACCACCCTACCGACCACCACCCCAAGGAGAACCACCATGATGGGCATTGAATGGATGAAACCCGGCATTTTTGTCGGCTCAATTTTGTTTGCACTGATCGGCGTGCTGGTGTTTTGGGTCTGCTTCATCATCGTCGACAAGCTGACCCCCTACGACCTGTGGAAAGAAATCATCGAAGAGAAAAACGTCGCCCTGGCCATTGTGGTGGGGGCGATGTGCATTGCGATTGGGTTGATTGTTTCGGCGGCGGTGCATGGGTGAGGCCGCCAGGTCAAGCGTGACCTCCAGTGTGCGCGGCGCAATTGTTGCGCTGAGTCTTGCTGGAACTGCCTTGTTCGGTGCTGCTTTCGTTCTTTCATTCCTAGACCCTTTGTTGATTGAGAGGTCAGCCAGAGAGCTTGTTCGACTCGAAGTGGAGAAACGGGTGGGAGAAAAAGTCGACGAATTGACCGATTCGACAGTCATGAAAATGGCATTGAAGGCGATCGGGAAATCTGCGGCGGAGATCGAAACAACCAAACGCCAAATTTCGGGCGCAGTGCCGCAAAAGGTGGCCGACATCATTGCCAACATGCTCAATGTCGATTGCGAGTGCCGAAAGCGACTGAAGAGCCTGGCGGAAAAGCATTACAACGAAAAACTGTCCTCCCTTTCGCAGGTGCAGGAGCGTTTGACCCATTTGATTGAGTCTGCCTATGCCAAGGTCTCGGCCCAGCTGTTGCGAGAGTTTCGAATTTTCACCGGCGCCAACGCGATGGTGTTTGCGCTTCTAGCGATGGTCAGTTTCCGTCGTCGTGCGGCGGCGGTTCAACTCATCTTGCCAGCGGTTGTTCTACTTGGGGCTGCCTCAGCCTCCGGGTACCTTTACCTCTTTGGACAAGACTGGTTGCACACGATCTTGTTCAGCCAGTATGTTGGTTTAGCCTACTTCGGCTACCTCAGCGTTGCGATTGCCTTGCTCGCAGATGTGGTGTTCAACCGCGCACGGGTTTGCACCAGGGCGATCAATGCGGCACTTGACACGGCAGGGTCTGGAATAGTGATCCTTCCATGTTGATACCTCCGGGTATGCCCACAACACCGCACCGAGGAGCCTTGGCGTGAGTGCATCAGATACCCACCCCATCCGACCCGCCGAAGTCGCCCTGCTCGCCTCCGTCTTCGTCATCGCAGGCTGTGGCCTGTTGTACGAGCTGGCCGCAGGCGCGCTGGCCAGCATGTTGCTCGGCGACTCCATCCTGCAGTTCTCCACCATCATCGGCACCTATTTGTTTGCGATGGGGGTGGGCTCTTACTTGTCGCGGTTTTTTGAGCGGCAGTTGATTGCGCACTTTTTGCGCATTGAGCTGCTCATCGGCGTGGTCGGCGGCCTGATGCCTGCGCTGCTGTTCGCCTTGCACAGCGCCGCGCCCGGGAGTTTTCGGCTGGTGCTGTACAGCTTGGTGCTGCTGATTGGCACCATGGTGGGATTAGAGATTCCACTGGTGATGCGAATTTTGAAACGGCACTTTCAGTCGCGATACGCGCTGAAAGATTTGGTCTCGCAGGTGCTCACCTTTGACTACCTCGGAGCGCTCGCGGTGTCGCTGGCCTTCCCTCTGCTCTTGATGCCGCAGCTGGGATTGATCCGCACGGGTGTGCTATTTGGTTTGATCAATGTGATGGTGGCGGTCTGGGCGCTGTGGTTGTTTCGCTCAGAGCTGCGCCATGTGGCCGCGCACACCCTGGCCTGTTTGTTGTGTGCGGCTGTGCTGGCGGTGGCATTTGCCAGCGCGGGGGAAATCAACAGCTGGGCTGAAGACCGCTTTTACGCCGACAACATCATCGTTGCCGAAAGCAGTGCTTACCAGCGTGTGGTGGTGACCCACGGGCGCTCCGGTGTGCGGCTTTTTCTGAACGGCAATTTGCAGTTCCACTCGCGCGACGAGTACCGTTACCACGAGGCCCTGGTGCACCCCGCCATGGCGGCGCAAGGCGCCCCCAAAAAAGTGCTCGTGCTCGGTGGCGGCGACGGTTTGGCCGTGCGCGAAATCCTGAAGTACCCGAGCGTGCAAGAGGTCACCTTGGTGGAACTCGACCCCCACATGACGAGGCTCTTTTCACAAGACAGCCGCTTGCGTGCGCTGAACAGCGACGCCCTGCACTCGCCCAAGCTGCGCATCATCAACCAAGACGCCTTTGCCTGGCTGGAACAGAACACCGGCAGTTTTGATGTGATCGTGGTCGACTTCCCCGACCCCAGCAACTTTTCCATCGGCAAGCTCTACACCACCAGCTTTTACCAACTGCTGGACCAGCACCTTTCAGCCAGCGGATATGCCGTGGTGCAAACCACCTCACCGCTGGTGGCGCGCAAAAGTTTTTGGACGGTGGCCGCCACGATTGAAGCAGCTGGCCTGACCACCACGCCCTACCACGCCCATGTGCCAAGTTTTGGCGAATGGGGTTTCATCTTGGCCAGCCGCCGGCCTTACCGCCTGCCTTCTGCCTTGCCTGATGGCTTGAAATTTTTGAGCGCGGACGGCTTGCCCGCCCTCTTCAACTTCCCGCCCGACATGGCGCGGGTAGAGATGCCACCGAATCGCCTGTCCAACCAAGGCTTGGTGCAAACCTTTGAGGCGGAGTGGGGCAAGGTGCAACAGTGAGAGGGTGTGACACATCACTTTGAATCGCACCCGCACTGAGATGGTGGTGGGTGCTGGCGCCACAATCACAAACACCACAAAAATTTGGAGACGCTTGCATGCAACGCCGACACTTCCTCGCCACCAGCGCCATGGCCCTGGGTTCTGTCAGCACCACGGTCCGCGCCTCCCCTTCCAGCTGGCCGAACCAGCCCATCAAATGGGTGATCCCATTCCCCGCAGGCAGCTCGCCGGACTTGATCGGCCGTTTGATTGCAGAGCCGCTGTCCAAGGCCTTGGGCCAGCCCGTGGTGGTGGACAACAAACCCGGCGCGGGCGGCAACATTGGCACTGGCTTTGTAGCCAAAGCCGCACCCGATGGCTACACCTTTTTGTTCACCATACAAGGCCCTTTGGTGACGGCACCGCTGCTGTCCAAAGCCTTGCCTTACGACCCGGCGCGTGATTTGGCACCCGTGTCACTCGTGGCCACCTCACCGAATGTGCTGGTGGTGGACCCGGCCCTGGGCGTGAACACGGTGGCCGAGTTTGTGGCGCTCGCCAAAGCAAAAAAAGGCAGCATCAACTACGGCAGCGTGGGCAACGGCAGTGCCGCGCATTTGGCGATGGAACTCTTCAAAACCCGCGCGGGCGTGGACTTGCTGCATGTGCCTTACCAAGGGTTCCCGCAGGTGGTGAATGCCTTGCTCGCCGGCCAAGTGCAAGCCGGTTTCATGGTGCCCGCCATTGCCATGGCCCAGGTGCGCGCAGGCAAACTCAAAGCCCTCGGGGTGACCACCTTGAGCCGCAGCAGCACCTTGCCCGAGCTGCCCACGTTGGTCGAACAGGGCTACCCCGGGTTTGAAGCCATTTCTTGGCAAGCGGTTTTGGCACCGGCTAAAACGCCAGGTCCGATCGTGCAGCGTGTGGCCAGCGAGTTGGTCCGCATCCTCAAGAGCGACGAGGTGCGCAGCCGCATGCTGGCGCAGTTCTTCAATGCGGTGGGCACCGCGCCCGATGGTTTGGCCAGCATGATGAAAACAGAGCGCGAACGCTGGGCCCAGGTGATTGCCGCAGCGGGGGTCAAGGCTGAGTAAAGTCAGCCGCGTGTCACACCCGGTCGCGCCACGGCGGCCGCTTCCCACTCCCCGCTGTTGAACCACGGCTCGCCGCGCAGGGCAGCGCTGAGAAGGTCCAGCCCCTCCAGGCCAAAGTAGAGACGGCCGTCAACTTCCACATGGGGCACGCCGAACACGCCGTGGGCGATGGCGTCCTGGGTGGCTTGTTTCAAGGCGTTTTTGACGGGCTCGCTCTGGGGGTCGGCCAGCACATGGCCACGCTGTGACAGGGAATCGGCCAAACGCGCCGTCAACGCCGCCAGCCGCTGTGGATCGGTGGCATTCTGCGGACCCCCTTCGCTGCGCCACACATGGTGAAAAATTTGTTCGCACACCCAACGGTTGGGCGTGTGGCCAGCGGGGCTGGCCGCCAACGCCAAACGAAGCAAACCCAGGGGGTTGAACGGATGCTCAGTCGGCACCTGAAGCGGCACACCATGCTGGTGGGCCAACCAAGCCACGTGGCGAAAAGTCCAGGCGCGTTTGGGTTCAATTTCCGCCGGGCCCTTTTGCCCAAAATGCGAGAGCATGCCAGCGAGCAACACCGGCTGATAACGCACTTCACAGGACAAGCCCTGCAGCAGCTGGGGCAGGCGCTCAAACGCGAGGTAGGCGTAGGGCGAGATGAAGTCGAGGTAGAAGGTGAGCTGTTTCATGTGATCGTCACTGGATTGGCGCTCGGGTCAGGCATTGTGCGCGATGAGTCCCTCGACAGGCCTTTCATCAGGCGTCAGAAATGTGCACCAGCGCCTGCTGCAAGTCGTCACGCAAGTCATCAGCATCTTCCAGCCCCAGGTGCAAGCGCACCAGTCGCCCCTCATTGGGCAACACAGACAAACCACGCAAGGCATAGGGAACGGCGGGCAAAACCAAACTCTCAAAGCCACCCCAACTGGTGCCGAGGGAAAAGAGTTCGAAGGCGTTGATGAAACGCTCGAAGGCGAGCTCGTCGCAAGGCACCAGCTCGAACGTCAAGGGGCCAGCGGCACCCGAGAATTGACTTCGCCACAGCGCATGGCCCGGATCACCCGGCAGCGCGGGGAACATCACACGCTCAACCTGCGGCTGCTGCTGCAACCACAGTGCAATGGTCATGGCCGTGCATTCATGCCGCCGTAAACGCACGGCCAAAGTGCGCAACCCGCGCAGCGCCAACCAACAAGCGTCGGGGGCTGCGTGGCTCCCGACGCGGTCGCAGTGTGCGCGCACAGCGGCTAACGCGGCGTGGGTGCCTGTTATCAAGCCAAGCATCACGTCGGAGTGTCCGTTGATGAACTTGGTGGCGGAGTGAATCGAAATGTCCAGGCCCAGTGCGTGCGGCTTAAAGAACAGCGGTGTCCCCCAGGTGGCGTCGGCTGCGACCGGAACGCCGCGTGCATGTGCGGCAGCACATATCGCACGCACATCCAGCATTTGCATCGTGAGTGAGGATGGCGTCTCGACAAAAACCAATTGGGTATGAGGCCGCAGTCGCTCGGTGATGTCGGCGCCGTGCGGAAAAAACTCGATTTCTGTGCCAAGCGCGGCCAGGTCTCTTTCACAAAAAGTGCGGGTCGGGCCGTACACGCCGTCACTGAGAAGCAGGTGTTTTCCAGGGCCGGCATGTGCGCACAACACCGCTGTGATGGCCGCCAAGCCACTGGCGGTGGCGATGCAGCAGGACACGCCCTCCAGCGCCGCCATCGTCTCCTGCAGCTCAAAGGTGGTGGACGTGCCCGAGCGCCCGTAGCGGGGCGATTCAAACACGGTTTGATGGTGCGATTTTTTATAGTCCGCCAAAGTTTCAAACACCACCGTCGATGTTCGAACCAGCGGCGGGTTGATGGACTGGTGAGCGCGCGCGGAACGCCGCCCCAGGTGAATCAAAGCTGTATCGTTGCGCATGTCAGTTTCCTCCGAGGGACAAGGCTGATACTGCCAACCCTCGCCATGCCGACACGCCAAAACACGTCGCTGACCCGCCAAGAGATCCGCCTGAACCACGGGGCATGGTCGTTGCTGTCCAAACACTATTCGCAGGGCAGCCGTCGGCCCGTGCATCAACACACGACGGCGCAGCTGGTGTTTTCAACCCAAGGCATCATGCCAGTGGAAACCACCTCCCGTCGCTGGACCGTGCTGCCGCAGCGGGCGCTCTGGGTGCCGCCAGCGCAGGACCACGCCATTGAGGTTTTCTCCGCCACCGAATTACGAACGGTCTACTTCAACGCCGATCTGGTCGCGCAGTGCCCAGAGTTTGCAAACCAGGCTGATGTTCACGCGGTTGAAACCTCGGCTCTTATCAAACAATTGGTGTTGGGCCTGTTCGATCCGAACCACAAGTCGACCACACAACAACACATGGTCATGCTGTTGTTGCACGCCTTGGGCGAGGCGGTTTGCGCACCCACCGACCTGCCACTGCCGCGTGACCCGTCGCTTCGCAGCATCCTGTTGCCACTGCTGGAGAGGCACCAATGGCAACAAAGCGTCGACCACCTTGCCACCGAGGCGGCACTGTCGCCCCGCACGTTCACCCGCCACTTCACGGCTGATGTGGGGATGAACTATCGGGCCTGGCGGCAGAAGGCTCGGTTACTGGCCTCGCTGAACTTGCTCGCAGGAGACATCCCCATCAAGGCCATTGCAACGCGGCTGTGTTTTGCCAGCAGCAGCGCCTATGTGTCGGCGTTTCGCGGGATGTTCGGCTGCACGCCGGAAGTGTTTCGGAAGAATCACGAGAGCGAAACAGGTGTTCGCCGAGCAGGACTAGCGCCTCCCTGATTCCTGCGAGCCCGATGTTGGAGTTGGTGCGACACGCGCGTCCAGCTGCGTCCACACCCATCGTTTCTCGGCCTCGGTCATCACCGACCAGCGGGCGATTTCATCCAGGTTGCGTTTGCAACCTTCACACAACCCCGTGGTGGGATTCATTCTGCAAATATTGACGCAAGGGCTGGGAACGACGGTGGGTACTGCTTCGGGTGGCATGGAGCAAGGCTAAGTGAGAACGAGTTCAGCGATATCGTCCCACAACTCAGCCGGAATGCGGCCACGAATTTCTTTCACCAGTTGGCCTTGGCGGTTGATCAAGAAAGAAGTCGGCGCTTTCGCAACCAGGCCAAAGCTGTCGAGGTGGGCCGGATCGGCCCGCCACAGCGATGGAAACTGCTGTTTCATCGGCACGGTGTGACTCAAAATTCGGTCATAGGCTTGGACATCGGCCAACTTTTTGTCCATGCTCACCGCCACCAGTTGAAAACCCTTGTCGCTCCAAGCGCTGTAGTTGCTGCGCAGCTCGGGCATTTTGTCCCTGCAAACCGCGCAATCGGTGGACCAAAAGAACACCAAGATGGCTTTGCCTTGGTCTTGGACCATGTCATAGGGCTTGGCGTCCAGGGTTTGTCCGCTGAGCTGGAAGGTTTTGGCGCTGGGTTTGGTTTGCGCGTGGCTCAGGCGGGCAGTGCCCAGCGCAGCGGCGGCGGCAACGGCTTGAAGCAGAAATCGGCGATTCATCGGGTATCCCCTGGGTGTTGTATTTCGGTCAGTCGCGACCGCGACGCAGACCTTACAACAGCCACCCTCAGCCACACGCCGCGAGCGTGCACTCGGTCACACCAAGCGCTAGTTTGTGGCCTGCACCACATCCACCACCGGTGCGCCTGTCAAAGTCACCAACTGATTTGGTGACAGCTGGAACACCCCATGCGGGTGGCCTGCCGCAGCCCACACCACATCAAACCGAAAAAGATCGCGGTCGATCAAGGTCGCGGGTTGGGTCAGGTAGGCCAAGGGCGACACACCGCCAATCGAGAAACCCGTTTTGATCTTGACGAAATCTGCATCGGCACGACCCAGGTCGCTGTTGCTGCGTGCGGCCAAGGCAGCCACCTTTTTCTCGTCCACTCGCCGGTCGCCCGAGGTCACCACTAGCCCTACTGTGTCAATAAATTGCCCCTGCGTGAGCCCCACCCACAGCCGCAATCTAGGCGCAAAGCACAGCCGGGTTGTACACCCGGCGAGCATTTGCAACGACGAGTGCGGCTGTGGGCGGGGCTCACCCTTCGGGCCGGTAGGCCAAGCCTCGCTGGGCGTTGTTGCAGCCCTGGCCCGGGGGTCACCCCGGGCGGCGGACTGCGCCTACCCCAGCGAGGCTTGGCCTACCGGCGCAGGGGAAATTTGTTGAAACAGTAGGGCTGGCACCGCCACATCGTCACTCTTACGTCGAAAAATCACACTCTTGGCGATTTGACCGAGGCTCACACCCAGCACATCGGCGGCCTCTTGGGCGGTGCGTGCCGCCGTGCCCAGGAACTGCGGCGCGTGGGGGTGTTTGAGTTCGGCCAGGCGGGCGGCCACGCGCTGGAAGCCTTCGGGTCTGTCGTGGTGGGTGTCGTTCATGGCACCGATTGTGCCGAGCGTTGAGCCTACCCTGGCGTTGGGGGTGCAATTCAAAGTGGTGCGTCACGTCCCATCGGGTGTGAAGCCGTCATTCCCGCGCAGGCGGGAATCCAGTCGGTGGTGGCTGAACAAGCGGTGGATGCGGCCCGGAACATTCCTGGATTCCCGCCTGCGCGGGAATGACAGGGGGGTTATCTGTCTTGCAACCCATCACTCTGATCCGCACCACTGCCGCCTTGGCTTACTTCTTGGCCGCTGCCTCGGTCAATCGACGCCCCAGCGACAGCGCATAAGGCGCAGCGCGCGCCAACAGCACCGGGTCAGCCGAGGGTTTGATGCCACGTGGCAGCACCAGCGGATTGAAGGTGATGTTCTCGCAGGCCCCACCCGCACCGGCTTCCACCTTGTCGATCACGAGCTTGCCTGCGGGCAGCACAACGCGGCTGTCAGGCCAAACCTTGGTGGGGTCGGTCAACACATCGCCAGTCTCGGCGAGTTGCACGCTGAAGCTGAAGCTCACAGGGGACTTGGCCACACGCTGGCGCAACTCGTCCGCCAGAAAATCATCAGGCAGGGTTTTGAGCTGGTCTTCCGTCAAACCCAGGGTGCCTTGCTCCGGCATGAACTGCCAGCGAACAAACTGGCTGGCACCTTTGGCGTTGACGAATTCAAACGCGTTGGTGCTCCAGTAGTTCACCGCACCATAACTCGCCGGGATGGGTGCCTTGGCCAAGTAAGCCGCTTGCAGCAGGGTTTCAGGGTTGGCGTCGTTGAAGGCTTTGAGCTTGGCTGCATCCGGCTTGCCGGTGGCAGGGTCCGGCGTGCGGGCTTGCAGGAAAGGGGCGAACTGATCGGGACGCGCCACAAAAAACACCGGGGCCGAAATGTTGGCCATGGCCCACTGCTCGCCATTGGGCAGGTTGAACTGCAAGGCCAAACCACGCACCGAACGGCTCTTGTCGCTGGCTTTGGCATTGCCGCCGCCCAGTGAAAACCGCGCCACCACGGGCACCTTGTCGCCATTAAAAACCGCCGCACTCGACAGCGTGCGGCCCACAGTGTTGCCCTCGAAATATCCACTGGCACACAGGCCCTTGGCTCCCGAGCGACGCGAACCAGGATGCTTACCAAAAAGCCCTTCCAGCGCGTCAACCTGGGCCTGCGGCTGTGGCACTTGGGCGGTTGCATACAAACTGAAACTACCAAGACCGACGGCGGCCGCCGTCAACAACAAATTCTTCATGAGTGCTGCCTTTTTTGAGGGTGGGTTGAAAAGATGACCCGTGAAACGCCATGGGCCGCACAGGCTTTGTCGGCATGCGAGCGAACTTCTTACAAGCTATTTGGTCGTGGCGAGATTTAGCGAGTGGCAAAAAACAAGGCGTGACCCCAGCCACTGCACTCAATCCAAATGCAGCACACCGCCCACCGAGCGCTCCAGCATCTCCACCAGCTCCGCATCCATGTAGCGGTACTCGTCGGGGATGTCGAGCACATGGACTGGCTTGCCAAGCAGCATGCTGGTGAATTCGGACATCAGCCGGGATTTGTGCTTTCCCTCCATCACCAAGATCACATCGGCCCATTGAATGTCTTGGCCCGACACCGTGTGCCGCGCATTGGGGCTGGTGCCGCCCGAACGCACATTCAACGCTGGGTGCCTGCGAAACACCTGCTCGGCGGTGGGACTGCGCCACTGGTTGCGGCTGCAAACGAAGAGGACGTTCAGTCGGTTCATGGTGTCGCCAAAAGGCATCAATTGTCGCGTGCGGTATTGCCCTATACCGCACGACACGGCTACAGTTCGTCCCTCGCAGATTTGCTCGGGCCCGTATGAGCCTTTGAGCGCCGCGATCCCCACCCCCTCAACCACTCAACAGGAGTTCAACATGCAAAAGAACACGACCTCCCTGTGGGCCAGGTCAGCGGTGGCGGGGCTTTAACTCAAGCCCCCCCTTCTCTGCTGCGCGCCCCTCGGTGCTCCGACAACGCGATTGCGTCGGCGGTGTGCTGTGGCGTGCGCCAGCTTTCAGTCCTGGTCCGGTTTCAACTCATTTTTGAATCTGGATTTTTATGGGCAATTTTGTTCAATCATTGTCGGAGCGCGCCTGCGTGGTGGCCTCCGATTCGACGTGGATGGAAGACGCTGCCACCGCGCAGCTGATCACCACATCACAACTGGAGGGCATGCAGCGCGTGGCAGGCATGCCCGATCTGCATCCCGGGCGCGGCTACCCCGTCGGTGCTGCTTTCTTCTCGGTACAACGTTTTTATCCAGCCCTGGTCGGCAACGACATCGGCTGCGGCATGGCGCTGTGGCAGACGGATTTGAAAGCCAGCGCCATCAAACTCGACAAGCTTGAAAAGCGCGTCGGCAACATCGATGGTCCCATGGACGACGATGTGGCCCGTGCCGAAGCCATGACCAGGTGGGGCGTGCTGCCAGGCAACCACGACACCTCGCTGGGCACCATCGGCGGCGGCAACCACTTCGCCGAGTTTCAGCAGGTGGACACGGTGCACGACGCCGCCGCTTTGGAAGTGCTTGGCATCGATGTACGCTGCCTGCAATTGTTGGTGCACACCGGCTCGCGTGGTTTGGGTGAACGGGTGCTGCGCGCGCATGTCGATGCCTTCGGCCATCACGGCTTGGAGGCGGGCACGGCTGCGGCAACCGACTACCTCGCGCAGCACGACGCCGCCTTGCGTTACGCACAGTGCAACCGCGCGCTGGTGGCGCAGCGGCTGCTGGGCCATGTGCGCGCACAAGGGCAACAGGTGCTGGACGTGCACCACAACTTTGTGACCCGCGCGGAGATCCACGGCCAATCGGGCTGGTTGCACCGCAAAGGCGCCACACCGTCGGACGCAGGGCCAGTGCTCATCCCCGGCTCGCGCGGCGACTTCAGCTACGTGGTGCGCCCCACCCGCCTGTGCCACGACACCTTGTTGTCACTCGCCCATGGTGCCGGGCGCAAGTGGATTCGTTCCGCCTGCAAAGACCGCCTGTTCAAGCTGATGACACCCACGCAGATGGGTCGCACCGCCCTGGGCAGCCGCGTGATTTGCAATCACCGTCAACTCATCTACGAAGAAGCACCGCAGGCCTACAAAAGCATAGCCAGTGTGGTGCAGGCGCTGGAAGGCGCAGGGCTGATCGAGGTGCTGGCACGCACCCGGCCGGTGTTGACCTACAAAACACGTGGGGAGTGCTGCGAATGATCTTGCTTCAACTCACGGCCAACACGGGGCCTGAAGAATGTTGTCATGCGGTTCGTTTGGCGCTGGTGCAACTGCAACGCGAGTGCGAAGGTGCTGGCGTGACGACCCAAGTGCTGGAACAAACCGCCAGCGAAGTGGCGGGCAATTTGCGATCGGTGCTGTTGGCCTTGGAAGGCGACCCAGCTGCGGCCGTCGCCCTGCGCTGGCGCGGCAGTGTCTTGTGGATTAACCCCAGCCCCTACCGACCGGGCCACCGACGCAAAAACTGGTTCATCGGCGCAGAGGTGTTTGAAACCGATACACCGTCATCCACCGACGGCGCCAGCCCACTGCGCCTGCAGGACAAAGACATCCGCTACGAAACCTTACGCGCCAGCGGCCCAGGCGGCCAGCACGTCAACAAGACCGATTCAGCCGTGCGTGCCACGCACGGGCCCAGTGGCTTGAGCGTGAAGGTTCAAACCGAACGCAGCCAGCACGCCAACAAACGCCTCGCCCGTGCCTTGCTGGCGCACAAACTGGCGGCGCTGGAAAGTGAAGCCGCCACGCAGGCCCGTCAACAGCGCTGGTTGCAACACCATGGTGTGGAGCGCGGGAATGCTGCACGGACATTTGTGGGGGCGGGGTTTGTGGAGCGGATGGGGATGGGTTGATGGGCATCAAGGAGCGACAAGTGCGGGCATGCGAAAGGAGGCAGGTCAACTATTTACCGAGTTGAGCCCCGTTCGCACAAGCGCGATACCTGCTTGGCAAAGCATTGATGCATCCAACGCGGAGCCTAGTCGCGTGGCGGTCACCGCCTCGCAAGGGTCGTGGGGAAAAGGAGAGACTTGACACCACCGAGGGCCCCTGGGGCTTGGTCGGCAGGCACGACCCCTCCGACCCCTTCTTGACCCAGCCCCCTGCAGCCTGAGACCTCGAGTCTAAGCAAGGCGGATAACTGGAAAGCCTTCGTCGGGCAGAGGAGCTCCCCGCCTTTCCAGTTCGCTAAACACCTTCGAATCACATTGTCCCCAAAGAGCAAACTTCATGGCGCTCATGCCATCGCTAGCCCGGACGTAGGATGCGTCGGCCCCCGCATCGAGCAAGAGCAGCGCAATGTTGCTGCCCTTCTTCTTTCCTTTCGCGCACGCCAGAAGTAGCGGAGGCATCGCCATATGTGGGTCTACCACTTCGTTCACTGGGGCTTTTGCGTCAAGGAGCAACTTGACGACGTTCTCGTAGGATCCATCTGTCGCTGCGGACAGTGCGCCAGCAAGGTCTGCCCCTGCTTTGATCAGTAGCTTGACGATAGGAATTTTTCCGTGGCCTGCAGCGCATGCGAGCGCCGTTCGGCCTCGTTTGTCTATTTGATCAAGACTTGCGCCACGCTCAAGGAAGAACTTGGTAAGTGTCAGGTCACCCATTGATGCAGCAATACCCAAAGGCGTACCGTTTGGACCCTCCTTGTTGACCGACGCACCTTTGGAAACTGCATGGCGAACGAAATCGGAGCAGGAGTACCAGGTTGCCGTGCAGAGCGCCCCATATTTGTCGATTGAATAGTCGTAGCCTTCTCCTAGGAGATGAATAGTTTCTGCGGACGCTTTCGATCGCAGCAGTTCATTCAGCTTTCTGTCCATCACGGCTCCAAAGTCTTACAAAGCGTTGTCAACGGACATTACACCACCCGCTTCGCCAACAACGCATTCCCAGATCGCGACACCGGCTTACGCCCCAGCACCTCGGAAATGAAGGCGGCCGCGTCCACCAGCTTGTCAATGTCCACACCCGTCTCAATGCCCAGGCCATTGAGCATGAAAAGCACATCCTCGGTGCCCACATTGCCTGTCGCGCCTTTGGCATAGGGACAGCCACCGAGTCCCGCCAGGCTGGCGTCAAAAATGTGGATGCCCATTTGCAGGCAGGCATACACGTTGGCCAAGGCCTGGCCGTAGGTGTCGTGGAAATGGCCGCTGACTTCGTGCAGGGGGAAGTGCTTGAGAGCGCGCTCCATCGCGGCTTGTACTTTGAGTGGGGTGCCCACGCCGATGGTGTCGGCCACGCCGCAGTGGTCTACCTGGATGTCCTTCATCAAACGGGCGACACGTTCCACTTCATCGGGGCTGACCTCGCCTTGGTAGGGGCAACCCACCGCGCATGAAATAGCAGCGCGCACTTTGATGCCTTGGGCGTGTGCAGCCGCCACCACAGGGCGAAAACGTTCAATGCTTTCTTCAATGCTGCAGTTGATGTTGCGCTGGCTGAAGGCTTCGCTGGCGGCGGCGAAGACGACGATCTCGTCGGGTTTGATTTGTGCGTTGGCGGTGGCCGCCTCGAAGCCTTTCATGTTGGGGGTGAGCACCGAGTAACGCACGCCTGGTTGGCGCGCGTTTGGCAAGGTGACGCCCGCCATCACCGCTGCGTTGTCGGCCATTTGCGGCACCCATTTGGGGCTGACGTAGCTGGTGACCTCGATCTGCGTCAAACCTGCCGCTTGCAGGCGGTGCACGAGTTCAATTTTGTGCTCGCTGCTGACGGCTTGTTTTTCGTTTTGCAGGCCGTCGCGGGGGCCGACCTCAACGAGGGTGACTTGGGTGGGCAACATGGGGGTTTGCTCCTTGGGTACATTTTTCAGTGGGAAGCCGTTCCTTCGTCATTCCCGCGAAAGCGGGAATCCAGGCGGTGACACATGAAACAAGCAGCGCAAAAACAAACACTGCTCCCGGATTCCCGCTTTCGCGGGAATGACGAGCTGGGATAGTTCTCAAGGGCTCACACTCACGGCAGAGAGTTTGAGCAACTCTTCACCCTCACTCACCTGATCCCCCACCGCATAAAGCAACTCGGCCACCAAACCGTCGCGCGGGGCGGTGATGGTGTGTTCCATTTTCATGGCCTCCATCACGGCCAGGGCTTGGCCTTGTTTGACTTGATCACCGGCTTGGGCCAAAAAGGCGATCAGTTTGCCGGGCATGGGGGCGGTGAGCCGACCGCCTTCTGCTGCACCTTCACCAGCATGGGTGATGGGATCGAACTCGGTCACTGTCGCCTGCGCTTCCAGACCGAAAACGCTGTAGCGCTCGCCTTGGGCGTAGACGGTGAGGGTTTGGCGGGTGGGGCCGAGTTGCACATCGAATACATCGGCATTCAGGGCAGTGAAGCTCAGTGGCCAGCGCTCGGCGTTGAGGCCCAGGAGCGTCAACCCATCATGGGTGCGCTCCAAAGTCACCACCTCGTTCTGCCCCTGCCAGTTCAAATGCAATTGGCGTTTTGCGCCGCCAAACAAACGCCAACCATCGCGGTGGGACCAAGGGTCGTTGGTTTGTTGTGCAACTTCGGCCCGCAGCTTGTGCACCACCACAGCCGCCGCAGCCAGGGGCAACACCAAGGCGGGTGCGTTAAACAACACCGCACGTTCGCGTTCGATCAAGGCGGTGTCTAAGTCGGCGGTAGAGAAGGCCTTGCTTTGCACCACGCGGCGCAAGAAGGCCACATTGGTGTGCAGGCCCACGATATGGGTTTGTGCGAGCGCCGCATCTAGACGCGCCAGGGCTTGTTCACGGTCAGCGCCCCAAACGATGAGCTTGGCGATCATCGAGTCGTAGAAAGGCGAGATGGCATCACCTTCGCGCACACCCGCGTCCACGCGCACATTCGTTGCAAGATCGGAGCGCTCAAACCGAGAACACGGTGGTGTGCGAAACACTTCAAGCGTTCCAGTGGCGGGCAAGAACTGCGCATCGGGGTTCTCGGCACAAATACGGGCTTCAATGGCGTGGCCATGAATACGCAACTCATCCTGCTTCAAGGGCAGGGGTTGACCCGCGGCCACACGCAGTTGCCACTCGACCAAATCGAGGCCTGTGATGGCTTCCGTGACGGGGTGCTCCACTTGCAAGCGGGTGTTCATTTCCATGAAATAAAAACGCAGGTCGCCGTCGGCTTGAGGCTCGGCGATGAATTCCACCGTGCCCGCGCCCACATAACCCACAGCCTTGGCGGCGGCCACAGCGGCGGCGCCCATTTCGCGGCGGCGCGCTTCGCTCATGCCGGGCGCAGGGGCTTCTTCCAGTACTTTTTGGTGGCGGCGCTGCACGGAGCAATCGCGCTCGAAGAGGTAAACCACATCACCTTGGGTATCGCCGAACACTTGAATTTCAATGTGGCGCGGGCGGGTGACGTAACGTTCAATCAACACCGCGTCGTCACCAAAACTGTTGATGGCTTCGCGTTGGCACGAAGCGAGCGCGGAGGCAAATTCGTTTGCGGCGTTGACGACGCGCATGCCTTTGCCGCCACCACCCGCGCTGGCTTTGATGAGCACCGGGTAACCGATGCGGTCGGCCTCGCGCTGCAAGAGCGCGGGGTCTTGGTCGGCGCCGTGGTAACCGGGCACCAGGGGCACACCGGCCGCACCCATGAGGCGTTTGCTTTCTGCCTTGAGCCCCATGGCCTTGATGGCGCTGGGGGGTGGGCCGATGAAGGCGATGCCTGCGTCAAAACAGGCTTGCGCGAAGTCTTCGTTTTCGCTCAGGAAGCCGTAGCCGGGGTGCACGGCTTGCGCACCGGTCGCTTTGGCGGCAGCCAGGATGATGTCGGCTTTGAGGTAGCTGTCTTTGGGTGAAGAGCCGCCGATGTGCACCGCTTCGTCGCAGGCGCGCACATGGGCGGCCTGGGCATCGGCGTCGGAGTAAACCGCGACGGTGCGGATGCCGAGGCGGCGTGCTGTGGCAGCCACCCGGCAGGCGATCTCGCCCCGGTTGGCAATAAGGATTTTTTTAAACATGAGTAGCTCCCGGGGCAAGATCGCCTGCGCATGCTTCGCATGCCATGCAATCTGACTTCGTCGCTGCGCCGTTTCGCGGCTGGTCGCCTCTGTTCGCGATAAGAATCTTCTTAAACATGATGAACACTCCAATTTGTCATTCCCGCGCAGGCGGGAATCCAGCACGCGTCCACCATGGATTCCCGCCTGCGCTGGAATGACGGACGAAAGTCAGTTCGATTCAGGCTGCCTGCTCAACACCAACGAAAAACCCACCCACACGCCGAAACACCGCGCGCAAAAACTTAAACAACATCCAAGTCACCACGGCCATCAAGATCACAACGATGGTCAACAACACGCCAAAGACCAAGGGGTGGTTGGTAGCCAACCACACGGCTCCGACAACGAGGCCGTCTTCGAGCAAGCTGGCCGCCATGTTGGAGAAAGGTTCGGGCGAGGTGTTGATAGCCGCACGTGTGGTGGTTTTGGCGGCTTGGCTGCTGGCGGCCAGGGTGCCCCCCATCAATGCGGCTACGGTGGCCATGGTGGCGCTGTCGGCACCGAACACGCCAGCGGCCAGCGCAGCGCCTGCGGGAATGCGCACCACGCTGTGCACCAGATCCCAGAGCGAATCGACGCCCGGAATTTTGTCCGCGAAAAATTCCATCAATAGCATGAAGCCGCTGGCCAACAGCATGGCGGGGTGCTGCAGCAGGTGCAGACCGGTGGGTAAGTCCATCCACCCGATGGCCCCCAAACCGCCGACCAGGAAGACCACGGCATACAAACGAAACCCACTGGCCCAACCCAAGGCTGCGGCCAGCGCCAAGAGGCTGGGCATGTCGAGTTTGCTGGCGACCGCTGTGGCTCCTTCGCCCACCACTGCGCCCACTTGGGCGGCAGCGTTCCTGTCAATGTGCAGACCAGCGCTGTGCAACCACTGAACGATGTCTTGCCAAAGGGTTTCCATGTTGAGAAGCCTTCCGTGACGGGCTAGGACGAAACCCAGGATGGACTGCGTTTGCCCAGGAATGATTGCACGCCTTCTTGACCTTCGCTGCTGGCGCGGATGTCGGCAATACGTTTGGCGGTGTCGGCGCGCAATTCGGCGCTGATGGGCTGGCCGCTCAAGTCTTGCACCAAACGTTTGCAGGCGCGCGAGGCCATGGGTCCATTGGCGACCACAGCGGCAACGACGTCGGCCACTTTGCTATCAAGCTGGTCTGCAGCCACAACCTCGTGAACAAAACCCATGGCCGAAGCCTGAGCCGCACTGAAACGCTCGGCCGTGACCATGTAACGCCGCGCCGCTTGTTCACCCAAAGCACGCACCACATAGGGACCAATGGTGGCCGGTAGCAGGCCCAGTTTGGCTTCGCTCAAACAGAAGGCCACCGTGTCGGCGGCGACCAGCACATCACACACCGCCGCCAGCCCTACGCCCCCGGCATAACAGTCGCCCTGGATGCGGCCAATCACGGGCACAGGGCAGCGGTAGATGGCCCATAGCATGTCGGCCAAAGCCTGGGCATCGGCGCGGTTTTGCTCCCAGGTGTAGTGGGCCATTTTTTGCATCCATGCCAAATCGGCACCAGCACAAAATGCTTTGCCCTGGCCGCCCAGCACCACTGCGCGGAGTAGGTTGTCTTGGCCGAGTTGGGTGAATACCTGGGTCAGCTCGGCAATGACTTCTTCATTGAAAGCATTGCGCACATCGGGGCGGTTGAGCCACACGTGACTGACATGCCCGCGCCGTTCGACGATCAAATGTCTCATGTGGGTGCCCTGCCCTTGTGCTGTTTCATTCGGCCACCCACACCACGTCTTGGTCAACGGCGTAGAGGCGACAAGTCGACTTGGCGCTGCGTTGGCAATTGGCCAACGCGCGTGCGTAGGGGTTGTCGCCTATCGCCGCCCAACCATAGGCCTTGGACTGAGGATCGATTGCGAAGGCTCTGGGCTCTGGTTGGTTGAGCCATTGCGCATAGGCCGCACGGGCTTGGTCGGTTAAGAGCGGCGTCTTGTCGATGTCGTTGACTTTGGCAAAACCCGTTGCAGGAGGTTTGGGTAGATCAAGGACACCCCCCAAATCAGCGAGCACCTGGACAGGCAGCCCCTGCTGTTGCATCGCAGCCAGAACTTTGTCGCGCCAGATGGGCAGGCCTGCAGTGGAGCCGAACATGGCGTGGGCATCGCCGCCAAAGACGCCGAAATCAACCAACTCGGCTTTGCCGCCCGCTTTGACATAGCGCTCAAATGCACCTTGGTAAACAAAGGGTGTGAAGTAGCTGTCGTTGCTGCCGTAGAACCAAAGGGAAGGCAAGCTGGTTTTTTCGCCATAGGCACCGATGGCGCGTATCAAGGTGTGCTCCCAGGACGTGCAGCCCTCTTGCCTGAGGCCACCGGCAAAATTGACCAGCAGTTTGGTGCCGGGATGCGGCTCCATGCCATAGGCCAAGGTGGTCAAACCGCCGTGGGACTGTCCCATCACCACGTTGCGCGACACATCGGCCCAGCTTTGTTGCCCAAGCCAATTCAAGGCCCGCCGTACCGCGATGGCCTGTTGTTCACCATTGCTGTACACATTGCAACCGGCGGAAATCTCTATGCCACCGGACTTGCTGAAACCTTGCCGCATGGGTACTGCCACCACATAGCCTCGCTTCACAAACTCGCGCGCCGCCAACAAGGGCCGGTAGCGTGGCTGCAAGTTGGGGGGGCCCAAAGCGCGGCCGTGGTTGATTACCATCACCGGAAAAGGCCCTGGCCCTTCCGGTTTGAAGATGGTCATCTCCAGCGACAACTGAGTAAAACCACCCGAGGGAACTGTCACCACTTGCTCGCCCAAGCGGTCGTTGAGCGCTTGGGCCAACACCGCGCCAGCGCAGGCTATCCAGAGCGTGATTGCGCGCAACAAGGTTCTCATCCTTGGAGCTCCGTCCCAAAAAAAGAGAGTCAAGCAATGGCAGACCGAATGCATGCTCATCTCAATGCCGCAAAGCGCGCAGCCCGCGTAATTCTTCAAACGCATCGAAATCGCGGTCTCGATGCAACAGGGCATATCCGCGTGCAATGCAAAACGTAGCCACCAGCACGTCAATGGCGCTGCGCACCGTGATACCCACTGCACGCAGGCTGCGGTAGTGCTGAGCGGCCTGTTGGGCCAGGGCTTGTCCGCCGGTGTTTTCGACGGTCATGGACAGCATCAACTGCTGCGCCTGTAAGTAGTCGCGCTCGTGGCGAAAACCACGTAGCACTTCGTAAAGCACCAGGTCGGGCACGACCAGGGTGGCTTCGCCGTGGGTAAGCAAGTCGCGCAAGGCGTGTTTTTGCGGCGTGTCAGCGCCGTTGAAAAAATCAATCCAGACGCCGGAATCAACGACGACCATGGGAGCCCTTCTTCGCGGCCGAAGTGGAGCGCAACGCCGGCGACTTGCTCACAGGCTTCGAGTACGGCTTTTTGGTTGGTTCTTGCGCCGACCACACCGTGGCAGTGGTGGGAGCGGCATGGGCATCCGTGGCGTCGTCGCCGTCCCAGTGCAGCTTGCCTTCCCATTTGAGAATTTCCCGGTAAGCCGCCTGCCGAGCGAGCAACTTCAAGCCCGCCTCCACGGCCTCTTTTTTGGTTTTGAACGGGCCTGCGCGCATCGCGGCCTCTAGCGTAGGATCGTCAATGTCAATGTTAGTGCGCATAATGTGTATATATTTACTTTTACAGACACATCATACATCACATGCGGAAAATACCAAACTTCGTCTCAGGGATAGGAACGTTCAGCGAGGCACTCAAACCCAGCGCCAAAACACGCCGGGTGTCGGTGGGGTCGATCACGCCGTCGTCCCACAAACGGCTGCTGGCGTAATAGGGATGCCCCTGGGTTTCATACTGCTGGCGAATGGGCGCTTTGAAGGCTTCTTCTTCCTGCGCACTCCACTGACCGCCTTTGGTTTCAATGCCGTCACGTTTGACGGTGGCCAGCACGCTGGCCGCTTGTTCACCGCCCATGACGCTGATGCGCGCGTTCGGCCACATCCACAAAAAGCGCGGGCTGTAGGCGCGGCCACACATGCCGTAGTTGCCTGCGCCGAAGCTGCCGCCAATGATGACGGTGAACTTCGGGACCGCCGCACAAGCGACCGCTGTGACCATCTTGGCGCCGGCACGCGCAATGCCTTCGTTTTCCACCTTGCGGCCCACCATGAAGCCGGTGATGTTCTGCAAAAAAACCAGCGGTATCTTGCGCTGGCAGCACAGTTCGATGAAATGGGCGCCCTTGTTGGCGCTTTCAGTGAACAAGATGCCGTTGTTGGCAATGATGCCCACCGGCATGCCTTCAATGTGGGCAAAGCCGCACACCAAAGTGGCGCCGTAACGGGCTTTGAATTCGTCGAACTCAGAACCGTCGACGATGCGGGCGATGACCTCGCGCACATCGAAGGGCTTGCGGGTTTGACTGCCTTGGGCATCCAGCGGGATCACGCCGTGCAACTCGCTGACCTCAAATGCCGGCTCGCGTGGGGCTTTCAAAGCCAAGCCCACCTCTTTGCGGCGATTCAAACCCGCCACCGCAGCACGCGCCAAGGCCAAGGCATGGGTGTCGTCGTTGGCCAAGTGGTCGGCCACGCCCGAGAGCCTGGTGTGCACATCGCCGCCGCCCAAGTCTTCCGAGGTCACCACTTCGCCTGTGGCCGCTTTCACCAAAGGGGGGCCGCCTAAAAAAATCGTGCCTTGGTCTTTGACGATGATGGTTTCATCGCTCATGGCGGGCACATAAGCACCGCCCGCGGTACACGAACCCATGACCACCGCGATTTGCGCGATGCCTGCAGCGCTCATATTCGCTTGGTTGAAGAAGATGCGGCCAAAGTGATCGCGATCAGGGAAGACCTCGTCTTGGTTGGGCAAATTGGCGCCGCCACTGTCCACCAAATAAATGCACGGCAGGTTGTTTTCCTGGGCGATCTCTTGAGCCCGCAGATGCTTCTTCACGGTGAGCGGAAAGTAGGTACCGCCCTTGACCGTCGCGTCGTTGCACACCACCATGCACTCGACGCCTTTGATGCGGCCTATGCCGGCGATCACACCTGCACCCGGCGCGGCGTCGCTGCCGTCTTTGTCGGGGTACATGCCCAGCGCGGCCAGCGGCGCAATTTCCAAGAACGGTGTGTCGGGATCGAGCAGCATTTCCACCCGGTCCCGCGGCAGCAGCTTGCCGCGTGCCACGTGTTTGGCGCGGGCCGCATCACCACCACCGAGGGCAATGCGCGCCAGCTTGGCATTGAGGTCGTCCACCAACACGCGCATGGCCGCTACATTGCTTTTGAAGTCGTCAGAACGTGGGCTGAGTTTGGAGGCGAGCTGGGGCATGGGAGTCTCCGGACGGGCCGTTGGCTTGCGGCCTCAATTGACGTATACGTAAAGTAGATTCTAAGCGCCGCACGGGACGCCGCACAAGCCGATCAGACGCAAGGCGGGGTTCCACGGCCTCTCATTGACGCGAAGCCTCGCTTGACAAAACAAGTTTCTGCGCAAGGCCGATATCCCGCCAAGGCAGTGAAAACCTCCTTGAAGATTCTGGGTGGCTGACGTTGAATGCGGCACCGACTCATTTCTCAACGTCAACGGAGACCAGGTTCATGACATTCAATTCATTTCGCCGCGCCATGGCGCTCACGGCCAGCCTCATGCTGCTGCCAACCGCCTGGCTCCAAGTACAAGCACAAACCTACCCGGTCAAGCCGATCACCTTCATCGTGCCCTTTCCTGCGGGCAGCGCCACCGACTTGATGGCGCGCGTTCTGGCCGAGCACATCGGTAAATCGGCAGGGCAGACCATTGTGGTGGACAACAAAGCCGGGGCCAATGGCACCATCGGCACCTCGGCTGCAGCCAAAGCGCCCGCCGATGGCTACACCTTTGTGGTGGCCACCAGCACCACGCACGCGGCCAACGCGTCGCTCTACCGCAAGCTGCCTTATGACCCCATCAAAGACTTCACGCCGGTGTCGCAGCTGTCTGACATTCCATTCGTCATGCTGGTACACCCCTCGGTACCCGCTGACACCGCACAAAAGTTTGTCGCCTATGCCCAGGCCAATCCCAACAAACTCGCCTGGGGCCATGGCTCCAGCGGCAGCTTGATTCCGGGCAACGCTTTGGTCACCACCAACAAACTCACCATGGTGGCCGTGCCCTACAAAGGTGTTCAGCCCGCCGTGGCCGATGCTTTGGGCAACCAAGTGCAAATGGTGTTTGCCGACATTGCCAATGCCTTGCCGCAAGTCAAGGCCGGCAAATTGAAAGCGCTGGCCGTGACGTCGGCGGCTGAGCATCCACTGCTGCCAGGCGTGTCTCCGCTGTCGGCCGTCGTGCCTGGGTTTGAAATGAACTCATGGTTCGCCATGTATGCCCCCACTGGCACGCCCGAGCCCATCGTCAAAAAAATGAACGACTGGGTGCGCGCCGCGTTGAAAGACCCTGGCATTCAAACCAAGCTGAACGCCTCGGGTTTTCGTTTAACACCGAGCAGCCCAGCCGAGCTGGGCGTGTTCACCGCCAAAGAAACCATCAAATGGGCCAAGGCCGTGACGGCAGCGGGCATCATCCCTGAGTGATGGCCACTGGGGGCTGCACCACAGTTGCAGCCCCCGTTCGTTTGACGCTTTAAGCTGCAGCAGCCAAGGGCACCAATCCACCTTCGGGCAGCTCGCCGCCCAAGGCGTCGATCAAGTCGGGCAACAACAAACGCAGCTCGCCGGTGGCAATCGCCACATCGGCATCAAAACCGCCGTCGTCTTTTCCTGTGGGACTGCTGCCCTCCAGCACCACGTCGAGCAGCTTGATTTTTTTGATCACCAAGGCTTCATTCAGAACGAATGACACGCGGCTATTCCAGGTCATGGCCAGTTGCGTGGGCAGTTTGCCTTGGGTGATGTGCTCGGCGACTTCGTCAATTTCCAGGGTGTGGCGCGCATAACGCACGGTGGCCTTTTCGCTGTCGGGTTGTTTCAACTCGCACTCGCGATCAATGGTGAAAAACGGCGGCGCTTCTTTGGTTTTCAACCACTCGGCCATGGCGGTGGCAGGTGACAACTGCGTGTTGATCGGGCGCAGCACCACACCCCCACCCAAGGCCGCCACGAGCAAGGTCACGATGCGATCGGCACTTTTGATGCTGCCCGCATTGACGACCACCAGGCCCGCCTTTTGGTCTATCCACACCAGGTTGCTGCTGCGTTTGGGGAAAGCACGCGGCAGCAGGTCTTGAACAATTTCTTCTTTCAGTTGTTTGGCCACTTTGCCCTTGGGACGGCGGCCGGTGTCTTGCTCAATTTTGTCGAGCCGGGCTTGCAACTGCGTTTTGATAACGGAACTGGGCACGGCCTTGCGCTCCACACACAGTTGCAGAATCAGTTGCCCACCGACACTTTCCATCAGGTTGCTGTGTTTGTCGCCGCGCGGTTGCACCCAACCGGCCGACTCGGGCTGTGTGGCGCCACACTCGGCAAAACGACCTTCGACCAGACGGTCTTCCAGGCTGGACAGCGCGCTGCGGTCCCATTCGGTGATGCGGTAAATCAATGCGTTTTTGAACATGGGTGGACCTCAGGTAGGGGGCGGATTCTAGGCAGCTTTCGGTGGTCGAAAGCTTTTGGATTTGTGCTTGCGTTGATTGTTGGTGGGTTGGCATTCGATGCACCGCGCCGGGTCTCGGCCCGGCGGCCGAGTAACTTTCTTTGCTGGTGTGTATAGACCGGAGACCTGGGTAACAGGTGTGCGAGGACATAGTAAACACCTGAGGTTAAGGGTTTGTGGGGACGGCGTTCAAGTCCAGGCGCATAAAGCGCTGGTGACAGAAGAAGAC
>JANPCX010000077.1:0-15788 GCA_031431125.1 Burkholderiales bacterium
GTCTTCTTCTGTCACCAGCGCTTTATGCGCCTGGACTTGAACGCCGTCCCCACAAACCCTTAACCTCAGGTGTTTACTATGTCCTCGCACACCTGTTACCCAGGTCTCCGGTCTATACACACCAGCAAAGAAAGTTACTCGCCATGCCGGGGCGAATTCCCGGCGCGGTGCACCGAGAAACAACCCAACCAAACCGGAGGCAAAAAAAAGGCGTGCCAAGCTGCGCCCCTCAGCGCCCCCCGTTCACACTTGCATATTCATGATGTCACTGTAAGCCTGCACCAGCTTGTTGCGCACCTGCAAAGTCGCCTGAAAGCCAATCTGAGCCTTTTGCATTGTGACCATGGTCTCTTCAATGCTGGCGGTGGGTTTGCCCATTTGCAGATCACGTTGCATTTGACTGGCCTGGGTTTGGGACTGACTCACCGATGACAGCGCCTGGCTCAATGCCTGCGAAAACCCTGCTCCCTCAACTTCTTTCGTTTTAGGAAGCGGCTGCCCATTGGTCTGCAGCCCTGCGCGGGCCACGGCCTGGGCAAAGTCGAAGGGTTTGAGATTGACATTCATGGTGCACTCCTCACGCTGCTTGAACGGCGACAACACCGGTCAAAAGTCACGCTCTGCCAAGGCGAAAGTGCGCTTGGACAGTCCCGCCATCTTAAGAACCAGCGCCAGCTTCAATGGCACGAACTGAAGGACGAATTGCGGGCTGTTTCGGCATTCATTTCTCTTGAGTTTCCAAATAATGGGATCACTTCGGGAAGCGCCGTGCCTACACGGCGGCGCTGCAGCCCGATGGGGATGGAAAAAGATCTGAAAAATTTGGACAAGCCGACCATGAGCAATGCTGTCGTACTGAAAGACAACCCAACAGCCGTGCAAGACGCGGGTTTTGGAGACCGACTGTCAGCCCTGCCTGCCAAAGCCAAGTTCTCGATGGCGCTGGGCATCGCCGCACTGGTGGCCGTGGTGTTGGCGATGACGATGTGGAGCAGCCAAGGCGACTACAAGGTGCTGTACGCCAACCTGTCGGACAAAGACGGTGGCGCCATCATTGCGCAGCTGTCCCAGATGAACATTCCTTACCGCCACGCCGATGGCGGTTCTGCCATCTTGGTGCCCGCCGGCAAAGTGCATGACGCCCGTTTGAAGCTGGCCACGGCCGGACTGCCGAAAGGGTCGGTGGTCGGTTATGAATTGATGGACGGTGCTCGTTTTGGTCAAACCCAGTTTCAAGAACGTTTGACTTTCCAGCGCGGTCTGGAAGGCGAACTCACCCGTTCGATCAATGCCATGGCGGCCGTTCAAAACTCACGGGTTCATTTGGCACTGCCCAACCAAAACGGCTTCTTCCGTGAGCAACAAAAACCCAGTGCCTCGGTGATGTTGTCGCTGCACCCCGGCCGCACACTCGACCGTGCACAAATCGCAGGCATCGTTCACCTGGTCGCGTCCAGCGTGCCCGAAATGACGCCCAAGGCGGTGAGCGTTCTGGACCAAACCGGTGCACTGCTGTCAGGCGCGGCAGACGGCGCTGGCAGCGTGGGTTTGGATGCACAACAACTGCAGTACGTGAACCAGATTGAAACCGGCTACAGCAAACGCATCATGGAACTCTTGGAGCCTGTTGTGGGCCGCGAAAACCTGCGCGCCACGGTGACCGCCGAGGTGGACTTTTCGCAGTCGGAAGCCACCTCGGAAGAATTCAAACCCAACCAAGGCGATCTGGCCCAGGTGGCGATACGCAGCCAACAAACCAATGAACAAGGTGGCAGCACAACCGCCGGGGCCACGGGCATTCCGGGTGCCGCCAGCAACCAGCCACAGCAGCCAGCCACAGCACCCATCACCGGCGCCGCAGGCGCATTACAAATCGCGCAAACCGGTGCGGGCGGCAGCAGCACTCGGCGCGAAGCAGTGACCAACTACGAGGTAGACAAAACCGTGCGCGTGACCCGCAATGCCACGGGCACGGTCAAACGTTTGAATGCGGCGGTGGTGGTCAATCACAAGAGCAACGCCGACGCCAAGGGAAAAACCACGGTGACACCGCTGACCAAAGAGGAGCTTGAAAAGCTGGAGTCTTTGGTCAAAGAAAGCATAGGCTACAAAACCGACCGCGGCGACTCGGTCAAGGTCATCAATGCGCCCTTCAAGGTGGAGCAGCACGCGCAAGTAGAAGTGCCACTTTGGAAACAACCCGAGGTGATAGACATCCTGCGTGCAGCCGCCGTGCCGCTGGGCTTAGCCATCGTCGGTTTGGTGGTGTTTTTTGGGCTGGTTCGCCCTGCCCTCAAAGCGGCACTGGCTCCTGCGACCATTGCCGCTGGGAGCAACTTGAACGCGGTCGTGGCCGACGCCGAACCGCTGCCCGAACCTGTGGTTCAAATGCTTGAAGCACCGAAAGCCAACGCCCAGCTGGAACAAGCACGCCTGCTGGCCAAAGACAACCCCGCCGCTGTGGCCGGCATTGTGCGCGGGTGGGTCAGCGGCGAAGCCGCTTAACTGAAAAGACATCCTGACGCAACCAACATGGCCACCACCGACAGCAAAGGCGTAGAAGACGCCGCCATTTTTTTGATGTCCTTGGGCGAGGAAGAAGCGTCCGAGGTTTTCAAACACCTGGCGCCCAAAGAGGTACAAGCCCTGGGCGAGACCATCGCCAGGATGAAAAGCGTTCCGCGCGAGCGATTTGATGCCGTCCTGAGCCGATTCACAGCGGTGGCCGCTGACCAAAGCATGTTGGTAGCCGATACCGATGAGTATGTAAAAGCCGTGTTGCGCAAAGCCTTGGGCGACGACAAAGCCAACCTCTTGATCGACCGCATTTTGCAAGGCAGCGACATCTCGGGCATTGAAAGCCTGAAGTGGATGGATGCAACGTCGGTGGCCGAGCTGATGCGCAATGAACACCCGCAAATCGTGGCGGCCATTCTGGTCCACTTGGACTACGAACAAGTCGCCGGTGTGCTCAAGTGCTTCTCCGACCGACAACGCAACGAGGTACTGATTCGCATTGCCACCTTGGATGGTATTCAACCCTCCGCCTTGAAAGACCTCAATGAGGTGATGAGCAAGGTTCTGGCTGGCGGTGACAACATGCGCAAGGCCTCGCTCGGCGGAGTCAAAGCCGCCGCCGAGGTCATCAACATGATGGGTTCCAGCGTGGAAACAGCGGTGCTGGACTACATCCGCGAAGCCGACAACGAGCTGGCGCAAGGGATCATGGACAACATGTTCACCTTCGACGATCTGGAGAAGATCGACGACCGTGGCATTCAGGCTTTGCTCAAAGAAGTGCAAAGCGAGTCCTTGGTCATTGCGCTCAAGGGGGCCACGCCGGAGATGCGCGAGCGCATCTTCCGCAACATGTCAACCCGCGCCGCAGAAACTCTGCGCGAGGACCTGGAGTCGCGCGGCCCCGTGCGTGTTTCCGAGGTGGAAGCCGAGCAGAAAGAAATGCTCAAGATCGTGCGGCGTCTGGCCGACGAAGGACAAATTGTGCTGAGTGGCGGTGCCGACGATGACTTCCTCTAAAAAGCCCTCCATCCTCAACGTGCCGCCTCCCACGGGTGCCAAGCCGTCGGTGTATGGCCGTTTCATTCCACGCGAAGAGCTCAATACGTTTTCCGCTTGGAACCCCGATGAGCTGTCTGGCGCGCCTGCTCACGAGGTTGCTGGCATGCACCGTCCGCCAGAACCCGAGGCACCGAAAGCCACGCCAGCAGAGATGCTGTCCGCCAAGCTGCACGCCACGCGCCAGCAGGGCTACCAAGACGGTTACCGCGACGGCATGGCCGCACTCGACGCATTCAAACAAAGTTATGCCAACCAGTTGAATGTGCAGTTCAGCGCCATCACCCAGTCGCTGTCGGGGCAAATGGACGATTTGCAGCAAGACATGGCACGTGCCTTGGCGGTGACGGCCACCCAATTGGCCAAACAAATGGTCCGTGCGGAGTTGAATACCCGGCCCGAGCTCGTGGCCGCCGTCGCCAATGAAGCACTTGAAGCCCTGCTGCTCAGCGCCAAACACATCACTGTGCGTGTGCATCCGCACGACATCGACTTCGTCACCCAAGGTGCGGCCGAGGTGCTCGCTGCACGGGGTGGCCGTGTGGTGAGCGATGCCACGGTGTCGCCTGGTGGCTGTTTGGTCGAGTCTGACATTGGCGTGATGGATGCCAGCATGCAAGCACGCTGGCGCCGCGCCGCCGCGGCTGTGGGCTGCGATCAACCTTGGGAGGACGCCAAGGACGCCGATGTGCGACCCGCAAGGGCGCTGCCAGCCGAACAAATTGAACAGACGGAAGAGGACCGCACATGATCTCGTCCCCTCTCGAAGCCCAGGCGCTGGCGACCACCGACAAGTGGCAGCGTTACTTGGTCGATATGCAAGCCTTCTCGGCCGAACCCGTATCACTGGAATCGTATGGCCTCTTGGTGCGGGTGGCAGGCTTGGTGCTGGAGGCGGCAGGCATTCGTGTTCCTGTCGGCTCGGTCTGCGAGATTCATAAAACAGGCCGCCAACAGCCCGACCAGCCGCCGGTATTGGCCGAAGTGGTGGGGTTCTCTGGTGATCGTGCTTATTTGATGCCCACTGGCGAAGTCCACGGCCTGTCCAGCGGCGCGCGGGTGATCCCACGCCCGACTCCGGTGGTGCCCATGAAACTCGGCGCGGTTCAACACCCCTGGCGCCGCGGCGAAGACCGCACCTTGCACTTGCCTGTGGGCGATGGTTTGCTCGGCCGCGTCGTGGACTCCCACGGTCAGCCCATGGACCGCAAAGGTCCTCTCGATTTCGTCCACAACGAACCCCTCATTCGCCGCCCGATCAATGCCATGGACCGCGACCCCGTTCGCCGTCCCTTGGACACCGGGGTTCGCGCCATCAACGCCTTGCTCACCGTGGGCCGCGGCCAGCGCATTGGTTTGTTTGCAGGCACTGGCGTCGGTAAGTCGGTGCTGCTGGGCATGATGGCCCGATACACCGAGGCCGATGTGATCGTGGTGGGCCTGATTGGCGAACGTGGCCGCGAGGTGAAAGAGTTCATTGAAGACATCTTGGGCGAAGAAGGCCTGCGCCGCGCCGTGGTGGTCGCTGCCCCTGCCGACGCACCACCCCTGACCCGCATGCAAGGCGCCAACTACGCCACTGCCATTGCCGAGCATTTCCGCGACCGAGGCGCACATGTGCTGCTGTTAATGGACTCGCTCACCCGCTACGCCATGGCCCAGCGGGAAATCGCGCTGGCCATTGGTGAGCCACCGGCCACCAAGGGCTACCCACCCAGCTGTTTTGCAAAACTACCGCAACTCGTTGAGCGCAGCGGCAATGGCAGCTCCGGCGGTGGCTCGATCACCGCCTTCTACACAGTGCTGTCCGAAGGTGATGATCAACAAGACCCGATTGCGGATGCGGCACGCGGCATCTTGGACGGCCACATCGTGCTGTCACGCGAACTGGCCGAGAGCGGCCACTACCCGGCGATCGATGTGGAGCGTTCCATCTCCCGTGTCATGACCAATGTGGCCGATGCGCAGCACATCGATGCCGCACGCCGTTTCCGGCAAATGCACGCCAAACATCAAAAGGCGCGCGACTTGATTCAGCTCGGTGCCTATTCACCCGGTCACGATGTGGACTTGGACGCAGCGGTGCGACTGCACGACCCCATGAACCAGCTGCTGCAACAAGACATGCACCAGCCCGCGAGCATGGAGCAAAGCGTCAAACGTTTGCGCACCGTGATGTCGCTGTAACCAAGGTACTGTCATGAACAACACCCTCGCCCCCCTGATGGCCTTGCTAGCCCAAACCGAGAAAGAGCGCGACGAAGCCTTGCAGCAACACCAGCGCCTGGAAGCAGCCTTCCAAGCAGCCCAAGGGCAAGCCGACCAGCTGGTGCACTACCGCCGTGACTACGAACAGCGCTGGGCCACCCAGTTTTCCAAAGAAGGCGCCATGCCCTTGGTGAACTGCTACCAAAATTTCAATGAACGCCTCACGCAGGCAGTGGACTTCCAGCGCCACGCGGTTCAACAGGCCCAAAACCAAGCCGAAAAAGGCCGCGCACTGTGGATGGAGCAAGAGATTCGTGTCGCCTCGGTGCGCAAACTGATCGAACGCCGCGTGCACGAAATTCAGCTCAGCACCGACAGGCGCGAACAAAAAACAACCGACGAATTTGCCAGCCGTGTCAGCTGGAACAACAACCATGGACACGGGGCGTCAGCAACATCTTGATGTACAAAAAAATCCCTTTCCGATGAATATTTGAGGTCTACCGTGATGCAACTCGCCAAACCGTCTTCGTCTTCGCCACAAGCCACCGTGATCGCGCCGGCCAATGCGGCAGTCGCCCCAACGTCGAATTCGACCACCACGCCTTTCTCGGCACTGTTGGAGTCGCATCACGAAGGCCAGCAACACAGTCCCGCCCCCAAAAACCATCCGAGCGCAGCCAAAGAAAGTGCAGGCCACGAAAGCGCCGCGCCTGTCGAAAAAACACAAGACCTGAGCCGTGTGTCCAGGCCTGAACGCCCTGTGGACAGGCAAGCAGAGCGCAACCGCTTGAACGCGCAGCGCGAGGCCAAGCAGTCCATGAACCGCGCGGCCACGCCGCCCAGCAGCAAAGTCCCCTCACAAGACCAGGTGCGGGACACTGGCCCTGCAGCGCAGAACGTCGCGCAAGAAGACAGTGCAGCGGTTGACGAACAGACGAATGCCAAAACCCCAGGCGAGTCCGCTTTCAACCCCTTGGCCCTGTTGCAATGGATCAGCAACCAAGCCGCCCAACCTGCGTTGGTGTCCATCACGACCGCGGTTGCCCCAGAGGCGCAAGAACTCCCCGGCTCGGACGAACAACCGGGGGACACCGCCGAGCAAACCGGGATCCTGCACACGTTCAGCACCATCAAAACTGCGGCCGACAGTTCTGCTGCCAGCATGGGGCAGCCCTGGGTCGACAAAACACCTGGCGCGCGAGCGGGGTTGACGGGCAAGCTGCCGCTGGCAAGCGGCCTGCTGGCGACATCCGCATCCCGAACCGCCAACCTCGACGCCCCGCAAAAAACGGAACCCCACCGCCCCGACCCCCTGAGCATGGGCAGCACACCTCACCTCGGTGCCATGGGATTGGAAGGATGGACCCGGACCCTGGCAGGCTCGGCAGCCGACATCTCGAACGCACTGCCAGGTCCGCTGCCCAAACTGGCTCCCGCCAGCAACGTGGCTGAAACCAACAACACGCCCCAGCCGTTCGCCCTCGGCCCCGGCAACAGTGGCGTTGCCGACATCGCGACGGTGAGCGTGAACCTGCCGACGCCGGTTCAGTCACCCGAATTCCGTGAACTCTTGGGCAGTCAAATCAGCCTCTTGGCCAAAGACGGGGTGCAAAGCGCCGAGTTGCACCTGAACCCCGCGGAGATGGGCCCGGTCTCCGTCCAGATCACCTTGGACGGCACACAAGCCCGTGTGGACTTCGGTGCGGATTCTGCGCAGACGCGGCAGTACATCGAAGCCAGCCTGCCCGAGCTGGCCAGCGCCCTGCGCGACGCCGGTTTGACACTCAGTGGCGGTGGCGTATCCCAACACGCCCATGGCCGTGAAAACCAACAAGAGACCAGCCGCGCTGGCGGCAGAGGTAAGCAGGCACCCGGCGAGGACGCCGCCGATGCCGTTTCGCGCTTGCCAGCCAGCACACGCCGTGTGGCCCTGGGTGGGGTGGACGTGTACGTCTGATGCCCCTTCGTGCTGGTTTCACCGGCCGTTTGCAGCATGAGGTCGGCCAGCACACCGCCCAGGTCTGACCCAGAAACCCCCCGTTATTCATCGCATTCGTCTGCGGTCCACTCTTTCACAATGGGACGCATGAGACCCCGGGTGGGCGCCAGATTGGAGGTTGTCGCCCTCCTCTAGGCCACCGCCGACGCAACCGCTTGAAGGATTGAACATGGCCACCAAAGCCGCAGCCGCCCCTCCCGCAGCCCCAGAAGCGGCCTCTGCCGAGGCGGCAGCGCCCGTCAAGAAGGGCAAGAAAAAACTCATCGTTATCTTGGCTGCCGTGGTGCTGGTGCTGGCAGTTGCCGGTGGTGGCGCGGCCTTTTACTTCAAGAAGAAAGCAGCCGCTGCGGCAGAACTGGCTGAAGCGGAAGGCGCAGACCAGGCCGAGGTTTCAGCCCACCCCAAGGTGGACCTGAACCACCCGCCCGTCTTCGTTCCACTGGAGCCGTTCACGGTGAATTTGGCGGACAAGGAGTCTGACCGCTACGCCCAAATTGCAGTCACCCTGCAAGTCGAAGACGCCAAGTTCGCCGAAAAAATGAAGGCCTTCATGCCCGCCATTCGCAACAGCATTCTGATGGTGCTGGCCCACAAAACATCGCACGAGTTGTTGGAGCGCACTGGGAAACAAGCGTTGGCGGAAGAGATCTTGCGTGAAGCCGCTCGTCCGATGGGCATTTACGTCACCGATGCCGCCCCCACGAAGACCAAACCAGCAGAAGCGGACAAGGACGAGGGTGACGACAAAGGCAAGAAAGCCAAACCGGCCGCAGAACCTGTGGCGAACCCGATCCAACAAGTTCACTTTGCCAACTTCATCATCCAGTAAGCCATGAACTCGGCCTGCTTCATCGTTCGAACGCACAACACCCCAACGCCAGAGCAGGACTCCGCATGAACCAGCAAATTCTGTCGCAAGACGAAGTTGATGCGCTGCTGCAAGGCATCACCGGTGAGAGCCAAAAGCTTGAACAAGAAGAGATTCAAACTGGAAGCGTACGCGAGTACGACATCTCCAGCCAGGAGCGCATTGTTCGTGGACGAATGCCCACGATGGAAATCATCAACGAAAGGTTCGCGCGCAACATCCGCATTGGCCTGTTCAATTTCATACGCAAAAGTCCGGAAGTCTCCATTGGCGGGATCAAAGTCCAAAAATACAGCGCGTTTTTGCGGGAGATCGTGGTACCGACCAACTTCAACATTGTCAGCGTGCGCCCATTGCGCGGCTCCGGTTTGATCGTCTGCGACCCCACACTGGTGTTCGCCATCATCGACGCCTTGTTTGGAGGCGCGGGCAAATTCCATACTCGAATTGAAGGCCGAGATTTCTCTCCCACAGAGCATCGCATCATCACACGCTTGGTGGACGTCATCGCCGCCGAGTACAAAAAATCCTGGCAAGGCGTGTACCCCGTGGAGCTGGAGTACCAGCGCTCAGAAATGCAGCCCCAATTTGCCAATATCGCCACGCCCAGCGAGGTGATGGTGACAACGTCTTTCGCACTGGAAATCGGTGCTGCATCCGGCACCATTCACTTTTGCATTCCTTACTCCACGCTGGAACCAATTCGTGACGTGCTGTATTCCTCCGTGCAGGGTGATGCCAACGAGCCAGACCGGCGCTGGGTCAATCTGCTGAAAGACCAAATTCAGTCCGCCAATGTGGACTTGGTCGCTGAATTGGCACAAGCGCCAGCCACCATCGAACAACTGCTCGCGTTCAAGGTCGGCGACTTCATTGAACTGGATTTGAAACCCGACGTCGTGGCCAAGATCGCGGGAGTCCCCATTCTGGCTTGCCACTACGGCACCGCCAACGGCCGTTATGCGCTCAAGGTCGACGAACTGTTGACCACTTCACACACAGGATGGTTAGGAGAACCCAATGTCTGACGAAAACGAAGCCTCCATGTCCGAAGAAGACGCGATGGCCGCTGAATGGGCGGCGGCGCTGTCTGAAGCCAAGCCGGAAACGACGACGGACAACGCCATCGCGGCACTCGGTGCGGATACCGCCACGCCTGCATCGTTCACCAATTTCTCAGAAGATGTCCCCGCCGTCGCAGGCAACGACATCAACATGATCCTGGACATCCCCGTGCAACTCACGGTGGAGCTCGGACGCACGCGCATTCCCATCAAACACATTCTGCAGCTGGCCCAAGGCTCGGTCGTGGAACTCGAAGCCATGGCGGGCGAGCCCATGGACGTGCTGGTGAACGGTTACCTCATCGCACAAGGTGAGGTGGTGGTGGTGAACGAAAAATTCGGTATTCGCCTGACCGACATCGTGACCCCTTCAGAGCGCATGAGACGATTGAGCCGCTCGGCGTGAGCGACTACTTGGAATTTTTTCTATGAACGCAACTCCCATCGGTATGAGCTCGGTGCTGTGGTTTTTGGCCATCGTCGCCCTGATTCCCATCACCTTGTGGTTGCTCAAACGCACCCCCATGGGAAACAACCGCACCAACCACTTGATGCGCACCGTTTCCATCTTGCCCCTGTCACCGGGACAACGCATCGTGACGGTGGAAGTGGGCCAAGGCGAGGCGCGCCGTTGGCTGGTGCTGGGCATCACACCGCAACACATCAGCACTCTGCACACCATGGAACCGCAAGACGATGCCATCGTGCCCACCACCCCAACCACAGCGGTGGCTTCGTTCTCTGAAGTGCTGGGCAATTTACGCGGGAAACGCTGAGATTCACGCCATGACGCCAAGCGCGAAATCCATCATCAAAAGCCTGTTGTGCCTGCTGCTCACCGCATCACCGCTGTGGGTCTGGGCACAAGCCAGTGGTGCCGCCACCAGCGCGGGTGGTGCCAGCTTGCCCTTGATGGTGGCACAAGGCAGTGGAGGAACCAGCTATTCCGTGCCCATCCAAACCCTGCTCTTCTTCACGGCTCTGAGCTTTTTGCCTGCGGTGTTGCTGATGATGACCAGTTTCACCCGCATCGTCATCGTGCTGAGTTTGCTGCGCCAAGCGCTGGGCACACAAGCTGCACCACCCAACCAAGTGATCGTGGGCCTGAGCCTCTTCCTTACTTTTTTTGTGATGGGGCCGACGCTCGACAAGGTGTATGCCGACGCCTACGAGCCCTACAGCGCCAACAAGATTTCGTTTGATACCGCCCTCAAGCGCGGGGAAATCCCCATGCGCGAGTTCATGCTCAAACAAACACGCCAAGCCGACCTGGCCTTGTTCTCCAAACTGGCCAAGGTCGACAACAAGGTGCCTGCCGCCGAAGTGCCCTTCAAAGTGCTGGTGCCCGCCTTTGTGACGAGTGAACTCAAGAGTGCGTTTCAGATCGGCTTTTTGATCTTCATTCCTTTTTTGATCATTGACATGATCGTCGCCAGCGTGTTGATGAGCCTGGGCATGATGATGCTCAGCCCCGTGCTCGTGGCCCTGCCCTTCAAGCTGATGCTCTTTGTTCTGGCCGATGGCTGGAATTTGTTGATTGGTTCACTCGCTGCGAGTTTTGCAACATGAATGCACAAGGCGTCCTCACGATAGGGCAACAAGCCCTTTACATGCTGCTGATGATTTCCGCCCCGGTGTTGCTCACGGTGCTGGTGGTGGGTTTGGTGGTGAGCATTTTTCAAGCAGCCACACAAATCAACGAAGCCACTTTGTCCTTCGTGCCGAAAATAGTTGCAGCCGTGGCCGTGCTGGCTTTGGCGGGGCCGTGGATGCTCAATACTTTGGTCGAGTACTTGCAGCGTACCTTGCAGGCGATTCCCACCGTAGTGGGCTAGGGGCGCTGATGAGCGCAGCTTGGTACGCTCTTTTTTCTTCTTGCCTTCGCTTGGGTTTGCCTGTGCGCGGTATACCGCGCCGGGAATGCCCCCCGGCATGGGGCCTCACTTTCTTTGCTGGTGCAAAGAAAGTAAGCAAAGAAACACCTAACACCAGCCAATTTGAGCGGTGTTGGCTCAAGCACTGGACCCCGTTACGACGTGTGGTTCAGTCTGTGGCAAAAAACGTTCACGGCGACGTTAAAGGCTTGTTCTTCCCTTGCCCTCTGCCCACCACCGCCGTCATTCCCGCGAAGGCGGGAATCCAGGCGGTGTCGGCAAATGATGAACTGGATGCCACGCGGCACATCCCCTGGATTCCCGCCTTCGCGGGAATGACAAAGACAGGAGTGCACACCAAGCGTAAGGTGAGGTCTCGAAGAGACGAGACGAAAACTCGGCAAGAATGCCAGTGGCCACTGGCCGAAGCCAGACCCCACGTCTGTACTCCAGCACCAAGCTACCCCTCCCCAAATAGGCTGGTGTTCAGGTGTTTCTTTGGTGACTTTCTTTGCACCAGCAAAGAAAGTTACTCGGCCGCCGGGCCGAACACCCGGCGTGGTGCAAAGAGGAACGACCCAGCATCAGCAAGCAAACAAAAAGGGCAAGAGTTTGAAAGGTCATCCCCATGCTGACCTTCACCGAAGCCGATCTCCTGGCCTGGGTCAGCCCCCTCCTATGGCCCTTCTTGCGTGTGCTGGCCCTCTTCGGCGCCATGCCTGTGTTGTCACAACGCGCCGTCCCGGTGCGGCTGCGCATTGCGCTTTCTGCCCTCATCGTGCTGTGCGCTCAAGTCAGTTTGCCGCCCATGCCCGTGGTGGCGCTGGACAGCAGCACCGCGTTTTTGCTGGTGGTGCAGCAACTGCTGATTGGTTTTTCTTTGGGCTTCGCGGTGCGCATCGTCTTTGCCGCAGTGGAGTTCGCGGGAGAAATTGTGGGCCTGCAAATGGGCTTGAACTTCGCCGGGTTTTTTGACCCCGCCACCGGCGGTCAAGCCACGGCTGTCAGCCGCTTTTTTGGCGTCACGGTCAGCTGGCTCTTCATGGTGCTGGGTGGCCACTTGATGCTGATTGCGGCCGTGGTGCAGAGTTTTCATTCCTTCCCAGTGTCCGCCGAACCCCTCGCCTTCTTGCGTGCCGTGCAGCCACAAACCTGGGGCAGCGAGATTTTTTCCTTGGGGCTGTGGATTGCACTGCCCATGATTGCCATGCTGCTCTTCGCCAACCTGGTGCTGGGCATCATCTCGCGGGTGGCGCCGCAAATGAACATTTACGCGATAGGTTTCCCGGTCACCGTGTCACTGGGTTTGATCGGCTTGCTGCTCACCCTGCCGGTGATGGAAGCGCCCTTCACCATGGCGCTGGAGCGCATGCTGGCGCATTTTCAGTAACGGGCTGCGGCAGGCTTCAGCGTCGGCCAGGTCGGTTCCCAGCGGGTGGTGCACCGCGGCGCGGCTGGCCATTGAACTCACGACCTCGCGGGCCGCGTGGATCAGGTGCGGGGCGCATGGCAGCCTCTTTAGCCTCTTGTTCCGCTTGGGCCAACACCGCGTCCAGCGCTTCTTCGGCCAAACCGTTCAGGGCGCAGAAGTTGGCGCGGGTCAGCGTGGTGTTCTGAAAATTCCGCAGCAAGGACGCGCGTTTGAGCCGCCCTTGTTCTTCTTGCTCGCGCCTTGCCTCGTTGTTGGTGCGCCGACGGGCCAGCTCTTCAAGCGCCGCTTGTTTGTGTTCACCACTGACTTCGCCAGCGGGCTGCCCATCCAAATCCACCCGGTGCGGCGCTCTGCTGACAGCGATCAAATACGACGTGCTGCCAGTGTGGCGGCGAAAAAATGCCGACAGCACTTGTTTGCTGAACACGCCTGGCGCACGTTCTTGAATATCCACCTGTATACGCAGCTTCAGCGGCTTCACAGCGCCCGTAAACAAAGCGGGGAAAAGCGCTTTAAGCCGCTCACCGCACTGGGCCGGCGACATGGCTGGCGCTTGTGTCCCAGGCGCAGCACCTGCTTCAACCCCCTCCGCTTCTGTGGGAGCTTCGACAGCCGTATCGCCCTCCAGGGACGGTGCATCAGACTCCAAATGCGACTCCGTCTGCGGCGCAGCAGACACAGCAACTTCGGGAGGGGAAACAGGAGCAGAAATGGCAGAGGACATGGCACAAGGGGACGCAAACAAAAGCTGCGATTGTGCCCTTGTCTGAACCAGTCGGCCCGCACACGAGCGCGCACACGAGTGCGATTCGAACTGTTGGGCCGAAACTGTCTCCCAGCGTCATTCCCGCGAAGGCGGGAATCCAGGCGATGCACGGAGGCAAATTTTCCCAGACCTATCGCTCACCTCAGCCCACTGGATTCCCGCTTTCGCGGGAATGACGTGTTTCTTCACAGGGGGCGCATCAGACATCACACTCAATCACTCGCCCGCACCCAAGCGGCCTCAAGACGGCGCCAAACCATCCTCCCGGAACATGGCCTTGATGCCCCGCACCGCCTGCCGGATGCGGCTCTCGTTTTCGATCAAAGCGAATCGCACATGGTCGTCGCCATGGTCGCCAAAGCCAATGCCGGGCGAGACCGACACCTTGGCGCGGGCCAACAACTGCTTGGCAAATTCCAGCGAACCCGCCGCGCGGTAGAGCTCGGGAATGCGCGCCCAGATGTACATCGACGCCTTGGGCAACTCCACCGCCCAGCCGGCTTCAATCAAGCCTTTGTAGAGCACGTCACGCCGCTTTTGGTAGATGGCGGTGATGTCTTTCACGCATTGTTGGTCGCCTTCCAGCGCCGCAATGGCCGCAATTTGCAGCGGCGTGAAGGTGCCGTAGTCGTGGTAACTCTTGATGCGCGCCAAAGCCGCCACCAGGTCGGTATTGCCCACCATGAAACCGACGCGCCAGCCCGCCATGTTGTAGCTCTTGGACAGCGTGAAAAACTCCACCGCGATGTCCTTGGCACCCGCCACTTGCATGATGCTCGGTGCTTTCCAACCGTCGAACACGATGTCGGCATAGGCCAGGTCGTGCACCACAAAAATATCGTGCTTGCGGGCCAGGGCGATCACACGCTCGAAAAAATCAAGCTCCACACATTGCGCTGTGGGGTTGCTGGGAAAACCAAACACCATCATCTTCGGCTTGGGGTAGCTGCCGCGTATGGTGCGTTCCAGCTCGGCAAAAAAGTCCACGCCAGGCACATTCGGCACGCTGCGAATGTCGGCACCGGCAATCACCGCGCCGTAGATGTGAATCGGGTAACTGGGGTCAGGCACCAGCACCGTGTCGCCGCGGTCCAAGGTGGCCAACATCAAATGGGCCAGGCCTTCTTTGGAGCCTATCGTCACGATGGCTTCTTTGTCGGGGTCAATTTCCACCTGGTAACGGTCGCGGTACCAATGCGAGATGGCACGGCGCAACCGCGGTATGCCCTTGCTGGCCGAGTAGCCGTGGGTGTCGGGCCGCTGCGCTGCTTCGGTGAGTTTGGCAACGATGTGCGGCGGCGTGGCTCCATCGGGGTTGCCCATGCTCATGTCAATGATGTCTTCACCACGACGCCGCGCCGCGGCCCGCAACTCGGCGGTGATGTTGAAGACGTAAGGGGGGAGACGATCAATGCGCGCAAAACGGCGCTGGCCTGAAGAGGACATGTGGATGACTTTCACGTAAGCGCCCGGAACCGTCCGAGCGACGTTGTTGCGTGAGGCAACGTTGCAATGCTAACTGAAGGTGATCCGTGGGCCGCGCTGTTGCGCAATGGGGAGGCGCTGAATCCCCCGCGGCTTGCGGTACGAGAATTCGAGTCCTGCGAGGCCCAGGCCCAGGCCGAGGCCTAGCAAGGTGAGGGTGTTGGGTTCTGGGAGACCACGCCGAACCGCAGACTCCGCCCATCCCGCTTCGATCAGTGGCATTTGTACTGCCTGGTGCACCACATTGAGAAGTTGGCCCGAAGTGGCTGGCAGGGATATCCGCCAACTTGACGTCCAATGAAACCGCAGACCACTTCCACGCAGCGAGTAAATTGTCTTACAGTGAAACACCGCTCTCCTATTTTTCACTGACCTGTAGAGAGCAAATGATCTGTCCGGAGCTGTAGCAAGTAATCTGTCCGGTTTAGGGGAGGTGCGATGTTCGCACCACAACTGAGCCGGGCGCACTTGATGCAAGGAAGCCGGATCATGAGATTTGAAGAGGTTTACGAG